>NZ_BONY01000002.1 GCF_016862955.1 Rhizocola hellebori | reverse complement strand
CCGGATATATGGATGATCTAGCGCTTGCGGGGTCGGCGGCGGAGCCGTCGGGGGTGACCACGCACGGAGGTGGCGTTGCCGCCGGGAGATACGGCGATTGACCACTTTGGACCGGCGCAATGGGGTGGGGAAAGCGATGATTATCTACGGTGTTGTCTGGCGATGTTCGGCGTTTTCTGATGCGGGGGGTTAGCGCGTCCATCGTGGTGGACGATGCGTGCCATGGATCGGTTCATGGCTTGGCGTGGGCGTTTAGTGGCCGCTGTGGCGGCGTTGGCTGCGACCGTGGTGTTCGCACCGGCCGCATACGCCAGCGCGGTGTGGCTGCAGGTCGCCACGGGCGCCAACTTCACCTGTGCGATCGCTGAGGACGGGACGCTGTGGTGCTGGGGCCGCAACGACCATGGGCAGCTCGGCGTCGGTGACACTGTGGACCGTGCCATTCCGGCCCAGGTCGGTACGGACGACAGCTGGGCCTCGTTGTCGTTGGGCTACTCGCATGCGTGTGGCCTGACGACCGACGGCACGCGATGGTGCTGGGGCCGCAATACCGATGGGCAGCTTGGGCTCGGCGACCTCGACGACCGGGCGGAGCCGGCCACCGCGCCAGGCGAAGTGACGTGGCAGTCGGTGAGCGCCGGGGGCTACCACACCTGCGGCGTGTCTGTCGCCGCACGGCTGTACTGCTGGGGGACCAACGAGTTCGGGCGGCTCGGGGTGGGCGACACCGTCGGCCGGGCCGCGCCGGCTTTGGTGGGCACGGCGTGGGCCTCGGTGTCGGCCGGCCTGAATCATACGTGCGGGCTGCGCACAGACGGCAACCGCTACTGCTGGGGTCTGAATGCCGACGGGCAGCTTGGACTCGGCGACTCGACGACGCGGACCCGGCCGATCCGGGTGGTGAATGAAGGCGCTTGGCGTTCCTTGGCGGCGGGGGAGTTTTTCTCATGCGGCATCCGGGCGGACGGCCGGATGTTCTGCTGGGGAAACAATAGCGAAGGTGCCCTCGGCGTCGGCGATTTCACCAGCCGGCAAAGCCCGGCGCAGGTGTCGTCCGCCACCAATTGGGCTGTGGTAAGCGCTGCGGGCCTTCAGGCGTGTGCGGTGCTCACCACCGGCACCCGATTCTGCTGGGGCTGGAATGCCTTCGGGCAGCTCGGCATCGGCGACACGACCTCGCGCAACGCCCCGCGGCGTCTCAACGGTGAGGGCGCCTGGTCGGCGGTGCAGACCGGCGCCACCCACACCTGCGGGATCCGTGTCAGCGGGGCGCTTTTCTGCTGGGGAGACAACAGTTACGGACAGCTGGGACTGGGCGACACGGCCAGGCGGCTGCGCCCTGCCGCGGTGGCGTGAGGAGTCCACTCACGACAGTTTCGAGCGAACCTGCTCGGTGTCTGGATGGCCGAGTTCTTCCATGATGGCGAGCGCCTGCGCCCAGGCGTCGTGGGCCGAGTCGTGGTCCAGCGCGGCGGCGTGGGCATCGCCGAGATGGCTCAGGACTTCGCCTTGGTAGAACCGGTCGCCGGCCTCCTGATAGACCTGCAGCGCCTGCTGGTAGCAGTCGACCGCCAGCCGATGCTGGCCGAGGTGGCGATGGGCGAAGGCGAGACTGTCCAGAGTGCCCGCTTGAGCGTGCAGGTCGCCGACTTCGCGATGCAGCGCGAGTGCCTGCTGGCAGTGTTCAATCGCCTTTTCGTAGTCGCCGGTCTGCGCATGCTCCCAGCCGACAGCGTTGAGCGCGTTGGCCTGCCCGGAGCGGTGCCCGGCCGCGCAGAACAGCCGGTGTGCGTGCTGCGAATGCTCCAGCGCGCGAGGATGATCGGCCTGGCGGTCGAAGGTCATCCCGAGATCGAGATGGACATGGGCCTGGGCGGCCTCGTCGCCCAAGCGGCGCAACAATTCCAAAGCCATTTCGAGCTGAGTCTGGGCTTGGTCGAGCCGGCCGAGCCAGGTGTAGGCACGGCCGAGGTGCCGGTGGGCGCTGGCCTGTCCGGTGTGGTCGCCGGAGCGCCTGGCCGATGCCAGCGCGGCGCTCTGGGTGGCGATCTGGTCGTCCCAATGCCCCAGCCGCTGCAGATAGTTGGTCAGAGCCCAGGCCAGCTGCCACGTGTGAAGCTCGAAACCGTTGGCAGCGGCCAGCTCGACCGCCCTGAGCAGGACGGCGTGCTCGGCGGTGAACCAGGCCAGGGCCTGTGCCCGGTCGGCCAGCTCCTCGGGGGTGACCCCGGCCTGCGCCGCCACCGCGACGATCGGATCGCGTTGCGGATTGAGCAGCATTGATCCGGCGTAGCCCGTCCCCAAGTAGTGGTCCAGAATCCGGTGTTGGGTGGCGTGCCGGTCAGCTTCGGTGTCGACGGTCTGCGCCAGCTCGGTGGCGTAGGCGCGTAGCAGGTCGTGGCAGGTGAACCGGCCCGGTACGTGTTCCACGACCAGATGCGCCCGGGCCAGCCCGGCCAGCAGCCGCCCAGCCGCCGGCCGCTGCAGCGCGGCAAGGCTGGCCGCGGCCGCGACGCTGACATCGGGTCCGGGATGCAGGCCCAGAGCTCGGAACAGGCGTGCCTCATCGGCACCCAGCTCCCTGTACGACCACGAGAACACCTGGCGCACATCCATTGCCGGATCAGCGTTGTCGAACGTGTCCAAGCCCGCGGCGCCGACCCTCAGCTCGGCGGCGAGCGCGGCTAGCGGAAAGCCAGGATGGGCGCAGGCACGGGCCGCCACCAAGGTCAACGCGAGTGGCAGGCTCGCGCAGCGTTCGACGATGTCGGCGGCGGCCTCGGGTTCCGCGCCGACCCGGGCCGCGCCGAGCCGCCCGGCCAGCAGGTCACGCGCCTCAACACCGCTCAGGACTGGCAGCACCACCGTGTGGGCGCCGTCGGCCGCGACCAGGCCGGTGAGGTGATCGCGGCTGGTCACCACCACCGCGCATCGGCGGCCGGCGGGCAGCAGCGCCCGCACCTGGCCGGCGTCGCGGGCGTTGTCCAGGACCACCAGCACGCACCGGTCGGCCATCAGGCTGCGGTACAGGCCCAGCTGCGCCTCCAGGTTCGCCGGGATCCGTTCCGGCGGCACGCCGAACGCGTCGAGGAAACCGCGTACCGCCTCGGCCGGGCTCATGGGTGTCCCACTGGGATCGAAGCCGCGCAGGTTCACGTAAAGCTGGCCGTCGGGGAAACCGTCGGCGACGCGATGCGCCCAGTGCACCGCCAAGGCGGTCTTGCCAATGCCGGCCGGGCCGAGCACCGCCGAGATCGCCGTCGTCGAGGTGGCGATCCTTTCCGCGAGCACAGTGTCCAGGCTGGCCAGATGCTCGGCGCGGCCCGTGAAACCGGCCACCGGCAACGGAAGCTGCCTGGGCACGATGGGGTCCGCCGAGCCGGACCGCTGGGGCGTTTCGGTCTGGTGGCGTCCTTCGGCCACCCTGTCCCGGGCGGTGGCCAGCGCACCCTGTTCCTTGGGCCCCGCACCGAACAGGCAGACCAGCACATCGAATCGATCTGTTGGAGGCAGCGCCGTGCCGGTCAGATAGCTCCCGACCATCGCCGGTGACCACCCGGTTTTCGCGGCGATCTCACGGTAGGTCAGCTCCCGGCCGTCGCCCAGACGCGCATGTCGCCGGCGCAGCTGGCGCAGCAGCTTGGCCAGATCGGCGAGGGTGTCGACCGCGGTCGCCGCCTCCACCACCGACCGGGCCGGTTCATCCTGAGCTGCCATGCGGGCAGTCTATCGGTCCACTTCGGACAAATCTCGCAGCGGCCTCGCCTGTTCGCGGCAAGCTGATACGCTATGTCGATGTCCCAGTACGAGGCCGATCTGGCATTGGCTTTGGCGTTGGCTGACACCGCCGACGCCATCTCGATGGCACGTTTCCTGGCCCTTGATCTGCAGGTACGGGCCAAGCCGGATCTCACCCCGGTGTCGGATGCCGACACCGCCGTGGAGCAGGCGCTGCTGGCCACGCTGGAGCGCACCCGCCCGGAAGATGCGGTGCTCGGCGAAGAGTTCGGCACCAAGGGTGAACGTGGGGCACGGCAATGGATCATTGATCCGATCGACGGGACCAAGAACTTCGTTCGGGGCGTGCCGCTGTGGGCAACCCTGATAGCGCTGGTGGATGCGGGCAAACCGGTGGTGGGAGTGGTGTCCGCGCCAGCGCTGAGCCGGCGCTGGTGGGCGTCGGCCGGGGCCGGTGCGCATGTCGATCGGCAGGGCACGATCGCCTCAGGGATCAGGGTTTCGCAAGTCGAGCGGCTCGAGGACGCCTCGTTCTGCTATTCGTCGCTGCCGGAATGGGAGCAGATCGGCCGCCTGGATCCGATGCTCGATCTCATGCGCGACACCTGGCGCAGCCGCGCCTACGGAGACTTCTACGGATACATGCTGCTTGCCGAAGGCGCGCTGGACATAGTGGTGGAACTTCAGCTGGCGGTGTGGGACATGGCGGCCCTGGTGCCGATCGTGCTGGAGGCCGGTGGCGAGTTCACCGATATCGAGGGCACCCCAGGCCCCAACGGCGGCAACGCCATCGCCACCAACGGCAAGCTGCACGCGGAGGTGGTCGGCCGGCTCGGCGGCAGGTAGCTGGGTCAAGGCAGCGGATCGGACAGCGCCACCGGCCGGATCGCCTTCAGGTGGGCGTTGAGCTCGCCGGGCTCGAAACGGCACATGCCGATCGAATACCAGAACTCACCCGTCACCACCCCGTCTATCTTGTACCGGCCGTCGCCGGCCAACGCCACCCAGCCCGTGTCCGACAGTGGCAGCATGATGAGTTCCCCAATCCCGGTGTGGCAATCCCACACCCGGATCGTGCCGTCATCGCCGGAGCTTGCCAGCCGGTTCGGGCCGAGGAACACCACCGCCCAGGACGAGCCGGATTCGCTGTCCAGCTCCCGGATGAGCCTGCCGTTGGCGGCGTCCCAGACCCTTACCACGGAGTCTTCACCGGCGCTGGCGAGCAGCTTGCCATCGGGGGAGTAGGCGACGGCACGCACGGCGCCGCCGTGCGCGGTCATCTCGGCACGCAACTGCCCGCGGCGGATGTCCCACAGCCGGATGCGGTCGCTGGCGCTGGCCAGCTCCCGCCCGTCGGGACTGTAAGCCAGCGCCTGCACCGAGCCGACGTGGCCGCTCAGGGATCCAAGCAGCTCGCCTCGGTGGGCTTGCCAGATGCGCACCACGTCATCGTCGCCGCCGCTGGCGATCTGTGATCCGTCCGGCGAGTAGCTCACAGCGCGCACCGAGCCCGCGTGTCCAGGCAGCTCACGCAGCACGTTTCCGGTCCGGAACTCGGTGATGCGCACGGTGTCGCACCCGCTGGCCAGGTGCTGTGCGTCGGGGGAGAAGGCCAGCGCTCGCACCGGGCCCACAAAGTCTGAGAAATTCCAGACGTCGGACCCGTCCGCGATGTCGGTGACCTGTACCAGATCGGTGGCGCTGGCCATCCAGCGCCCATCGCCGGACAACGCCACCGCCCGTACCGGGCTGGTGCGACCGGGCCGGGTGTGGCCAGGCAGGTGCCGCAAACGCTTTGCCTGCACGGGATCCCAGAGCCGGATGACCCCGTCGTCGCCGGCGCTGGCCAGGATCCCGTTGCCTGCCAGGCTCAGCGAGGTGGTGGCGTAGTTGCTGCCGGTGAGACAGCGCAACAGGTCACCGGTGTGCAGATCCCAGATGCGCACCGTGCCGTCGTTGGTGACCAGCCACTGGTGGTGCGGCTCGAACGCCACCGCCCATACCGGCCCGTCGTGGCCCGCGAGCCGATGCCGCAAGGTGCCGTCGGCGCCGTCCCAGACACTGGCTACGCCGTCAGCGCCCCCGGCCGCCACCATGCCGTCCGGGGAGGTCGCCACCGACCACACCGGGCCGGACCCGGCCGTGACCGTGTAGGCGAGCCGTCCGGTGGGTAGGAGCCAGGCCTGGACGCTGCCATTGTTGCCGCCACTGAAAAGAAGCTGGCCGTCGGCGCTGAAAGCCAATGACCACACCGTGTCCTGATCGGACGCCAGCTGGCGCGGACGCTCAAGACTGCTGGTGTCCCACAGCCGGATCGTGGCGTCGGCCGAGCAGGCGGCGATCGTCCCGGTGGAGGAGTGGGTGACCGCCCACACTGACCGGCCTTCGTCGGCGAGGGTGGCCAGGCGCGCCCCGGTGCTGGTGTCCCACAAGGCGACTGCGCCGTCGTTGCCGCCGCTGACAACGGTGGCGCCATCGGGCGCGAAGGCGACCGAGCGCACCGGCCCGCCGCCGTGTTCGAGGGTGAGCATGGGCTCGCCGTCGCCGGTGTTCCACAGCCTGACCCGTCCATCCTGGCCGGAACTGGCCAGCAGCGCCTTGGCCGCGTTGAACGCGACCGACCAGATCGGGCCGGTATGCCCGGCCGGCAGGCGGATCAGCTCGAAGCTGGCCGAGTCCCACAGCCGCAGGGTGCCGTCGGAGCCACCGGCGGCGACCAGCCCGCTGGCGTTGTCGATGGCCACCGCCGCGGTACGGGTTCGGGCCGGGCGAAATTGCGGCCGGGCCGGCCCGTGTCCGGGCAGGACTGCTCCGGCGAAATCGTTGTGCGCCAAGGCTTGTGCGTCGAGTTTGGCGCCGACCAGGGCAGCCCGCCGGAAGATGGCGTGGCTCAGGTCGGCGCCGGTGAGGTCGGCGCCCAGCAGCCGGGCGCCGGTGAGGTCGGCGCCGCGCAGCGTGGCGTTGCGCAGCGAGGCTTCGTTGAGCCGTGCGCCGATCAGGATCGCTTCGTCGAGTTTCGCGCCGGACAGATCCGCGTCGTTGAGGATCACCTCGGCCAGATTCGCCCCGGACAGGTCGGCGTTGGCGAGCTGCTGGCCCGAAAGGTCTTCCGCGCGAAGGTCTTTGCCGGCCAGCCGCGCCGGGCCGAGCGAATCCACACCGAGGATCTTGAGTATGTTGAAGGCGTTGATGGAGGCGCCCGCCGGGCTGAGCTCGTCCTGGCGCACCACCATCGCCCAGCGCAGCGCCGCACCCTCGTCGTCCAGCCCGCAAACGAAGTTGATCATAAGGTCGGAGACCTCGTCGCACAGCGGCCACGGCAACGGATCGCCCGCCGCGAGCAGGCTGTGGATGTGGGTGGCGACAAGCCATTCCATCACCGAACGATGCATGAACCGGAACCGGCTCTGGCCGTCGCGCACGAGCAATGTGCTGGTGCCGATCAGATGCGAGGCGTCGGCCCTTACCCCGGCAAAATCACGAACGCCGGGACCCGACGCCTGCTCGACCAGACGCCGGGCCAGCCCGTCCACAGACTCGTCAAGATCGTCCAGGCCGATCGACTGCTCGCCGGAGCGCCACATCCGGGCCGCCAGGTCGATGACGGTCTGCCAAAGTTGTTGCGGCGTCGGCAGATCGGCGGGCACGGTGTGGCTCAGCCGGGCCTGTTCCCCTTCCAGCCACTGGTGCAGCACCTCGCGGTAGAGCCGGGCTGCGGCTTTGGCGCGGCTGCCACCGGCGTTGCGCAGGTGCGACTCGTCGATTCGCGCGATGAAGTCCAGCATCCGCGGGTTGCGTGCCAGCTCCGCCAGGCTGTCGACATTTCGCAGCAGGCGCAACCGTTCTCGGGCGGCGCTGTCGCTGCCGAGGCGGTGCCTCAGAAACTCCACGATCTGGTCGTCGTCGAAATGGGCCAAGCGCACCACCCGCCGGCCGGCCACGGTGAGAAGCCGGCCACCCAGGCCCATCAGCACCTCATCGTCGGTGAGGAAATAGTGGTCGCGGCCGGTAAGCACAATCTTGCAACGGTCCTGGGCCACGTTGGCGAACGCGCGCAGCTGCTCGGCCGCCTGCTCCCAGCCCACCCTGGTGGCCAACTCGTCGTAGCCGTCGAAAAGCAACGCAAAATAGCCGTCGCGCAGCAGATTACGCAAGTCCTCGAGGTCCACCGGCCCTTCGCCGTCCTCGCTGAGCTGCCGGGCGACCAGGGTTTCCACCTGGGCGACCTCTTTGAGATCGCGCAGCTGCACGATGACCGGGACCACCCGATGCGCCTGCTGGTGCATGACTCTGGCCAGCTGGCGCAGCAAAAACGTTTTGCCGTAACCGAAGGGCCCCAACACGACCACGAAACGGCCGGCCGGCTCGGTGAGCCAGAACAGAATCTGCTCAAGCAGTCCGGAATGGACAGTGGCACCGGTGCCCGGCGAAGCCGTGTCGATCATGGTGTAGCGCTGTGCCACATAAAGATTTGGTGGGTACCGGGCATCGCCGCCCAGCCGTTCGGCTTGCCGAGCGGCATAGGGGCGAGGATCGTAGCCGCCCTTGTACTGCAGGAAACTGAGCAGCTCGACCCCGTTCTCGTTGGCCAGCCGGCGAAGCTGCGCCGAAGCAGGCGCACCGTCGTGGATGAACACGGCATCCAGCCCCGGCCCGCGATAGCGCCGGTAGACGGCGAAGAAGCTGTGCAGATCGTCGGCGGCCACCTCGCCATCGCGGACGCCGATCAACAGCTCTTTCGCATATGACCGTGCCCCCAGCTCGGCGCGTTGTACGGTGACCCTCAGCCGGCCGGCTTCCCCCGCAGCAGACGGCAACGCGACGATGGTGTGGCCCTGCTCCCGATAGCGGATCTCCACGAGGCTGGTCACCCGGTCGAGCAGGGTGTCCTCCCCGGGCGCGGGGGCGAATCGCTGGCGCGAAGCCGCGGCCGCAAGGGTATCGACGTTCGCCACCTGGCTATCGGCGGGCGCGGGCCGGGAGTCCGCTTTGGGCCAGCGGCTCCTGGAGTGACGCCACACCAGCACCGAGGTCGGCAGCAACACAGCCAGCAGCCCCACGAAAAAGCCGCCCACGCTTGCGATCTGATCTGCCCGCGCCAGGTCCACACCGGACAGCCACCATCCCAGGAAGGCGAACACCAGCAAGATCCCAAGCATGGCGCCGACAGTCGCCGCCCACCCCATCCACCGCACGAGGACCAGCATGCTCGTCAATGTCCGCGAGGCACAGTCCCCATTCACCCGATAGACCAGGTGTAGCAATTGGTTTCAGGTGGTCGGCTCGTCGTCCCAGATGAGCGAAGAGAACCGCCAACCCTCTGGTGTGTTGACGAACTGGCTGCTCTTGTGGCCGCCACCGGTGAAGGGCTGCCCGTCGAGGATCCCGGACTTGCGATAGCTGCTCCAGCGCTGCGCTACGTTGCCCCAGATCTGCGTCAGCTCGGTGGTCTCGGCTTCGGTGAAGTCGGTCAGCCGGGAACTGGCCAGCAACTCGACGCGGGGTGCGATGAACTCGGGCACGGAATAGACCACCGGTTGCGCGTCCAGGTTCTTAATGATCATTCCTTGGGGAATGAACAACCGTGCGATGTTCGGCACGTGATCGGGACTGCTGAAGGCCTCGAAGAAGGCTGCGGTCAGAGCGTCGATGGCGGCTTTGGCATCAGTCACGCCGCCGAGCGTACGGGCCGTGCTGTGGCGCGCTTTTGACACACCTGGGCACACGCCTTAGCTTTGAGCCCCATGAGCAACTTTGAAGGCCGGGCCTCGCTCGACCTGCTCGACGGAAGCCGGCAACACGGTGACGCGCGGCTGAGCGGTCAGGTAGACCAAGATGGCCTCGAGTCATGGTCGGGCACCTTCCTTCCCGACGACCCGCACGCAGACTACTTCGGATCGGTGGGGGAGAACATCTCCCTCGAGCTGTCCACGGGGGCGAGAGGACGAGCGATGCTGCAGCAGGAAGAAGCGGGCTCGTCTGTCCGCCTGGTCGGTAGCGGACCGTTCCCCGCCTGAGCCAGGGTGGCGCGTATCCGCGTGCGCACCTGCGCGGCGGAACCGTAACGTCCCCGATCACAGTCGGCGCTGAAACCGGAAAGCCACAGCATCTCGTGTACCTGTTCTGCCGCTAGGTCACACGCCTGGGCGAGCCGGTCGAGCCGGTGGGCGTGATCGAAGTGTCACGGGAAGACCTGCGCCGCTTGGATTTCCGCCGCCGCTCGGATCTCGTCGAGCAGCAGGGCGAGGTCGTCTCTGGTGGTCGCCGGGTTCAGCAGACAGGCGCGAAGGGCCTCGGTTCCGGCCAGTCGCGTACCGGTGAGGAAGGCACGTCCGCGGTGCTGGACGGCCGCCGGGATCTGGCGGTTGAGCTCGTCCAGACACTGTTCGTCGTCGACGGGGCGGTACCGGAACGCGACTATCGACGTGCCGACCGGGGCCAGCAACTCGAAGTCGGCGGCGGCTTCGATCATCGCCTGCAAGGTGTGTGCGAGCTGGACGGTCGTGTCGACGAGCCCGGCGATGCCGTCTCGTCCGAGGTGCGCCATGGTGGCCCAGGCGCGCAGGGCCCGAAACGGGCGGGTTTGCTCCGGGCCGTACTCGGAGAACCAGCCGAGCCCGTTCTCGTTGTCGTCACGCAGATATGCGGGTATCAGGCTGAATGTGGCTCGCGTCAATGCCGGGTCACGCCAGAGCACGCATCCGCAGTCGACCGGTACGCCGAGCCACTTGTGCGGATCCAGGACGAGCGAGTCAGCCCGAGCCATGCCCGAATAGTCGGCCGAGGCGTTGCCGGAGAGGACGCCGAGGGCTCCGTATGCCCCATCAATGTGCAGCCACATTCCGTGGTCGGCGGCGATGTCCGCGATCTCGTCGAGCGGGTCGACGGCGCCGGTATTGACGGTACCGGCGCTGGCCGCCACACAGAACGGGCGCAACCCCTCTCCCACGTCGCGGGCCACAAGATGGCGAAGCGCGCCGACATTCATGCGGAAGGTGTCGTCCACGGGCACCACGCGCACCTGCCGGTTGCCCAGCCCCAGCAGCTCGGCGGCTTTGCGTAGGCAGCTATGCCCCTCTGCGGACACATACATGACCATCGGTGAGCGGGAGTAGAGCCCGTCCTCACGGATGTCGAGCCCGTCCATGTGCCCGGCGCGCTGACGAGCGGCCGCCAGGGCGATCACAGTGGCCATGGAGGCGCCGCTGGTCAGCAATCCGCCGCCGGGGCGGTGCGGGAAGCCGACCAGTTCGGCAAGCCATCGCAGAACGGTGTGCTCCAGCAGCACGCCGGCGTGATCCCCACCGGCGCAGCTGGGATTCATCGCGGCGGCAATCGGTGCGACGAGGACACCCGCCGCGGACGGCGCGGAGTTCACCCAGCCGAAGAACCGAGGATGACCGTTACCCATCGGATACCCCAGCATGCGGGCGTGGACGTCGTCGACCAGATCGGAGAGCGGCCGACCTGTCGCGGGCAAGTCCTGGCCGGTGAGCCAGTTACGGTCGCTCTCCTTCACCGGTTGCCACACCGGCCGTTCGCCGACATCCGCGAGGTAGTCCACGGTCAGATCGGCGGCGGTCCGCACGGCACGCCTCAGCTCATCCATCAACGCTCCCCGTCACCCGATCCCGGTGCGGCCCAACCGTTCCCAGGTCCATCACCAGGTAGTACACGCACTCGGCAGCCTGGCCGTTCGCGAACGAGTGACGACAGTCGCCGGGAAAGTAGACCGAGTCGCCAGCCTCCAGGACGCACACCTGACCGTCGACCGTGAGCGTGAGCCGACCAGACTCGACCGCCACGTACTCACGCGAGCCAGACTGATGTGGCGAGAACTCGCCCGCGTCGACGCGGGGTCCCAGCACTGTGCGCATGAACTCGAACTCGACGCCGGGCAGCACCGGCGACAGGATGCGCCGCTCCCACCCCGCCGGATCGCTCACCACCCGTTGCTGGTTATTGCGCAGCAACACCAGCGCATCGCCGGCCGGCTCGTCGAGCAGCCGGGCGATCGAGGTGCCCAAGGCCGTTGCCAGCCTGTCCAGCACCAGCACGGTCGGTGTCTTCGCGCCTCGCTCCACATCGGACACCATGCTGCGGCTGACCCCGCTCAACTTCGCGACCTGTTCCAACCCGAGCCCCTGCGCATGCCGCCGAGCCCGGACCCGCAAACCCAACTCCGCCATCGACAGCCCGCCGGAAAGCAGGCCCTCACCCTCAGCCACCGTTCCACTATAGCGGACATGTTCCGCTATGAAGGATATCCCCGGTCGGATGGACTTCTCGGCTCCGGTCGCAGCACCCTCGGTCGCGAGTGGTACCAACGCGCGCGACTACCGGAAGAGGTGCCCGAAAAAACGGGAGAACTGAGCCACGACCCTCTCCGCTTCTGCCTCGATTTGCTCGCCGCTCAGGGCCAGCCCGGCACCGGCAATCCCAGCGCCGGCAGCGATCTGACCGGCCCGCTTTCGTGCGTCCTCTTGGCTGTGGCCAAGGGAGACCAGAAAGGCTACGAGCTGCGTCGCGTAGAAGGCAATCCTGCCTGCCCTTATCGCTTGCCGGATCCACTCGTGGTGCTCCGCTTCGGAGTGAGTGGAGGGATGCGGCTGATCTGCCATCGATGAACTCCTCGGTATCGTGCTGGCATCACTCAATGTGCCAAACCTTACGATCCGCAATCGCGTGAATGCTCTCCGCCACCTAGTTATTCATGTCGACCAAATGGCCCCCGCCATGCGAGCCGGGAAGTCTGTTGTGGTGGGAGAAAAGTCGTTTCCGGTGTGGCGCAACTATGTGGCCGCAGGCTTAAGGGAGATCGGGCCGGGCAACCGCCGCTGACGCCCGGCTTCAAACGCGTTCGCAGTCAAGCCGGTCCGCAGACCGGCTTGACTTGCGGGACGCGTCAGGCGCCGAGTGTCTCGACCCGGGCGATGAGCAGTTTTAGCTGTTCGATTTCGTCGGTGAGGGCGGCGCTGCCGGCGGTGGTGAGCGTGATCCAGGTCCGGCCGCGCTTGCCGGCGTAGCCCTTCTCCACCTCGATCAGGCCGGCCGACTCCAGCACGCTCAGGTGCTTGGACAGGTTGCCGGCGGTCAGGTCCAGCTGGGTGCGAAGGTAGCCGAATTCGGCGCGGCGCGCCTCGTGCGCGATGGTGAGGATGCCCAGCCGAACCCGCTGGTGCACCACTTCATCAAGGCTGGTGACCGGATGGGCGGACGGGTCCGGGATCCCGGTCTCGGCGGTCACCGGCGCCGCCGGTGGGCCACCGCGAAGCCGATCGCGCCCAGCAGCAGCACGATTCCGTTGACTACTTGCTGTGGTACGAAGTCCGCTTGATAACCCCAGTGGGTGCCCCAGCCGAAATTGTGCGGCGGCACAAGCACTATCGCCAGGTAGCCCAACGTGAACGCGAGCAGTGCGACGTTGCGCTCCAGCCGGGCCAGCACCAGCAGCGCCACCCCGATGGTGCCCCACGGCGTGATCAGGCGGTCCAGGACGAGCACCCATTCGGGGAACCGCTGCGGGTGATCCGGGAAGTAGAGGCTGGCCGCCACCCAGGCGGCGGTGAACAAGACGGTCAGGGAGATGCCGGTGATCGCATAGGGCAGCACCCGGGCGCCCAGCCCGCGCTCGCGGGCCACCCGCACATAGCAGACGGCGATTGCCGCGTAGGCCAGCAGCAGCGCAGCCGGCCAGTAGAGCAACACGCCCCGCCGCCAGACCGTGCAGACCGACGCGTCAGCCTCCTGCACGAGCTGCGTTGAGGCACCGGGCGCGCAGTGCACGTCAAGGCCGTACCAGTCGATAGGGATTGCTATGAATGTCACCGCGGCCAGCACGAGCAGCGCAACCCAGGTCACCCGCTGGTCAAGACGCACCCGATGAGCGAGGGTGCGCACGTCGGACAGCAGTTGGCGAGGATCGCCGCCGACGGGCAATGAATCAGTGGTCATGCCAATAGGTTTGCACAGCAAACTGATTGGCGCTAGTCCCAAAGTCGCAGCGCGCCTAAAATGTGCGACGTTGGGAGGCGATTTATGGCCAGCGACCTGTCACCACCTGCCGGGGAGGCGATGCTGCCGATCGTTCGCGAGCTGCTGTCGGGTATCCCCGCGGGATGCACTTGGCTGTTGCCCGTCACCGACGCGACCGGTGCTGTGATCGACTTCCGGCTCGCCGCGGCGGGTGCGGCCGCCCAGGACATCGGCGGGCGCGCCGGCGACGCACGCCTTGGCCAAACCGTTGCCCAGCTTTATCCCACGGTGATCGGCGGCCCGCTGTGGAAGCTGTATCACCAGGTGTTCGCCGATGGGCGGCCCGGCTCATTGAGCGGCTTCGAGCATCAGGAACAGCGCAGCGGCGTCGCTGCGCTGACCCGGTTCGACATCTCCGTGCATCGGGTGTGCGGCGGTCTGCTGGTGTGGTGGAACCGCCTCGACGAAGCCCAGCGCCGCCTGGAGCAGACCGAGCTGCTGGGCAATCTGGGCTGGGGCGAATACGACCTGATCACCGGCCAGGTCGCCTGGTCCCCGGGGATGTACCGGATCTTCGAACGTGACCCGGCGGCCGGGCCGATGACCCGGGCAGAACAGACGGCGCTGATCGTTGCCGAGGATCAGCAGCTGCGCGAGGCCGCGTGGCAGCTGCTGGACACGGGCATGGTCTCCGATCTGACCATCCGGGTGCGAGTCGGCGATGGGGTCAAGCATCTGCGGCTGCTGGCGAACACGGCCAATGACGCGGAAGGCCATCCGGTCAAGATCTATGGGGTGGTGCAGGACGTCACCGCGCCCGAGACCTCTCGCTCGGCGGTGGAACAGCTGCGCGGCGAGCTGCGTAGCAAGGAGCTGTCCATGCTCGCCGAGCACCGGCTGGCCGGGCAGCTGCAGCAGATCATTCAGCCGCTGCCGGCGGCGCCGTTCACGCTGGGACGGCTGCAGGTGCTGGTGCGCTACCTGCCGGCCGAAAGCACGCTGCAGGTCGGCGGGGACTGGTTTCACACGCTGGCCTTGCGCGACGGCCGGGTGGTGCTGGCCATCGGCGATGCCGTCGGCCACGGCCTTGCCGCCGCCACGGCTATGGCGCATCTGCGGTATTCGCTGCAGGCCTGGGCGAGGATCGGCATCGGCGATCCACCGCAGCTGCTGGCTCACCTGAATGAGCTATGCCTTCAGCTGGGTACCACCGCGACCGCGATAGTTGCGATCTTCGATCCGGCCGATCTCACGTTGCGGTGGGCGCGAGCCGGACATCCGTTGCCGCTGCACACCCGTAACGGCGCGACTGCGGCGCTGCCGAGGGTGGACGGCATTCTGCTCGGGGCGACCGCCGAGGCCGTCTACACCGACGCCGCGGTGGGTCTGCATCCCGGCGACCTTGTCGTGTTCTTCACCGACGGGCTCATCGAGCGCCGCGGCGGCACGACCTCCGACGATTCTCTGCAGAACCTGATCGCCAATCTGTCGGCGCTGAAGTCCACACCGGACTCCCAGCTCCTGGCCCGCCTCTCCGAACTGGTCAGCAAGCCCAGCACCTTCGATGACACCTGCGTTCTGGCCATCCGGGTGCTGCCGGGCGAGGCCGCCAGCGGCGCAACCTAGCCAGATCTCATCCACAGCCGCACCACCGTGCGCCTGCCCTCGGCGCGAATGGACACGTCGTCGCAAACCTGTTCCACGATCGCCAGCCCTCGCCCGCCCACAGCGGTGGGCGGTGGCATCGTGGCCGGCACCCGGGCGCCCGCCGGTCCGTCGTCGGTGACCTCGCAGACCACCCCGCCGCTCTCAGCGCGCACCTCGACCAGGCCGCCGCCGCTGGTGTGCTGCAACGTATTGCTCGCCAGCTCGCTGACGGCCAGCATCAGCAACACCGCACGCTCCGAGGACAACCCGGCCCGCAGCGCGCACTCCTGCGCCCAAAGGCGAAGATCGTGCAGATCGTCGGCGTGGTGATAGGTGGCCCGCTTGTTCATCGGCCGTCCCCGGCCGGCGGCGCGAGCAACTCGGCCATGCCGGTCAGATCGAGCATGTGCGCCACCACTCCGGTGGCGCCGGTCGCGTAAAGAATCTTGTCTTCGGCTATGGCCTTCTGGTACCCGACGACGAGGCAATGCACACCGCTGGAATCCATGAACTGCACACTCGACAGGTCGACCACCACCAGCGGCGCCTTGGCCACGGCTGCGTGCAGCACAGCGGTCAGCTCCTGCCGGCAGGCCAGGTCGCAGTCGCCGGACAGGGCCAGCACCAAGCCCTCACCCTCGACCAGGGTCTGCACCGAGAAATGCCCCACCGCGGCACACCCCTAATAAGTTTGCGACCGGCACAAAATCACCTCTGCCGCACATCATCTCACCGGCTCGGCGCAAGCAACAGCATTCGTCATCGGCGCGATCAAGCCATCGAGCGCCGCGGAGGAGTTCTTGACGGGTGCTCGCCCGCGGGGCAAGCTGTCGGCGAAATTCTTTCGGATTGGGGATGACGCCCGTGGTAGACGTGTTGGCGGAACCGTCCGGCAAGGTCGCGCCGCGGTGGATCGCCTTCTTCTCGGTGGCCGTGGCCGGAACCTTCGTCGGCTGGTACGGGCCGCTGCAGATCCTGTTGGCCCGCCAAGCCGAGGCGGTCTCCCCGCACGGCAAGGAGAACCTCCTCGCGCTCGTCGCGGGGGTGGGCGCGGCGTTTTCGATGGTCGCTAATCCGCTGTGGGGGGCGCTGTCGGACCGCACCACGTCACGCTTCGGCAAGCGGATCCCCTGGATCGCCGCCGGTGGCGTGCTCGGCGCGGCCAGCCTGCTCCTGCTCGGCTCGGCCAGCTCGGTGGCGCTGCTCGTGGCCGGCTGGTGTCTGGTGCAGGTGGTGCTCAACGCGCCGTTCGCCGCCCTGTCCGCGGCCATTCCCGACCAGGTGCCGGTGGCTCAGCGCGGCACGGCCGGCGGTTACTTCGGGATCGCCCAGATCTTCGGGGTGATGCTCGGCACCGGCCTGGCGGTGGCCGGCGTCGGGCTGCTCGGCGGCACCTTCGGCGGCTATCTGGTGTGCGCCGGATTCGTGCTGATCGCCTGGGTGCCCTATGTGGTGTTGCGCCGCGATGTCGTGCTGGCGGCCAGCGAACGCCCCGCGCTGAAACTGGCGGCGATGGTGCGCGGATTCTGGCTCAGCCCAAGGCGTTACCCGGACTTCGCGTGGGCGTGGCTGACCCGTTTCCTGATGAACCTCGGCAACTCGATCGTCCTGCTTTATCTGCTGTTCTTCCTCAAAGATGAGGTCCGCGTCGAGGATCCGGATGCCAGCGTCCTGATCCTCACCGTGATCAATGCCTTATCGCTTCTCGTGTCGGTGATGGTGGCCGGCATCTGGTCCGATCGGGTGGGCAAACGCCGGGTCTTCGTCTTCTGGGCCGGCCTCATCATGGCGGCCGCCGCCGTCCTGCTGGCGGCGTGGCCGACCTGGACGGTGGCGATGGTCGCCGCGGCCGTCCTGGGCCTCGGGTTCGGCGTGTACACGTCGGTCGACTTCGCTTTGCTGACACAGGTTCTGCCCGCCGCCGTGGATCGAGGCAAAGATCTTGGGGTGCTGAACATCGCCAATGCGTTGCCACAGGTGCTCGCTCCGGTCATCGCCGCGCCGATCGTCACTTCCCTAGGGGGGTACTCGACTCTCTACTCCGTTTCTGCCATTGTCGGCCTCGTCGGCGCGGTGTTCGTCTACCAGATCAGATCGGTGCGGTGAGAATGTTTCCCAAGGACTTCATGTGGGGGGTCGCTACGGCGGCGTATCAGATCGAGGGTGCGGTCAAAGAGGACGGCCGCGGAACCTCGATCTGGGACACGTTCGTGGCCGAACCCGGCCGGGTTCGCAACAACGAGACCGGTGAAGTCGCCTGCGACCACTACCACCGCTATCGCGAGGATGTCGAGCTCATCCGCCAGCTCGGTGCCGACGCTTACCGCTTCTCGATCGCGTGGCCGCGCATCCAGCCGGCCGGCCGCGGCGACGTGAACGCCAAGGGCCTCGACTTCTACGACCGGCTGGTCGACGAGCTGTTGGCGGCCGGGATCAAACCCGCTGTCACGCTGTTTCACTGGGATCTGCCGCAGGCGCTGGAGGACGAGGGCGGCTGGCTGTCGCGCGAGACCGCCTACCGGTTCGCCGACTACGCCACCATCGTCGGGTCGCGTCTGGCCGATCGGGTGCCCATGTGGATGCCGCTCAACGAGCCCGTGGTGTTCAGCATGTTCGGCTACGCCACCGGCCATCACGCCCCCGGCAAGTCCCTCGGGTTCGGCGCCCTGCCCGTGGTGCATCACGCTCTGCTCGGACACGGCCTTGCCACCCAGGCGCTGCGGGCAGCCGGTTGCGACAACATCGGGATCGCCTCCAACCATGCCCCGACCTGGGCCGCCTCGGAGTCCGACGCGGATCGCGAAGCCGCGGAAACCTATGACACGCTTATCAACTGGATGTACGCCGATCCGATCCTGCGCGGCAGCTACCCTGATCCGCTGATCAGCGCGGGGATGCCCGAGGGCTGGGAAGACGACATGGCGACCATCTCGACGCCGCTGGACTGGTTCGGCATCAACTATTACCAGCCCGTGCTGGTCGCCGCTCCCGGTGCCGCACAAGGAAAAGCTTCCGCGATGGAGGGCGCCCGGCTGCCCGAAGGCCTGCCTTTCGAGCCGCTGGAGCTGACCGGGTACCCGGTGACCGACTTCGGCTGGTCCGTGGTGCCCGACGGTCTTCGTGAGATCGTCACCACCTTCCACGAGCGCTACGGCCAGCTGCTGCCGCCGGTCTACATCACCGAGAGCGGATGCTCCTATCACGACACTGTGGGGGAGGACGGCGCGGTCCACGACGCGGCCCGGGTGGCCTACCACGAGGCGCACCTGAACTCGCTGAGCCAGGCCATCGCGGCGGGCGCCGACGTCCGCGGCTACTTCGTCTGGTCCATTTTGGACAACTTCGAATGGGCCGCGGGCTATCAGGAACGCTTCGGTCTGGTACACGTCGACTTTGAAACCCAGACGCGCACACCCAAGGACTCGTTCTACTGGTGGCAAGGAACAATCGCCGCGTCCAGATAGCGCACTATCGGATTGGCGACACCGCAAAGTTGTTGGCGCGACGCGGGTGCCGCTCTCTTTCAAACGTCAGTTGATGCCGTTTGAAAAGGAGCACCATCATGCGCGTGAAGTCTCTGCTCGCGGTGGCCGCCATGACCGTGGCCGCCACCATCCTCGCTGGCCCGGCGCCGAGCCTGGCCGACCCCGGCGATGTCGTGGTCGTGGCCGATCAGAGCGCCACCACTTCGGTTTCCCAGAAGAGCGTCACCGTCACCTGCCCGGACGGCACCCACGTCTACGGCGGCGGCGGGTATATCTGGAACGGAGCGCGCCGTGTCCACATCGCGGCCACGGCGCCGATCGACGGCGGCGTGAACTGGACCCAGTGGGCGGTCGGCGGCGCCGAGATCCGGCCCAACGACTACACCTCCAGCTGGCGGGTCCACGGCTACGCCATCTGCGGGCCCTGGCTGCCGGGCCTGGAGTACGTGTCGGTGGAGTCGCTGGTCAACTCCACCACCACCCGGCACGCCCACCTCACCTGCCCTGGCACGAAAAAACTCCTGTCGGCCGGCGCGTCCATCCTCGATCAAGCGGCTTACGTGGTGCTCGACGACATCGCCATCACCAGCGACCTCAGGTCGGTGGACGTGTGGGCCATCGAGCGCGAGAGCGGCACGGCCTTCTCGTGGAGCGTCGTGGCCTACGGGGTCTGCGTCAACAGCTCAGCGGTCAGCAACCTGAACCGGGTCCAGCAGGCCAGCGCCAGCACTGTCGGCGACAAGACCCGCGACGCCGACTGCGGCGGTCAGCAGGTCTACGGCATCGGGATGAGCCAGGCCAACTCGGCAGGTCACACCCTGCTGCAATCGATCATTCCGGCGGACACCGACGGAACCACCACGGTGCGGACGGACCCCACCGGCGCCCCCGAGGCGTGGTCGGTCTCCACCCAGCTGGTCTGCGGCGACGAGTAGCATCACTTGGTGTGTCGCCCGAACACAAGGCAGAACGGGTGGCCGGCCGGATCGGCGAAGACCCGGAACCGGCCCTCCAGCTCACCCGGAAGCCTTCTGGCGCCTAGGGCCAGCACTGCCCGCTCCGCAGCGTCCACGTCATCGACCCGGATGTCCAGATGTAACTGCTGGGGACGCTGCGGATCGGGCCATTGCGCGGCGGCCGGCCGCGCCGAACGCTGAAACGCCAACTGGCGCGCACCCGGCTCGGTGCCGATGACCACCCAGTTGTCGCTGTCCTCGTTGATGCGCATGCCCAGGATCGCGGCATAGAAAGCCGCCAGCGCACGAGGATCGGGACAGTCGAACACCGTCTTCTCCAGACGACCAATCATGCCTCGATTCTGGCAAACGCCGAGCCCGAGTTTTTGGGGAGACCATCCCAACCGGAACACATTGCTGCCGCGCGGGAGACCCGGATAGCTTGCTGCCATCGATGATGGTGACATCCGGGGAGGTTTCTGGAATGCGTAGGGGCAGCACGAAAATCGCGGTGACGGTGGCCTTATCGCTCGCGGCGGCGGTGGCCCTGGGGCCCGCGTCGCCGGCGCAGGCATGGGGATACAGCGTCAACCGGGTCAAGACCGCCGCCGAAGACTCGTGGGCACAGGTGGGGATGGGACCGGGCTGGGTGTTGTTGAGCTACAAGGCAAATGGCCCGATGGTGGGCTATCTTTTCGCGCGGGACTTTGTGTTCGCAGACGGTGTCGTGAAGTCCAGCTTCGACCACATGGACATCCGTGACACCGGGGACTCCGCTGCCGGCAACTCCGAAGGCATCACCCGCTGGCCGTGGGGTTTTGCCGCCGGTAGTTTCGACGGCTGCGCCTACGCCTACGGGACCCGCAAGTTCGCCATCGAACGCAGCGGTTTCATGTCGTCGAGCTGTGCGGGCGGCCCGAACGTGTCGGGTTCGAGCAACGACGACGGATCGCCGGATACGTTGCGGTGGTGGCATTCGGAGCAGGTTTTCTGCACCAGCAGTTCGGTGGACGCGCTGTGCAGCCCTTGGGGTGTATGGAGTGAGAACAAAGGCGGCGGGCTCAAGGTCACCACCGCCCGGACGGATTGCGCCGCCTACGGCAACATCGGCGCCGACGCGGCCTACGGCTCCGGTGCGGCCGTGCCGGTTCACCCGCTGGGCACCGTGCCGGCCGGGGTTCAGATCGACGTGCGTTACGTCACCAAGGATCGCCAGTGGATTATGGCCAAATGGCACGGCAACCGGCTCGCCGGCGGCATCGCGTGGGCGTTCATGCCCCGCGGCTGCGTGTGGTGAAAAGCTTGCGGCTCACAGCGTTCCCGACACCACCCGGCCGGCCTGGATGACGGCCGGCTGGGTGCCGTTGGCGCTCACCAGGACGGAGATGTCGGCGAGCGGGTCACCGTCGACGACGACCAGGTCGGCGTGGGCACCTTCGGCGATCACGCCGAGCCGGCCGGTCTGGCCCAGCAGCTCGGCGGCGTTGACCGTGGCGGCCCGGATCACCTCGATGGCCGGCTGGACCTGGGCGCGGATCGTGAACTCGCGCAACTGATGTCGTTGCATTCCGCCGAGGCAGTCGGTGCCGTAGCAGAGCTTGACCCCGGCCAGGTGGGCCAGGCGCAAGGCTTCCAGCCCGGCATCGAGGACCGCATCGACCTTGGCGTGGCTGGCCGGTGGCAGCCCCATTGGGGGCCTTCGGTTTTCAGGGCCCAGTAGGTGGTCAGCGTGGGCGTCAGGAAGGTGCCGTGCTCGACCATCAGCTCCAGGCTCTGTTCGTCGAGCAGGTTGCCGTGTTCGATCGACCGCACGCCGCACCGCACCGCCCGGCTGATCGCCGCGCCGGGATAGGCGTGCGCGGAGACGTATTTGCCCGCGGCCTGAGCCTCCTCGACGACCGCCCGGATTTCGTCGAGGGAGTATTGCGTCGCGTCGACCTCGTCGGTCGGTGATGCGACACCACCCGACACCATGATCTTGATGTGGTGCGCGCCGTTGCGCAGCTCTTCGCGGGCCGCCTGGCGGATCGCGTCCACCCCGTCAACGACCCGTGTCATCACCGGGCAGCAGGGGTAGGTGTCGATGGTGTGCTGACCGCGGCGGCGCGAGTCGCCGTGGCCGCCGGTCTGTGACAAGGCCCGCCCGCAGAAGAACACCCGAGGCCCCGGCAGCAGACCGTCGGCTTGCGCCTGGGCCAGGCCGTAGTCCGCGCCGGCGTTGTCGCGTACAGAGGTGAAGCCCCGGGCGAGCATCTCCCGCATGAGCACGGCCGCTTGCGCGCCGACATACATCGGCGAAGCGGTATGCAAGGAGGCCAGGTCCGCGGTGACCGCGAGCAGATGGACATGGCAGTCGATGAGCCCGGGGAGCAACGTGCGGCCGGTCAGGTCGACCGCGGGCACGTCGTCTGCGCTCAGGTCACGCCCGACCGCGGTGATCCGCCCGGCCCTGACCAGCACATCGTGATTGTCGAGGTAGACCCCGGCGACCACGTCGAGAACCCGAGCACCGCGCAGCAACAGATCGCTCACCGCTCCACTGTGCCACCTTCGGATCGCGCCACCGCCCAGTTGGCCGCCCGGCCGGTGTCTGTACAGACAAGGCAATGGAAGGCGGCACTAAGGTGGAACTGATGACAGCTGATCTACTCGCAAGGGCTCGGGCCGGGCAGGAGGATGCCTTCCGCGAGCTGATCGAGCCCTATCGCCGGGAGCTGCAGGTGCACTGCTACCGGATGCTCGGCTCTTTCCAGGACGCCGAGGACGTTCTGCAGGAGACGCTGCTGGCCGCCTGGCAGGGCCTGGGCGGGTTCGAAGGGCGTGCCTCGATGCGCACCTGGCTCTACCGGATAGCGACCAACCGGTGCCTCAACGCGCGTCGTGCGGCTGGCCGCCGGCCGGCCCAGGAGTGGAACGTCCCCGGCGTGCAGGCGCCGCCGGAGCCGACCAGCCTGGGCGAGGTCGTGTGGCTGCAGCCCTTTCCAGACGCTCTTTTGGAGGGTACGTCTAGCGTGCCGCCCGGCCCGGAAGCCCGCTATGAGCTGACCGAATCCATCTCGCTGGCGTTCATCGCCGCGCTGCAGATGCTGCCTCCCCGCCAGGTCGCCGTGCTTGTCCTGCGCGATGTCCTGGGCTTTGCCGCCGCGGAGACCGCCGAGATGCTGGATTCGACTGTCGACTCGGTCAACAGTGCCCTGAAACGGGCACGTGCCACCTTGCACGGCAGGCCCGCGCAAGCCGACCCGACCCCGGCCGCACCCTCACCGGGGGAGAGGGCGACGGTGGCGAAGTTCGTCAGCGCCTACGAGTCAGCCGACGTCGACGCGCTGGTAGCCCTGCTCACCGACGATGTGTTCATCTCCATGCCGCCGATGCCCTTCGAGTACCAGGGCAAAGAGGTGGTCGGCAGGTTCTTTGGCCACCTGTTCGGCTCCGGAAGAAGGTTCGAGCTGGTCCCGACCCGGGCCAACGGCGGGCCGGCCTTCGGGACCTACCTGCGTGGGGCCACCGGGCTACGCCACGCCACCGGCCTGATCACCGTCACCGTGCGCGGCGAGCGGGTCTGCGCCCTGTCCCGCTTCGAGGACAGCGTGCTGTCGTACTTCGGCCTGCCGCGCACGCTCAGTCCGCGCTGACCTGTGACGCGGCCGTGATCGGCCCATGATGACCGTCCTAACGCTGGGCGCAGCACCGGTGATCGGCACCGGTTCCCAGGGAGGACGACATGACGCTCAGTCCCATCGCGCGGTGGCAGCGCCAGGCCGCCGTATTGCTACTGGCAGCCGCCAGCCTGACCGTGGCGGCGGCTCCGCCGGCCACGGCCGTGACCCGCCAGCCGCTGGTCGGCCTGGTGATGGTGTCCGATACCGACCCGACCAGTGACGACTCCATCAAGCTCGCCTCGGTGACCTGCCCGAACAACAAGACCGTCGTCGGTATGGGCTTCTCGGTCAACCCCGCCTCGGCGCAGCTGCGGTTGC
Source organism: Rhizocola hellebori (assembly GCF_016862955.1). Lineage (GTDB taxonomy): Bacteria > Actinomycetota > Actinomycetes > Mycobacteriales > Micromonosporaceae > Rhizocola > Rhizocola hellebori. The sequence goes on along the minus strand of NZ_BONY01000002.1, from coordinate 248,943 downwards.
AGATCCTCAAGCCCTTCCAGCACAGCGTGATCGCCCAGGTTCATGAGGACTACAACTGGTACAACCAGCCGTGGAGCCTGTCGGTCTACGCGATGTGCGCCGAACAGCCGCCAGGATGGACGCTGGTCAGCCACATCGGGGCGACCAACTCCGACAACTATCACTCCGTGCGTTCCGACTGCCCGGGAGAGACCAAGCCGCTGGCCGCCGGGGTCGAACAGTCGACCGGCCAGGGCCAGATCGTGGTCACCGATGTCGACCTGGACCTGACCGGAGTCAAAGCGTCGGCCTATGAGTACGAAGACGGGACCAACGCCACCTGGTGGATCCGTTCCTACGCCATCTGCGCGGACCCGCCCACCGGCTGGGAGCTGCAAAGCAGCGACAACCAAACGTCCTATCCCACCACCACCGAGTACACCACCTGCACGGCGGGCCGAAAGGCCCTCAGCGCCGGCGTCGACCTCAACGGCGCGCACGGCGAGGTGGCCTTGACCAGCCTGCGGCCGGGCTCGTACCAGGCTGATCAGTTTGGCGTCGCCTCGGCCAGCGAGGACGAGACCGGTACCCCGGACGATTGGGAATTGTCGGCAGACGTGATCTGCGTGGATTAGCCAAACCGCGGTGGTGGGCCAGCAGCGAAACGTGCCGGCCCACCACCTCGCCTGCTGCTGTCGGAAAGCTGGCCCTTTGAAATCTTGGCAGGTGACGGGTGGGTGCGGCTACCGTGTTGCGGGTTCTCCCCCCGTTAGGCCGACGACGAGCTGGACAGCCCCCGATACCCTCGCCGCAACGGCACAAAAATTTAACCCCTAACCCCTTGACCCCCTTACCCGCGAATCGATTCCCACCACACATCGCGGCCGACTGACCCCCCTTCGGCACGCGATCGATACGAGAGGAATCCGGCGTGCGGCTGCGCAAGCTGATCGGCGAGATCGGTGCCCAGTACGACCGGCAGTTGCCGATGTCGAGCCAGGCACATCGTTTGCTGGGCCAGGCACAAGACCAGTTCAGGCAATGGATTCCAGCCGGCCACCTGGTCGAATGCTTCGGCGGAAGCGGGGAACCCGCGGTCACACCGATGATCGCCATCTTCCATCCGGAAGAAACGACGACTATCCGACACGGCATTTTTGTCGCCTACTTGTTCGCCGAGGACATGAGCACCGTGACGCTCACCCTCAACCAGGGCGTGGGCGAGATGGCCGATCATCTCGGGCGGGCCCAGGCGCGGACGGTGGTGGCGATGCAGGCGGCCGCGATCCGTGCGGTGATGCGCCCCGCCGACATCGGCGACCTGAGCGTCGCCTTTGACCTGCAATCCACCGCGGCGTTGTCGGTGGATTTCGAGCATGCCAACATCGTGTCGCTCACCTACCGCCTAGACAGCCTGTCGTCCGAGTCGGCGATGGTGGCCGATCTGCAGCAGTTCGTCCGGCTCTACACCCTGGCGCTGGAAGCGCGCGAAGTGGCCCGCCGCAATGGCCGCCACGAGCTCATCACCTCGACCCGCCGCCCAACGCCCGACCGGCCCACCGCGCCCGACGTGAAGCCGGTGACCAAGCAGCCCGCCACCTCTGAGGTGAAGCCGCTGGCCGAACCGGCAGCCAACCGGCCCGCCGCGGCGGAGGCCAAGCAGCCTGCCGCGGCCGAGGCTAAGCAGCCTGGCGGGTCTGAGGCCAAGCGGCCTGCCGCGGCCGAGGCTAAGCAGCCTGGCGGGTCCGAGGCCAAGCGGCCTGGCGGGTCCGAGGCCAAGCGGCCTGGCGGGTCTGGGGCCAACCGGCCTGCTGCGTCGGATGTCAAAGCGGCCGAGTTGGCTGCCCAGGCAATTGCCGCGGCAGAGGTCAAGGCGCTGGCTGAGGCGGCGGCTGGGCAGCTCGCCGCGCCCGAAGTCAAACCGCGGGCCAAGCGGCGTGCCGCCGCGAAGGCCAAGCCGCTGGCTGAAACGGCGGCCAGCCAGCCCGCCCCGCCCGAGGTCAAACCGGCGGGCAAGCAGCCCGTCGCGGCTGAGGCCGAACCCGTGGTGAAACAGGCTGCGGTCAAGGCGACGGTCGAGGGGGCGGCTGAGTCCGCGGCGGCGAGCCCGGATGAGAAGGCTTTGCCGGCATCGGACACCTCGCTGCAGGTGCTCGTGACGGACACCAAGGCGGGCCGCAAGCCCAGGGCGCTGGCCGGCACGGTGACGCGTCGCGGGATCTTGGCCGCTCTTGTCGCCGCACCGATCGCTTACGCGGCGCCCACGACGGCAGCCTCCAAGATCGAGGGCCTGGTCACGCGGACACCGCTGCGGCCCAAGACCGCGCCGGTGTTCACGATCGATGTCAGCCAGCACGACTGGAATCGGCGCGGCGGAAACCTTGACTGGGCTCGCATCCGGGGCGCCGGGATAGCCGGAATGTGTGCCCGGGCCAGCTATGGCGATCCGGAGGGATACCAGTGGCCCACCTACCATTTCGCCAGCTTCTCCCGCGCGGCCAGAGAGGCCGGGATGGGCTTGCGTGGCGGCTACCACAACCTGGTGCGCGGCGATCAGGCCTCGATCAACCGTCAGGTCGACTGGCTGCGCCGCGAGCTGGATAGGAACCGTGCGAACTGGGCCATGCTCGACATCGAGCGCTACTCCGAGCTGATCAAGGCCGAGATGTGGCCGCGCTGGGAGGACGTGCGCCGCTTCGACGACCGGTGGGCCGAGGTCGACAACCGGATATTGGTGGCATACCTGCCGCCGTGGAACTGGTCCAAACATCTGGGCCAGCCTGATCTGCGCGAGTTCCGCGGGCCGCTGATCGCGTCTAACTATCCGCGGGAAGCCAACGAGGACTTTAAGGAGCTTTACGAACAGATCGGCGGCAACGACGGGCGCGGCTGGGCGGAGTACGGCAACCGGGTGCCCGAGGGCTGGCAGTACAGCTCGCGGGCGAAGGTGCCCGGCGCGCCCAACATCTGCGACGTCAACGCGTGGCGGATCAGCTATGAGGAGCTGAAAGCGATGCTGACCGGCACGGGCCAACGGGCTGAAGGCTAGGAAGAGGCCGAGCACTTCCCAGCTCGGCCTCGACCTTTTAGAAGTACAACGTCGGGGAGGCGACGTGCACTGTTGTGCTACCGACCGTGACCTTGCTGACGTTCATGTAGGTCCGGCCGATGTACTTCACGCCGACGCAGTAGTACTTGGCGGTCTGCTGGGCGCCGATCGACGTCGTCCGCGTTCCGCTGCAGGAGAAGAGAATGCTCTGCGTGAAGTAGGAGATGTTCCAGGTCACCGACCTGCTGATGGTGGACCTGTTGGTGATCTGGAGCTCGTACCACATCTGGCCCTGATCGGTGTCGTCGATGCAGGCGCGGAATAGGAACGACCCGTTGATGTCCGATGAGCCGCAAACGAAGGTGGCGGCCGATGCGGTCGAGGGGACAGCGAAGACCCCCGCGATCATCAGCAGGACCGCGGCGAGCCGGGTGGTCAGCCTTACTGACATGCAATTCCCCCATGGGTTCGGATAGCAAAGCGGCTGCTTCTTTGCAGCGGAGCCCATTGTGGAGATCACGTGATCTTGACGCAAGAACATTAACCCCTGCACGAAACACGCAGCCCAACTGTCCAATGTGGTGGGCCGCCGGGACAAGCCGCGGTTACGCTGAGGTGCCGAGGTCGTCGCTGTGGCCGGCGTGGATTCGTGACCACTGGGCGGTGGGACGGCCGTCCTGCCGGAACTGGCCCCCGGTGGCATTCCAGTGCTGCGGCCAGCCTTTGGGCGAGTCCTCCCAGAATTCCTGCCGGCCGTAGACGGTCAGGTCCAGCAGCCCGTAGGACGGCGCCATCCGCTCGTTGCCGCGGCCGGTGGTCCAGTAGGTCTCGTAGACCTTGTCGTCGTCGCGCAGATAGGTGACGAGGATGCCGAAGAACCTGTTGGCCACCAACCGGTCCACAGACTCTTGCGGCACCGAGTACCAGGGAATGGTCCAGCCCATGAAGTCGCGATAGCGCGAGCTCTCCTCGTAGGGTCCCTCGCAGAAGGTGGCGTAGCTGACGTCGCGTGAGTGCAGGTAGGACAACTCGTTGATGTGGGAGGTGGAGAAGGTGCAGCCCTCGCACTGCTGCGCCGCGGGCTTGCCGGTATGCCACATCTGGAAGTAGGCGATCAGCTGGGACCGGCCGTCGAAGATGTCGATCAACGGCACCGGGCCGTCGGCGCCGATAAGCGGGGTCTGCGCATCGACTTGCACCATCGGCAGCCGGCGGCGTTGCGCGGCCAATGCGTCCCCGGCCCTGGTGTGGGCCTTTTCCTTGAACCGAAGTTCGTCGATCCTCGCCTGCCAGGTCTGCCGATCGGCGATCTGCGGAAGGGCATGCTCAGCTTCCGGCATCTCTGTCATATCACCCTTTCTACCCCGGCCGGAGGATACGTAACAACACCTTTCGCTACGATCGCCGGAATGGATAGCGGATACGTTCCCGTCCCCGGGGGAGAGCTGTATTTCGAGCGCGTTGGCGCCGGGTCGCCCATCGTCCTCGTCCACGCCGGGATAGCCGATCTGACGATGTGGGAGCCACAGGTCGAAGAATTCTCGAAGGACCACACCGTGGTGCGCTTCGACAGCCGTGGCTTCGGCCGGTCGAGATCCGAGGCCGTGGAGTTCTCACCGATAGATGATCTTCGTGCCGTTCTGGATCGGCTGCAGATCGCCGATGCCGTTCTGGTGGGCTGCTCACGCGGTGGCCAGCACAGCCTTGACTTCACTCTCGCGTCGCCGGATCGGGTGGCCGCGCTGGTCTGGGTATGCGGCGGTGTCAGCGGCTCGCAACACCAGGGCCCGGCCGAGCAGACCGCGATCTTCGATCGGATTGAAGCACTGTGGACGGCCAAGGACTGGGAAGCGCTGGTCGATCTGGAGACACAGGTGTGGGTCGATGGCCCACTGCAGCCCGAAGGACGCGCGCCGGATGCTGTGCGGCAGAAGGTCCGGCAGATGATCTACGAGATCGAGACCAGGAAGGAACCCGAACCGACCATCCTGCCGACCCCGAATCCCGCGGCGGCACGCCTCGCCGAAGTCGCCTGCCCGCTGCTGGTGGTCATCGGCGCATTGGACACCTCGGGCACCCGCGCTTCGGCCGACCTGCTCACCGAAGGGGTGGCCGGCGTGGAGCGGATCGATTTTCCCGACTCCGCGCACGTGCCGAGCATGGAACACCCGCAACGGTTCAACGCCGCCCTGCGCGAATTCCTGGACCGGCACGGTCTATAGCCGAGGCTCAGCCCGTGAAGAGGGTGGATCGGTCCACCATGCACAGGCGGTTGCCGTAGGGATCCCGAAGATAGAAGGAACGCTCGCCCCAGGGCTGGACAGCGATCGGGTCATCGATCTGCGCGTCCAGCCCGATCGCTCGCTGTTGCACGGATTCGAGGTCGTCGACGGCGAAGTAGATCGGCTCCGGATTGGGCTGGGCGTCCCACGGGTCGGTGTCGTCACGTGGGCTGAACAGGGCCAGGATGGTGCCCTCGCAGTCGAGGTAGTGCCGCCCGCTGGATACGCGTTTTCCGTTGAGCCCCAACAGGTTCTCATAGAACCGGGCAGCGGCGTCAATGTCCGACACCGGAACGATCACCCTGAACAATCGCATCGAAGACCTCCCGTCGATCGCGGCGCAATTTGCGCACATTCTGCGCCATCGGATCGGCCGTGGAAGGCGGGGGTCGGTGCCGGAAGCCGATCGTCCGGAATCCCGATTACGGTCGCCAGTGGTCCCGAGGCACGGGGGCACGGGACCGTCGCGGCGAACTGTCGGTAATCCATCGGAGTGGGGATTAGTGGAAAACACTGGAAGGCTATAAGCTGCTGCGGTGGCCGACCCTTTAGGGATCGAGGAGCTCGACCAGCGGATTTCGGAGGTCAAGACCGAAATCCGCAAAGCGGTGTCGGCACAGGACTTCGCGCAGGCATCGCGGCTGCGCACTCAGCTGCGGGCGCTGGAGGCGCAATGGCACGGCGCGCTGGAGCTGGCCGAATCGTCGGTCTCCGGCAAGCCCGGCAACATGCAGCTACCGGTACGAGAAACGGTGCACCAGATCCTCACCCTGCTCGCGGTGCCCGCCGCGCCGCGCACCATCGTCGCGGTGCACGCGGCGTTCTTCGCAGGTGAGCTGGCCGGCAGCCAGCTGACCTATCTGCGCCGAGACGAGGAGCGCTCGTTTCGCACGGCGCCCCATGGCCGGCCCTACTACCTGTGCAGCGCGCTGACCTACGACCGGCTCACCGCGGCGCGGGGTCTGATCGCCGTGTCGAGCTGGCCACTGCACCGGCGCATCGTGGGCACCCTGTCGGCGAGGGTGGACTATCTGCGCAGCGCCATCAAGCTCGCCGAGCACATCGATCGCACCGATCGGCCGAGCCCGGCGGCGCAACGGCTGCTGTGGCAGGTGGCCGCGGGCATCCCCAACGCGTCGGCCAGCTTCGGCGACGCGCGGCCCGCCTCAGTGATCGAGGCGGCCACCGCCGAACTGTCCGTTCACGACGATGACGACCGAGTGCAGCGCGAGCAGGCGGCACGGCGCGCCCGCAAGCAGCTCGGCGACGCCGAGCAGCTGTTCGGCGCCCCCACTCTGAGTGCCGTAAGGAAAGCCGGATGACGCCGCGCGTCGGCCTGTGTCCCCGCGAAGGCGCAGGCGTAGGCAAGGGAAACCCAACATGAGCACACAGCTGCGCCTCGACGCCCTGCGCGGTTCCGGGGTCATCGCCAAGCCGCACAACGCGCGCACCATCGCCGCGCTGACCCGCAATCCGGGCTGCACGCGCCGCGCGGTGATGGATGCCGCCGGGGTGGACAAGGACAAGACCGCGGCCGCCACCGGTCATCCGGCCTCGATCGGCAAGCTGTCCCCGCTGGCGGTGGCGCGCGGGCAGGGGTTCGAGGCGCGGGTGAAAAGCCAGGGCGGCGCGGAGCTGCTGCGGCTGTTGCGCGAGAACCTGGGCCTGCCCATCCCGCAAGCCCATTACCTGGATCTGGGTGGCGATGACGACTCGGTGATAGGCGGGCGTTACCTGCGTTCCCGCTCGGCGCTGGCCGCCAGCGCCGACAGTGGCCCCGACGCGGGCACCCTGTTCGACCATCCGATGCTGCGGCTGCAGATCGCCGGGGTGTGGGTGTACCTGGAGCCGGACATGGTGGCGTTCCGGCTGGAGGACAAGTTCTACATCATCGAGATCAAGTCGTTCGCGATCGTGGACGGGGTGGCCGATCCCGGCGACGTGACCCGGGCCGCCATCCAGTCGTCGGTCTATGTGCTGGCGCTGCGCAACCTGCTGGCCGACGCCGGACACGACCCGAACCTGGTCGCCGATCAGGTGATTCTGGTGTGCCCCAAGGACTTCTCCAACCAGCCCACCGCCCACTTCGTCGACGTGCGCAAGCAGCTGACCGTGCTGCGCCGTCAGCTGGCCCGGATGGCCGACATCGACCGGCTGCTGGACTCGCTGCCCGACGGTGTCACCTTCGACCTGGCCCCCGACGCGCATGGCCTGCCCACCCGCAGCGCCGCCGATCTGGCCCACGCGCTGCGCAGTGTCGAGGCCCGTTACGCGCCGGAGTGCCTTTCCGCGTGCGAGCTGGCCCTGTTCTGCCGCCACGACGCCCATGACGCCCACAGCACGGCCGCGCTGGGCCGCACCGTGCGCGAGGAGCTCGGCGGCGTCGACTGCACCAGCACCGCGGTCGCTCTGGGCACCGGCACGCTGGTGCCCACCGACGATCTGGTGCAGGCCGCGGAGACCCTCCGGGCCGCCCACGCTCTGCGCACCGCCATCCTGGGGCAGCTCGCGTGAGCACGCTGACCTCCTACGCGCGGGCGCTGGCCGCGGAAACCGGCCAGGCCAAGCGCTTGGGCACGGTGCGGCACCTGCACGTGCACGACCGGCCGCTGGTCATCGTGCCGCTCACGCTGGCCGGGGAAACCAACGCGCCGGTCGCCGCGATGGCCGGGTCGCAGCATGACAAACCGACCGTCATCGTGGCCGGCCAGCCGCGGATGCGCAGCAAACGCCTCGATTTCGCCGCCGAGCTGGCCGAGGTGGTGCTGCCGTTCATCACCGAATGCGCGCAGCGCATCGAATACGTGCCCACCGGACGCGACGGCTCCGAGATGCGCACCCGGATGGCCGACGCGCCGCAGCTGTGGGTGCCCAACCCCGGTGGCATCAGCTACCTGCGGATGCTCGGGCGGATGACGCGGCTGCGCAAAACCGTTGGCGAGTATGCGGTGCCGCTGCCTGTACCGGAAATGGGAAAATGGCTGACCTGGTTTGCTGAGCAGTCCGAATTCGCCGACACCAGCCTGCTGCAGGCCACCACGCGGGCTCTCAGCGGCGTGTGGGCGACCGGTCAGTCCAGTGTGGAGGATGGCAACCTCGCTGCCCTCATGGCGTGGATCGCGCCGCCGCCCGGCCAGAGCGGCGCGCAGGCGGCCAGACGCGCCGAAGATCCGGTCACCTGCCCGCCCGCGGGGCCGAGCACCGATCCCACCTTCGACGCGGTGGTGCTCAAACCGGCCCTGGACGCCATCGACAAAGCCACCTCCGACGCCGCGCGGGCCCGGCTGCTGCAACGGCTCGCCGACGACCTGACCGGCCAGCTGCAGCCCACCTGGGACCTGGTGTGGCAGGCCATCGAGGCGTTGCGGGCGATACCGGCCGGAAACCATGTGCCGCACCGGTGGGAAAGAGATCGCGACAACTTCGGCGGCTACTACCAGCATCTGGCCTCCGACGGACGCCCGCAGGCGCGCCGCGACAACGCCGAGCGCAGCGCCCGGCGGCTCAACGACCTCGAGCGCCGCCTCGCCCTCTACGACGCGCAACGCGCCTTCGACGACCCGATGGTGATGGCCGAGTACAGGATGGGCGGAGATGCCTTCTGCGGCAACGTCATCCATGCCGAGCCGGACCGCACGGTCAAGCCCGGCAACCGGCGTCAGCTGCGCCCGCTGATCGTCGTGCAGACCACCGACCCGCTGCGGCTGCTGCCCGGTGACGCCGATTTGACCGACCAGCAGCGTCCAAAGCAGACAGCCACCATCCTCGATGTCCAGCACAGCGGCACGGCGACCCACGTGACGCTGGAGCTGAGCGGCAGCATGGGACGCGGCCTGACCGCGACCCCGGGATCGGTGCCGGAGCGGGGCGGCACGGTCACCTACAGCAGGCTACGCACCGGATACAGTGCACCAGGCGCGTTCCCCGACCGGGATTCCATCCCGTGGACCCACGGCGGGCCACCGGCCCAGCACATCGCCACCGAGGACGACGCCCGCGAGGAGTGGTCGTGAGCCTGCAACCCGCCATCGCCCGATCCAACGCGGCGATCGCCGACATCCACGACACCTATACGGCGCAAGGCCATCGGGCCGTCGTCGTCAACTCCGGCCCGGGCGCGGGAAAGTCACGCCTCGTCGTGCACACCGCCACCACCATCGCGGAGGGCCGCGAACCGGTCGTGGTCATCGCTCAGACCAACAGCCAGTGCGACGACCTCATCGACCGCATGGCCGCTGCCGCACCGACGATTCCGCTGGGACGGCTGTGTAAAGACGGCTATATCGCCCCTGTGCACTTCGCCGGGCACCCCAACACCAAGGTTTCGGCTCGCATCGACGACCTGCGCGAGTGCCGCATCATCATCGGCACCGCCGCCAAGTGGGTGCACATCACCTCCGGCCAGTGGCCGTGGGCGATCATCGACGAGGCGTACCAGATGCGTTCGGACATGTTGCTGCGCATAGCGGGCCGCTTCGAGCGCATGCTGTTCGTGGGCGATCCCGGCCAGCTGGACCCGTTTTCCACCGTCGAGATCGACCGGTGGGCGGGGTTGCCCTGGAACCCCATGCAAAGCGCCGTCGCCACCCTGCTGCGCAACAACCCGGGCATCCCGCAGAAGCAGCTCCCGTTGTCCTGGCGGCTTTCCCCGTCGGCGACCAGCCTGGTCGCGCCCGCGTTCTATCCATTTGCTGGCTTCGATGCCGCCACTACCCCGGAGATGCGCAAGCTGCACCTGCCGGTAAGCGGCATTGGCGGTGCCGTCGACGACGTCCTGCACACCGCCGCCACCACCGGATGGGCGCTCTACGAGCTGCCGTCGCGCAACACCATCCGCACCGACGCCGAAGCCGTGCACGCCACCGCTTCCATCGCCGCGCGCGTGCTGCAACGCGGCGCGGAAACCTATTGTGAGACCAACCCCGGGGGCGCAGTGGTGCGTCCCGACCGCATCGCCGTCGGCGCTGCCCACCGTGATCAAGTGGCCGCGATCCGCAACGAGCTGGCCGCCATGGGCGCCGGGGCGATCCGGGTCGACACCGCGAATCGCTTGCAGGGAGCGGAATATGACGTCACCGTCGTGCTGCATCCGCTGTCGGGCCGCCGCGACGCCACCGCTTTTCATCTGGAAACCGGCCGCCTGTGCGTGCTCGCCTCCCGCCATCGCCACGCGTGCATAGTGGTGGCCCGTGCCGGAATCCCGGAGCTGCTCGACGCCCATCCCTCGGTGGAACCCATGTACCTCGACGATCTGGTGAAGTTCCCCGACGGCTGGGAGGCCAACCAGGCGGTGCTGGCCCACCTGGCCGGCCACAGCGTGCGGTCCACCTAACTACGATCCGTTCTGCCAAGGCTTGCCGTGCTTGGAGTTGTAGTCGTAGGCCCACTTCTGGTCGATGCTTTCGGCATACGGTCCGCCCGGATTGCCGACCGTCCACACGTGCATCATCTCCGGCATGGTGGCCCCGATGGACAGCGCTGAGCATCCGCCGAAGGGCGAGGGCAGACCCGCTCCCGGCGGCAGCGGGGTCAGGCAGATGTTGTGCGCGTGCCAGCGGGTGATGGCCGCTCCCGGCTCGGGCCCGGGACGCCCGGCGACCGGCATGCGGTAGACCGCGCCCAGCAGGCTGGCCTTGCCGTCGGCGATCACATAGACCAGCGCCTGCGGATGGTCGGCGTCGAGGATGTAGGCCTTGCTGTCAAAGGACTTGTTCTCCAGATGGACCTCGGTGCCGGCGGTGGCCCCGCTGGGCTGGTATCCGGCGGCGATCGCGGCATGGATGTCGGTGAAGCGGGCGATGGATGCCTGCGTTTTGGTGGCAAGCTGTTCGGCGGCACGTATCTGCTCGGTGGTCGGATGATGGTCGGCGAGCGCACGCATGATGACCCCGGCTTGGGCGCGGGCGGCGTGGTCGTGCTGGTGGCCGTCGTCGTGCGGGGCGTCGACGACCTCGCCGGAGGTGCCGCCGCCCTTGGTCAGCGTGGCGTCGAGGTCACTGGCCTGGTGCGCGGCGAAGGAGCTGATCCAGATCACCAGGCCGACGAGCACCACGCTGCCCACGGTGGCCGTGCTGGCGGCCGCGCGGCGCAAACGGCGGGTGGACGGCCCGTTGCAGGCCAGGGCGAACAGCATCAGTTCATCGAGCGCGGTGAGGATGCCGACCTGGTCGGGTTCTTCGCCGCCGGCGGTGATGACTATCAGGTACCCGATGAGGTTGGCGGTCACGAGCAGGGCCGTCAGCAAGCGCCAGGAACGCTGGCGCAACACGCGGGTGGCCAGCCACAGGTAGGCGGCGCCCGCGGCCACGAATCCCAAGGTGAGCAAGGCATTGTCGTGGTGGCCGATCGGCAGCGCCAGATGCAGGATCCCGGTCGCGGCCAGCCCCGCGATGGCCCACCGCTGGGTCAGCGGCAGCGGTGGCCCAGCGGCCGGCTGATGTCCGGTCAGCGGGCGGCCGAACCACCAGATCACCGGCAGGAGCGCGGTCACGATGAGGGCCGCCGCGTGATCGGGGGCCACTCCCGCCCAGAACGTCTGCCATGGACTCATCGGGCTGCCTCCGGTACCGGATGATGCTGCTGTTGGGTTGTCAAAAGCTGTGCGCACAACAGGATCAGGGTGATCGGCAGAGCGATCTGCGTGATCAGGCCGGTCAGCGTGAGCGTGTGGTCCAGCTGCGGAATCAGGCCGACCAGGGAGCTGGCCACGAATCCGGTCAAGCCCAGAGCGGACACCACGATGGTGGCCATCAGCGCCCAGCGGCGCTGGGCGGCGACCTTGCGGGCCAGCACCAGGAGCAGGATGGCCTTGCCGATGGGCAGCACCGCATACCAGGGGCTGGCCATGAGCACTATTTCGCCGAACATCGCCAGCAGGGTGAAGCCGGCCGTCATCAGCAGCAGCAACCGGATCAGCTCGGCTCGCCCGACGCGGCGATCGGCGGTCGCCAACGGTGCGTTTGTCATGATGGCCAGCCTGACGGCGGCCGATGATGCGGTGATGAGAGCCGGTTAAGAATTCGATGAGCCCACCGGGGCGCCCGCCGCCGGCAGATCGACGGTGAAGGTGGCGCCCCCGGAACCGTTGGTGCCGGCCCAGATCCGGCCATGGTGCGCCTGCGCCAGCGAACGGGCTATGGCCAGACCCAAACCAGTGCCTTCTTGGTGGGTACCGGGATGGGCCCGCACGAACCGGCCGAAAATACGTTCGTGCATGTCGGGTGGAATGCCGTGCCCGTCGTCGGCGACCTGCAGCGAAACGGTGGTGGCGGTGGCGGCCAGCGTCATCCAGATCTGACCGCCCTCGCCGGTGTGGGCGACAGCGTTGTCGATGAGGATACGCAGCAGCCGCCGCAGCCCGTCCTCGTCGCCGCGCACCCGGGCCGGCGCCGTCTGGGTGTGGAAGCGGCGGCCCGGGTGGGTCCGGGTGGCCTGGGCCGCGACGTCGGCCACCAGCGCCGAAACGTCGACGTCACCCACGGACAGCGGCTGGCTGCTGTCGGCACGAGCCAGCGTGAGCAGGTCGGTCACGAGCCGCGTCATGCGCTGGCTCTCCAGATCGATGTCGGACACCGCGGCGGCGACGTCCGGCGGATCGGCGTCGGGGTGGGCACGCAGGAACCCGGCGTTGCTGCGGATGGTCGCCAACGGCGTGCGCAGCTCGTGCGAAGCGTCCGCGGTGAACCTCTGCTGGGCGGCCAGCGCGGTGCTGAGCCTGGCATGAGCGTGCTGAAGCCGGTCCATCATGGCGTTGAAGCTTGCCGTCAGCCGGCCGAGATGGTCGAGCCGCTTCACCGGCGGCAGGCGGCGGGTCAGATCCGCGGAGCGGCCAACCTCGTCCGCGGTCGTCGCCAGGTGCCGCAACGGGCGCAGCGCGCGCCCGGTGGCCAGCCAGATCGCCACCGATGCGGCCAGCAGCGCGATGAAATCGGCGATCACGATGATGACCACCACCCCGGCCTGATCGGTGCGCAGCCTGCTCGCCGCCTGTGCGGTGACCACATAGCCGGACCGGTCGGCGCGCTGCCAGGGGCGCACGTGCACGCGCAGCCCGCCGCCGGCCGGCAGGGTGCGCTGGGCCGTGCCGGCCTGGGTGGCCTGCGCCAGCAGGTCGGCGGGTACCACCAGCGGCGCGCCGTCGACCAGGCCGGTGGTGGCCAGCACGGCGCCCTGCGAGTCGAGCACCATCACCACAATGTCCTTGCCCGCCAAGGCATCCACCGGCGTCAGCGGGGTCTGCACGGTCAGCTCGCGGGCCGCCTGCACGCTCGCGGCCGCGCCGGCAGCACGGTCACGCAGCTCCTGGTCCTGGCTGCCGGGCACGCTGCCGATCAGCAGCAGGCCGAACAGGCCCGAGGTCACCAGCAGCACGAGGCACACGACACCGATGCCGTACCAGGTGATGCGGGCGCGGATCGACATCACGCCGCCGCCCGTAACACGTAACCGGCTCCCCTTACGGTGTGCAGGATCCGCGGCTCGCCGCCTGCCTCCAATTTGGATCGCAAATAGCCCACATAAACGTCTACTACATTGCTCGACGCCGCGGACCCGCCGCCCCACACGGCTTGCAGCAGCTGTTCGCGCGACAGCACGTGCCGGTGGTGGCGAAGGAAGAAGCACAGCAGGTCAAATTCCAGTGCGGTCAAACCGATGTCCCGGGATCCGCGCTGAACCTGCCGGGTCACCGGATCGACCAGAACGTCCTCGGCCACAAGCTGTGCGGAGGCGGCCGCGCCCGGGAGTGACCTGCGCCGCAGCAGCGCCCTTACCCGTGCCTGCAGCTCTTCGAAGGCAAAGGGTTTCACCAGATAGTCGTCCGCGCCCGCGTCGAGTCCGGCGACCCGGTCGGCGGTGGCGTCGCGCGCGGTGAGCATGAGGACCATCGGGGCCACACCGTCGGGGGTCAACCCGCGCAACGCTTTGCACACCTCAAGCCCGTCCAGGCCGGGCAGGCCAAGATCGAGAATTACCACCTCCGGCAGGTGGCGCGCGGCATGCGCCAGCGCGGCCGGTCCGTCGTGCACCACGGCGACGGCGTACCCCGAATACTCCAGGCACCGGCGAACCGAGGCGGCCAGCGCCGGATCGTCCTCGACGACCAGCATCCGTTCACCGGTGGACGACTGTATGGTCACAGCGCAGACCCTACCGCGCGGCCACCCATAGACATCAATTAATGGCGATGTCATCATGGGCCATGCCTCGCATTATCCTGCTCTGCGCGCTCGCCCTGTTCGGGACCACCGCGTTGGCGGCGCCCGCCTCGGCCGCCCCGGCCGCTCTGTTCAGCGACCCGGTCTACGACTACACCACCGCCATCCGTGAGACCGTATACGTCGACACGACCCTCGACAACGACGGCAACGGCACCCCGGACAGGGTGGTCGCCGACATCATCCGGCCCCGTGAGGCGGCCACCGCCGGGGTGAAGGTGCCGGTCATCATGGACGCTTCGCCCTACTACCAATGCTGCGGACGGGGCAACGAGTCCGAGAAGAAGGTCTACGCCGCCGACGGGACAGTGACGAAGTTCCCGCTTTACTACGACAACTACTTCGTGCCGCGCGGGTACGCGTACATCGCGGCCGATCTGGCCGGCACCAGCCGCTCCACGGGATGCGAGGACGTCGGCGGCACCGAGGAGGTGCAGGGCGCCAAGGCGGTCGTCGATTGGCTCAACGGCCGGGCGGTCGGCCGGACCGCGAGCGGGACAGTGGTGACCGCGTCCGCCTGGGCCACCGGCAAGGTCGGCATGATCGGCAAGTCGTGGGACGGGACGATCGCCAACGCGGTCGCCGCCACCGGCGTACCGGGGCTGGAGACCATCGTGCCGATCAGCGCGATCTCCAGCTGGTACGACTACAACCGGGTCAACGGAATGGTGAACCCGAAGGTCAGCTCGGTGCCGAGCCTGCACAGCACCGTCAACGGCCGCCCCTCAGGCACGTGCACGGCCGTGTCCAGCGCGCTGAGCAGTGGCGCCGTGAGCAACGGCAACTACAACTCGTTCTGGAACGCCCGCAACTACGCCATTTCGGCGGCTTCGGTCCACGCCAGCGTCTTCGTGGTGCACGGCATGAACGACCTCAACGTGCAGGGCGTGCACTTCGGGCAGTGGTGGGATGCGCTGGCGGCCAACAACGTGCCGCGCAAGATCTGGCTGTCCCAGGAGGGCCACGTCGACCCGTTCGACTTCCGGCGTGCGGCCTGGGTGGACACCCTGCACCGCTGGTTCGACTTCTGGTTGCTGGGCATCGACAACGGCATCATGACCGAGCCGATGGCGGACGTGGAGCGGGCCGCCGACGTCTGGCAGACCAGCGCGCAGTGGCCGCCGTCCGCCACCACCACGGTCAACTATGTGTTGCAGGGCACCGGCAACCCGGGCGTGCTCGCGTCTTCCGGAGCGGGGTCGGGCAGCCTGTCGCTGACCGATGCGCCATCGCTGAGCGAGGCCAATGCGGTCAGCTCGCCGACGACCAGCCGCACCGGACGCAGGGTTTACCAGACCCCGGTGCTCACCTCGGCGGTGCGTGTCGCCGGTACCCCGACGATCACGCTGCGGGTGCGCTCGAGCAAGGCGACCACCACGTTGACCGCCAAGCTCGTCGCCTACGGGACGGCAACCCGGGTCAACTACCGCGCATCGGGCGAAGGCATCAGCACCCTGACCACCCAGTCGTGCTGGGGTTCGTCCTCGAGCACCGATGACGCCTGTTATCGCGACACCGCCAAAGTCGTGTCCAGCGCCGCGCAACAGGTGATTTCCCGCGGCTGGATGGACGGGCAGCACCGCGATTCACTGACCACCACCACAGCCATGAACACCAGCACCTTCTACACGATCACCTTCAAGCTGCGCCCGATCGACCAGGTCATCGCGGCCGGGCAGCGGCTCGGAGTGGTGCTCACCCTCAGCGACCCCGAATTCGTCTCCAACCACTCCACCGGCGCGACGGTCACCTTCGACCTGGCCGGCAGCGTGCTCAAGCTGCCGATCGCCCCGGCGGACGGTCTGGCGGCGCAGTCGCTGACCGCGGCGCCGGTCGTGGTGGACGACGAGTGGAGCACCACGGCGGGCACCCGATTCCAGTAACGGCTTGACACAGGGCCGCGATCGTCGACGACGATCGCGGCCCTTTCACGCATGTGCCGTCTCGATGAGGTAGGCGCTCGTGCGGTTGGAGTTCTCGGCTGCGGTGGCGTCGGTGAGAAGGCGAAGGAACCGGGCGCGGGCTCGGTGCTGTGTCTCCTGATCGGCTTGCCGCATAGGCTGCCCGAACTCGCCGGCCGTCACCCGATCCCATGCCGCGGCATCGCTTTGCAGCAGGGGCTGATGGTGCTCGACAACGCTCAGATGCGCGACCCTCAGCCCGGCCGCGGCAGTGACGAGGCGGAGGCCGTCCACAGTGGCCAGTGCCGCAGTGGGGTCGGGCAGGATGACTCCCTCCTCGGCCGCGGCCAGCCTGACGAGGCGCGGCAGAGTCAGGCCGCCTTCGGTCCACGCCGTGAAGATGATCCGCCCGTGCCGGGTGACGCGCCGCCACTCGGCAAGCGCACGCGCAGGCTCACGGAAGTAAGGCATGGCCGACACACAGATCGTCAGGTCGAACATGTTGTCCTGGAAGGGGAGCTGATTGGCGTCGGCCTGGCGCAAAACTGTCCGGGCGGCAAGTGGTTTGCGCGCGGCCTGAGCGAGCATGCCCGAGGAGATGTCCACGCCGGTGAAGGAGGCCTTGCTGCCAAGCGAAATCATGGCCTCGATGGCGAGGCCGGTGCCCGTGGCGACATCGAGCACCAGCTCGGCCGGACTGGCCATGGCCAGCTGGGCCGCCTGCCCGGCAAGCCAGCGCGGCACGGCACTGTCGTCATAGGTGGCGGCGGCGCGATCAAATCGATCGGCGACCTCATTTCCTTTCATGGCCGCATTGTGTACCAGCCCGAGCCACCGCGCACCGCGCAGCGGATGAGATCATCGTGTGACACCGGCCGCACGGGGAGACGCTATGAAGCCATCATCTGTCCAGATCGGCGTGCTCGTTCCGCTGAGCCGGCCCGGCTGGGTCGAGGCGGGTGGGCACCTGCTTGCCGGGCTCGAGCTGGGCGCTCGCGACGTCAACGATGCCGGCGGCATCGGCGGAAGACCGTTGGAGCTGGTGGTCCGGGACACCGCGGCCGATGCGCAGCAGGCCGCGGCGGCCGTGGACGAACTGGCCGGACTCGGCGTGGTCGCTCTGGCGGGGGAGTATCACAGCGTCGTGGCTCGCGCCGCTGCCGCCCGGGCCGACGCCCTCGGCCTGCCGTTCCTTTGCTCGTCCGCGGTTCTCGACGCGCTCACCGAACAGCCCACGCCATGGGTCGCGCGCCTTGCCCCGGCACAGTCGCACGGCTGGCAGATCTACGCGGACTTCCTCCTCGATGCGGGCCACCACAGAATCGCGGTAGCAGCCCAGCCGAGCGTGTATTGGGCAGCGGGGGCCGCCATCCTGCGCGACCGCCTCGCCGCAAGCGCAGGCACCGTCATCGAGCTGGACATGCGCGTGCTAGAGCCCGCGGACGTGTGCGGCGAACTGGCCGGCAATGGCGCGACGGCACTGCTCCTCCTGGTCGGCCATCCGGAGCCGGCGGCATCGATCGTCAAGGCTGTCCGAGGCGACCATCGCCTTACCGATGTCCTGATTGGTGCTCCGGCCGGGCAACCGGAGTTCGCCGAGTGGGCGACATTGCTCGGCGACGACGGGGCCGCGATCCCTTTCCTGCGTTACCTGCCCGAGCGCCTCAGCCCCCTGGGCGCCCGAGTCGAAACCGCGCTGCGTGAGCGCCTGGGCCAGCCTCCATCGTTCGTCGCCTTCGAGGGCTACGACACCGTCGCCGTCCTCGCCGACATGATGCGTTCACACGGCGCGGACAGCGCGCGCCTGGCCGAATCCTGGCCACACGTGGCGGTCGAAGGCACCCGCGGGCGGATTCAGTTCACCCGCGTCCCCGGCATCAGCGTCTGGCAATGGGCTTGGCCGCCCACCCAAATCGTTGAGCGAGATCCGGCGTCTGATCGCTTCCGGGTCCGTCATACCGGCTGACCCGCCGCCTATCCGTGCGGGTTTGGCCTGCGGCCTGCCGGCCGCTTGGATTCGCGTGGGGCGGGAAGGCTGTCGGTCTGGGCGATGAGCTCGTCCTGCCAAGCGATTTCGGCTGTCCGGTCGGCCGGCGGGCCCTCGATGCGGCTGTGGCGCGACGGCATCGCTGTGCCCCAGTCGCCGCTATGCCTTTCCGCGTTGGCCTCCAGTAGCTTGTTGACGTTGGTTTGCGATGTCCAGTCGCAGGTCTGGGAGAACAGCATGCTGGCCGTCAGCAGCTCACGAAATCCGCCGGACAGGTCGCCGCGGCGCAGCCTGAGCTCTCCTCTGGCTCGCAAAATCCTTGCCCGCAAAGGAAGGTAGGCGATGTCCGCGCGGTCGATGCGGCGGCTTACCTCATCCGCGGCCTGATCGCAGGCCAGTTGCGCCTCCACGTAGAGCTTGGCGGCGGTCAGCGCCCGCGCCAGCAGGCACCTGGACCGGATGATCCCGGCCGTGTCATCGATCTGCTTGAAGGCCAGCAGCGCGTCGGTGGCCCGCCGGATCGCCTGGCGCACCAGCTCTTTGCCCACCTGGGGCTCTTCGCGGGTGGCCGAGTCCTCGGGCGTGCCGTAGAGCGGCGACTCTGCCGTGCGCTGGTGCAGACACAGCCGGGCCAGCCGGTAGTTGAGGCTGGCCACCCGGCGAAGATCTCCGTCGCTGAGCCTGAGCTCCTTGAGCAGGGGTTGCCCGGCCGAAGACCAGTTGAGCTGGCGGCGTTCAAGCTCGGACTGGATCAGGTGGTAGCGGTACCGGCTCATGTCATCGAGGCGCTCGTCGCTAAGTTCCTCGGAGGGCAGCGGTGTCATAGCGATGTGATGCAGCTCGGCGCGCAGGATCTTGAGCAGTCGCTTCTCGGCCGGGTCGTTGGCCTCACACGCCCAGGTCAGTGCGTAGGCCAGCGAGCTTCCGGCCTGATCGTAGGCGGCCGCTTGCAGGTAGGCCTCGGCGCGTTTGCGGTGGACCACGCAATGCCTTACCTGCCATGGCGTCTTCTTGTCAGCGAGCTTGGCGAGCATGCTGTCGGCCAGCCGGGCGACTCTGTCGAGAACGGCGAACCCCTCTTGGTAGCGCTCAACTTCAATGAGCATGGACGCCTTGGCCAGCAGGGTGTCGGCCTCACCCAGCGGGCTGTTGTCCCGTTGCGCGGCCTGTACGCCCAGCTCGAGGGCGGCCAGAGCCTGGGCGATGTCGACTCCACCCACGACACAGCCGCCCGCGCGGGCCGCGATTTTCCAGCAGGTAGCCCATCGCTGGGTGGCCGAGGCGAGCCGGATCACCCGTAGCACGCTTGGGTATTCGGCGCGGATGATGTCCAGCCAGGAGGCTGCCGGATGGTCGACGGAATCCGAGTCGTGGTCGACCAGACGTTCTTCGATGGTCTTGAGCAGGTCGTTGTCCCAAAATTCGAGCGCCTTGCGCCGCTCTACCTTCGGCACCTGGAAGTCTTGCTGGGCAAGCAGTCTCACCAGCGGGTTGAAGCGGTACCTTACGGCTGAAGGGGTGCGTGGGGTGTCGATGACATCGAGCATCCGCACCTCGGCGAGATAGGCGAGGGTGTTCTCCGCCTCTTCGGGCCGCACCTGCGACAGCAGATGCAGCGCACGGGCTTGGAAGCTGGAGGAGGGCACCAGGGTCAGCCATTGCAGCGCTGCGCGCTCGGCGGGCAGCAGCCGCCGGTACTCGCTGAAAATCCTGTCCTTGACCTTGCGATTTTCGGTGTCGAGCAGATCGAGCCGGGTGCGTTCGTCACGCAGCATGTCGGCGATGTCATTGAGGTCCGCGCCCGCTGCGACCCGCTCCCCGGCCGAACGCAGGGCCAGCGGCAGCCGCCCGCAGAAATGCACAATCTCCGCAGCCGCTTCGGACCTGGTCTCCTCGGGCAGCTGAGCAGCGGCCCGCAGAATGTCGAGCCCCTCATCGATGTCGGGCTCAGCCAGCTCGTAGCAGGCCGTGCCGGGCATCCTCACCCCGAGGTCGCGATCGCTGGTCACGAAAACGGTGCAGCCGGAACCGATCGGCAGGATCTCCCAGAGATAGTTCTGATGGCGCACATCGTCGAAAACGAACAGGATCCGGCGATGCGCGGTCAGCGATCGCATGAGCTTCAACCGGTCGGCCGGCAGCGGCGGAATCTCGCGCTCGGGCCACTTGAGCGCCTCCAGGCACGTTTTCAGAACCTCGGACGCGGGCTTGGCCGCGCCCACGGTACGGGTGTCGATGTAGACCACACCGCCGGAGTATCGGTCGAGCACCTGATGCGCCACCGCGCAAACCACTTCGCTCTTGCCGCATCCGGGTTTGCCTTGCACAAAGATGATCAGTGGGCGAGAGCCCGCGATCTGCTCACGACGGCGGTGCGACAGCCGGGAGAAGCGATGTGACGGTCTTTGGCTGCTGAGTTTTTCGTGTACCGAATAAAGCTCCTCGATGACCTGTGGCCGCTGGCGAAGCACGGCCTGCTGGCCGGGCAGCGGCGCGATCTCCGGCCGGACCACCCACCTGAGCCGGCGAATGTCGCGCAAGCGGCGTCCCAGGCGGCTGGTGAGCGCGCGCATCCGGTGCCTGTCCCACCGGCTGACCGATGCCCCCTTGCGGATCCCCTCGCCCGGCGTGGTGGCGATGGGACCGGCCTCGGGCCGGCTCAGCTGGTTGACCGCCGCCCGGACCACCTCCTCGAGCAGCAGGGTGGCGAAAAGGGTGCCGATCCCGATGAGAATCGACTCCCAGACCTGCTTGGCGTTCGGATCGTCCAGGCCCAGGACAAAGGTTGACGCGGCGATGGCCCCCGCGAGCACCGCCGCGATCAGCACCCGGGGTGAGGGCATCCGTTGGCGCAGCCAATTTCCTTGTCGCCCCGAAGGTTTGGTCATCATGGCCGCCTACTGCGCCGGGCTCATCGATCGCACAGCAAGGGCTGGGTCGCCGGTCCAGGATCCGTTGCCCCACCTCTTCAAGCCGCGCAGGATCTGCCGGGCTTTGTTTCCCTCCTCCCAGTCGCCGGTGCTTTCCAGGCTGCTGACCGCCAGCACGAGATGGCGCTTGGCCTGCCCCCTGTTGCCCAGCTGCTGCTGCGCCTCGGCCAGCGCGATCGCGGCCCTGGCGTTGGCCGACATGTCCCCGCACGTGACGAAGGTGGCCAGAGCCTCTTCAAGCAGGGCAAGGGAATCGCGTGCCCGGCCCATCTTCAGCAGGGTCATGCCGCCCAGCAGCCGGCAGTGCGCAGCGCCGTAGCGGTGCCCGAGATCGGTGAAGGTGTCGGTGCCCTGCAACGCGAAGCGCCGCGAATCCAGATAGTCGCCGGAGAGCTGGCAGACATAGGCGCGCTGGTGGTCGATCCAGCCCCGCCACAGCCGCAGATCGCCCTGACCGGCCAGCACGTGGGCGAAGTGGAGCAGACCGGCCGCCTCGGTGGTAGCACCTTGCAGGGTGCGTACGACGGCCTCGGCCCACATCACGCCCACCAGCTGGCGATGGCCGGCCGCCTGGCGTTCATGGCAATACTCCATCGCCTCTTGGATGCTGGCGTCGGCGGCCTTGAACCGGCCCAGATGCGCCTGGACCACGGCGAGCCGGCGCAGGATCCTTACCCGCTCCGGGCGGTCCGCGGCCTTGTTCGCCGCGGCCAGCGCCCGCCGCAGGGTTTCCTGGGCGTCGCCGTTGGGCGACATCATGAACTGCAGCGTGCCGAGACAGCGCAGCGCGCGCGGCGTCACCTCACGCTCATCCAGCCGCAGCGCGGACATGGCCAGATCCCACGACTCTTCGATCGAACCGAGCTCGGCATGAATCTCAGCCAGCGCAGCGAAGGCGAGGCCCTCGTCACGGCGGGCGTTGCTGGACCGCTGGGCCCTGACCAAGGCGAGCACATCCCGGGCGCCGTTGAGCGCGTCGAGCAGCTGCCCCTTTTCCAGCCTGGTATAGACGTTGGCGCGCAGCAATGCCGCCGGGTCCTTGCTTGCCCGTGCCTCCTGCGCGGCGGTGAGCAACGCCTTCGCGCGGTCCTGCTCGGCAAGCGGCACCTCGATGCCGAGCCGCCGCAACGCATAGGAGCGCACATGCTCGAGCATCCGGAAGGTGGGCACCCCGGCGACATCCTTGGTACGCCGCTCGACCAGGCCGGCGTGGGCGAGGCGATCGGCGATCTGCCACGCTTCGCTCTCGGTCATGCCCTGCATCGCCTGCAGATGCCACGGCGAAAACTCGGCGGTGGTAAGCAGAGCCAGCTGGCGCAGCGCGGTGCGCTCCGGTGAGGTGAGCAACGCATAACACACGTCGAGCGTGCCGCCGGGCAACGGGGCGAGCCGGTCCACCCGCTGCAGCACCAGATCCAGGCTCCACTGTGGACGCACCGCGAGCGCCGCGCCGGTCAGGCACACCGCCAGCGGAATCCCCGCGGCGATGTCCACTATCCGTTGCGCCTGAGCCGGTTCGTCCTTCAGCCGCGGATCGTCGAGCATGGAATCCAGCAGATCCAGCGCCTCCGACGGCTCCAGCGGGCGCAGGTCGATGCGGGCGTCGGTGCGTACGTCGGTGAGAAACTGGTGACAGGTAACGATAATGGCGCTTGAGCCGCGTGCCGGCAGCAGCTGGTTGACGGTCTGGGAATCGGCCGCATCGTCGAGGATGGCAAGGAATCGCCTGCCCCTGGTGAGCTCCCGCCAGGCGGTAGCCTCGTTGGCGTCGATCGCCTCGCGCGGCCCCTTCAACGCCCCCACCATGTCGCCGAGAATCTCGCGGGCGGAGCGGCCCTCAAGCATCTCGTAGAGCTGGCCGTCGGGGAATCTGCCGGCCAGCCTGTCCGCGGCCGCCAATGCCAGCGCCGTCTTGCCGATCCCGGCCGGTCCGGTGATCTGGATGACCAAGGGGCCACCGTGGGAACGCTGGTGCAGCGCCGCTTCCAGATTGTCGAGATCGGTCTGCCTGCCGACGACTTTGCCGATCTGAGGTGGCAACTCCTGCGGCACCAGGAGACGGTGCCGTGAGCTTGGCCAGCCGGACCAGTCGGACTTGCGCGCCTGCCAGAATTCGATGGCTAACAGGATGAGGGCATTGAGCCCGGCGGCGATGAGGATCCACCAACCGGCCCGGTGATTGACCACCATAAAGGTGGCCACGATGATCGCCACCAACGCGGCGGCCCGGAGCAGATTCGCCAGTATCCTGCGCAGACGAAAGTCCATATGTCGAGCTCCGCTCCCGGTAGGGGCATCCGACCGACCTGCGTCGCATCGCCGATGACGCTACGCATAGTCGATACTATCGACACGTCGCAATGCCCCTGCCTGGCGGAGATCACCCGCCGCCCGGGCTGTGCTCGCGCCGGACGGCGGGGGCTTGCTGGTGGTCGCGCGGGCGCTCTTACGGGCCGCTGACCAGGTTCACGACGTTGGTGCCGGAGTTGGCCGTCCCGCCGACGTTGTTGATCACTCGGTTGATGGTGCCCGTTCCGCCGAGCGAGACGGTCACCATGTCGTGGAAACGGGTGCCCGAGGCCGGCACTTCGAACGCCCGCTCGGCCACCACGGCCGGGTTGACGTTGAAGAAGCAGTAGCTGCCCAGGCCCCACGCCTCGTGGCTGGTGACCGTGTTGGCCACCTTGTAAGCGGCGTAGCCGCGGGTGGTCCCGTTCATCCAGCCCGCCTGGTTGGGCGGGTCGTAGGGCATCTCGTTCTGGAAGAAGTAGGTGCGCCCGCCGTTGCCGTTCCAGATGACCTGATACTTCTGGTAGTGCTCGACGAACAGGCCGTAGAACGTGATGTTGTTGCCGTTGACCACCAGCCCGGTGTCGGCGGTGTTGCTGTTCCACCCGACGCCCGAGCCGTGGTCGGCCCGCCAGATCCAGGTGTGGTCGCCGATCACGTTGTGGCTGTTGATGACCAGGCTCGTGGTGGCCTTGCCGACGCCCGCGCCGCCGATGCGGAAGAAGACGTCGTGCAGCGAGGTCGGGTTGGCGGCGTGGCTCGCGCCCGAGCCGGCCGGGCCTACCTGCATCAGCGTGGCCGAGTTGGTGCCGCCCGCGTCGATCAGCAGGCCGGCCAGCTTGACACCGTCCACATCGGAGACCGACATCGCCATGACCCCGTTGTCGGGGACGATGGTGGCCAGCCCGAGTCCTAACACGACGGTGTCCGGCCGGGTGATCCGGATGGTGTCGTTGACGTGGTACACGCCCGGGGTGAACAACAGATTCTGCCCGGCGGCCAGGGCCGCATTGATGGAGGCGGCGGTCGCGCCCGCCTTCACGATGTGGAACTGGCTGATCGGCAGCGAGGTTCCCGCCGCGGTGCCGGCCGCCCAGGTGGTGCCGGAGCTGTTGCTGCGCAAGGAAGGCACGAAGACCTGGTACCCGCCGCTGCTGTCAACGTAAAGGAAGGGCTTTTCCCGCACCACCGGCGTCGCACCGACATTGGTGTATGGCGGGCTGGGGAAGGTGTTGCCCGGCGCGCCCTGCGTGCCGACGAACACCATGTTCCAGTTGGAGCCGGCCCAGCTGCCGAACTGAGAGTTACGGGAGATCCATTGCTGCTGGGAGCCCGAATTCACCTGACCGTCGACCTTGACGTCGGAGAACCAGCCACCGCTGGCCCAGCCCCCGTCGTCGAGGACCAGGTTGCCGCGCACGTGCATGCGCCGGTAGGGCGCAGCCTGCGACACGGCCCAGCGGTCGGTGCCGCCGGTCGGGGTCACCGACAGATTCTCCGCTCCGCGCCAGAAGTTCTGGGTGGCGTTGTTGGGTGGGAACCAGTCGGCCTCGACATGCACCGCGCCGTTGATGTTCACCGCGTCCGGCGACAGGCCCAGACCCAGCACCTGCGTGTAGAAACCGACGTTGACGTTGACGTTGTAACTGCCCGGTTTGAACATCAGCGCGTAACGTTGCTGGCCGAACTGGTTGGTCTGCTGTCCATTGAAGACAGTGTTCAGCTGGCTCTGGATGGTCGCCGCGGACATCGACGGGTCGAAGATCCGCACGTTCGGGCCGAGGTCGGGGTTGCCGGGGTTAGGCGGCACGGTGCTCTGAGTCGGCTGCGGGCCGCCGACGGGATTGAGGAAGAATGACTGCGCTCCAGTTCCGTTGCAGGTGAACTGAACCAGCTGCACGCTGTCGGCGGTCGAGGCGCCGGGCACGTCCAGACACCTGCCGCTGTGGCGGCTGACGAAATGGTAGGCCCCGTCGGCCTCCTGCACCGGCTGCCATTGCTGGTTGTTTCCGCCGCCATAGAGCCACAGGTGAATCGCGGCGTTGTCGGCGGTCGAGACGTTGGAGACGTCCCATACCTGGTTGACGTTGGGCGCTGTGCCGGCCCGGAAGTAGCCGCCGCTGGTGGCGTCGAAGCGCCATTGCTGCGCGGCTGTGCCGTTGCAGGCGAACTGCTGCACCGCGGTGCCGTTGGCGCTGGCCGCCGCGCGCGCGTCCACGCACTTGCCGTTTGCCTTATTTACCACCGTGTACGTGGTCCCGGACACCACCGCGGCCTGTGCCGCCGGGACGCCGAGCACGACCACGACGGCCGTGCCGAGCCCGGCGAGCAATGACGCGGTGAGTGCGGTGATGAGAACGCGTGGCCTCATGAGAATGTCCACCTCTGGTTCGCGCCGGTGGTGCAGGTCCAGATCTGCAGGCGCGTGCCGTCGGCGGAGTTGTTGCCGGTGACGTCGAGGCACTTGTTGGCGAACTGGTTGACGAACTGCTGAGTGGAAGCGTTGTAGGTCCACTTCTGGGAGGTGCCGGTGTGGCAGTCCCACAGGTGGGTCACCGTGCCGTCGGCGGTGCTGGGCCCGCTGATGTCCAGGCACTTGCCCAGCGCGCGCAGGGTGCCGTCGGTGTTGCGGGTCCACGACTGTGCCGTGGTGCCGTTGCAGGTGTAAAGCTGCACGGCGGTGCCGTTCGCGGTCGCGGCTCCAGCCACGTCCACGCATTTGCCGGCCAGGCCGACGATCGGGCTGGTGCCGCCGGGCGGGTTGCTGGGGGGCGGTGAGGTCGGCGGGGTGGAGGTGTTGTTCTGCCACGTGAACGTGGCGGTGGTGCGAGCGGGCATGGTGTACACAAAGGACTGGCCGTTCCAGTTGACCCGCATCGACTGGGCTGAGGTGCCGCCGTTGTGGGCGATCAGCGCCTTGGACCCGTCCGGGTTGCGCCAGGCGACGTTCTGGATGGTGCCGTTGGCCGTCGAGTCGATGCGCACGGCGCCCGGTTTGACGAATTTGGTCAGGTGCCCGGTGGTGTAGTACTCGATCGTGTAGTCGACCTGCCCGGCGCGCGAGCCGCCCTCCTGCACGGTGATCAGGCCGGTGCACGTGCCGCAGCCGCCGTTGTGCGGGCCCATGTTCTGGTTGAGCGCCAGACTCCACTTGACGAGGCTGCCGCTCCAGTTGCGGGCGTAGTTGACGATATCGGCCAGGTCTTCGTTGTGCTGATTGCCGATCCAGGTACCCCCGGAGTGTTCGGTACTGAATTGCTTCACCGCTGGGTACTGGTTGTGCACCTGGCTGCCCACGGCGGGGTCGCCGAAGTAGCCGTGCCAAGCGATGCCGCCGAAGAGCGGGTCGTTGCGGATGCCGGTGTCGGCCAGGGTCGGCGCGCTCATGTTCGCGTAATCGCCGTAGTTCCAGTCGTGGATCAGCACCTTGGTGGTGATGCCCGCGGCCCGGAACGCCGGGTAGACATGGTTTTTGATGAGCTCGGTCAGGCCTGAGGAGTTCCAGCTCATCCCGGGATAGGTCATCGCCGTCGGGTTGCCCGCCTGGCAGCAGTTGGGCTCGTTCTGCACCGAGATGTAGTTCACCGGCACGCCGATGGCCTGGTAGCTCTGGATATAGCGGACCAGATACTGCGCGTACATCGGGTAGTACTCGAACTTGAGCCAGCCCATCTGGTCCATCCGGCCGTTGTCCTTCATCCATCCCGGAGCGCTCCACGGCACGCCTTTGATGCGCAGGGCCGGATTGAGCTGCTTGGCCTGCTGGGTCAGCAGCCGCACGTTGGTGTCGTAACCGTTGGCGCCGAAGTCATTGAGGTTGCAGCAGGTGTCGTCGAGCGACACCATGCCCGGCCGGGACAGGTCGGAGGCGCCGATCGGGTTGCGCACGAACGACAATCCGATGCCCGCGGTGGGGGAGAACAGCTTGCTCATCACCTGGTCGCGGGTGGCCGCGCTGATCGGTCCACCGCGCAGCAGGTAGGCCGTGGTGTCGGTGATCGACGCGCCGCCGCCCTCGAAGACCTGATAGGTGGTGCCCTCGTTGACGTTGATGGTGTGGCTGGCGCTTCCGCCGGCGGGGCCGAAGGCGATGTTGGCCTGCTGCTGCAGGCCACGGGTGACATTGCGGCCACCGGAGTCGGAGGTGGTGGTGAGCCAGACGCCGACGGTCTCGTTGGCGGCCTGTGCGGAGGTAGCGATCACGGTGCCAGCCGCCAGGAGCGCGGCGGCGAAGGCGATGGTCCACGCTGATCGGGGACGGAACACGCGGGACCCTCCTTTCGACAAGTTGGAGCGCGCCGGGACCCGGGCCGCCGACCCGGCACGGAGGTTCTAGGTACTCAGGGAGACCGATGTAACAAATGAAACAAAATGCGAGGTCACCTATCAGCAATGAAATATGTAACTTTCTTTCCTGTCAAGACCTCGAGCGTGCATGCGGAGGCAGCCGTGACCGGCCCGGAAGCGTTGTAACAAAATGAAACTAAACGCGCGCGGTGGAGTCGCGGATGACCAGCTCGGTACCCAGCGAGACGTGCACCGCTTCCAGGGTGTGCCGATCCAGCAGCCGCATCAGCATCGTCACCGCCATCCGGCCCATCTCCTGCAACGGCTGGCGCACCGTGGTCAGCAGCGGTGAGGTCGCCCGGCTCACATCGATGTCGTCGAAGCCGGCGACCGAAAGATCGTGCGGCACGCGAAGCCCACGCTCGGCCGCCGCGGCCAGAGCGCCGACCGCCATCTTGTCGTTGAACGCGACCAGTGCCGTGGGCCGGTGCGGAAGGTCGAGCAGCTCGCCCGCGGCCCGGTAACCGTTCTCGGTGTTCGGCTCGGAGACGTGGCGTACCAGCTCCGGCGAGGGCAGCACGCCGGCATCGGCGAGCGGGGCGACGTACCCGGCCATGCGGGCGTCGTTGGCCAGCCACTCCGGCGGCCCGCCGATGATGCCCACCCGGCGATGCCCCAGCTCCACCAGGTGCGACATCAGGCGCCGCGCCCCGGAGAAATGCGCTGCGGACACCGTCACGATGTCCCGCGGCGGCGGCGTGCGCGGGTCGATCACCACGAACGGGAACTGCCGATCGCGCAGCCGGACCAGGTCTTCCGGCGGCTCGGGCGGCAGGATCAGGATCGCCCCCGCCAGCTCCGGCCGCTCACCCAGCCCGGCCAGCACCGCCGCCCCCTGCGCGGCCTCCCCGGCGTTGAGCACCATCTGCCGCCCATGCAGCTCGATGGTCTCCGCGATCGAGCTGACGATCAGCCCGAAGTAGTCGGTGAGCATATACGGGCACCGCACGTATACCGCGCCGCCCGTGGGCGGCAGCTCGCCGCGGCGCAGCGGGCCTTTGTCCCCACGTCGCTGCACCGCCTGCAGCACCAGATCACGCGTGTGCGGGGCGACGTTGGCCGCCCCGTTGAGCACACGCGACACCGTCGCGATCGACAATCCGGTCTCCGCGGCGATGTCGCGGACCGTAGCCCTTACCCCGACCGACCTAGGCACGGCTGCACGCCATGCCCGGTCGCGTCGGCCTCTGCGGTGACGATCCGTGACTGCACACGCGGCCATCATCGCGGCACAGCCCGCCCATGCGCCAGCCGCCGCCGATTCTCAGCTCGGCGCCGCCACCCCGACGGTCTGCCACTGGGCGCAGCTGTCCTTGCCGAACAGCGGCGCCTCGGTGCAGTTCTGCATGGTGAACGCGTAGGTGGTGTTTGGACTCAGGTTGTGCACGGCGACGTCGCGGACATCGCCTCCGAAGGTGTGCTCGGTGTAGTGCGCCTCGTCGTCGGCCACCCAGTACCGCATCCGGTAGAAGCCGTTGTGCACCGACGGCGGCTGCCAATGCAGTCCGACCGTGGTGGCGTTGTCGTTGGTCATTCGCGGACAAAGGATCGTGGGATTGCATGGCCCCGTTCGCTCCAGAACCGCGTATGGCGGCTGGCAGATGACCGTCGAGGTGGGGGCGAAGGCGAAAGCTTGCCGGGTGCCGGACAGGTCGTCGGCCACGACGAACAGCGACGGCCTGAGGCCGAGCGGACGGGTAACCGTGCGGCATTTGTTGACGCGGGCCTGGACATGAAAGGTGCCGTCCGCGCCCACGGTCAGCGGGAGGCCGCCGACGACGAATCCGGTGAACTCGGCCGTCTGGTCCGACGGCGGCAGGAACACCTTCAGCCGGGAGCCGGAGGTGAAACCTCTTCCGTCGACCGTGATCTGGAACGGCCGATAGCACGTCAGATCGCTGTCGGCACAGGGCGTCCCCACCGCCGAGACCGTCATGGTCCCGCCCGCCGGCGGGTGGTTCGGATCGCAGGACTCGGCGCTCGTGAAGATCAGTACAAAGGCGGCCAGGAACGGCGCAAGTCGGTTCATCGTGTGCTCCCTCAATCGGCTCGTTGCCTATCCAGAGCCGGCCGGGAAGCTTTTGATACATGGCCGTTTCGGGTTAGCCCGACGCGGCGATGGCGACGCCCGCCACCAGAGTCGCCGTCGTCACGGCCGCGGTCAGGCTGACCGTGGTGTGAAGCCAGCCCGGCACGTCTCGCCAAGGCGCGAACCAGGTCACCAGGGCGAGCGGGAGGATCAGCAGGTAGCCCAGGAACCATTGCGCCGTTATCGCCAGCGTGGTGGTCCACCAGAACTTGAGGTCCAGGATGTTGCCGAAGCCGAAGGTGTTGATGCTCACGATGAAAAGCCCGGCGGTGATCGCGGTGACGGCGCCCGCGACCAGGCCGATGGCGCCGCCGGAGCGCGGAATCATCACCACGGAAGCGAACGAAACGGCAAGGGCCACCAGGGTTCCCGCGCTCAGCCACACCAGATAGCGGCTAAGCGAATCGGTATCGTCGACCGGCGGGCCGACCGCGAACCGGTGCATCAGAACTCCGGCGGCGGCCACCAAGCCGGCTGCCACCGAGCAGGCCAGCACCGCGCCGAGACCAGGCTTGCGGGCCACGTCGGCGATGCCGGTGTGGGCACTGTCGATGAGCCACGCCGGAACATCCGCCTTCTTGCGCCTTGCCACCAAGGCATACATGGTGACCACGGCCGGGATGATCGCCAGATAGGCGATCGGAGCGACGATCGCGCCAAGGATCACCAGCGGGTAGGCCAGCCCGACGCCGGCGGTCGTAAACACGTCCAGGTACACCGGAAGAAAGCCGAGAAGCCAGATCGCGATACCGAAGAAAAGCGCGTTGACGACCACGCCGATCGTCCACGTGGTGCGCCCGGCGGGCAGCCCTGCGGCGGCGTCTGCCCAAAGCCGTCCAGTGCTCGCGCTGAGCAGGACCGCGCCGGCGCCCACCACCACGGTCAGCGCGATAGTGGGCCAGCTGACCGGAGCGTCATCACCGATGATGGAGGCGAATTCGGTGAAGTATGCCAGCAGCAGGCCGGTGACGACACCAATCACGGCGCCTCCCGGCCAGCGCCTGGTGCCGGCCGCGTGATCGATCAGCGCCTGCCGCCACAGCCCGGCGCCCACCGC
This sequence comes from Rhizocola hellebori, assembly GCF_016862955.1. GTDB lineage: Bacteria > Actinomycetota > Actinomycetes > Mycobacteriales > Micromonosporaceae > Rhizocola > Rhizocola hellebori. Next base: position 217,818 of record NZ_BONY01000002.1, on the reverse strand, counting down.
GAGCCCGAGCAATGGCCCGGTGGCCAAGGCGGCCACGATGGGCGCCAAGTTGAAGTCTGTTACCGCGCCGACCGCCCGCACCAGCACTGGAAAAAGAAGCCCGGCAAGGAATGCGGCGACCAGACCGTCGACAAAGGACACTCCCGGCCCGGTCGCCGGATCGACGAGGACCTGTTGCCGATGCGCCGCGCCCGGATGATTGGAGATCCACCGGCGCCAGGATACCTGGGAGTGAGCTGCGGTTGCGGAGAGCACCCTCCACAGTGGACGCCAGTCGCGCATCTGCCGCGCGACATGGAGGTCGGCATCGTGTTCGCGCGAGCGCAGGAGCTGCCTGCGTACCAGCCAAACCAGGCCGATCAGCAAACCCATCCGCCACGAGTATTGGAGAATGAAAGAGGCGTCCAATCGGAGCATCAACGGCACCAACAGCACAGCGAAAATAGCCGGGGCGGCCAGCCACACCGAAGCGGCCAGCCACGCCATGAGCACATCGTGGCGGCGCAGGTGAGCGATCTCGTGCCGGACAACGGGATCGAAGAGCTCACTGTTTCGCCATCTGACCATCAGCGCCATCGGAAGCACTATCTGGTACCTGCCAGGCAACCCGAACACAAACGCGTCCCGGTGCCCCATTGGGCCCACCATGACCGTCGGCGCTCTGCGTAACCCGGTCTCGGCCGCCAACTCCCCGACCCTGGCCACCGCCGCGGCCATGTTCGGCCCGGCCGGGCGCAACCGGCGGCGTCGTCGCAAAACCATGGGCACGAAAAGCATCACGATGAGGCCAAGCACACCGATCGCTACCGCCCCGGCCAAGCTGTAGATGGCGTCGAGTCTTTGCTGAGGCGCCAGGCACTCGGTCACCAGCGCCGCGCGCGCCAACATCTCCTCCGTCGACGTTGCTTCGGGGCCCCTGATCGCGGCGAGACAGGTCTTCATCGCTGCGCTGAATTCGGCCTGGTGCGTGATGGTGTAAAACGATGAGCCGGTCAGCAGCCCGGCGCTGGCCAGGGCGGCGACGAGGAGCAGGAAACGTCCGGTGGTGGGCGAGGGATGCGCCAGGACGTTGGGACGCAGCCTGGTGGTCATCCGGCGGTGGCAATCGCGCCGACGAAGGAGTCGGCGAGCAGATGGGCCTGCGCATCGGGCAACCCGAGCGCACGTGCCCGTTCGAACGCGGTGGCGCGCACCTGCTGCGCCTGCGCCGTTGTCAAAGTGAGGTCCGGCTGCTGGGCGGGCCGCTTGAACACCCGCCGGGCCAGCGCGGCCAGGCCGGTCTGGCCCGCGTCCAGCGCGCGGCCGGCGAGATGGCCCACCACGGCCTGCATGACCGCGGAACCCACCGACAGCGCGATCGGCGTGATCATTGCCAGCTCGAGTCCAAACCCGACAGCCGCGTCGCGGCCGCTGGCCGTCAGCGCCGCCTCCGGATCGGTGAAGTATTCCTCGGCGGTCTCGTCGAAAATCATCAGCTCGTCGGGCGCTACCGACACCAGCGCCACCTGTGCGAGCTCGGCTATCAGGGCACTATCATCGTCCACCGCAGAAGTGTCCAGGCCTTCGCACAAAGATGCTGTCAGATCAACGACTGCGGATGGGATCAGCTGCGCAACAGACCGGGCAGGTTCGCCTGATCCGTTCATCGGTGGGCGAGTCCATTGACGACAGCCTCGGCCGGGGTGGTGCGCTTGGGTCTGGGCAGTTTGGTGCGGATAACCCATTCGGCTACCACGATATTGATCAGCCAGCCGGCGCCCATCGCGATGGCGCGGGCGGTCAAGCCGGGCGTGCCGGTGAACAGCAACGGCAGGTGGGTCAGCGCTTGTGTGCCCGCGCCCATGCCCAGGGCGTAGCCGCGGATCATCCAGGCGCTGTGCCGGGCGATGTCGCCTCTGCGTATAGCGGCGAAGCCCAGCACGAAGGCTGCCGCCATCACGCTGCCGACGACCAGGCGCATGGCGTTGACGGCTGCGCCGTCGAAGGCCGGAAGGTCGTAGAAGACGGTCATCCAGAGCCCGCTCAGCGCAGCGGCGAGCCCGCTGGGGATGATGATCCATCCGGCGAGGCGGTGCCAGCGCAGCCTGCGCCGGCGCAGCCCGGACATGAACTGGAACGGGCTCAGTACGGAAAGCAGTACGGCGCCAACGATGTGCACCACGACCGGAATCGGTTCGCTGACGAACCGGGCGTTGTCTGGGGTGAGCTCAGGGCCGGTGCTCAGTTCGGTCACCCGAAAGGCGCCGGCTGTGGCGGGTACCAGGGCGAGCAGAAGCAGACCGATGATGATGAGCCAGTCGCGCCTGGCGGTCGATTTCGTCACCGCCCGATCGTGACGGCTGGGACGGCCGCGGCTCATCGGCACTTGGGCCCGAGCCGTGCTGGCCGATAGTGGGGGAGCCGAGGCGTACTTTAGGCCGCGCCTCTGACCCGATGCGTCTCGTAGGCCCACATGGCGATCTCGACCCGGTTGCGGGCGCCCAGCTTGTTCATCAGGCTCGCGATGTGGGTCTTGACGGTGCTCAGGCTGATGTAAAGCTCATCGGCGATCTCGGTGTTGGTCCGCCCCCGCGCCACCGCGGCGAGCACCTGCTCCTCCCGGTCGGTCAGCGCGTCGAGGGGCTGTCGCGGCGGCGTGGCCGGTGTCCCGTCGGCAAAAGCCTTGAGCAGTCTCGTGGTGACGTTGGGGGCGATGAGCGCGTCGCCGTTGGCGGCGGCGTGCACCGCTTGCGTCAGCAGGGCCGCGCCGGCGTCCTTGAGCAGGAACCCTCGTGCTCCGGCCCGCAGCGCCGCGTACACGTAATCGTCGAGATCGAAGGTGGTGATGACAATGACCGCCATGGGGTCGGCCACGCCTGGCCCGGCAAGGGTGCGAGTGGCCTCGATGCCGTCCAGACCCGGCATGCGGATGTCGAACAGGCACACCTCGGGGCGCAGCCGCCGGGCCAGCTCGACAGCCTGCCTGCCGTCTGCGGCCTCGCCGACAACCTCTATGCCCGGCTGGGCATTAAGGATCATTATCAGTCCGGTACGGACGATCTCCTGGTCGTCGGCGACGACCACCCGGATGCTCATGCGGGAGAACCGTTGCGCGGCAACACAGCGGTCACCGTCCAACCGCGATCGGGGTTGGGACCGGCCACGCACGTGCCACCGAGCAGCCCGGCCCTTTCGATCATGCCGGTCAGCCCGAACCCGGCCGGGGCGGGCGAGCGGGTGGGGCCGGTCTCGCCGTCATCGCTGACATGCAGGCGTACCGATGTCGCGTCGGCGGCGACGCTGACCTCGATGCGGGTGGCGTGGCGCGCGTGCCGCCGCGCATTGGTCACCGACTCCTGGGCCAGGCGATAGACCGCGGCCCCCAACGACGACGGAAGGTCATCGATATCACCCTCGAGCGTGACCTCGACGGCCGGCCCGGTGCGCGAGTCGCCGGCCAGCCCGGCCAGATCGCCCACCCGCGGGCTGGGCACCCGCTGGGCGGGCTCGTTGTGCCGCAGCACCCGCACCATCGAGCGCATCTCGGTCAGGGCGAGCGAAGCCTCGGCCTCGATCACGCGAAGCGCCTCGACCGCGGCGTCCGGATGCGTCGCCGCGGTGGCCAGCCCGGCCTGGGCGCGGATCGCCATGGCCGACACGTGATGGGCGACGGTGTCGTGCAGGTCGCGGGCCAGCCGCTCCCGCTCCAGCAGCTTGACCTGGTCGAGCTCGCGCTGGCGGGCCCGTCCCCGGTAGCGGATGGCCGCCCCCAGCGCACAGGCGGTGCTCAACACGGCCAGCCCACCGATGGTGTCGGCGACGGTCAGCACCCCGACGGCGGCGGTGAACACCATCTTGACCAGCATGATCGCCGAGCCGATCACCGTCTCGCGGCCCGACCCCCAGCGCACCAGCGAATACGGAAGGATCAGGGCGAAGACCATCGTGTAGGTCTCGGCCGGCACGCCGCCGGTGAAGAGCGGGGCCAGGGTCGAGACGCTGAAGAGAATGACCACCATCAGCAGCGGCCGGCTGCGCCGCCACAGCAGGGTCGGCAGCAGCCCGGCGGTCAGCGCCACCGAAATCGCGCGCCACGGCAGGTCGGTGCGCAGCAGCGCCTCCAGCGTCACCGCTATCGCGAGCAGCCCGACCAGCACCCCGTCGCGCCAGGCCGGCGCCCGAGCGCCCGCAGGGCGGGGCTCCTCCCAGATGGATCGCAGCAGATCACGCACCATCTCATGGTACGGGTTGCGCTGACGGTCCTAAATGGACGGCCTCGGAGCGCAGCCGTCCGGGCAGGACGGCGGCCACGACGACGGTCACCAGCAGGCCGCCCGCGCCCGCCGCGATCAGCGTGAACCGTGGACCGGTGGCGTCGAGCACCAGCCCGCCGAGCACGTAGGACAGGCCCGCGGCCACCCCGACCGCGCCGTAAAGGTTGCCGAAGACCCGGCCCAGCAACGGTTCGGGCACCACGCGCTGAATCAGCGTGTTGTGCGCGGTGTCGGTGGCGGCGATGCCCGCCCCGCGGACGAACTGCATGCCGAAGGCGGCCACCAGAGCCCACGCCAGCCCGGTCAGCAGATTGCCCAGCGACGAGACGCCGTAGCCGATCAGCAGAAGCACCACCATCGGCACCCGGCCCGACCAGCGGGCCACCACCGCGAACCCGACCATCAGCCCGGCGCCGACCCCGGCGTATAGCACGCTGGCCGCCGAATCACCTTGCTGCAGCGCGTCCTTGGCCAGGAAGACCAGCGCCACGTCATCGACGCCGTTGAAGGCGACAATCGCACAGAATCCCAGCGCCACCACCCGGATCACCTTGTGCCGCCACAGATAGCGAAGGCCCTCGGCGGCATCGCCCAAAACCGTGGTGGGCACCTCGCGCACCGGGCGCGGCAGCCGGGGCAAGGTCACCAGCAACAAGGCCGAAACCGCAAAGGTGGCCGCGTCGAACAGCAACAGCCCGCGGATGTGCAGCACCGGCAGCAACGCGGCCGCCACCAGCGGGCCCAGCACGTCCAGGCCATGCGTGCCCGCGCCGATCAACGAGTTGGCGCGCGGCAGGTGCGCGTCGGCGACCAGGCTGGGCACGGCCGCCCGCGAGGCGGGCTGAAACACCGTGGCCAGCACGCTGCGCAGGGCCACCAGAATCAGCAGCACCGGCAGCGGCGGCAGGGTAATCGCGATCGCCAGCACCGCCAGGGCCTGCCCGATCTCACAGGCGATCATCACCAGGCGCCGGTCGACCCGGTCGGCGATGGCCCCCGCGATCGGGCTGAGCAGCTGCGGCGCGAAGTCGCCCACCAGCATCAGCATGGCCACCGCGAGCGCCGACCCGGTGTCGTTGGCGACATACAGCAACAGCGCGACAAGACCGACGCTGTCGCCAAGGAACGACACCGTCCGAGCCGTCCACAGCCTGGCAAAAGCCTTGTGGGAACGGATAAAGCCGCGCGCGGACGGAGCCGCTTCGATGGCCACGGCCGCACCGTACCCACCCACCGCCCAGCTTTGCCAGCGAATTTAGCTGACCGTGGCCCACTGCGTGTGCTGGAGCAGCGAGAGACCCGCCAGGGCAAGGAAAAGGCCGATCGCCAAGTGGGACAGCACCGCGCCGCGGCGGGTGCGTTTCATCAGCCCTTCCAGCACAATGCTGCCGATCAGCCGGCAAAGCCCGAACAGGCCGATCGCCACGCCGACGATGACCGCCAGCATGAGCCCCGACGTTGCTATCTGGTCGACACCGATCTCCGACGCCCATGCCACCCACGACACCAGCAACACCGCGCTTCCGGCGATCGTCCAGCCGCTGCCGGTGCGCATGTTGCTCAGCCGCTGCCGCAACGGCGGCCGGGGACGCACACCGGGACTCGGATCCGGCTCGATGTCGACCTCGACGGAGTATTCACTCCATGTTGGTATGCGGGCGACACCGCGCCGGTAGCTTGCGTCCCCGGTACCTTCGGTCATGGCGAAACCATAGAGATAAATAGGTTTGGGCGTCAGTGGTTTCCGCCGTTTAGCGCCCGCAGTCGCCACAGATGTGAACGAATGGACAATCGCCGCCGATGGATGAACACCTAATACACTCGGTCGACCGATTCCGCGGCAGGCCGTGATCGCGTCAGCGGCGCAGCAGCGCGGCTATCCGGTCACGCCGCCCCCAGGCCACCAGAGCGGCGATGACGAGCAGCACCGCCGGAAGCGCCCAGTTGCCCGTTTCGAAGAACAGTTCCGTGGCGACCGCTCCGGCCATCACCCCGACCAGGCCCGCCGCTGCCAGCCCGGCGAACCGGGGCAGTAGCAGCCCGATGGCCAGGGCCAGTTCCAGTAGCCCGACCGCATATCGCAGCCACTGACCCAGGCCGATGTCATCGAACAGCTGCACCGATTCGGGCACGCTGGCGAGCTTGCGGTAGACCGGGACGATGAACGCGACCGCGAGCAGCACCTGCAGCACCCATAGCACGACATTGGCGGCTTTGCCCGGAGCCGGCCGGGCGGCCGGTGCAGATTGATCCATGGGCGGAACCATAGTGGTCGGTCGATGCTGGCTCAAGAGCGGTTCGGTCGTCTCCTATAATCGACACGCGTTAGGGAGCTGGGTGCGCGTGGTGACGCCTGGGGTGACCGGTCTTCGGCCGGATGGTGTCTCCTCGTCAGATCGCCTTGTGCCGCAAGGCGAATCGCCAATCAGTTATCCCTCGGGAGACTCACCATGTCGTGCCTGACCAAGGCCACCGCAATGTTGGCATGCGCCGTGCTGTGGCTTGCCGTGACGCCCGCCGCCGCGAACGCGGCCGATGACGTCACCGCGCCCACCGCACCCGGGACGCCGATCTTCAGTAATGTCACGCCCTTCGGCGTCACCTTGACCTGGACGCCGTCGACCGATGACGTCGGGGTCGCCAACTATCTCGTGCGCCGGGGGCTGCTCAACGGCCAAACCTGGACCGAGAGCACCACCGGTGACGTCAACACCATCACCATCCGATTCCTGACCCCGAACCAGAACTACACCTTCACCGTGATAGCGACCGACGCCGCGGGCAACACGGCGGCAGCCGCGCCGGCCAGCGTGCGCACCCTGTCCTACACCGACGGTCCAATGTGTTCGGTGCGGTACGTGCCGAACAGCTCGGGTGGTGGCACTTTCTTCTCCTCGGTCGAGATGACCAACCTGTCGACCGGTCCGTGGCAGGAGTGGACCCTGGGCTTCACCCTGCTGGACAGCCAGCAGGTCAACCCGGAGTGGGGATTCCAGCGCAACGGCAACCGGTGGACGACAAGCTTCGTCTGGCTCTTCACCAGCGGCGCCGGCCCGCTGTTCCCCGGTGGCACCAGACCGGTGTCCTTCGCGGGCACCTACACCGGCGCCACCAACCCGCCTCCCACCAACTTCACCATCAACGATCACCCATGCGGCCCGACCATCCCGCCAGTTCCGCCCGGCCCGCCGCAGAACCTCGCTGTCACCGCCCTCACCCCGGGCAGCGTCAGCGTCGCCTGGACCGCGGCGACGCCCGGCACCAACCCGATCAACCGGTACGAGGTGCTCGTCAATGCGATCGGTTACGTCTGTGTCGGCGTGAACCCGCTGGCCTGCTCGATCACCGGCCTCACCCCGGGCACCCGCTACTCCATCGCGGTGCGCGCGGTGGACACGACCGGCATGCTCGGTCCCACGGCCAACATCACCGTTCAGACGCCAACTTCCACCCCGCCCACCGCGCCCCGCAATCTCGCGGTCTCCGGCGTCACCACCACCGGCGCCACCCTCACCTGGACCGCGTCCACACCCGGGTCGTTCCCGCTGACCGGTTACGTCGTCTACCGCGTCCAGGGCACCACCGAAACAGCGGTGTCGGTGACGCCCCACGCCGGTGTCACCACCGCGACCCTGACCGGGCTCACCCCGAACACCTCTTACTCATTCCGCGTCCGCGCTCGCGACAGCGCGGGTGTGCTCTCGCCGCCCTCGGCGACGGTCACCTTCACCACCGCTTCGGCCGGCGGTTGCGATGTCGCCTATAGCACCAGCGGCTGGGGCGGCGGGTTCACCGCGACGGTGAAGATCACCAATACCGGTACCACGGCAATAAATGGCTGGGTGTTGCGATTCGCCTTCGCCTCCGGGCAGCGCCTCACCCAGGGCTGGAGTGCCACCTGGGCACAGGCCACCGGGGCCCCAGAGGTCACCGCCACGAACCTGGACTGGAACGCCACGATCCCACCCGGCGGTTCGGTGCAGATCGGCTTCAACGGCACAGCCACCGGAGCCAACCCGGAGCCATCGGCTTTCACCCTGAACACCAGCGCCTGCACCATTTCCTGAGGCAACCCGGTGGCCGGGCAAGCCTCGCCTGCCCGGCCACGGAGACTCGTTGCGCCCAAGATTACCTAGCAGTACTATGCATCAAACTTCTAGGGTTGTGGGGTGGGTCTGGTGAAGGTCACCAAGGATCTGGTGGCCGCCTCGGCAACGCCGATGGTTCTGGGCATCCTGGCCGAGGGGCAGAGCTACGGCTACGCCATCCTCAGGCGGATCAATGAGCTGTCCGGTGGCGAGCTGGAGTGGACCGAGGGGCTGCTTTACCCGTTGCTGCACCGGCTTGAGCGCCACGGTCACGTGGAGGCGAGCTGGCAGGCGGTGACCGGCGAGCGCCGGCGCAAGTACTACCGCATCACCGATCAGGGTCTGGCCGAGCTGGCCGAGCAGCGCCGCCAGTGGGACACCGTGGTGGACGCGCTCAAGGAGATCTGGCTCGGCCTGGCCGCTAACGGGCCGCTGCGCGCGATCCCACTGGAGTGTGCGGCATGACTGCGCCGGAGGGTCAGGAAGGGCTGGAGGCGCAGCTCGCGCAGTGGCGTCAATATGTACAGCGCCGCCGGGAGCTGCAGCCGGCCGACGCGGACGAGCTGGAAGACCACCTGCGTGGCTCCGTCGACGAGCTCGTCGCGGTCGGTCTGAGCGCTGATGAGGCGTTCCTGGTCGCTGTCAAGCGAATGGGCAGCCTCGACGAGCTGTCCCGTGAGTTCGCCCGGGAGCACTCGGAACGGTTGTGGAAGCAGCTGGTGCTGACCGGTGACACCAGCAGCCCGGCGGCGGGCAAGCGGCCACCGCGCGACCTGCTGGTGATGGTTGGCTGTGCGGCCGGGGCGGCGGTGTCCATCAAGGTGCCGGCGCTGTTCGGGATCAGCATGCAACACGACGGCGAGTTCTACGCCTTGAACTTCAGCCTGTTCGCGATGCCGTGGCTGGCGGGCTTCCTGGCATGGCGTCGCCGGGCCAGCGCAGCGCTGATCGCTGTGCTGGTGGCTTTGTTCGCGCTCGGCGCGGTGGCGGCCAACATCTATCCGCTGGGCGACGAGTCGCAGTCGGTGGTGCTCACCACCATTCACCTGCCCATCGCCCTGTGGCTGGTGGTGGGGCTGGCTTACGTGGCCGACGAATGGCGCTCGTCTCGCAAACGGATGGACTTCATCCGCTTCACCGGCGAGTGGTTCGTCTACTTTGTGCTCATCGCCCTCGGCGGCGGTGTCCTCACGGCGTTCATGTTCGGCACTTTCGAGGCCATCGGGATCGTTCCGGAAACGTTTGTCAGCCAATGGCTGATTCCCTGCGGCGCGATGGCCGGGGTCGTGGTGGCCGGATGGCTGGTGGAAGCCAAACAGGGCGTGGTCGAGAACATCGCCCCGGTGCTCACCCGGCTGTTCACGCCGCTGTTCACCGCGGTCCTGCTGGCCTTCCTGGTGGCCATCATCTGGACCAGCAACGGCATCAACGTGGAACGTGAAGCCCTGATCCTTTTCGACCTGCTGCTGGTCGTGGTGCTGGGGTTGCTGCTCTACTCGCTGTCGGCCCGCGATCCGCTGGCCCCGCCCGGCCTGTTCGACCGGCTGCAGCTGGCGATGGTGGTCAGCGCGCTGGCCATCGACGTGCTGGTGCTCATAGAGATCACCGGGCGCATCGCCGACTACGGCACCACACCCAATAAGGCGGCCGCGCTCGGCGAGAACGTCATCCTGCTGGCCAACCTCGCCTGGTCGGCGTGGCTTCTGCTCAAGTTCCTGCGCCGGCGTGGACAGTTCGCTGCGCTCGAGCGTTGGCAGACCAATTATCTTCCCGTGTACGCCGCGTGGGCCTGGATCGTCGTGTTCGTCTTCCCGCCGTTGTTCAGCTACGCCTGAGGCGAGAAAGGCTAAGGCGCGCTTGGGAATTCGGCCGCGAGCAGACCGAAGAGCAGATCGTCGGTCCACTCGCCTTTGATCCAGGTGTGTTGCCGGCGCAGCCCTTCGCGCTGGAAGCCAACGCGTTGCAGCAGCCGGGCCGAGGCGCTGTTGCGCGCATCGCACTCGGCCGAGACCCGCTTGAGCCGGCGATAGGCGAAGAGGTGGTGCAGCATGGCCTGCACCGCCTCGGTCGCATAGCCGTGTCCCTGGTGCTGCCGGTTGAGGGTGAAGCCGATCTCGGCCTGCATCATGTTTTCGTGCAGATGCACGCCGACATCGCCGATCAGCACCGGATCGGCCGCCCGCATCGCGATGGCGTACTGAAACCAGCCCGGAACGTCCGGGTCGCCGGTGGCGAACTCGTCGACGAGCGCCGCAGCCTCCTGCATCGTCATGGCAGGCGACCACGACTGGTACCTGGCCACCTCGGGATCGCACCGATAGGCCGCGAACGCCGCCACGTCGGTGGCCTGGAATCGCCGGATGACCAATCGAGGGGTCTCAGCAAAAGGCACGGAACAAAATAACAGGCGTCAGTGCGACCTGTGCTCAGTCGAGTGCCACGGCTGGGTGACCCCGCGCAGCATCCGGCCGATGGCCGACAGATCTCCTACGACGGCGACGCTGCCGTCAGCGCATGCGGCCTTGAGTGTCGCTGGATTGCCCAGCAGCGCGCTGAGCGTTTTGGGCTCCGCCCGAAGCGAGGCGTCTGCCGTGGTCGGCTCACCGGGCTGCACCTGAACCCGGCCGGCCGCGAGGCGGACCGTCCAAACCCGACCGTCGAGCTCGAGGCGGCAGGTCGTGGGCGGCGCGGCAGGGTCGAGGCGGGCCGCGTGTTGCAGGAAGATGAGCACGGAGGTGGCGCTGAGCGCGGCCGGTGCCGGGGGCTGCGGGGCATCGATGCCCCAGTCGCCCAGAGCCAGCAGGATCGGTTCCAGCTTGCGACCCCATTCGGTCAGCTCGTAGACCCGTGGGCCTTCCGCTGGAGACGCCCTGCGGCGGATCACCCCACGCTGCTCAAGCTCTCGGAGCCGGTCGGCGAGCAGGTTCGAGCTGACGTGGGGCAGCGCCTGCCGCAGCTCTGAAAAGCGTTGGGGCGTAAGGAGAAGCTCGCGGACGACCAGCACGGCCCACCGCTCCCCGACGACGTCGAGGGCCCGGGCGATCCCGCATGAGTCCCCGTAGCTACGGCTGGTGGGCATGGTCACTCTCCTGGTCCAGTCTTCTCGAAAATACCACAGCGGTCCGTTGTTATTTACAACTAAACTAGATTGTTTTTAACAACCATCTGCGTTACGGTTCGCTGGATGGCCGTACCAGGCCCCAGATCTGCTGGAGGACGCACATGAGTGGCTTGCTGCTGGAGAACAAGAACGCTGTGATCTATGGAGGCGGGGGAGCCATCGGCGGTGCCACCGCACGGGTGTTCGCCCGGGAGGGCGCAAGGGTCTTCCTCGCCGGGAGGACGCAGGCCACGCTCGACGCCGTGGCGCGTGACATCGCCGCCGCGGGCGGAAAGGCCGAGACCGCACAGGTCGACGTGCTCGATCAGCAGGCGGTGGAAAAGCACGCCTTCGCGGTCGCGGCGGCGGCCGGCAGCATCGACATCGCCCTCAACGCGGTGAGCGTCATGCACGACCAGGGGACCTTGCTGGCGGACCTCTCACTGGAGGAGTTCATGCGGCCGATCGACGGCTTTCTGCGGGCGCTGTTCATCACCAGCAAGGCGGTCGCCCAGCACATGGGTCGCGAGCGTCCAGGCGTCATCCTGACCCTGTCCGAGCCGGGCGCCAAACTGGCGATAGGCGGCATCTTGGGACATGGCGTGAGCGCGGCCGGCAAGGAGACCTTCTCCCGGCTTCTGGCCGCGGAGCTGGCGCCCGGCAACATCCGGGTCATCGACATCCGCCCGCACGCGGTGGTCGATGCGCCGTCGGCCGGTTCCTACACCAAGGACCTGTTCAAACCGGCCGCAGCGGCGGCAGGTCTGTCTGTCCAGGAATTCCTCGAAGGCGGGCTGGCCCCGGGCACGATGCTCAAGCGGCTGCCCACGCTGTCCGAGATAGCGGAGATGGCCGCGTTCCTGGCTTCAGACCGCGCCGGCACCATGACCGGAACGGTGGTCAACCTGACCGGCGGCGCACTTGTGGACTGAGTCGCGGTGAGGTGTCGCTAAGCCATTCCGGCGGCGGAAAGGCGTTGCTGCTCAGCCTGTTTCATCGACCGATGCATGGCCACCCGTTCGGGCACCAGCTCCTCGCGCGGCCCGCGCGCGGTGAACGGGTAGTGGTCGACACCCAGCCCGCGCAGCACCGCCCGCTCCACCAACGACAGGTCGGCGGGGTCGGCACGGTCGAAGCGCATCGGTTCCACCAGGTGCACCGGCGGGTTGGTGATGTACCGCGGCACGCGAAGCACGTTCTGCGCCTTGGCATGCAGGATGTATGGGTGCAGCAGGTACACGTCGCCCACCTCGCCGGTGGCCTCCACGAAGTCGCCGCACTGCCCGACCAGATCGCCCCACGCGAAAGTCGCCGGCTGCGGCTCGGCACCGGTCCACGCGATGCTAGGCGGGTAGACGCCCTCGGGATGCTCAGCCAGGAACCGGGCCACCGGCCCGACCGAGTCCGCGGCCACGAACGTCGCTCCGCCCTGGTGTCGCACCTCCGACCAGAGCACCAGGGTCAGCAGCCCCTGCTCGGGGGAGTCGAGGAAGTGGCGGAAGAAGTCGCCGTCCTTGTGCCAGCCCGGCGCGGCCGGTGAGGCCGGCTGCCACGGCCTGTCGGCGCCCTCGGACAGGTTGACGATGAAGCCGTCGTTCCAGCGGTAGGGCTGGATCCGCTGGGCGCCGCCGACCAGGTCGCAGACAGCGCCCCAGGCCTTGGGCGCGAACTTTCGGATGTCGATGTCACGATGGCCGGGCATGTGCACCGACGGCTGCGTCCACGTGCCCGGATCGTCTGGCGCGTAACCCAGACGGGTCCAGATGGCGGCGGTGTACTCCTGCGCCGCCTCCCGCGTGAAGCATCCGCGAATAGCGACGTAACCGCGCTCGACGAACTGTTCGGCCTGCTGCGCTGTGAGCACCTGGTAATCCATGCGGCCCTCCCGGCTTTCAGGAGATCACGCTAACCGCCCTCCTGCCAAGGGCCGCATCTTGCGCGAGGGGTTCATGCATGTAAATATCTGTGAACTCTATTCGGGAGGTCCGCATGGGACACCGCCTGCTCGTGGCCATTCTCGCCCTGGTCCTGCTGCCCGCCGCGCCGGCGGATGCCGCCCCGTCATTGGGCCTGCCCGGCCTGGCCTTCGGCCGTGACGCGGCCACCGGCAGGATCGAGGTCCTCGCCGACGAGACCGTCACCGCGGCTCAGTTCGCCGCGCTGGCCCGCCACTACCCGGTGCGCCGTGAACCGGGCCAGATCCGCATCCTCATCGCCGGCGGCCAGGCCGTCTACACCGGCGCCAGCCGCTGCTCACTGGGCGCCAACGTGCGCCAGGGCTCGGTTTCCTACTTCGTCACCGCGGGACACTGCACCAACGCCGGCGTCACCTGGTGGGACAGCGCCGCGCACACCACCGTGCTCGGCACCCGGACAGGGACCAGCTTCCCCGGCAACGACTACGGGATCGTGCGCTACACCAACACCTCGGTGGCTCATCCCAGCGCGGTCTACACGTATCCGGGTCAGGTCGCCATCCTGCGGGCCGGCAACCCCAGCATCGGCCTGGCCGTCTGCCGCAGCGGCAGCACGACCGGGGTGCGCTGCGGCGTCATCACCGGGCTCAACGCGACCGTCAACTACGCCCAGGGAAGCGTCACGGGCCTGATCCGTACCAACATCTGCGCCGAGCCCGGCGACAGCGGCGGCCCGCTCTACGTCGCCGCCACCGGCGTGATCATTGGCATCCTTTCCGGCGGATCGGGCAACTGCACCACCGGCGGGACCACCTTCTACCAGCCGATCGCCGAGATCCTTGCCGCCTATGGGGTCACCATCCCCTGACGCCCGCTCACAGGTCGACCGTCTCGACCCGCACCGCGGCGATGTCACCCGCCTCCAGGCCTTCGGCGCGGCGCACCGATCGCTTGACCGGCAACACATAACAGCCGCTCTTGCGGTCGGGAAAAATCGACGTCGCCCAGGCGCTGCCACCCACCGTGACCCGCACCCGCACCGAACCGAAGCCGCGGCGAGGCCCGTCGGCAAGCTCGCGGATCTCCTGCGATGCCTCGGCGGGAAGACTGACGAAAGTCCAGCTGTCATCGCGCCGCGCATCCCAGATCCACAACTCGGCTTCGAAATCGACCATCACCTCGTGAGCATCACACACCCGGCCGACACCTTCGCCGCCGTTCAGCCCACCACCCGGAATCCGACCGGGTCGGAGGCGGGCACGCTGGTCACCTCGACCGCGCTGACCGCCGCCTGCGGCGGGCCGGTGTGTGCCCACGCCACCATCTGTTCCACGGCGTCGGGCTCACCCTCGAACAGCGCCTGCACAGTGCCGTCCGGCCGGTTGCGCACCCATCCGCGTACCCCGGCGGCCAGCGCCATCCGGCGGCACGTGTCGCGGAAGTAGACCCCTTGCACCCGCCCGGAAACTGTCACCTTTTTGCTCTCCACCCCTGGCAATGTAGCCAACCGGCGGCACGCGGCGGGCGGAGACGCCGACCCCCGGCCCATCGCGGGGCTGGTCAGCGTGGCCATCGGCGGGGCACCCGATCCTCCTTCGGGCATCACCGCCCCCACCACTCATCGCCGCCGCGCTGCGCGATCAGCCGGACCTGTCCGCCGAGGGGAGGGCATGCCATCTCGGGGCTGGCGGCCGGGCGGGCACGCCGATACTCTAGAGACGACACCCCATTCCGGCAGATTCCCCCGTGTCCGCCGGAACGGGGTGTTCCTTGTTGGACCGCTGCTCATGCCGAGGTTTAAATTCACCCGGTCGATTGATTTAAATTGCTACGCCGTGGGTAACCCCCCTGCGTGGATGTCAGCATTCGCCGCACCACACGCCCGCGCCCCGCGCGCCGCACCTGGCTTGCACGCTGGGCCAGCGCGACTCGGCGTGCCCGCTTTGTTCGCCGTGGTCGTGCCGTCTCCGACACGCCCACCGCGGCGGAGACGCTCGCCGAGCGCTATGCCCACACAGGGCTGCCCACAGCCGAGCTTGAACAGCTGCAAAGAAAGCTGGGACACCTACCGATCATCTTGCCACCCACTCAGCAATGACGACTAAGGAGCCGTTGCAGCGCAACGGCTCCTCAAGAATTTTCAGGCCGCAGCCGCGCCCAGGCTCAGCGCGGCCGCGTAGACGTCGACGAGCCCGGTGCCCTTGTCCACCGAGGTGGTGTATGAGCCAGCGGGCTCATAGGCCGCACCGTTGCTGAACTTGTAGGCGGTGGCCTTGAGCGCGTTCTCGATCGCCGCCGGGGTGGCGTTGGGAGAGACCTGGAACAGCTGGGCGATGATGCCGACGATATGCGGCGTCGCCATCGACGTGCCGCTGATCGTGTTGAAGGTGCCGATGTCGAGCAGATCGGGGCCGTTGCGCGGATCCAGGCCGGTGGAGCAGATCACCAGATAGAGCCGGCACGACGAGGTGATGTTCGATCCGGGAGCGGAGATGTCCGGGTAGGTGGCGGGACTGCCGGGCAGGCCACGGCTGGAAAAGTCTGACACCGTCCCGTTCCTGGTCCCCGTGGCGAGGTCGTCGTAGGACGCCACCATCACGATGCCCGGGGTCGGATCCTGGCCGGGCGGGTTGGTGGCGTTGTTGGCCGGGCCGTCGTTGCCGGCCGCCCACGCGGTCATGACACCCGCCGCGGCCAGGGCCCGCTGCAGTTTCGTGGTGGCCGACTCGGGGTCGAACGCGCCGCCGCCGCTCGGCCCGTAAGAGTTGTTGCTCACCTTGATGGGAGGGCAACCCGCACACGGGTTCTGGTGGTGGTCCAGCACCCAGTTCAGAGCGCTGTCCGCGCCGAAGATGCTCAATCCGGCCCCGACCGAAAGGCTGACCAGAGTGGCGGCCGGCGCAGCGCCGTGCACCCTTGTCCCGTCGCTGAGCACCGTGTCACGGCCGGCAACAATCCCCGCCACGTGGGTACCATGTCCGCCCACCGAAAGCGTGTCGGTGTCATTGATCGCGGTCAGATCCAGGAAACACGAGTCATTCGGCAGCGGCAAGGGCAGGCCGAGGTCGGCCAGCGGACCACAGATGTTCTTCAGGTTGAGCTTGACCGCGCTGGTGCCGTCGGGGTTTCGGAAAAACGGATGGGTGCCGTCCACCCCGGTGTCGATGATCGCCGCTGACACCCCGCGCCCGTCGAGGGGACGGGCCTGCCCGTCGCGCAGAGCGGTGCGGGCCTGCTCGCCCCGGGTGGCCAGATGTGACGTGGAAAGGTGCAGCTCGATCGCCTGATCACCCTCCACATAGGTCACTGAAGGCTGGGTGCGCACCGCTTCTATCTGAGCGGCGGTGCCGCGGGCGACCGCCACTCCAATTTTGTTCCAGGTCGTGATCAGGGTCAGCCCCGCGGATGCCACCGCCTGCTGTGCCGCCGCGACACTCGTGCCGTGAACGAAGACCGCGATGGGCCCGGGTGTGGACAATCGGGCGGAAAGGGCCGCGCTCACCCGGGCGGGTGAGACGCGAGCCCCAACCGGCTTAACCGCCGCCACCGATGTCCCGGCCAGCACCAATCCCAGCAATATCGGACCGAATCGACGCATGAGAACTCCCTTCAGTTACCGGGAAATCGGTCGATCATTCGATATCGTTACAGCCGGAACGGCGCTGGCATTCAACTTTCAGGGCCGGTCAGACCGGCTGCCACATCCAGTCCGGCGCATTCTCTCCGTTGAGGACAAGGCAGTCCCGCAGGGCAAGCGTGGAGGAGCCTGGCTTGAATCCGGCGCACTTGAAGACATCCCATTCGCTGCGAATCCACTGCGCGGTGGCGAAAGAGGAGTCGGCCCGGCTCCACTTCTGGTGGTAGCTGCCGTTGCAGTTGTAGATCCACATGTGCTGAGAGCCTTTGTCCATGCACATGTTCAGGGGCTGCTCGCCTCCGTAAGCGAGAATCCAGTACCTGGGGAAAGAGCCATCCTCCTTGAAGATGGCCCAGCGCTGGGCGGCACTTCCGTCGCACGTTCCCAATTGGATCGGCGTCTTGGCTGTCCTGCCGTTGTTCTGCACCTGGGCGCAGCCCCCGGCGGTCTGAAGTGTGAAGGTGCCTTGGTAGTCAAGCGCCGCATGGGCAGGCGCCGCCGTCGTGGCGACGGTCAGGCTGGCGGCGAGCAACGGAATGCTCAGGAGCGCGAGAAGCTTCTTCACTGGTGACACTTTCTTCCCTCCGACTGTGAGCCGACCTTGTTGGCCTGGCCCATCGTGGAGCGTTATCGACCCATGCGCCTAGATAAGCCGCAATGCCCTCACTGACTAGGTCGATGGCGGGAGCGGTCAGGCGGAGTCGCGCCAGACCACGCTGGTGTCGAGCAGGATGCTTCGGGCGGCCGGTTCGGTGCCGCGTACCTGATTGAGCACCAGCTCGGCCGCGTTCTGGCCGATCTCGCGTGCGGGCTGGTGCACGGTCGACAGCGGCGGCTGGGTGCGCATAGCCCAGGAGCTGTTGTCGAAGCCGACGATGCCGACGTCCCCGGGGACTGTACGGCCCGCCTCGCGCAACACCTCCAGGGCGCCGGCGGCGACCGCGTCGGAGGCGGCGAACACCCCGTCGAGCAACGGCTCCCTGTCCAGCAGCACGCGCATTCCCTTGACACCGTTGGAATAGTCGTAAAGTGGGACCTCCGCGACCAGGCTGGGGTCGAAGCGGTCGCCCAGCGCCTGGCGGAAACCGGTGAGCCTGTCCGCGCCGGAGTCGCGGTCGAGGGCGGCGGCGATCATGCCGATGCGGCGTCTTCCGGTCTGCAGCAGCCTTTGCGTGATGGTGCGGGCCGATCCGACGTTGTCGATGCCCACAAACGGGATGCTGTGGTGCAGGTCGGGCGGATGGCCCACGAAGGTGGCCGGCAGGCGAAGCTGGGTGATGAGCCGGGTGATGGGGTCGTGGGCGCGCGCGGACACGATGATGGCGCCGTCGACGAATCCGCCGCGCAGGTAGCGACCGACGCGTTCGGTGTCGCGGTAGGAGTCCACGACCAGGCTGACCATCTGATGGTCGGCCACCGACAGCACCTCGTTGGCGCCCAGCATGATGGCGCCAATGTTGGGATCCTCCAGCAGCAGCGAATGCGGCTCCATGGCGAGGAATCCGATGGCCTGGGAGCGGCGGCGCACGAGGTTGCGTGCGGCCGTGTTGGGCACGTAGCCCACCTTGGCGATGGCCGCCTCGATGGCGGTGCGTGCCGTGGCCGAGACGTAGCCGCCGTTGAGCACGCGATTGACCGTGCCGCGGGACACCCCGGCGGCCGCGGCGACGTCGTGCACGGTCGCCCGCTTCGGCGGCGAAGGCTTGGGCACGGGATCACTGTAGCGGCACCTCTTGACCGTGGGCGGTATTCCATGCCAATGTGTGCACGTTCACACATCAACCGTCGATATAACCGCGTTCCACGATGTGTGCACGTGCACACACTGCGGCCTTTTTGGGGGAGTTGATGCCAGAGCGTTCCACCCCGCTGCCCTGGACGGGCATCGTGCTCGGCTGCGACTACAACTACGAGCAGTGGCCGGAGCCGGTCTGGCACGAGGACATGGCGCTGATGCGCAAGGCCGGCGTCGGCCTGGTCGCCATCAACGTGTTCGGCTGGTCCAATGTGGAACCACGCCCGGGGGAGTACGACTTCACCGACCTCGACCGGATAGTGGAGCTGCTGCACGACCACCAGATCCGCATCAACATGGGCACCGGCACCGCCTCGCCGCCGCCCTGGCTGACCCGTCGGCATCCAGAGGTGCTGCCGGTCGCGCCCGACGGGACGAGCCGGTTCTTCGGCGGCCGTCAGGCGTGGTGCCCGAGCTCTCCGGTGTTCCGCGAGCACGCGCTGGCCCTCGTGGAACAGGTCGCGCTTCGTTACGGCAGCCACCCGGCGATAGCGCTGTGGCACGTCTCCAACGAGCTCGGCTGCCACAACGCGCTGTGCTATGACGACACCAGCGCCGAGGCTTTCCGGGTATGGCTGGCGCGGCGCTACGGCAGCCTCGGGGCGCTCAACGACGCCTGGGGCACGGCCTTCTGGAGCCAGCGCTACCACGACTGGGCCGAGGTCGACCCGCCCCGCCTGGCGCTATCTGTGCGCAACCCCGCCCAGCTGGTCGACTTCCACCGGTTCAGCTCGGATGCGTTGCTGGAGCACTATCTGGCCGAGGCACAGGTGCTGCGGAAGCACACCAGCGCACCGATCACCACCAACTTCATGATCACCGCTCACATTCGCAATCTGGACTACTGGACCTGGGCGCCGCGGATGGACCTCGTCGCCACCGACCACTACCTCGACCACCGGCTCGACGACCCGGTCGCCGAGCTGTCCTTCGCCGCCGATCTGACCCGTGGGCTGGCCGGCGGCGGGCCGTGGATGCTCGCCGAGCAGTCCACGGGCGCGGTGAACTGGCAGCCGTACAACATGGCCAAGACTCCCGGGCAGATGGTGCGCAACTCCTTGACCCACCTGGCCCGCGGCGCGGACGCCGTTTGCTTCTTCCAATGGCGGGCCTCGGCGCAGGGCGCGGAGAAGTTCCATTCGGCGATGCTTCCGCACGCCGGAACACCAACCGCGCTCTGGCGTGAAGTCCTCGACCTGTCCACCGTGCTGACCCGGCTGGCCGAGGTCGCGGGCACCACCGTCGAAGCCGACGCCGCGATCGTCTTCAGCTGGGAGTCGTGGTGGGCCACCGACACCGAGGCGCGGCCCTCGGTGGCCGTGCGCTATCTCGACCAGGTGCACGCGGCCTACCGGGCGCTGCGCGAGCTGGGAATCACCACCGATCTCGTCGCCCCCGGCGCGGACCTGAGCCGCTACCGAGCGGTGCTGGTGCCGTGCCTGCACATGGTCTCCGACGAGGACTCCGCCGCCATCACCGGTTACGTTCGCTCCGGAGGCCATGCGGTGGTCACCTTCTACAGCGGCATCGTCGACCGCCACGACCGGGTACGCCTCGGCGGCTACCCGGGCGCCTTCCGCGACCTGCTCGGCGTGGTGGCCGAGGAGTTCGCGCCGCTGCTTCCCGGTCAGGAGGTCGCCTTGGGCAGCGGCGCCCGGGCAGCGCTGTGGACCGAACGGCTTCGCGCCACCACGGCCCAGATCGTCGACCGCTACGCCGAGGGGCCGCTGGCTGGCGTGCCCGCGATCACCCGAAACGCTTACGGCGCAGGACAAGCGTGGTACCTCGCCACCGCCCTGGCACCGGCCGATCTTCGCGACACGCTGCGGCGTGCCATGCGCGAGGCCGGTGTGACCGCAAGCGGGCCGGAAAGCGACGGCTCGCTGGAAGTCGTGCACCGCAGCGGCGGCGGCCACCGCTACGTCTTCGTCATCAACCACGGCCACAAGGAGGCCGAGCACCCGGTCACCGGTCGTGATCTGGTGACCGGGGAGCGGGTAGACGGCATGCTGCGCCTGCCCGCGGGCGCGGTCGCTGTGGTGCGAGAGGAGCCGGGGCCATGACACGAACGCGGCGTCGGGCCGTGCTGATTTTCGTGATGCCGTTCGGATTACTGTTCACGCTGTTTTATCTGGTGCCCATCGGGTACGCGATAGGGCAATCCCTTTATGTAGTGCGGCGCACCGGCACGTTCGGCCCGGCCCATGAGGTCTTCGGCGGCCTGGCGCAATATGAGCGGGTCTTCTCCGACACCCCGTTCTGGCAGTCGGTGGGGCGCGTGCTCGCCTTCGGCGTCGTGCAGGTGCCGGTCATGCTCGGCCTGGCCCTGGTGCTGGCGCTCCTGCTGGACTCCGGATTGGTCAGGGGACGGCGGTTCTTCCAGCTCGCCTTCTTCGTGCCCTACGCCGTGCCGGGTGTCGTGGCCGCCATCATGTGGGGCTTCCTCTACTCGCCCAACCTTTCCCCGTTCAAGCCGGTCACCGGTGCGGTCGACCTGCTGTCGGCCGACCTGGTGCTGTGGGCGATGGCGAACGTCGTGACTTGGGTCTACGTCGGCTACAACGTGCTCATCATCTACTCGGCGCTGCTTGCCATTCCCGCCGAGCTCTACGAGTCGGCGCGCCTTGACGGCGCGGGCCATCTGCGGATCGCTTGGGCCATAAAGATTCCGCTGGTTCGCCCGGCGATCGTGCTCACCGCCGTTTTCTCCATCATCGGGACACTTCAGCTGCTGGCCGAGCCGCAGGTGTTCCGCAGCTTCAGCTCGGCGGTGTCGAGCACCTATACCCCCAACCTGACCGTCTACTCCACTTCATCGATCCCCAACTTCAATCTGGCGGCGGCCTTCTCCGTCGTCCTGGCCCTGGCGACCTTCGTCCTGTCCTTCGCGTTCCTCAAGACCGTGCAGCGCAGGGGGATCCAATGAGCCCCGCTGCCGCACCGAAAACCCGGGAGAGCCTGCTTTCCCGATCAGCCGCCATGCTTGTCATGGGTGTCTGCACCATCTATTTCTTGGTACCGGTGTGGTGGCTTTTCGTCGGCTCGAGCAAGAGCCGTGGGCAGTTCATCGACACCGATCCGCTGTGGTTCGCCGAGTTCCGGCTGTTCGACAACATTGGCGACCTGCTGGCCTATCGAGACGGCGTATTCCTTGTCTGGCTTGCCAACAGCCTGGCCTACACCGGCGGCGCCGCGCTACTGGGCACGCTGTTTGCCGCCATGTGTGGCTACGCGCTTGCCAAATTCCGTTTCCCGGGCCGGGAAATCCTGTTCAACGTGGTGCTCAGCGGCGTCCTGGTTCCGGCCACCGCGCTGGCGCTGCCGTTGTTCCTGCTCTTCAGCAACTTCGCGGCGACCAACACGTTCTGGTCGGTGTTCTTGCCCAGCCTGGTCAACCCGTTCGGCGTCTATCTGGCGCGCATCTACGCGGCCGCGAGCGTCGACGACGAGCTGCTGGAGGCGGCCCGGCTCGACGGGGCCGGTGAGGTGCGCACGTTCTTCGCCATCTCCGCCAGGCTGATGTTCCCGGCCCTGGTGACGATTTTCCTGTTCCACTTCGTTGCCGTCTGGAACAACTTCCTGCTGCCGCTGGTCATGCTCAGCGACGAGCGGCTGTTCCCGGTGACCCTCGGCCTGTACTCCTGGAACACCCAGGTGAACCAGCTACCCGAGCTGCGCGGTCTGGTGATCGTCGGATCCCTGCTGTCGATCGCGCCGTTGGTGGTCGCCTTCCTTTCGCTGCAACGGTTCTGGCGTAGCGGCCTCGGGGCCGGAGCCATGAAGTAACCCGCCCGTCCCTCCTCCACACCTTCGACAAAAGGGGAAACCCATGCGCGCCACCCTCCGAGCGGTCAGCGCCCTGCTGATCTCCTCGCTCGCACTGACCGCCTGCTCCTCCGGCGATGACGGCCAACCCGCCGCCTCCGCCTGCGCACCGTCGGCAGGCGGGCCGGTCAACCTGACCTACACCTCGTGGATTCCGGGCATCGAGGAGGTGGTGAAGGTCTGGAACGCCAAGAACCCCAACATTCAGGTCAAGGTGCAGACCGGCCCCAACGGCAACGGCGGCACCTACCAGAACTTCTTCAACCAGCTCAAGGCCGGCAACGCACCCGACCTGGGCCACATCGAATACGACGCGCTGCCCAGCTTCCGCGTCCAGGACGGTCTGTTCGACCTGGGCAAGTGCGACATCGTGGCCAAGGCCAAGGACAAGTTCGTGCCGTGGACGTGGAATCAGGTCAGCCTGGGCGATCAGAACGCCGCATACGGCGTGCCGCAGGACGCCGGGCCGATGGCGATGTTCTACCGGGTGGACCTGTTCCAGCAACACGGTATCGAGATCCCGAAGACCTGGGCGGAGTACGCGGCCGCGGCCGAGAAGGTGCGCGCCGCAGGCGGTTACATCACCAACTTCTCGCAGAGCGACATCAACCAGTTCGCCGGGCTGGCCTGGCAGGCTGGTGGCCGGTGGTTCGCCAACGACGGCAAGGAATGGACGGTCAACCTCACCGACGACAAGACCAAAAAGGTCGCCGGATACTGGCAGGATCTGATCAACCGCAAGCTGGTCTCGACGGTGCCGCCATGGACCACCGAGTGGGACAACGCCTACAACTCCAGCCAGGCATGGACTTGGATATCAGCGGTCTGGGGTGCCAACTCGATCGCGACCGGAGCGCCCAAGACCTCCGGCCAGTGGCGGGTCGCCCCAATGCCGCAGTGGAGCGCCGGGGAGTCGGTGGCCGGGAACTGGGGTGGCTCTTCCACTGCCGTGTTCAAAAGCTCGAAACACCCATACGAGGCAGCGCAGTTCGCGCTCTGGCTCAACACCAGCGACGAGGCGCTGAGCCTGCTCAACGAGAAGGCCAACCTCTACCCGGCCACCGTGGCCGGGGCCGGTCTGCCCGCGCTGGCGAAGGGCGTGGCGTTCTATGGCGATCAGAAGATCTACGAGGTCTTCGCGCAGGCCTCTAAGCAGGTCACGCCGGACTTCACCTGGGGACCGACGATGACCGCCACCTACGCCAACGCCTCGGACGGCTTCAAGAAGGCCGTCTCCGGCCAGGGAACCCTGGTGGACGCGCTGACCGCGGCGCAGTCCTCGACCATACAAACCCTTAAGTCGCAAGCGATCCCGGTCAAGGGCTGACACCGCCGGCGGGCTCGCCGGAGCTTCGGCTCCGGCGAGCTACGGTTTACGCCAGGTCATGATCTCTGTCGCGGGCAGATATTCGGCGAAACGGCCGCCGGGCGAGGTCTGCTCCAGCAGCGCACGCAGGTCCCGCTCGAACTCGGCCAGCCTGTCGCCGAACAGGTGCGGCGCCGAGTCGGACCGTGAGAACACCCAAGCCACCACGTCGTCCGTGCTGCGCTCGATCACCTGCCCGGCCGGCACCACGTGCCGCTGGAAGTTCTCGAACCCGGCCCGGGCCAGGACGAGGTCTTCGCGGTTGGGGCTGCCGTGGGAAAGCGTTCCCTGGCCCGCGCGGCGCACCGGGCCGAGATAGTGCCGGACCAGGTCACGGATCCTCGGGTAGGGCGCCACGGGCGGCGCGGGTGGTGGTGGCGGCGGTTGCGGCACCGATTCTCCCGACTCGTCCTTGAGATCGCTCATGTGGACGAACCAGCCGCCGGGCTCGAGCATGTCTTTCACGGTCGCGGCGACCGCGTCCCGATCGGTCCAGTGAAACGAATTCGCGAATACGACGACGCGGAACTGGCCCAGGCCGGCTGGTAGGTCCTCGGCGCGGGCCAGGTGCCAGCGCGCATTGGTCACGGCACGGCGTGAAGCCTGGTTTGCCGCCTCGGCCAGCATGTCCTGATCGGGGTCGAGCCCGACGGCCTCGGCGAAACGCGGGGCCAGAGCGAGCGTCACGATTCCGGGGCCGCAGCCGACATCCAGGAGCCTGCCGGTGCCGTCCAGGCCGGCGAGGGCGGTCAGGGTCTCGACGAAGCCTGGCGCGTAAGGAAGACGGCCGCGCTCGTAGTACGCGGCGGAACCGCTGAAGAGGGAGGTGTCCCACTGCCATCCATCGGTCATGTCGGGTGCGCTCCGGTCGGTCGCGGCAAGCCAGACGACCCGGCGATGAGCGCCGGGCCGTCTGCGATGACTAACGATGCTAGCAATTGTTGCTGGTCTGGGAACGCTTGAGGAAATCGGACCACCTGACACCCTGGACCACCGACACCACCACGTTGCCGTCGTGGATCTGTTCATAGTGCAGGTGCGGGGAGAGGTTGTAGATGGCCGACGATTGGCCTACCTTGCCGATGACTGTTCCCCGATTCACCGTATCGCCCGCGGCGACCAGGCGCTCGCTGAGGTGTGCGTATCGGGTGCGCCAGCCATCGCCATGGCCGATGACGATCACGTGGCCGTAGCCGGTGGTCGTCGAGTAGTACGAGTCGAGCACGGTGCCACCGGCGCTGGCCAGGACCCGCCGGCCGAAGTCGTCGGGGCTGCCGTTAGCGTCGTAGTGGTTCCAGTCGATGGAGTGGGCGGGGCTGTGCCCGTTCCAGTTGTTGCCCACCCAGGTCTGGTCACAGATGAACGGCATCCTGAAGGCCGGCCGGTCAGCGGCTTGCGCGGCCGGCGCCCCGGCCAGAGTGCCGGTGGCCGTGGCGATCGCGGCGAACAGGGCGATCACCCTGCGCCGGGGATGCGGCAGCGATGCGAACATGTGTCCCTCCCTCAGTTTTACCAACGGGCTGGTACGCCATCGGTGAGATCGATCTTTATGGACTGTGGTGACTTCGCGGCCTCGGCGCTCAGCTCCGCGACCGTGTCGAGGCCCTTCATGAACCCAGCGCCGTTCTCCATCACCGGCAGCTGGATGTTTCCTTGCGCGTCAACGGTTCCGAACAGGTCACCGCTGTGGCTGATGGAGTAGAGGCCGGGGGAGTAGGCGTAGCGCCCCTGCCTGTCCAGCGAGACGACGATGCGTCCCAGCGAGCGCAGGCCGTTGATCGCGGCGGTGGCGTTCGCGCCCCGGTCGATGACGACGGCGAAGGTGACTTTGTCTTGTCCGGCAACCTTTCCCCAGGCCTGCTCGACCGAGACGGTCACCTCGACGGTGCGCCACAAAGCCTGCGGCGAGTTGAAGCCGACCTCGGTCGACGACGGCGCGTCATTCTTGTGAGAGAACCCTCTTCCCGCGCGCACGTCCGCGATCTGCCCGATGACCAGAGCGCTGGTGCGGCTGGCGGCGGGTGCGCCGTTGACGCTGAATTGCTGCGAGGGCAGCATTTCGGCCAGCGACGACTCGAACCACATCGCATCCAGCGAGTGGCTGCGAGCGTGCAGGTGACCGAACAGGTAGGCGGAATCGGCGGCCGCGTCACGGTCGCTGGGGGTCGCTGAGACACCCAGCGCCACCAGACCGAGCAACCCCGCCGCGACCACCGCGGCCCAGCCGAACTTTCTGATTCTCATGGTCTCCCCGATCAGTAGTTGTTCGCGATGTGGGTGCGGTCATGGTTGGAGTAGTCGTTGACCGGCTTGGGATAGCCGGTCTGCATGCACGTGTTGCCGGTGGTGTGCTGAAGCCCCAGGGTGTGGCCGAGCTCATGGCAGGCGAGGCCGCGTTCGTTGGACTGCGGCGTCGACTCGGTGAAGTTCAGGTTGTAGCGAACGGTGTGCTGCTCGCATTGGCCGGAAGGGCTCAAACTGTCGCAGGTGGCCAGGCCCACGACACCGGATCCACCGGGCTGCAGCCAGTCGTAGCCGCAGTAGTCCACGTAATGCACGTCGCGAACCACCACGTCGGTGAGACTGTCCAGGGTCGAGTCGTAGGTGGTGTTGATGTCGGTCGGGTTCAGATTGTTGGTACGGGCCCAGTTCGTGGCATCGGTCATGTGCTGTGTCAGGTCCACGTAATGGAAGCTGTGCGTGGCGTTGTCCGCCTCGTTCAGCCCGGTGCATCCCGTGTCGCCGGTCTGGCCCGAATAGTTGTCCGCGTTGGCCGGCGCTACCGGCCCGAACGCGGTGATGGCGAGGAAGGCGGCCGCGATCACCGCGGCACGGCTCCGTGTGAGTCTGAGGCTCAACTGACTCCCCAATCCGTTGGTTGGCATGGCGGATCGCCGCAGCCGCGGCGGATCGCCCTACAACATCGAGAATGTCGATTCGTCGATGGCGCACAGCTTCAACCAACTGGCAACACCAGGTCTACAAATGGCCTACAACCACCGCTGGTGGCCTTCGAACCGATCAGGGCTTGACCCTATGTCGAAAGTCGATAGAGTGGTCTCATGCGGCTGACGATTCCGATAGCCAAGGTGCTGGCGGTGTTTCTGTCCGATGTGGATGCTGCGCGCTACGGCGTGGACTTGATGGAGCAGTCCGGTCTGGGCAGCGGCACCATCTATCCGATCCTGCAACGGCTCCAGACCGCCGGATGGGTGAGCTCGCAGTGGGAGGAGGGCGACCCGGTCAGCCTGGGCCGTCCGGTGCGCCGCTATTACCTGCTCACTCCAGATGGGGCTGAGCAGGCCCGGCAGCGGTTGGCCGAGCTGCACCAGAGCACGGCCACCTCCCCGTCGATCGCGAAGGTGGTGCGGCCAGCATGATGCTCACTTTTTGCCGGGCGCTGGTCAACGCCGCAGCGCGGCGATGGCCCGAGCAATCCGAGATGCGCCAGGAGTGGCTGGCCGAGCTGGATTTCCTTGCCGCGAAACGTAGGCCGCTAAAGGTCGTCTCGTTTGCGGCCGGTCTGGCCCTCGCCCGCCCGGCGCACGCCCCGGCGATCGGGCTGACTTGGCGCACCACGGGGACCGCGGCATTTCTCCTAGCCGGCCCCTTGACGTTGATGAGTTTGATGTTCGTGCTCGAAGTGGCGGTGGTGCAGCTGATTGCTCCGGCGCTTGCCATCGCTCCCGCGGAGCTGGCCTGGACGCTGTTGACCGTGTTTGTGCTGCTTGCCTACCTGACCGGCCGGTGGTGGGGCGCCCGAAGTGTGATCGCCGGCCCGGTGGCGCTGGCCGTGACGCTCGGCTTGTCCATCACCGTGTCGCTATTGGCGGCGCCGCGCCTGGTGGGCAGCGAGTTCCACCTGCACCAGATTCTGATCGGGATCGTCGTGTGGTCACCTGCGCTTTTCGTGCTGATCTTCTTCGCTGCCAACGCGGCCCAGCGCAGGCGCGGCGTCCGCGCGATGCTGGGCGGGCTTCTGGCATGGCTGGTGGCTCTCGATGTGGCTGTCATCGTGGAATTCTGGCCACGCGTGGGCTCCGTCGATCCGCAAGCTCCTGCCGGATCGATGTTCGTGGGCGAGCACGCGCCGATGTGGTTCATCTATGCGCTGACCAAGGAATCCTTCAGCGTGCTCAACAGCTTCGAGGAGCTGACGGTCGGCGACACGACCGTCTTCATGCCGCAGGCACTGATCATCTACGCCGTGTTCGCGATGGCCTATGCGATCACCGCTGTCCACGCTGCGCGCCCGAGCAGCTGACGCGTCACGCCGTCCTTGCGCGCCAACGCGCGACAAAGTGAGTGGTGTCGGGAAAGCGCTTGCCATAGAATCGGGTCAATCTTGCGAATTGGAGGAGTCCGGGCAGCGCTCCACAACCGACAATAGCGACGATATCAGGGCCGACCGATGTGTCGGCTGCTGGTGTTTGGGCGGAGTCGATGCAACAAAGCTGCAAATCGTACCCATTGACGGGTTTATTGTTATCTTCTTACGTTGGTGGGAAAGCGCATTCCAACGCAGGGAGGTCCTACAGTGCAGGAAGCGCAACACGTCCCCATCCGCCGGCTGGGAAGGCGGCCCCGCCTCGCCCTGGCCGCGGGCGTCAGCGCGGCTGTCACCGCGCTGGTCGTCACCATTGGCGCGGCCGCGAACGCGGCCACGCTGTTCTCGGATGACTTCAACGACGGCAACGCCAACGGCTGGAGCACCTCGGGTGGCACCTGGGCGGTATCGTCCGGTGCCTATTCGCAGTCGGGCAGCAGCGCCAGCGCCAAGGCACAGGCCGGTACAGCGTCCTGGACCACTGTGACGGTGTCGGCCAGGGCACGGGCCAACGCCTTCAGCAGCAACGCCTCGCGCGGGGTCGGCATCGCGGCCCGGGTGCAGAGCACGTCGAACTTCTACGCGCTGGTGCTCACGCCGAATTCGGTGCAGATCCGCAAGGGCGCGACCACCACGCTGGCCTCGGCGTCGTTCTCGACGGCGACCGGCACGTTCTACAACCTGTCCCTGAGCGCGACCGGCAGTTCACTGGTCGGCTCGGTCAACGGCGCCCAGGTGGTGTCCACTTCGGACAGTTCCTTCACCACCGGGCGGGTGGGGCTGCTCGCCAACTACACCGCGAGCACCTTCGACGATGTTCTGGTGACCGATGCGGCCGGCCCGAGTCCGACCACGTCGCCGCCGACCCCACCATCGCCGTCGGCGTCACCCTCGGCATCACCCTCGCCTTCGGTGTCGCCCTCGCCGCCGACCAGCCCGCCGCCGCCCGGCGGGATCGTCGGCTGGGCCACGCAAGCCGGTGGCACCACCGGTGGCGCAGGCGGGGCTACGGTCACCGTGACCAACTTCGCCGACTTCCGGACTCAGGCGCAGGCCGCCGGCACCAGAACCATTCTGGTCAACGGCATGCTCAGCGGTTCGGGCACCGTCGAAATCTCGGCCAACAAGACGATCCGGGGAGTCGGCAGCGGCTCAGGCATCTCCGGAACCACCCTCAACATCGAGGACATGTCCCCGGCCAACGTGATCATCCAGAACATGAACATCCGTGGGGTACTGGGTACCGACGCGATCCAGATCGAAAACGCCACCCACATCTGGATCGACCACAACACGATGTCCAGCACCATCGAGAGCAACCCGGATGTCTACGACGGAATGATCGACATCACCCACGCCGGTGACTACATCACGGTTTCGTGGAACATCATCCGCGATCACTGGAAGAACTCGCTGGTCGGCCATTCCGACGGAAACGCCGGTGAGGACGTCGGTCACCTGCGGGTCACCTACCACCACAACTGGTTCGAGCGGACCTTCGAGCGCAGCCCGCGGGTGCGCTTCGGCGAGACGATCCACGTGTTCAACAACTACTACACCAACATCATGAACAACGCCGACTCCTACGCCATCGCCTCCACGATGAACGCCGGAGTGCTCGTCGAAGGCAACGTCTTCGAAAACGTGCAGCAGGCGTGCTGGTCGGCCAGCGGCTACGCCGACTCCGACCCCGGAAGGCTGGTGGCGCGCAACAACTCGCTGACCAACTCCGGGCCATGTGAGGTCAACGGATCCGTGGCGGCCCTGCCATACGGCTACACGGCGGAAAACGTCGCCACCGTCAAGTCGTCGGTGATGGCGGGCTCCGGCGCGGGCAAGCTCTGAACCGCGCTATCCGCAACTGATTGAAGTCAGGCCGGCGCTCGGCAGAAACCGGGCGCCGGCCTTTGCGGGCTGCTGCCCGTCCAGCCGGCCCACCGGACCCGTTCAGCACGGTGCGGGCCGGCTGACAACCTCCGTTTCGGCACGCCGCGGGCCTGCTGTGAGCGACACTGGGAGGCGACGACCGCCGTGAGGGGGAGAGTGATGACGACGTACAAGGTCGGCTACTTTGTCGGCAGCCTGTCATCGAAGTCCATTAATCGAGAGCTGTCCAAGGTCTTGCTCAAGGTCGCGCCTGCCGATCTGGAGTTCACCGAGATCCCAATCGGCAATTTGGCGCTCTACAGCCCCGACCACGACGCTAACTACCCGCCGGAGGCGGTGGCGCTCAAGGAAGCCATCCGGCGCTCGCAAGCGGTCCTGTTCATCACGCCCGAATACAACCGCTCCATTCCGGGGGCCTTGAAGAACGCCATCGACTGGGCCTCCCGGCCGTGGGGTCAAAACGCCTTCGACCACATTCCGGCAGCCGTCATCGGCGCCTCGGTGGGCGAGATCGGCACCGCGGTGGCCCAGCAGAGCCTGCGCGCCGTGCTCAGCTTCTGCAACGCGCGGCAGATGACCGCACCCGAGGCCTACCTCAAATACACGCCAGAGCTGTTCCCTGGCAACGGTGAAGTCACCAGCCAGGCCACCAAGACCTTCCTGACCACCTTCATGGCCGAGTTCCGCGACCACATCGAGCGGGTCCTCACCGTGCTGCCGCGCCACCCAGAGCCGGCCAGCACGCGCTGACAGCTTGGCGAGGGAAGGGGAGGGGCCGGTGGAACAGAAGCAGGCCGTGTACGGGCGCGAGTCCCTGGAGGGCTTCGTCCCGGGGATACAGCCACCCGCGCGGCGCCCGTTGAAGATATTCGCTTTCGATCCGAGCCTGCGGCGCGCAGCCGGGAACCTCGCCGTCGTCGATGTCGTCAACGAGGACGTCAAGCCCGGCCCGGAGGGCCGGCTGGTGCAGGTGGTCGACTACAACGCCACCGATGACGTCTACTACCCGCCGATCAACCTCGACGACCCCGATGTGCTGATCCAGCGCGGCCTCGATCCCTCCGATTCTGACCCGCGTTTCCATCAGCAGATGGTCTACGCGGTGGTGATGAAGGTGATCGAGAATTTCGAGCGGGCGCTGGGGCGGCCCTTCTCCTTCCGGCGTCAGCAGAAGCTCACCGTGCTGCCGCACGCGTTCGAGGGCGAGAACGCCTTCTACGACCCGGAAACGGTTAGTTTGCTTTTCGGCTACTTCACCGCAGACCTGGACGACCCCGGCCCCAACCTGCCCGGGCAGACCGTGTTCACCTGCCTGTCGCACGACATCGTGGCGCACGAAACCACGCACGCCATCATCGATCGGCTCCGCAGGCACTTCAACGCGCCGACCAACCGCGATGTGCTTGCCTTCCACGAGGCGATCGCCGACATCGTCGCGATCTTCCAGCATTTCAGCTTTCCGGAAGTGCTGCACGACCAGATCCGGGCCACCCGCGCCGACCTGTCCAAGCCGGGGCGGCTGCTGGAGCTGGCGCGCCAATTCGGCTATGCCACCGGCTCGGGCAAGGCGCTGCGCTCGGCCACCGGGCTCGACCAGGCCACGCCCGACCCGCGGCTGTACACCGAGGTGCTTGAGCCGCACGATCGCGGATCGATTCTGGTCGCTTCGGTCTTCGACGCCTTCTTCCGCATCTACCGCAATCGCACCGCCGGACTGGTCCTAGCGGTCACCGGCGGCTCCGGGATCCTGCCCGAGGGCGAGCTGCAGGCTGATCTGGTCACGCTGGCCACCCGGGAGGCCGCCAACGCCGCGCAGGACGTGCTCACGATGTGCTTGCGCGCGTTCGAATACCTGCCACCGGTGGACGTGACGTTCGGCGACTACCTGCGCGCCATCGTCACCGCCGACTTCGAGCTCAATCCGCGCGACGAGTTCGAGCGGCGGGTGTCGTTCATCGATGCCTTCCGGGTGCGGGGCATCTACGCCCCGGCGGTGTCGTCGCTCGCCGAGGAGGCGCTGCGGCTGGAACGGCCCCGGGAGCTGGAAAACGCGAGCATTCCCGCCGATGTCGTCACCGAGGTGCTGGCCAGCCAATTCGACGTGGTGGAAGGGGGCGAGCGGAAACGCCGTCCTTCATCTGGGTACCTGCAGCTGCACGATTTCGCGATGGCCAACGCCGCCGCGTTGCAGCTCGATCCCACCCTGCCCGATAACCTGTCGCTGCAAGGTTTCCACCCGAGCTTCCACCTCGACGAGAACGGCCAGCTGCTGGTCGAGCTGGTGGCGCAATGGGTGCAGACCCCGCCCGAGGGCGACCCGCGGCGGCTGGAGATCGGCGGTGTGGTCCTGCGCGCGGGCACCACGGTCGTCTTCGCCGCGGACGGCAGCGTGCGTTACGTTGCCGCCCGGCCGTTGCCCGGACCCCACCTGACCTACGAGACCCATCGGGCTGTGGCCGCCCAGCGCGTGGAAGAGTTCCAGCGTTACGCGGGCGAGCTTGACGAACGCGACGCGCTGCAGCCGTGGAGCGACGAAAACTATTACGCCACAAGAATGTCGCGGCGCGCGAAGATCACCGCAGCGCATCTGGCGCGCCCCTCGCGTAGGAGTTCCGATGCGTGAGCATGTGCGGGTGAGGATGTACAACGTCGGCTTCGGCGACTGTTTCCTCCTCGAGCTGCCACGCGAGCAGAACACGCCCTTTCGGGTCCTGGTCGACTGTGGGGCGCACAAGGCCGGCTATCCGAGCGAAGGCTGGAAACCCGAAGTCGCGGTCGCGCAGATCATCGAGGACATCACCGAGGAGGGGAGCGATCCGACCCTGGACGTGGTCATCGCCACCCATCGCCACCAGGACCACGTCAGCGGATTCGAGGCCGAGGCGTGGCGCGATGTCACCGTCGGCGAGGTCTGGTTGCCGTGGACCGAGGACCCGAAAGACAAACAGGCCGCGGTGATTCGCAATCGCCAAAGCCGCCTCGCCCACGGCCTGCAACTCGCCTTCCAGCAGCCCGGTTTCAACCAGCGCTGGAGTGGGGTCCGGGAAGGCAAAACCCGGATAGAAGCGCTGCGCGCGCTCGCGGCCAACTCGCTCAGCAACGAGGCCGCGATGAAGACCCTGCACAGCGGCTTCCGCGGCAACCCGGTGCGGCGCTTCCTCAGCACCACCAACACGAAGAGCATCGTCGCGCAGGGCTGCGAGAACCTGACCGTTCACGTGCTCGGGCCGTCACGCGATCCGGAAGTGATCCGCGACATGGATCCGCCGGCGGGACAGTCGTATCTGCGCTTCGGCAACGGGAGCGGCCCGGCTGCCGGCTCCGCGCCGGACAGGCCCTTCGCGCGCAGCTTCACCCTCTCGCCCGCCGACTATGAATCCGTTTACGAGGGCGGGGTTTCAGAGGAGATCAAGGCGGCCGCGGTATCGATGATGCGCGATGACGACCTTGCCACGGCGGTGTCGCTGGACAAGGCGGTCAACGGTACCAGTCTGATGCTTATGTTTGAATTCGGGGAAGCGTTCCTGCTCTTCCCGGGCGACGCGCAATGGGGCACCTGGAACGCGGCAATGTCCGATCCGGACGCACGGGAGCTGTTGGCACGCACCACCTTCTACAAGGTAGGCCACCACGGCAGCCACAACGCCACTCCGGTCGAGTTCGTCGAGGAAGTGCTGCCACAGGACGAAAACGTATGGGGCACCGCCACTTCGGTGCATCCAGTCGGGTTCTGGCCGGAAATCCCACGCAAAGAGCTCCTGACCGAGTTGAAGAAGCGCTCCGACCGTATGGTGCGCAGCGACAAGCCTGGCCGCAGCGGAAACGGCGTGGCGGTCCGGTCCACGATCGGGGTGGACTTCGAAGTCCCGTGCTGAACCGTTTCCTGCCGAATTGACATCGCAGACGTAGTCACCAATAATAATCAACGCACTATGGTGATCTTTGCCACCTGAGCAGCAACGTTTGCTAGATCCTTGGCGCGCTACAGTCTGTCGGCTCATCCCTCGCAAAGCCCGGCAAAGGATCCTGAATTGGTCACGACACTGCTTCCTCCTGTTCTTGATCGAGGAACGGCAGGCATCGCGATTCCCAGCTCAGCGGGAAGGCCACCCTGGTGGCGGACCGGCTGGGTGCCTGCTGCGCTGCTGCTGAGCCTCGTGCTCGTGACGCTTAACTACTTTGGCGTTCCCTACGCGGACCTTGCGAAGTTTGTCGTTTACCTTGCCTTTTGTGTCACGATTCCCGGCACGCTGATCTGGCGGTCGATCACCAGGCGCGTGCACGCGTTCGGTGAGGAGGCGGCCGCGGGCACGGCGCTGGGCATCGCGCTCGAAGTGCTCACCTACATCCCGGCTCGCGCCGTCGGAGTCCCGCTGCTCGTGCTCGTGTGGCCGCTGGTGACGATGCTGTCATTTGGGATCGCGCCAGGGCTGCGCCGGTATTGGCGCGCCACCGGTTCTGCTGGGCGCGCACCGATGTGGCACTCGTGGGCGATTTGCTTTCTGCTGGGCCTGTTCATGGTCTACATCACGGCGTCGTTCTTCCGCGAGTCCGCCGTCGACAGCGTCGGATACACCTTCACCGATACCGACTCGGCCTGGTACCTGGCCATTGTCGGAGAACTCAAACACCACATGCCGCCGATGGTGTCCTACGCGCCCGAGGGCCCGCTGAAGTATCACTGGTTCGTCTTCGCCGACATGGCGGCGGCGAGCTGGATCACCGGGATCGAACCGTTCCTCCTCCTGCGCCGGCTCTCGCTGCTGCCCTACTTCGCCGTTCTCGCCCTGCTCGTTCCCGCCATCACCCGCAGGCTCACGCGAGCCTGGTGGACCGGGCCGGTGGCGCTGCTCGTGACCTTCTTCGTGCTCGCTCCGCACCCCTTCAAATGGCTGGTGAGCAACCAGCTTTCGGACATCGGCTTCGACAGCGTCCTGGACGCCTCACTGCTGCGCACCACGTTGTGGCTCGGTCCCCCGATCACCCTGGCCGCGGCGCTGTTCGCGGCGGTCGTTCTGCTGCTGGTGGAGCTGCTGGGGGCGCAGATCCGCGGCGCCGCGGCGTGGCTGGCGCTCACTGTGCTGCTCGTGGCGGTCTCGGGCGCCAAGGCCACCTTCATTCCGCTGCTTCTGGCCGGGCTTGGCTGCGTGCTCGCGGTTGGCCTGCTGCGCCGCAAGGTCTCTCGGGTGGCGCTGATCGCCACTGGGATCGCGTTGGCGAGCGCGGCCTTTTCGATGCTCGTCCTCCTCGGCGGGTCAGCTTCCGGCCTGGTCTACTGGCCGCCGCTGCAGCTGTTGTACGTGACCGGGTTTGCCGCGCCGACGCGCGTGCTCCCGGGAGCGAGTCCCCTGTCGTCGGCCGTGGTGATGATGCTCGGGATCTCTGTGCTGTGCTGGGCCGGTATCTGGGGTGGGCTGATCGGTCTTCGACGCGACGCGGCCAGGAGACCAGAGGTGCTGATGTTCGTCGGCATTGGCGTGGCCGGGACAGCAGCCGCGCTGCTGTTCAGCCACCCAGGCCTGTCGCAGGACGCTTTCTTCCAAGGCATGCGGCCATATCTGAGCATCGCCGCCGTGGTCGGACTCGCCGCCATGGTCACCAGATCCGGCCTGGGCCGGCGGCTCGTGGTTCCGGCCTCGATCGCGGCCGCGACCGGATTGTTCGCGGTGCTCGTCCTGCGCGGGTTGGGCAGCTCGGTGATGCCTAGGGTCATGGACGTGCCGGGCAGCCGCCGATCGGTCATGATCGCGCTGGCTTGGCCGTACCTCGTGCTTGTCCTCCTGGTCATCACCGCGGCCGTTTTCCTGTTCCGATCCGCGCGCACCCGCGCCGCCGCACCGGTTCTCCTGCTGGCCATGGGTATGGGCATGGGCTTGGAAACGGCGCTGCACGACCGCGTGGTCAGGCCGGTCAAGGTGGCCATGGAAACGCAATGGCAGCCGAATCTGCCAAGTCACGTCAGCCAGGGATCTCGCGAAGCGGGCCGGTGGATCCGGGACCACTCGGCACCGTCGGACGTGGTGGCTACCAACGCTCACTGTCTTTTCAAAGAAGACTGCGCCAACGTGAGGTTCACGGCCACCGCGTTCAGCGAGCGGCGGGTGCTCATCGAAGGCTGGGGATACCAGGCCAAGACACTGAAGGCCGCGCAAGAGTCCGGCAGCTCTCACTTCTATGTCCCCTACTGGAATCCGGACCTGCTCGCCGTCAACGATGCGGCGTTCATCACCCCCTCGGCACAGACCCTGGGCCGGCT
This sequence comes from Rhizocola hellebori, assembly GCF_016862955.1. Classification (GTDB taxonomy): domain Bacteria; phylum Actinomycetota; class Actinomycetes; order Mycobacteriales; family Micromonosporaceae; genus Rhizocola; species Rhizocola hellebori. The sequence continues at coordinate 181,368 of NZ_BONY01000002.1, read as the reverse complement.
GCGCGACCAGTACGGCGTGCGGTGGCTGTTCGTCGACCGCAGCATCAGCGAACCGGCAGCAAACCTGGGCGAGTTCGCGCGTCTTCGCTTCAGCAGTGGTTTCTGCGACGTGTACGAGGTCTTGCCCGCCGCCTGACGCGACACAAACAATGCGGATCGCGGCACACTCTTGCCGCGATCCGCACTATTCGGGGATTGGCTGGGGCTCAGCCTGCCGCGTTGCGGAAGGTGGGCAGAAAACCGCCCGACTGTCCGGCTGCGGTGGGGTGGTAGGAGACGCTGATGTCGAGGAAGTTCACGGCGTGCAGCCACTTGGTCCCACCGCTGCACAACTGATGCCCGACGAAGATCGATCGAACGTCGGCGAACACGAAGCCATAGCGGCCCGCCGCGTCGCGAATGACGTTGTCCACGATGTTGATACCATCGTTGATTCTCGATCTGGAAGTCTCACTCAGGCCGATGCAGAACGTCCCGAGCTGGTAGAAGACCGGGTAGCTGAGAACCACCACGCGCGCGGAGGGGGCGCGGGCGCGGATGGCCGAATACGTGTTGTTGAGCAGGCCCGGCAGGCTGTTCTGCGCGAAGGTGATCCCGGCTTGGACCGCGCTGAGGCAGGCCTGTTCGCCCTGAAGCGCACAGGTGCTCATGACGTTGGAGAAGCCGGCGTCGTTGCCGCCCACACTGATGCTGACCAACGTGGTGGTCGCCGAGAGCGCGGACAGCTGCGAATTGATCACCGTGGCCGTGGTCGCGCCGGAGCAGGCGACCGAGGTGAAGGTAGTAGGGGCATTGGCCGAAGCCCACAGCGCCGGATAGGCATTGGGGCTTCGCTTGCAGGAGCCGCTCGAGGCGATGTAGTTGCCCGCGCCCACACCGGAGGAGTAAGAATCTCCGAGTGCGACGTAGTTGACGGCGGCTGCCGCGTTGGCTGGGCCGGACAGGCCGAGGACGAGGCCACAAGTGGCGACGAAGGCCACGGACAGCCTGGCCAGGTAAGGACGCATGTGTCCTCCATGACGGGGGTGAATGTCGACAATGGACAGTGTCCGCCATAAATTCACTGTCGTAAATGCTCGACTAGGTCGGTCCCATCAGGCGCTCAGTGAGCCGATCCAGCCGGCGCGGGTGACTATCTCTGTGGCCACAACATCGGGCGGGCGTTCATTGACTACGGCGAAGTCTTCGATGCGGGCGGCATCGAGGATGGCTTCGTGCTCGGTCAGCGCGGTCAGGTGCCGTTCGAGTTTCAATCCGCCATCGCGGCCGCGCAGGCGTGCGCGAACGGTGTCGGGCGCGGCTACCAGCCGGACCACTTGGACGGTGCATCCGGCCAGGCTGGCCGCAAACCGCGATCGCCAAGCCGCGGTGTCGATGCCCGCCGAGACCACGATGTGACGGGCGCCGATGGCCTTGTAGTTGGCCCACAGCGCGGCCAGGTTGATGCATTTGAGACCGTCGTAAAAGCCGGTCACCGGAACCCCGGCGTTGGTCGGTGGCGGCCCGAATTGAGCCAGCGCGTCGGTGTCGACCACCGCGACGGCGGTGCCCGCGGCGGTCAGGACACGGCCGATCGCGTCAGCCACTGTTGACTTTCCAACTCCGCCGACGCCGATCAGCAGCAAGGCTTGATACATGCGGCCTCCTGCGCGATATCGTGTGGTTAGGTGATTGAGCTATGGCAGTATGGCGATCGGGCCGCGCTTTCGTGGCGGTGCCGGATCCGGGCCCCGCGAGCACGCTCGACGAGCTGGTCGAGGTGTTGAGGTTGTTGAAGACCTGGGCCGGCGACCCTTCGTACGAGATGATAAAAGACCGGATCAACGACGCCTGGCGAAAGGCGGGCCGGCCGGAGGGTGAGCTGGCCCGGCGGACCACGGTCGCGGACTGTTTCAAAGCCGGCCGGCGGCGGGTCAACACCGAGCTGGTGCTCGCGGTCGTGCAGGCGCTGCATCCGGAGACGGGCTACGTGACGCAGTGGCAGCAGGCGCTGCGGGTGATCGGCGGGGAAGTCGCTGCGGCGGCACAGGTTCGGGTCCAGGACTGCCTTCCGCGGGGGCTGGCCGAGTTCACCGGCCGCCACGCCGAGCTGGACAGGCTAAGGCGTGCGCTGCGGCACGGCTTCTCCGACGGTGGCACCGTTGTCATCTCGGCAATCGAGGGGATGGCGGGGGTGGGCAAGACCCAACTGGCCATCCACGCCGGACATCTGATCACCCAGGAGCATCACTGCGATCGGGTGCTGTTTGTCAACCTACGCGGATTCCATCCCGACCCGGCTCAGCCGCCGGCCGATCCGGCCGCCGTCCTCGACGGTTTCCTGCGCCTGCTGGGCGTGCCCGGCCAGCAGATCCCCCACGCGCTGAAGGCCCGAGAGACCTTGTACCGGGAGACGCTCGCGGGCAGCCGGACCCTGATAGTGCTGGACAATGCCGCCGACTCCGACCAGGTGCGGCCGCTGCTGCCCGAGACGGCGGGCTGCCCGGTGCTGGTCACCAGCCGCCGCAGTCTTACGGGTCTGCCCCGCGCCACCCACGTGGCGGTGGACGTGTTCACCCCCGATGAGGCGCTGGAGTTCCTGAAGGCGGCCGCGCCCGAGGTCGGCATCGGCACCGACCCCACCGCGCCGGCCCGGATAGCCCACCGCTGCGGTGGCCTGCCGCTGGCGCTGGGGCTGGTGGCGGCGCACATCCGCACCACCACCGGCTGGACCCTGACCGACCACGCGGATCGGCTCGACGAGCGCCATGCCGCCCGGCGTCTTGACTCCGCCGTCGAGCTGGCCCTCGACCTTTCCTACCAACACCTTGGGGCCACTCAGCAACGGCTGCTCCGGCTGGCGGCCTCGCACCCGGGTCAGGACCTGGACGCCTACGCGGCCGCCGCACTGTCGGGTGTGGACCTTCGATCCGCCCAAGCCGGGCTGCAAGCGTTGTGCCGCAACCATCTGCTGCAAAGAAGCACACCTGGCCGGTACCTGTTGCACGACCTGGTCCGCAGCTATGCCGTCACGCGAGGGGCCGACGAAGACTCCCTTTCTGAGCGCCGAGCCGCGCTGACTCGGCTGTTCGACTACTACCTGGCCACCACCGCGGCCGCGATGGACGGCATGTATCCGGCCGAGGCGCACCGCCGGCCTTCTGTTGCAGTGGCGGCAGATCCGGCTCCGGTCGTGGCCGACCCCGAATCCGCCCGCCGGTGGCTGGACGTGGAACGCGCCAGCCTGGTCGCCGTCGCCGCGTACACCGCCGCGCAGGGCTGGCCCACCCACACCACGCGGCTGGCCGAATGTCTCTTCCGCTACCTCAACGGTGGGTACCATACCGACGCCCACGCCGTACACAGCCACGCGGTGCACGCCGCCGCGCAGCTCGGCGACCCGGCCACCCATGCACAGGCGCTGACCAATCTTGGCGTCGTCTTCATGTGGACCGGCCGTTATGAGCTGTCGGCCAGGCATTTCGAGCAGGCGCTGCCCCTGTTCCGGCGGGCTGATCACCCGGCCGGCCAGGCCCGCGCGCTGGCCAACCTGGGCGTGCTCAGCGAACGGCTCGGGCGTTACCTGCCGGCGCTTGACTATTACGGACTCGCCCTGCCCCTCAACCAGCAGATCGGCGACCTGGTCGCGCAAGCCTCCACGCTGGCCAACATCTGCGTCATCAAGGTGCGGCTGGGTCAGCACCTGGAAGCCGTCGAGCTGCTCGAGCAGGCGCTCGCCCTGTGCAGGCAGGTCGGCGACCGCATCGGCGAGGCCGCCGCGCTCAACGTGCTCGGCCACGCCGAGAGCAAGCTCGGCCGCAACCAGCCGGCCGCCGACCACCTCCGGCAGGCGCTGACCCTTTACCGGCAACTGGGGGACCAGAACGGTGAAGCGGCAACGCTTGACAGCCTTGGGCTCTTCCACGTCGGCCTCGGCCGGCCCGCTGAGGCCACCGAGCACTACCGGCAGGCACTGGCCATCGTGCGGGAGATGAACGACCCGCAGGGGGAGGCGTGCGCGCTCAACGGTCTGGGCGAGGCGGCCCACGCCGCGGGCTCTGCCGTCGAGGCGGTTCGCCACCACGCCGAGGCCTACGCGATCAGCGCCGACATCGGCGACCGTGACCAGCAGGCACGCGCCCACACCGGCCTGGGTCGCAGCCACCACACCCTGGGCGCCCTCATTCCCGCGCGAGACCACTACCGGCGGGCCTTGGCCCTGCACACCGAGCTGGGCAGCCAACCCGAGATCGACCAGATCGGTGTCCAGCTGGCCCGCATCGACCGCCGTCTCGTCGAGCTCGCCTAGTTGCCCGCACATCCGGGATCGTCCGGAAAGTCTGTGCCGTTCGCCGCGCGGGCGCAGGCTCGATCGCAGGTTCTCACGCGATCAAGGGGGCTGCACATGGTGGCTAGCGTTCGCACCATCCAATGTGGATGGAAGCATCGCCCCGTCCGGGGGGCAGCGGCGGCCGTTGCGGAAACGTATGGTGCGGGCTATGTCACGCAACAGGAATGCCCGCAAACTATTCATAGGAGCTGTGGCGATTTCCACGCTTCTGGTCGCATCACACGGATTCGCGGCACCCGCCGTGGCAGCCGTGCCCTCCGGTAAGGAACAGTCCATCCGCGACCGGGTGCCGGGCGGATTCGCCAGCTGGGGTGACCTGTTCACCTACCAAGGCGTGATGAATCAGGGCCTGGCCGAAATCGTCGCCGCGGGGCAGTCCGCCCCGTTCTCCGGGTTCGGCAACGCCATCGCCGCACCCGAGTCCAGGCAGCTGGTGATCTACTGGAAGGGAGAGGTCCCGTCCCAAGTGCTGGCGGCCGTCGAGACGGTCCGGCAACGGGTGCCGGTGAAGCTCCTGCCCGCCAAGTACACCAGGCAGGAGCTGGCCGCTGCGGTGCTTGCGCTCAGCAAGCACCCCGAAATCGTTGAGGCCGCGCCACAGTCCGATGCGAGCGGGGTGTCGGTCACCCGGCGCAAGGGCGCGGCCAGCACGGTCGCGGCTCAGGACACCGTGCGCAAGCTTGGCGTCGCGGTCTCGTTTGGACCGGATCGGGCTGCCTCTCACCTCCCGTTCAGCCGGCAGGACGACAAGGCCAAGTGGTCGGCCGGGGGGAGGACAGCCAAGTGCACCACGGGTTTCGCCGTCAAACAGGGTGGCCGGGAGAAGCTGCTCTCCGCGGCCCACTGTGCCCTCAACGATGGCGAACAGGTAGTCAAGGAGATCGCCTTCGGGACCGCGAACCCCACCATGTACGTCGGCACCCTCGAACAGCGATCTGTCGCGCGCGATGTAGGGCTGATACACGCCAACGGCGGGAGCAAAGGCGGGATGTGGGACGGTCCCTACCTGAGCACCCAGTACAAGATCGTCAGTGGGGCTACGCCGAGCGTTGAAGGCAACTGGCTGTGCACCTCCGGGGCGGTTTCCGGCGTGCTGTGCGGACTGCGAGTGACGCAGATCCTTGCCTCCAATGGACCTTATTTTCCGCTGGTGCGGGCGGACCAGGTGAACGGTCTCACCGGCGGCGGCGAGGGGGACAGCGGTGGGCCGGTGTTCGAGCTGCCCAATCCGGACAACGGCACCGTCATCGCCAAGGGCATCTTTCAGGGCGGAGATAGGGACTACGCGGTCGCCTGCGCAGGCCAGGTGTTGCCCCGGGAGTGCTCGTCGCGCATCTACTACGCCGATGTGATCGACACGCTCGACTTCTACGGCGCGAGCATCTGCAAGAACCTGTGCCCATCCAACCGGACCGACCTGAGCGGCGACGGGCTGGGCGATCTCACCTTCCGTCTGGCCAGCACCCAAAACCTGTACCTGAACAAGGGAAATGGCAACGGGGGGCTGGGATATGTGAACACTCAGATCGGCAATGGCTGGCAGGACACCCAGCTGCTCATCGCGCCCGGTGACTTCTCCGGCGACGGCCTCAACGATCTGGTCTTCCGCAAGCCCAGCAACATGGGTTTGTACATGATCACGGGCAATGGCAGTGGGGGCTGGACCAACCAGCAGCAGCAGATCGGTTCGGGCTGGCAGGACGTCGAGATGCTTACCTCCGCGGGCGACTTCTCCGGCGACGGTAAGCCGGACGTGCTGTACCGGCGGATCAGCGACAAGAACCTGTACATGGTGCGGGGCAACGGAACCGGTGGCTGGATCACCGGCGCCAGCGAGCAGATCGGCACCGGCTGGTACGACATGGATATGATCATCGCGTCGTCGGACTTCTCCGGTGACGGCAAGCCGGACGTGCTATATCGCCGGACCAGCAACCAGAACCTCTACATGATCCGCGGCAACGGTGCCGGTGGCTGGATCACCGGCGCCAGTGAGCAGATCGGCACGCTCTTCTACGACATGGACATGGTCCTCACCCCGGACGACTTCTCCGGCGACGGCAAGGCGGACCTGGTGTATCGCCGTACCAGCAACAAGAACATGTACCTCATTCGCGGCAATGGGTCCGGTGGCTGGATCACCGGCACCAGCGAGCTGATCGGCACCAGCTGGCAGGGCGTGGACCTGATTGCCGGAGCAAGTAACAGCTAGCCGTCAGGCCGCGGCGAACGCTTCGGCCAGGCGGCGCATGCCCTCGGTGATCTCCTCGGCGGTGTGGGTGGTGAAGGACAGGCGCAGCGTGGCTGGGTCCGGCTGGGTGGCGTAGAAGGGGGCACCCGGCACGAAGGCCACGTTGCGCTGCAACGCTTTCGGCAGCAGGGCGGCGCTGTCGGAGCCGGCCGGCAGCCGCAGCCAGGTGAACATGCCGCCGTCCGGGTCTGTCCAGCGGCTGCCAGGCGGCGCGGTGTGCGGCATGGCCGCGATCATCGCGTCGCGGCGGGCGCGGTAGGCATCGCGCAGGCCGCTCACGTGCGCGTCCAAGTCGGTGGTGGCCAGGTATTCGGCCGCGGCGGCCTGGTCGATGGTGGAGGTGTGCAGGTCGGCGGCCTGTTTGGCGACGGTCAGCACGGGCCGTAGCGAAGCCGGCGAGCGCACCCAGCCCAGCCGCAGCCCGGGTGCGGCGATTTTGGAGAAGCTGCCAAGGTGCAGCACCCGATCCGCAGCGGCGGGCTGTGCGGCCAGGGCGGGCACCGGCTCGCCGCGGTAACGCAGCTCGCCGTACGGGTCGTCTTCGACGACCCAGGTGCCGTGGGCGGCGGCCAGATCGGCCACCTCGGCGCGCCGGGCCGGGGTGAGCGTACGGCCGGTCGGATTGGCGAAGGTCGGCACCAGGTAGAGCATCCGGGGCCATTCGGTGCGCAGCACGGCTTCCAGCGCTGCCGGGTCGATGCCGTCGTCGTCGGAGGGCACCGTGACGATCCGCGCACCGGCGAGCTGAAAGCATTGCAGCGCAGCCAGATACGTCGGCTCCTCGACGGCGACGACGACGCCGGGGTCGAGCAGCGCGGTGGCGATCAGGGTGAGCGCCTGCTGCGATCCGGTGGTGATCAGCAGATCCTCGGCGGCCGTGGGAAGACCGCGCACGGTCATCCGTCCGGCGACCAGCTCCCGCAGATCGACGTTGCCCTCGGTAGGGGCGTACTGCAGGTGCCGGCGTCCGTCCGGGGCGGAGAGCACCCGGTCGAAGGCCGCCCGCAGGCCGTCCAGGTCGAACAGCTCCGGCGCCGGCAGCCCACCCGCGAACGAGATGACCTCGGGCCGGCTGATCAGGGCAAGCAGGTCGCGGACGGGTGAACTGGCCACCCCGCGCAAACGTTGGGCGAAGACCATAGGTGCGGACATCTGAGAGAACCCCCGAGCAGCGTCAGACAAGGACCGCGGAGCTGGGGCACAGCCGTTCGGGCTGCCCGTCCGGGCGAAAAGTGGGCTGCCTGATCGAGGAGCCACCCTCACCTTAGCGAACGCTAAGGTGAGATCCCACTCCGGGGTGGGCGTCAACAGTCCACAATGGACTGCGGGCGTCGGGTTCGGGACAGTGCGAACGCTATGCGTAGTAAGCCACAGACGGCTTCGGGCCAGGGCCGCCTAATGGGATGCGAGTTCCCTTACCAGGAGGCCCACCATGGAATTTACCGAGTGCCCCGATCCCACCTGCATCGCGCCGGCCGAGGTCCTGAACAGGTTCGTGCTCCCGTCAACGCAAGGCGGCGAGCCTTTCGTGAGAACCGTTTGCGTGCACCGGCATTGGTTCATGCTGCCGGCGACCTCGCTGAAACCCAGCCCGGCCCCGGTGCCGGGGGCGATCTCGGCCGAAGATCGCCGCCGCGGGGGCTGATGAACCCACCCTAGGCACGGGCGGAGCCGGTCACCGGCTACAGAAGGCCTTCCACTGGGCCAGGCCGGCGGCGTCGCGCAGGCGGTAGTCGCCGGTCTCCCAGTCGAGGTCGAAGTAGGCGGCGAAGACGGCCTTCTGCTCGGTCAGGTACCGGGCGGAATCGGCCAGCCAGGCCGCTCTCGCGGCGCCGGTGTCGCCGGTGGCCAGGTGTGACCCGAACTCCGACACCGCCCAGGGCCTGCCTTCGCCGCGGGCGATGGTGACGATCTGCCCGAACAGGGTGGCCGGGGCGGTGTAGCGGCCCTTTTCGGCCTCAAGGTTGTAGACGTCCCAGCTGAGCACGTCGATGGTGGCGTTGCCCGGATAGTAGTCACGCCAGTTGCGTCCCGAAGCCGGGCGCAGGGTCCACTCCATAAGCACCAGCGCGGAACGCAGCCGGGCGTTGCCCGCTTCGTTGGCCAGGCCGCGCAACCGCTGCCACGCCGAGCGGTATTGGGCCGCCGTGAACTCGCCGTCGCGGATGTTGTCTTCCGGCTCGTGGTAGTAGGTCCAGTAGACGTCGATGGTGCGTGGCACGCCGGCGAACCAGGTGCGCATCGCCGCATCGTGTTTGCCCGCGATGACGTCGGCGGCGTTGAACTTGAACGACACGTTGACCGTGCGCCGGGGGATGTCGGCCGGGCTGCCCGGCCACGCGGGCGGTGCGCCGCTGAAGAAGACCCGAACCATGTCCAGGCCGCCGAAGAGCCCGTCCTCACGGGCAAGCGCGTCCCGATAGGTGGAACCCTCGTTGGCGAACGACGCCCCACACAGGGTGCCGCCCGGCGCGGGCGCCGGGGCAGGCGGTGCCGGGGCTCGGGGCGAAGGCGTCGCCGAAGCGGAGGCGCCGGGGGAGGCCGACGGCGAGATGTCGACCGGCAGGGCCGCGACGTCCTCGGCCGACTCGGTGGCGGTGACCTGCGGCTGCGCGCCCGGCGCCGCAGTGTCGTTGGTCAGCACCAAGAACAGCGCGGTCGCGGCGGCCAGCACCAGCACCGTTCCCAGCGTCACCGCCGTGACCGGCTTCCATTGCCGAAGGTTCACGGGGTGGGACTCTACATTGGACAGACCATGATCGCTGCCTGCTGTGCCCATTGACAGGGCTCGACGCATCGGCAGATAGTGTGCCCGTGGCATCTTCGTTGAGAACAATGACAACTGCCCTGGTCGCGGCCGTGGCGCTGGTTGCCACCACGGCTGCCCCGGCACACGCCGCGTCGCCCGCGGTGACCTGCCGCTACACGTTCTCGTCGTGGCCCGGCGGCTTCACGGCCGATCTGGCGATCGCCAACAGCGGCCCAGAGATCGACGGTTGGCGGGCGCGCTGGACCTTCCTCACTCCGGCCCAGGCCACAGCGGTGTGGTCGGCTGCGCTGATCCAGGTCAACCCGAGAGAAATGCTGGCGACACCTGCGCCGTGGACCCAAAAGATCCCGACGGGAGGTGCGGTGACGTTCGGCTGGACGGCCACCGCAACCATCGCCGAGCTACCCACCGAAATCACCGTCAACGGCCAGCGCTGCTGAGGTTGGCGCGCACCGCGTCCGCCTCGGGTACGGCGAGGCGGACGTAGATGGCAAGCGCCTGCCGCCAATGTTCCCGCGCCCTGTCCATCTCGCCCGCGAGCTGATGCGTCTGGGCTATCCCGTCCAGCGAGCGCGCCTGTTCAAAAGGGTCACCGGTGCGCTGAGTCAAGGCCAGCGCCGCCTCATGGTGATCCAGCGCCGGGGCGAGGTCGCCCATGGCACGCATCGTCTCGCCCAGACAGTTGAGCACTTCGGTCTCCAGAGCGCGTTCGCTGGTCTCACGGCTGATCGCCAGAGCCGGCAGCAGCTGCTCCAGCGCCTGCTGGAACCGGCCCATCCGCAGCAGGACCGCGCCGATGCCGGCCATCGCACTGGCCTGCCCGCCGGGATCATTGGAGTCGCGGCATTGGTCAAGGGCCCGCTCGAGTTGGTCCAGGGCTTCGTCGTGGCGGTCCAGCAGACCGTAATCGGCGCCCAGATTGCCCGCCGCGTAACCTTCCAGCCGCCGATCGCCGAGCTCCGCGAAGAACTTCACGGCCAGCTCGTGGTGCTGCGCCGCCTGCTCGTAGCGGCCAAGCCTGCGGTGTACGGTGCCAAGGTTGACCAGTTGCACTCCTTCGCCGTGCCGGTTTTCCGCGGCGCGGTAGAGGTCGAGCGCCTGCTGCAGTCGCGTTTGAGCCTGCCCATAGTCGCCGAGCCGTTCGTGGACGACGCCGATGCGGGCCAGCGCCCGAGCCTCACCGTCAGTGTCGCCGCTTTCGCGATGCCCGGTCAGCGCCTCCTGGAAGTGGGTGAGCGCATCGCGGTAGTCGCCCAGCCACCAGTAGACGTTGCCAAGGTTGGCCAGCACGGTGGCCAGGCCGTGTCCTGCCGCGCCGCGTGGGTCGCTGCGTGCCGCGTCGACGGCGCTGGAGTGCACGGCCAGCGCCTCCTGGTAGTGCCCGCCGACCTCGAAGTGGCGCCACAGGATCCCGGACAGCGCGACGGTGTGCGCCGGCCAGCCGTTGCGGGCCGAGAATCGGGCCAGTTCCACCAGATTGGGCCGATGACTGTCCAACCAGGACACCGCCTCGGCGGGCAGCAACCTCGCCGTCGGCACGGGAGATGAGTGGGTCGGGGGGACCGGTGGGCGGCCGGCGCGGTCGTGGGGGAACAGGGCGTCGACTGCGGCCGTGGCCGATTGTGTGTAGTGGTCGAGCAGCCGGGTCAGTGGTGCGCGCCGATCCGGGGCGCATTCGGCGGCGTACACCCGAAGCAAATCATGCATCGTGAACATGCCGTTGCCGGCGGGGTCGAGCAGATGAGCCTGAACTAGTTCGTCGATCGCGGCCTGGGCGTGGGCCGGCTCGGTGCCGGCCAGCGCAGCCAGGTCAAACAGGTCGAGGTCGCGGCCGGGATGCAGGCCCAGCAACCCGAACGCCTGCGCCGCTTCGGCGGACAGGTTCTGGTACGACCAGGAGAACACGCTCCGCACCGCTGTTCGTGCGTCGCCCGCGGCGCTGAGCTGGTCGAGGCGGCCCTTTTCGTCCCACAGATCGCCGACCAGCCGGGCCAGGGTCATCGCCGGGCGGGCCACTGCCGTCTCCGCGGCGATCCGCAACGCCAACGGCAACCCGGCGCACAGCCGCACCAGGCCGAGCGCGGCCTCGGGCTCGGCGTCGACGCGCCAGCCGATGACCGCGCGCAGCAAGGCGACCGCGTCGGCGTCGTCCAGCACCTCGAGGTCGACCCGACGAGCGCCCTCCCGGGCCACCAGCCCGGCCAGGTTATTGCGGCTGGTGATCAGCACGAGGCAGCTGGCGGTGCCGGGCAGCAGCGGCCGGACCTGGTCGACGCCGGAGGCGTTGTCCAGCAACACCAGCATGCGCCGACCCGCGAGCAGGGTGCGGTAACAGGCCGCGCGCTCGTCAAGGTCGGCGGGAACGTCGCCCGGCGCAAGGCCCAGGCTGCGGATGAACCGGGCCAGCGCATCGCTGGGCGTCACCGGCTGCTCGCGGTCATAGCCGCGCAAATCCAGGTAGAGCTGGCCGTCGGGAAAGCGGTCGGTGAGACGATGCGCCCAGTGCAGCGCGAGCGTGGTCTTGCCGACGCCGGCCATTCCCGATATGGCGCAGATGACGACTGCGGAATCGTGCGAGCCGCGCTCCAGGACCGCGTCCAGCTCGGCGAGCTGCTGGTCTCGGCCGGTGAAGCCGAACGCCTCGGCCGGAAGATGGCGGGGCAGCGCGACCGTGTTGGCAGGCGAGCCCGCCGGGGCGCGGCGGACTTCCTCGACCCGGTCACGTGCGGTGGCCAGCGCGCCCTGTTCAGCCGGGCTGGCGCCCAGCAGCCGGATCAGCACATCGAACCGGTCGGTGGGCGGCAGCACCCGCCCGGCCAGGTATTCGCCGATGATGCCGTGTGACCACCCGGTTCGGGCGGCCAGCGCCCGATAGGTCAGCTCGGCCGTGCCGCTCACGCGGGCGTGGCGGCGACGTAGTTCACGAAGGGCCAGGGCGAGGTCGGTTATGGACTTCACGGCGTCGAGCCGGAAAGCCGCAATTGGGCTCTCCGGCTCCCGGCTCACGCGGTCATAACCGTCGATGACCGCAGCATATCGGTGAGCTGGTCGTCGTCCCCATCGGTGTTGCCGGTTGGCATGTTGTCGGGGGATCGGCAACACCGATGGGCGGGTGTTACCCGACGGTGCAGGGCACCCCGGCGGCGGTGAATCCGGTCGGCCCGGCGAACACCGGTGAGGTGGAAGTGCCGGAGAAGCCGAGGGTGGCCTGAAGTCCCGGCGGCAGTGTGGCGTAGTAGAAGGCCGGGGTGAGGGTGAACGCCTCGCCGTTGCGCGTGATCGTGCCGTTGAAGGCCGATCCGACGCTGGTGGTCAGGGGCGCGGTGAATTGGATCGTCCAGCCGGAGATCGGAGCGGTGGTGCTGTTGATCAGCGTGATGTCCGCGGTGAAGCCGGGGTTGTAGACGATCAGGTGGACCCGGCAGGTCAGCGTCGCCGTGTTGGCCAACGTGGTGACGGTGCCCGCGTCGGAGCGAGGTGAAGCGTTGCCCCGGGCGTCAAAGGCAATGACACCAAAGGTGTAGGACGTGCCGGCGCTCAGGCCGTTGACGGTCTGGAACCGCTCACCGGGGCCGACCGTGCGCAAGGTGGACCAGACACCCGCCGTGAGCCGCTGCAGGTAGTAGCCGGTGACCTGGACGTTATCGGTTGTTTCGGGCCAGAACACATTCACGGACGTGGTGGTGATGCTGCTGAATGTGGGCGAGGCGGGCTTGGCCGGGGGCACCGTGTCCGGGCCGCTGAGCGTGGTGAACGACAGCGGCGCGGAGCGCGGGCTGGTGGAGAAACCAAGGCCCGACACCGGAATGGAGTACACCCGAAAGGTGTAGCTGGTGGCCGGCGAAAGCGCGCTCATAGCAAGGAATCCAGCGTTGGTACGGCCGAATTCGCGCCACACCCCGTTGACCCTTCGCTCGACCACATCTTGTGCGGTGGCACCGTCGTGTAGCCAGACGAAGTCGGCGCTGGTGTCGGAGACGTGCATGGCCTGCAGGTTGCTGGGCGCCGGCAGCGGTGTCGCGGCGTAGGAAGAGGAGGCGGACAGGACGATCACGGTCGAGGCCAGGACCACGACCAGACCACGGAGCGGAGTGGCGAGTTTTGTCATCGGGCACTGTCAATCTATTCGAGGGCAGCGGCGAGGTAGCGCGGAGCGCCGCGATAATGATGAGCGGCCACTATGGCCTCGGCCGGGCGATCCTGGACCCGGCTGGACGGAGTTGGACAGCCGCCGGAGGAACCATGTCGAGAAACATCCAGACCGTGCAGACCTATCTGGACGGCTTCCGCAAGAACGATCATGAGCAGATCCTGTCCTGCCTGACCGATGACATCGAGTGGACCGTCTTCGGGCACTTCCACCTGACCGGAAAACAGGCCTACAACGACGCCATCGACGGCGAGGGCTTCACCGGCCCGCCGCAGCTTGAGGTCGTCCGCATGGTCGAGCAGGGCGATGTCGTCATGGCCGAACTCACCGGCTCGGCGACCCGCGACAGCGGCGAGGTGATGGCGATGTCCATGGCGGAGGTGTTCGTGATGCGCGACGGCAAGATCGCCGAACGCCGGGCCTGGGTCATCGAGCTGAAGGAAAACGGCTACCGCTGAACCTTGACCGTCCCGCTGCAGGCGGCGTCGGCGGGCTGGTGGGCGCGGTCGTGCCACAGATCCAGGACCAGACGGGCCGGACCGGTCTGAGTTTTCGCGGTGACGCAGGCGGGCCGGCCCATCCCCACCCCGAAGCTGAGCACGAACTCGAAGTCGCCGGCCGCGGCGACCTCCTTGAGCACAGGCAGGCCCGGGGTGATCCGGGTGGGGCCGGTGTACTTGCGCGCCTTGCCCGGATCGGGTTCCCGTCCGGCGGTGTCCAGGGTGCCGTCGAAAACGACTACCAGGAAAGAGTTTCCGGCCAGCGACACGGGACGGTCGGAGGGGTCCTCGCGGACCTCGCTGACGAATTCGATCCGGCGCACGGAGGCCTTGGTACCCCCAAAAGCAAAAACGAGCTGATCGTGGTCGGCGAATGCGGTGGCCTGAACGGCCTGCAGCAGGCCTTGGGGCGCATCCGACGTGGGCAGCGGCAGCACCGAGGCGGGAGCCGGTGACTGCGCTGCGGATGAAGGCGCGGTGGGCGCCGCCGACTGCTGGGGATCGGCTTGGGGCTTACTGGCCGGCGCACCGCAACCGGCCAGCAACAGGATCGCCGCGCAGGCGGCCAGCGTGCTCTTGAGTGTGGTCATGCCCGCCACGGTCGGCCGGCCGTCTAACCACGCCTTCACAGTCATGTAACCGTTGTGTCACACCGGTGCTGGCCTGGCGATCGGTCATCCGTTCGGGCGACCCGCCCCGTGTGACAGTGCGGTGGCCGCGCCATTCAGGTGGAAAGCGTCTGTCCTCTTTCGACATTGCGGCTGCCACGTTAATGTCGGTACCGGTAGGAGCAACTAGGTTGGTAAACGGAGGACTCCGGGGATGGCTGATGCCCTGCACCGCCTAGATGTTGAGCTCGATGGCGTCCCGCTCAGCCAGGCGAGCGCGTTGGCTTCGGAGCTGCGCGAGTTCCTCCTCGACGAGGACGGCGCGCTGCAGATCGAGCAGGTGCGCGCCAACGCCGACACCCAGGATCTCGGTGCCACGCTGGTGATTCTGCTGGGAACCCCGGCTCTGGTCGCGGTGGCCCGCGGTGTGGAGCGGTGGATCGCGCGCCGCAACAGCTCATCGGTGATCATCAGTAGTGGCGCCGATCAGGTCGAAGTCACCAACCTGTCCAATCGCAAGGCCGGTGAGCTGGCCGAGAAGCTCGTGCAGCTGACCAAAGGCGCTGGCGGCAGCTAGATGCCGCACGTCGTGGAATCGGAGTTCGTGCGGGTCATCCTGCTGGGCGCGGCGGCCTGGCCGTCCTGGCCGAGCCTGGACAACGACGTGTTCGAACGCTCGTACCTCATGGTCAAGAAATATGTCGAAGAAGCGATGGGCGTGCCCGCCGAGAATGTCCTCGACCTTTTCGGATCGGCCGACAGCCCGAACGCGCTTGTTCAGCAGGTACAAGAGTTCCTCCGCAGGCCTGCCCCGACCGCGCCGCCCACCGGTGTGCTGATCTATTACGTCGGCCACGGCGACCGCCTCGCCTCCACCGGCGACTTCGCCGTCTTCACCGCAGTCGCGGACAGCGACAGCCGGGACTCTTCGGCGTTCCGGCTGGCCTATCTGGTGGAGGCGACCAGGGAGAGCGGCCGGGAGCTTCCGCTTTTCCTGGTGCTCGATGCCTGTTTCTCGGCCTCGGCGGCGGAGGCGTTCCAGCAGCCGGTGGGAAGCGCGGGCGTGGCGGTGTTCGCGTCGGCCAGCAGCGGCGACTACTCCAGGGCCGGGCCGGACGAGCCGGCGACGCCGTTCACCAAGGCGCTCATCGATGTCTTGGCCAGGGGCGAGCCCGAGTCGGGCCGGCACCTGAGCCTGCGCGATGCCCGGGACATGGTGGAAGACGAGCTGACCGCGAGCTCGGTCGACAGGGTGCGTCCCGAGCTTCACTCGCCGTATCAGCGCCGGGGCGATGTCAGTGAAATCGGCTTGTTTCCCAACCCGGCCTACGGCTATCGCCCGCCGCCCGCCCGTGGCCCGGAGCGCATGTGGTGCGCGGTGGTGTCGCAGGCCGATGGGCGGCGGGTGCCGGAGGGGGTGTTCGCGGACGCCATCGTGGGATTCAAGGATCTCTATCGGGGTCGGATCACCCATGAGACCGGCTGGCTGTTGCGCAAGGATCCGGTCCTCGTCGCCGCCTCGACGGTGTTCGACAGCCCGCGTGGGCTCCAGGAAGCCGTGGCGCAGGTGTGCCAGGCCGACCTCGCCTTCTTCGACATCACCGGGCTGGAACCGGCCGTGATGGTGCTGCTGGGCATCCGGGCGGTGATCCGCCGGGGCGTGACGATCTGCTTCACCAGCGAGGCGCCGCGTGAGCTCGCCACCGCCCCGCCCTTTCTGTTGCGCGACATCAATGTGGTCAGTTGCGCTGCGGGCCAGATCCCGGAGGACGCGCTCGGCAAGCGCGCCCTGGCTGGAATCCAGGAGTTTCTGCGCTCTCCCTATCGCTACGCCGATCTGCCGGGCTTCGACGGGATCCGGCAGCTGCCCCCGACGGTGGTCAGCCGCACGGTGATTCCCTATTTCGAGAAGGTGCTCGTGCTGTGTTCGTTCAGCTCCGAGTACGACGAGCGGAACTGGCGCGAGCTGCCACGCCGCATGGCCGCGGCGGTGACGCAGAAGATGACCGGCGAGGAGACCGCCGGGGACGACGCCCACAACGTGAGGATCGAGCGCACGCTCGACATGGGATCGCCCAGGGTGGTGTCGGCCAACCTGCTGGAAGCGATCAGGCTCACCGATCTTTGCCTGTGCGATCTGACCGGCTGGCGGCCCAATGTCCTCTTCGAGCTCGGCCTTCGCCTGGCCGCCAATCCGCTCGATCCGGTGTGCATCATCGACACAGCGGCCGCGGACGAGGAGGGCGAGGTGGCCGCACAGCGCCGGGGCCTTCTGTCGATCTTCAATGTGCTCGCCTACGAGCCGAGCAAACGTAAGGCCTACTACGACATCGTGGACAGGCATCTGGCGATGAAGGGCTCGCTGCACGAGCCGCTCAGCCGCACCTGGGCCGGAACCGGGCTGCCCGTGGGCGGCGTGCATCGGGTCGCGTGGCAGTACGCCGACGCCCGCAACGAGCCGACCGCGATCGACGTCGTCGACCTGCTGCACACCTCGGCGATGGAGCTTCGCACCAACAAATCGAGGGCCAGCACTCCCTTCATCTTTCCCGCCGGCCACGCCTTCACCGAGGCGGCCCGGCGCAACGCGCAGGAGCGGCTCATCGCCGCCTGGCTGTACCTTCAGCACCGCGGCAAGAACACGAGCCGGGAGGCCGCCAACGAAAGCGACCTGATCCTCCAGATTGGATACGAACTCATCGAGCTGCTCGCCGATTCGGCCGACGAGGACGACCGCGCGATGGCGGCGCAGGTGTATGCCGACATCAAAGCACTTGTCGAGAGGGCCTGAGGACTTCGCCATGGATTACGTCCAGTTGCTGGATATCGCCGGGCAGATGCGGCGGCAGGCCAGGGTCTTCACCGCCCAGGGCGACATTGCCCTGGCCCGCAAGGTGCTCACCGACCTCATCAGGCGGCTGAGCCCGCAGCTGGCCGTCGGCTCGCTTCCCGCCTCGCTGGCCGCCGAGGTGGCGATGGCGCTCGCGGACGCCTACGGGATGCTGGGCGGAATCGAGATGCGCGCCGGGAACCTGTCCGAGGCAAGGCAGGCATACCGCAGCGGCCAAGAGATCGAGCAGGATCCCGGATACCACATCGAAGACTCGTACAACCTGGTCAACGCGATCGTGGCCGGGCTGCTCATCGCCCCGGCCGGGCTGACGCAGATGAGCACGGAAATCGTTGCCGCCGCAGAGGTGGTGCGTAAGCAGATCGCCAGCTCGCGCCGCGACCAGTGGTGGGCATGGGCCGACTACGGCATGCTCAGCGTGCTCATCGGCGATGACGAGGAGGCTCACAACGCCTATCGTCAGTTCCGCTCCTGTGGCCCGGCGATTTCGGACTACGAATCGGTGGTCAGGGTGCTGATTTCGCTGGCCGAGGGCTTGACCTCGGACGCGCCCGAGGTGGTCGAACGGCTACGCCACCACGCGGAGGTGCTGGAGGCGTCGGCGCCAGGGCCGTTGACCGGAACCCGACGGCATGGCGTCGTGACAGCTCCAACGGCCGGCTACTCGGTCGGTGGCCGGGTGCGGATCAGGCTCACCTGGGATGTGTCGGCCAGCCGCGAAGGCGCGATCGTTCACCTTGCCGCGTTCCTGGTCGATGGCGGGGGCAAGGTGCCGGCCAGCAATCCGTACTACTCCGTGAACCACGACAATGACCGGTCCAAGGACGGATCGACTATCCGGCGCGGGCGGCAGCGCCACGGATTCCGCGCGTCCGACGAAACGATCACCATCACCTTCGGCAGGGTGACCACGAGGGTCGCCAGCATCGTGATCTGCGCTTACGTTCCCGACGGCGGCTACCGCTTCGAGGATGTCCGGCAGGCGAAGGCGACCTGCTACGACCTTGGCCCGGTGCAAGCGGCGGAGGAATACGAGGACAGTTTGGACGACATCCTCGACGACTCGGGCGCCACCGTATTCGCGCAGTACCTGCTCGACGCGCCAACGGAAACGGCGGCGATGGTGCTGGGCGCGTTCTCCCGCGAGGACGCCACGAGGTGGGTCTACCGGGCGATCGACCATGGCGCGCGAGATCTGGCGGCGGTCGGAGCCGACCACGGTGTCGTCTTTGTGCGATACACCGATGATTAGGCCGGTGTGAGCACCAGCACGCACGAGTCGACCTGCGGTCTGGGCTGGAAAGCATTGCGTGGCAAGCTTATCCCGGGCTCGGCGCGCCATCGGCCGGTGGCGGTGAAGCCGCGCACGAAAGCCTTTTGCAGCACCAGATCTGCGCGCACCAGCCGCGACCCGCGCGCCGTCAGCGTGCGCAGCAGCTTGCTGGAGATGCCGTAGGGCGGGTTGGCGACCACCCGGAAAGGCCGGTGGGGCAACAGCAGCGACTCGCCCGCATCGGCCTCGATCACCGACACGCCGGCCCCGGCGAAGCGGTGCCTGAGGTAGGCCGCCCGGCCCGGGTGCAGCTCGATGGCGATCACTCTCGCCCCGGCCGCGACCAGAGGTGCGGTCAGCGCGCCCTTTCCGGCCCCGATGTCGAGGACCAGCTCGCCCGGGAGCACCCCGGACTCGGCGACGATGCGTGCGGCCCAGGCGTCATCGAGGCGATGCCACGCCCAAGCGGACCCTGGCGCGCGGGCGGGCACGGCGCACCATCACCATGAACATGACCATGTGGCCCAACATATCGCCACCAGCGTGCGGGCGGCATCTCATTTTTTCGCCAATGGGCCGGGCGTTGCGGTCATCCAGCGCGCCGGGGTGTGCGTACCAGGGGTGTGAGCATCATGTGGTACCTGTATGCCCTGGCCGGCGTCGACGACGCCCACGCCATCGGGCCGCCGCCGGGGATCGACGATCGGCCGGTCAAGACGTTGGTGGCCGGGGATCTGGTGGCCTTCGCCTCGGAGATCGACGCGGCAGGGTTCGAGGCCGCCCTGAGGCGGGCCGACCTGAGCAAGGACGGCGAGCTGGGGCGGGCGGTGCGCGCGCACGATCGGGTCATCTGGCACGTGTTCGCCCACTCGGCGGT
Organism: Rhizocola hellebori; assembly: GCF_016862955.1. GTDB lineage: Bacteria > Actinomycetota > Actinomycetes > Mycobacteriales > Micromonosporaceae > Rhizocola > Rhizocola hellebori. The sequence goes on along the minus strand of NZ_BONY01000002.1, from coordinate 161,758 downwards.
GCTGCCATGCCGATTCGGCACGGTGTTCGCCACACAGGAAGCCCTCGCCGGATGGCTGAGAACCGAGTACCGGCGGTTTCGGGAGGCCCTGGATCTGGTGCGTGACGCAGCCGAGTGGGACATCGAGGTCCAGGCGGCGTGCGATGTGGACGGAAACGAAGTGCTGGACGTGAAGGGCCGTCAGCAGGCATCACTGGTCTATGAGACGGTGCGTGACACGCTCGCGGGGCTGGCCCTTCGCGCCCGCGATGGGTTCTATCTGGTGCGGCGCGACGAGGAGAGCGCCTTCGCCGGCAAGGTTTTCGAGCTTGTGGAGGCCTTTCCTGGTACCCAGATAAGAATGACCGGACCACAACCGGCCTATCACTTCATGGATTCTGGCATGATCAGCGTGGCCGGGGGCAAACACGGGAGGTAACCTGCATCCAGAGGTGGCTATGAGTCCGCATGTAGCTGAACTTTTGGGTGCATGGGCGCTGGATGCGTGCGATGACGCCGAGGCGGCCACGGTGGAGGCACACCTTGAACAGTGCTCCGATTGCAGAACCGAAGCCGCTCAGCTGCGCTCGGCCGCAGGCTGGCTCGCGCTGGAGCAAGCGATGAAGCCGCCGCCCCGGCTTCGGCAGTCCATTTTGGACGAAGCGCGGCGCCGCCGCCCACCCGTGGCCGTGCGCACGCTTGTCGAGGCCTACGCCGGGCAGGTCGCCTCGCTCGACAGCGCGCTGCGGGAGCTGACAGCGCAGGGCTGGCGGCGTCCCGACCCGCGTCACGGCGACATGACCGGGCTGATCCGCCACCTGTATGCCAACGACGCCCTGCTGGCCTCCGATCTCGCCCTGCCGCTGGCGGCCACCGTGCCCGGCGATGGTGCGGGTGGGGTTTACCAGGTGTGGCGCGACCAGGCCCAGATCCTCATCCGTGGGCTCGATGACAGGGCAGATCTGGATCAGATCGTGACCCTGGTGGGCCGCGACCGGCACCAGCCCGGCCCGCTGCGGGCGGCGCTGGTGCAGCGGGCCTTTGAGACCTGGGTTCATCTCGAAGACGTGCGCTCGCTGGCCATCACTCCGTCGCCGGAACAGGTGCGGCGCATCGTCTCGCTGGCCGTGAACCTGATGCCCGAGGCGCTGGCGGCGCGGGGGGTGAGCAGGCCGGGCTCATGCCGGCTGGTGCTGACCGGGCCGGCCTCGGGGGAGTGGACCTTCCCGCTGGGCGGTCAGGGCACAGCTAGCGGCCTCGCTCTTGGCATGGAGGCGTCGGCGTTCGCACGCCTGGTCGCCAACCGGCGATCACCGGAAGCGTTGCAGTACACGGTGGTTGGTGATCACGACCTGGCCAGGCGAGTGCTGCATGTCGCCGCACTGTTGGGATGTGACTGAGCATGCCGGCTTCCGAGACGGACGTGCGGCTGCACGAACGCCTCATCGGCGGCGACGATGACGCCCTGGCTGAGATCTACGACAGCTGGTCGGCTCTGGTCTACTCGATCGCCGCGCGCATCATCGGCGATCGCGCCGCGGCGGAGGATGTCACCCAGGAGGTGTTTGTGCGCCTGTGGGAACGGCCGCACGCCTACGATCCGCGCCGTGGCACCCTGCGCACCTGGCTCTGCATGACCAGCCGCAGCCGTGCGGTGGACTGGATTCGCAGCAACGAAGCCCGCAACCGCTATCAGACCGCGGCCGCGGCGATCGTCGACACGCAGCCCGAGGTGGACGACGGCCTGATATGGCAGATGGAGATCAAGGCGGTGCGCGAGGCGGTGCAGTCCCTGCCGGAGCACCAGCGCAGCGCTGTCCTGCTCGCGTTCTATCACCAGCGCACCTACCGGCAGGTCGCGCAGGACCTGCAGATCCCCGAGGGCACGGCCAAGTCGCGGCTTCGGGTGGGCCTGGCCACGCTGGCCAGCCGCTTGGCCGCGGAAGGGATCATCGACCCGTAACACCTCCACCAACTACTTGCCAGACAGGAAAGTGCTCTGATACTTTCCTAGTAGGAAAGTATTGTCTGAGTGGGACAGGAGGCGGAGATGGGTGAGCAGTTGCGGCCGGACGAGGCCGCGCGGGCGCTGGCCGAGATCGGGCAACGCCAGGAACAGGTGATCCGGCTCATGCGGATGCCGGTGTGGTTCTGGTGGGTCACTGCCGCGTTGATGGTCGGGCTGACGGCGGCGGTCGAGTCGCGCCGGCCGATCGTGGTGGGCATCGGGGTAGCCGTGTTCGTCGTCGGGCTGGTGACCATGGTGTTGCGGATAGTGCTGGGCAGCATCCGGCATGCCAAGCCGCGCAACGACTTGGTGCCACCGGCCGGGGTCATGGCCATCCTTGGTTTTGTGGCTGTGGTGCTGGCCGTGACGCTGCCGGCCGGGTTCGCGCTCAAGGCCACCGGCGTGTCCTATCCGGCGACCCTGAGCATGCTGCTCGCGGCCGCCCTGCTCGTGGGAGGCGGGCCGCTGCTGACGCGTTACCTGCACCGCGTCATGCGTGCCAACGTGACCGGCGGGCTTTGATGATCAAGCCGAAGTTCGACGAGCTGATCCACGCACCCACCCGGCTGTCGATCGTCTCCTTGCTCGCCGCCACCGAATGGGCCGACTTCGCGTTCATCCGCGACAGCGTCGACCTGTCCGACTCGGCGCTGTCCAAGCAGCTGACGATCCTGGAGGAGGCCGGATACGTGGAGATACGCAAGGGTTTCGTGGGTAAGCGGCCACGCACCTCGGCCCGGCTCAACAGCGTCGGGCGTGCCGCGTTCGAGCAGCACGTCGCGGCGCTGCAGGAGATCGTCGCGCGGGCCGGCGCGTCGGTGCTACCCGGCTAGTTTGAGGCGCGCCACCGGCTCACGCGGGGGAGTCCGTGGCGCGCACCGCGGGCATGAAGGCCACCGCGACCCCCATCAGGACAGCCATCACGGCGACTCCGATGAAGACGTGGTTGGACGCGGTGGCCAGATCGGCCGCGGAGTGGGTGTCGGTGCCCGACGGAAGGGTGGAGTTGGCGATCGCGCCGAAGACGGCCACGCCGACCGCCATTCCCATCGAGCGGCTGAACAGGTTGTTGCCGGTGACCACGCCGCGTTCCGACCAGCCGACCGTGGCCTGGGCGGCGATCAGGGTGGGGGAGGCGACCAGGCCCATCCCGGCTCCGATGAGGAAACAGAACACGGCCACGCTCCACACCGAGCTGGACGTGCTGAGCAGGGTCATCAGGAACGTGCCCAGAATGGCGATGGCGCTGCCGATCAGGGCGGTGGGACGAAAGCCGATCCGCATGTAAAACTTGGCCGACTGGGATGCGCTGATGGGCCAGCCCATCGTCAGCGTCGCCAGCGCGAAGCCGGCCACCAGCGGCCCGGTGCCCAGGGAACCCTGCACAAACGTTGGCACGTAAGAGGTCAGGCCGATGAGCACGGCCCCGACGCCCAGCGAGACCAGACCGGCGGTCAGCAGCAGGCGGTGCCGGAAGACCCACAGCGGCAGCACCGGCTCGGCGGCGCGCCGCTCAACCTGGATGAACACCGCGATGAGCAGCGCCCCGGCCGACGGAATCCCTACTCCCGCAAGGGAAAGCCACGGCCACCCCTCGCCGCCCTGAAGCAGGCCCAGGATCAGCAGGGTCGACCCGACCGTCAGCAGCGCGGCGCCAACATAGTCGAGCTGGTGTTTCTTGTGCTCGACCTGCTCGTGCAGGTTGCGGATCAGCATCGTCGCCGCCAGGACACACAACGGGATGTTGATGAAGAAGATCCAGCGCCAGGTCAGGTACTCGGAAAAGACACCCCCGAGCGCAGGCCCGACCACCGCCGACATCCCCCAGACGCTGGCCATGTAGCCCTGCACCTTGCCGCGCTCGGCCATCGAGTAGATGTCCCCGGCGATAGTCAGGCTCATCGGCTGGATCGCCCCGGCGCCAAGGCCTTGCAGCGCCCGGAACACGATCAGCGCGGGCATCGACCATGCGCAGCCGCACAGGATGGAGCCGGCCAGGAACAGCCCTATGCCCAGCAGCATCATGGGTTTGCGGCCATAGAGGTCGGCCAGCTTGGCGTAGATCGGCACCGAAACCGCTTGCGCCAGCAAGTAAATCGAGAACAGCCACGGGAACTGGCTGAACCCGCCGAGGTCCTCCACCACCGAGGGCACCGCGGTGGCGATGACCGTCGAGTCGATGGCCACCAGCGTCACGCACAGCATCAGCGAAATGAGGACGGGACCCCGCTCCGACCGGAAGCCTACGTCCACGGATGCCTGGGTCATCCGCCGATCTTATAGGGGTCCGGCCGGAGTTCGCTCCTTACTAATGGGTCAGGGCTGGGCGACCAGACGGAACGACTGCGCGCCGGTGCCGTTGCAGGTGTATTGCACCAGCTGAACGCTGTCCGCGGTGGACGCGCCGGGCACATCGAGACATTTGCCACTGTGCCGGGCGACAAAGTGGTAGTAGCCGCCACCTTCGGAGACGGGCTGCCACTGCTGGTTGTTGCCGCCGCCGTAGGCCCACAGGTGAACCAATGCGTTGTCCGCAGTGGACACACCGCTCACATCGAGCACCTGGGCCGAATTGTTGCGGTTGTTGATCCGCACGAAACCGCCGCTGGTGGGCTGGAACTGGAACTGCTGAGCGAAGGTGTTGTTGCAGGTGTACTGCTGGATCGCGGTGCCGTTGGCGGTGCCGGAGGAGCGGGCGTCGACACACTTGGCGCTGCTGCGGTTGACGACGCTGTACCAGGTGGTGGACGAGATCGGCGGGTCGGTCGGGGGCGGGCCGCCCGCGCCGAACGGGCTCAGGATGATGCTCGCCGAACGCGGGTCGCCGTCGTTGACCAGCGACTCGAAGGCGCCCACATCGTCGAAGGCGAAAGCGTAGGCCTTGCCGTCAGCCATGTTCGCGTGGATGATCTTCGCGTACTGGTTGGTGGGATTGTTCTGGTAGAACTGGGCCGCGTTCAGGCTGGGCTGGGTGTCGATGGTGCCCAGGGTGCCCCGGTTCAGCGCCGCGCACAGGGTCCGCGCGATCGGCCCGACGATCAGATCGTTGGGCGCGCCCAGGTTGCCGTCGCAGCCCCAGACATGGGCGCTGGTCGGCTTGTTGAACGAGGCCACCTGCTGCCCCGCGCTGTTGGTGAAGTTCATGACGTTGCCGCTGGTCCGGCCGAAATAGCGGGTGTTGGGCTGGTCTGCGAACGGCACCACGGTCAGCGTCTTGCTCGCATAGGCGTTCCACGCCGAGGTGATGTAACCGTCCAGATAGGTGGTGCTGAACAGCCCTGCCCCGGCGGCCTTGCCCGGGGCGAGCACCCGCAGGACGGTGCCGTCGGAGCGGGTGTACACCGTGTTGGCCCAGCCCGACTGGGCCCGGATCGAGTTGATGGTGTTGTTGCGCCCGTTGGAGACCACGTCTCCGGTGCGCTTGGTGACCCCGGTCGCGCCGGTGACCGTCACCGCGTGCGGGACCGCGAACATGTCGACCTGGGAGCTGTTGAGCCATAGGCCCGCGTCGTTGTAGGTGAACTCGCTCCAGTCGAACAGGATGTTCTGGTTGGCGTCACCTGCCGCCCATGGCGCGGGCTGGACCAGGCCGTCGGGGGTGAGGAAGAACTTGAGCTTCTCGCCGAAGGAGAAGTACGCGCGGCCGGAGAAGCCGCGCGGGAACCGGATGGTCGTGCTGCCACCGTTTCCGGGCCCGGCGATGGCGACGTCGGGGGCGGGCGAGGGTGGGATCTGGCCGCCTGTCCACGGCGTGAAGGTGCCGGCCGCGTTGACATAGCCGAGGCGGCCGGTGGCCAGGTTGATGCCGATCACGTACAGGTAGACCGCGTCGCCGCGGCCGGTGTTGTTCGTGACGGTGACGGGCAGCAGGGCGGGTCCGATCGCCTGGGCAGGCGCTGCGGCGGCAACGGCCAGGGGGACGGTCATGGCGATCGCAGCCAAACTGCCGAAGACCCTTTGTCGGGTACGCATTCAGAGCCCTCACAATCCAAATAGAGGGGGGACGAGAGCGCTCTCCGTCCACGGAATCGCTATGGGAGCGTGATTCCATCAGCATGGGAGAGCGCTCTCTGAACCATACGACGCGGCGGACAACCCGTCAATAGACAGGTGGCGATGGGGATCAGCCGGTGGGCTGCTTGCGGGCGACCGCGTAACGGAAGGCGTTGACCAGCCGATAGCCGCCGTTCACCCGAAACGGCGCGGCCGCCGCGATCACCGTTTCGGCGAGCGCCGCGATGTCGGCTGGTTCCTCGCCCATCAAAATGGCCTGTACCAACGTGTCCTCGTTGGCCGCCTGCCAGATGACCGGGACCACCCCGGCCGCCACCACGGTCAGCCCGCCCTCGCCCAGCAGCTGCTCAAGGCCGCCGGGCAGGCGCAAATCCCCGTCGGGCAACGGTTCCTCGCCCTGGGCGCGGGCCACCGCCGCCTCCACCGGCGCCAGATCGTTGCGGCCGGCCTCGGCCCAGTTGGCCAGCGCCACGTGTCCACCCGGGACAGTCACCCGCACCGCCTCGGCCAGGGCGTCCAGGGTGTCGGGCGCGAAGTGCAGGGCGTTGATAGAGGTCACCAGCCGGAAGTGGGCGTCGGGCCAGGGCAGCCGCATGGCGTCGCCGACGCGCACCTGCGCCCGGGGCACCCGGGAACGGGCCAGCGCGGCCATGGCCGGCGCCGGGTCGATGCCCGCGGCCGCCATGCCGAGCCGGTCGAGATGGGCGAGCAGATCGCCTGCGCCGCAGCCCACATCGAGCACCCTGGCCTCGGGGCCGAGCGCGCTCGCTTCGATGATCGCTTCCCACACGGGCGCGGCGAGCCCGCCCCACCAGCGTGCCCAGTCGCCGGCAACACCCGACCAGCGGCCCGGGTCGGCTCCGTCCATTCTGCTCGCCTCCGATCATCGTGCGCACTCAGGATAGGGTTGACCATCATGTACTCCACACAGGTCCGCCGTCACCTCAACGCGCCGCGGTCGCAGGTTTACCGGGCGCTGCTGGACCCAGGCGCGATCGCCCGGTGGCGCGTGCCGCACGGCATGAGCAGCCACGTGCACGAGTACGACGCCCGCGAGGGCGGCTCATTCCGGGTGTCGCTGACCTACGACACGCCCGACGCCGTCGGCAAATCCTCCTCACACACCGACACCTACCACGGCCACTTCCGCAAGCTGGTGCCAGACGAGCAGGTGGTCGAGGTGTTCGAGTTCGAGACTTCCGACCCGGCGATGCGCGGCGAGATGACGATGACCACCACTCTCACCGAAGCCGACGGCGGAACAGACGTGCTGATTGTGCACGAAGGCATCCCCGACGCGATCCCGGCCGCCGACAACGAGACAGGCACCAGGATGGCGCTCGACAAGCTGGCTCAGTTGCTAGACGCGCGCTAAAGCCAGGATTCAGTAGGTGGCTGAGGCGTTGCGGACCAGGTTTAGGTTTTCCAGGCCGGGTAGGCGATGGACGCGCTCGTCGACCTGATCGATGACCCGCCGGCCGGCGGTGTCGCTGAACAGGTGGCGCAGCATGTGTGCGGTCTCGCTGCGCAGGGCGACGCCTGCTCCTACCGGCTCCCAGAAACGGCGCAACGCGAAGCGGGTCAGCCGCCGTGCCCGAGCCGAGGCGGCGAGCCGGTCGCGGGCCTGACTGGCGTAGAAGGCCGCGTGCCGCGCCTCCTGCCGGATGATGCGGGTCAGCAGCTCGGAAAGGGTCGGATGCTGCTCCAGCTCGGCCAGCCGGGCGTAGCCGGCGTAGGCCGACCACTCGTTGATCGCGCCCCACGTCATGTGCACGGCTACGAAGTCCTCGCCGACGATGTTGGCGATCAGCGCCTGGCCGATCGGGGCCATCCGGTCACGCCAGCCCAGCCGCCGCCGCACCGCCGAGATGTGCGCGCTGCCGGTGGATATCCCATGGGCGGCAAGCACTTTGGCCAGCACCTCGCCGTGCCAGTGCTCCTCGAACACCCACATCGTCAGGAACGTGGTGACCGCCGGATCGACATGCGACGGAGTGACCAGCAGGTCGCGCAGATAGCACACGGTGTGGCTCTCGATGTCGGACATGTAGCGCAGGCAGCGCAGCGCATCGGGCGACAGCGGCCGATGCGTGAACTGCGCATAATCGATGTCGTCGTCGCGCACCCGCCCGGCTGTGTTCTGGTAGGCGTCGATGTCGAAGGCCATGGGTCCTCCCAAACAGGCACTGCCAGCTGTGCGGGACAGGCTACTGCATAATGTGGCGATGAGGTCGAGGTGAGTTCCGCGATCTGGGTGGTGGGCAGCCTTAACGTAGACCTCACCCTGTCGGTGCCGAGCCTGCCCCGGGCCGGAGAGACCGTCGTGGGTGGACAGCTGCAGAGCCGTCCCGGCGGCAAGGGCGCCAACCAGGCGGTGGCCTGCGCCCGGCAGGGTGCGGTGACCCACCTGGTCGCCCAGGTCGGCCGGGACTTCGACACCAGCTGGGCCGATCGGTTCGCCGAGCTTGGCGTGCAACCACATCTGCGGGTCTCGCCGACCCAGCCGACCGGGGTGGCGCTGGTGATGGTGGAGGAATCGGGGGAGAACCTGATCGGGGTGTTCCCCGGTGCCAACGCTGAGCTTTCAGTCAGCGAGCTGCCCGTGCATCCGGGCGACCTGCTGCTGTTGCAGGGCGAGGTGGCGGTGGAGGTCAACGTGGCGGCGGCTCAGGCGGTGAAGGCCAACGGCGGCAAGGTTGTTCTGAACGCGGCTCCGGCTTTTCTGGTACCCGCCGAAATGCCCATAGATTTGCTGGTGGTCAACGAGCTGGAGTTTGCCGTCGTAGGCCGCGACGCGGCGCCCTGGGTGGTGGTGACCCAAGGGGCTGCGGGTGCCACGTTGCTTGGCCCCCAAGGCGAAAGCCAACGGCAGCCCGGCTTCCCGGTGCGGGCCGCGGACACGGTCGGAGCCGGCGACACCTTCGTCGGCGCGCTCGCAGCTTCCTGGCTGACCGGGCAGACCCTGGCCGACGCTGTCCGGTGGGCTTGCGCGGCGGCGGCGATCGCGGTGACCAGACCCGGGATACACGAAGCTATTCCCACGGCGCGACAGGTCGCCGACTTCCTCGCACGACAGGTGGGAGAGGGCCCGTGAAAATAATCGTCATGGCGGGGCCAGGCATCGACGCGAACACCCCGGCCGCGCAGGTCGCGCAGGCTTGGGGCATGGCGTATGTCAACCTCGTGGAGCGCCTTCGTGAACACCATCAAGCCAAAACCGATCTCGGCCTGCTGATGAAGCCCTATCTGGACGCGGGCATGTTGGTGCCCGGCGAGCTCCTCGTGCAGATGGTCATCGCGGGTTTGGGCGCGGCGCAAAGCTGGATGGTGAAATCCTTTCCGCACTCGCGGGCGCATGCGCAGCTGCTGACCGACCACGGTTACCTGCCCGACCTGCTCGTGGAGCTGTGCCTGGACGAGGCGAGCCAGCTCGACCGGATGGGCGGGTGGCGTCAATGCGCCAAATGCGGTGTGAAACGGCACCTGTTCACCCATCCGCCAACGCGCGTGGGCGTGTGTGACCCTTGCGGCGCACCATATCCCGCCCTGCCCGACCACCTGCGCAGCATGTGTCTGGAGAAGATCGCCGACTATCGCGAGCGCACCGATGACGTGGTGGGCTACTACCAGGGTCGAAGCCGCCTGGTTCGGGTGAGCGCGCAAGGGGGCGGGGAGGCGACCTCGGCCCGGTTCGCGGCGGCGCTTGGCGGCTCAGTCGCCCCTTGAGTTCAGCAAACACGCTATTGTTCGATTCATGTTAATACGTAACAGGATGCTGGCGATGACTGTCGGTGGTTTGGTGCTCACCGCCACCACACTCATCGGGCCATCGAGCGCGGCCGCCGCCGGGCCGACAACCCTTCCGGCAAGCCAGTTCACCCTGACGTCGAACTACCATCAATTCGACACGGTGCTCAACTCGCTGGTCTCCACACTCGGGACAGCAGCGGTACACACGGTCATGGACAACGCCAACCACGACCGGGTCGGCATCACCGACTCGCTCGGGCTCGCCGGGTACGAGGGCGGGTTCCGCTTCGACTCCGGCGACAACGGCGACTGCACCAACTACCCACAGGGGGTCACCACCAGCCGTGACGCCATCGGCACCGCCAACAGCGGCAACTATGACGGCCATCAGCTCGTCGTGGTCAGCTGGTACACAAAGGACGGTTGCGACGGCGGCGGCACGCGCAGCCGGGTCACCCTTGTCGACTGGGATGCTACGTATCCCAACAAGTACCGCAAGGTGCTGCTGGTCGAGCCGACCGGGACAGCTGCCACTCCCAACTTCAAGGACATCCCGATCCACGCGGGCGGGGTCTCCTGGTACGGCGACTATCTGTACGTCGCCGAGACCGGCCGGGGCATGCGGGTGTTCGACATGAGGAAGATCCTCAAGACCAACACCGGCGGCACGGCCGCCCAGATCGGCCGCCAGTCCAGCGGTGTCTACTACGCCCACAACTACGCCTATGTGCTGCCCCAGATCGGCACGGTCACGGCGGCCACCACCTCGGGCACGTCCTTGGTGTGGTCGACCATCTCGCTGGACCGGGTCAGCAGGTCGATTGTCATGACCGAGTACACCTGCGCCTCCGGCTGCACCGCTTACCCCAACCGGGCTCCGCGCGCTGTGCGGTTCCCGTTCGCGGCCGGCGTCACGACCTTCGCCTCCACCACGACAGCGTCGCAAGCGTTGCAGCTGCCCTGGTACAAGCTGAACGGGGTCGCTTCGCACAACGGGCGCTGGTGGTTCGCCTCCTCCGGGGCCAAGCAGCTGTACTACTGGACCCCGGCCGCGGGCGCGTCCACCTATTCCTGGGTGGGCGGGGCTGAGAGCATCAGCTATTGGGAGGACACAACCAACCCGGATCTGCTCTGGTCGCTGCAGGAAACCCTGGGGCACCGCAACGTTTTCGTGGTGCAGCAGGCAAGCTACGACGGCTGACGCCATGCGCTGGGCCGCGTCAGCGGCCCAGCGCAACTCCGGCGGTGCGCGGCGTGATCTGCGTGAAGCGGGAACCGTCCCAATTGGACAGAAGCTGTCCGGCAACCACCGAACCGGTGACCTCGAAGTGAGACGCGACCAGATGCCGCAGCGTGTCGTCTGCGGGGGCGATATCGACCAGCTCGCGGTTGACCATCATCGGGTTGAGGTCGAGCACATAGGCGATGCCCCCGGTCATACCCGCGGCGAAGTTGCGTCCCACCGGGCCGAGCACGAGAACCATTCCGCCGGTCATGTATTCGCAACCGTTGTCGCCTATACCTTCCACGACCGCTCTCACCCCTGAGTTGCGCACGGCGAAGCGCTGGCCCGCTGTGGCACAAAGGAATGCTTCACCACTGGTCGCCCCGTAAAATGCTCCGTCACCTATCAGGCTTTGCGTCCCCGCGCCTCGGGTCACAATCATCAGCCCGCCGGACAAGCCCTTGCCCAGGAAGTCTGCGGCGTCGCCGTTGAGGCGCAGCGTTATCCCTTTCGGAATGAACGCACCGAAGGCGCGGCCCACATCGCCGTGCAGCGTGAAATCAATAGCGGTAGGCATCAGGCTATCGTTGCGCGTCACCTTGCCTGCCAGCATCGCACCAATGGCGTGATAGGGCTGGTCAAGCTGGTGGATCGACTGTATGAAACCTGGTTCGTCCGTCAGCCTGATCATCCGTAGATCGAAAGCATCCTCGAGCCGGTGATCCGGTGCGCGGGTGCGGCGGCGTGCAGATCCGTTTGGTGGCACCGGCGTGAACAGCATCGGGGAAAGGTCCAGGCTGCCGGCCTTCCAGTGCTGGCCGCTGGGCCGCACCTGAAGCAGGTCGGCCCGCCCGATCGCCTCGTCGAGGGTGCGCAACCCCAGCGCCGCAAGGTGTTCGCGCACCTGCTCGGCCAGGAACATGAAGAAGTTCTGGACAAACTCCGGCTTGCCAGTGAACCGCTCGCCCAGCGCGGGATCCTGGGTGGCGATCCCCACCGGACACGTGTTCAGCCGGCACTGACGCATCATCACGCAGCCGCTGACCACCAGCACGGCGGTGCCGAAACCGAACTCCTCCGCGCCGAGCAACGCCGCGATCATCACGTCGCGCCCGGTCTTGAGCTGCCCGTCGACCTGCAGAATCACCCGCTCGCGCAGCCCGGCCAGCAGCAGCGACTGCTGGGCTTCGGCCAGGCCCAGCTCCCACGGCGTCCCCGCGTGCTTGATGCTGCCCAGTGCTGAACCGCCTGTGCCGCCGTCGTAACCGCTGATCAGAATCGCTTCGGCCTTGACTTTCGCCACGCCCACCGCGGTCGCGCCGATGCCCGGCTGCGAGGCCAGCTTGACCTGCACTCGCGCCGCTGGGTTGACGCACTTGAGTTCATTAATCAGATGGCCGAGGTCGGTCAGCGAGCGCACATCGCAGTTTCCTACGGGCGAGACAGACTCCACCTCCCAGGGAATCCCGCGCAGATCGGCAATTGGCCGCGTGACTTTCTCGGCGGGCAGCCGTTCGCCTTCGCCCGGCTCGGCGCCCTGACCCAGCTTGATCTCGAGGCGGTCGGCGTGCACCAGGTAGCCGGTGGTGACGCCGAACCGTCCACCGGAAACCTGTTTGACCGCACTGCGCACCTGAGGATCGGTGAACCGGTGACGCTCCTCGCCACCTTCGCCCGAATTGGAGGTGAGGCCCAGCCGATTCATTGCCACGTCAAGCGTCTCGTGTGCCACAGCCGAGATCGATCCGTGGGACATGGCCGCGACCGTGAACCGTTTGACGATCTCCGTCGCAGGCTCCACCTCGTCCACCGGTACCGCCTCGGCAGGCCGGAAGTCGAGCTGCCCGCGCAGCGACCCGAAGGCCGTGGTCGCCTTGTCGGCTTCGGCCGTGTATTCCTGGAAGACGGAGTACTGGCCGGACCGAGTCGCGTGTTGCAGCTTGAACACCGTCACCGGGTCGAACAGGTGGGCATCGCCGTCGTGACGCCACTCCCAGTCGCCACCGCGGCTCAGAGTTTGATTCATGCCGTGAAGTTGTCGGCGGATGGGGTCGTAGTAGTCATAGGCGGAGTCGTGGCGCGCGGCGATCTCGGCATGAATCTCGTGCAGGCCAATGCCTCCGATCGAAGTGCGGGTCCCGGTGAAGTAGCGTTCGATGAGTTGCGACGCGACGCCGATGGCCTCGAAGCAGGCGCTGCTGTGAAACGACGAGATCGTGGACACCCCCATTTTCGCCACGATTTTCTGAGTACCCCTGCCAAGCGCTTTGATCACATTGCGCGTCGCCTTGGCCGGCGTCACCCCGGTGATCTCGCCGAGAGCCACCATGTCCTCGACGCTTTCCATTGCCAGGTAAGGGTTGACCGCCGTGGCACCGTAACCGAGCAGGACGGCGACGTGATGTGCCGTGCGGCAGTCGCCGGATTCGGCGACGATGGCGACGCTGCTGCGGGTCTGTTCGCGTACCAGATGTTGGTGCACCGCGGCCGTCAGCAAGAGCGACGGGATAGGGGCCAGGTCGGCGGTGCTGTCGCGATCGGACAACACCAGAATGCGCACGCCGTCCTCGACCGCCTCCGAAACGTGGCGGCATATCTCCACCAACCGGCTCTTGAGCCCGGCAGCGCCCTCGGTGAGCCGATAAAGGCCCGAGACGCGCACCGCCGCGAAGGTGGGCAGGTCGCCATCCTCGTTGATCGATATAATCTTGGCGAGCTCGTCGTTGTCCAGGACCGGATAAGGAACGATCACCCGACGGCAGCTGGCCGGCCCGGGATCGAGCAGGTTGGTCTCCGGGCCGATCACCGTCGCGAATGCGGTCAGGAATTCCTCGGTATTCGGGTCCAGCGCGAGGCTGGTGGCCTGCGCGAAAGTCTGGTGGAAGTAGTCGTAGAGCAGGCGCGGGACCTTCGACAGCACCGCGGGCGGGACGGCGTTTCCCATGGCGCCCAACGGCTCCTCGCCGGTCATCGCCATCGGCGCGAGCACCAGCTCAAGCTCCTCCTCCGTGTAGCCGAAGGTCTGCTGGCGCCGCAGCACCGAATCGTGGGTGTAGATCACGTGATCACGTTCGGGCAGCGACTCCACGTGCATGGCACCGGCGTGCAGCCAATCCGCATATGGCGCTGCGGCGGAGAGCTCGCTTTCGACTGTGGCGCTGAGGTCCACGAGCCCGTTGCGGGTGTCGATCAGGAAGGCCCTGCCGGGCGTCAGCCGTCCGTTGGCGACAATTGAACCCGGGTCGAGACTTGGCGCGGCCGAGTCGCTCGCCGCGACCACCAGGCCGTCGTCGGTCTGCCACCACCGGGAGGAGTGCTGACCACGGCGGTCGATCATTACCCCGGCCGTCGAACCGTCGGTGAAGGCCACCCCGGCCGGGCCGTCCCAGGGCTCCATCAGCATCGAGTTGAACTGGTGGAACGCCCGTGTTCGCGGGTCCATTTCCGGCCAGTTCTCCCAGGGCGGCGGCATCATCATCAGCATCGCGTGCGCCAGCGGACGCCCCGAAAGGTGGAGCAGCTCAAGCACCTCGTCGAAGCTGGCGGAGTCGGACCCATCGGCGGAACAGATCGGGAGTAACCGGCGCAGATCACCAGGAATCAGCTGAGAGGCCAGCAGGGCCTCACGCGCCCGCATGCGGTTGACATTGCCGCGCACGCTGGTGAACTCGCCGCTGTGCGCCATGAGCCGGCGCGGCTGGGCCAGAGCCCAGGTGGCCGGGGTCGTGGTGGCCATCCGGCTGTGCGCGATCGCGATCGCGCTGGTGAAACGCTCGTCCATCAGATCTGGATAGAACGATTCGAGCGGAGTGATCAGTCCTTTGTAGACGATTGTCCGGGTGGACAGGGAGGGAAAGTGGATCGGCACCCCGCGCTCAGCGGTCTCCCTTTCGGCCTGCCTGCGCACGCAATAGGCGGTGCGCTCCAGAGCCATCCCCCGCAAATTGGCGCCGGTGGTGAGATCCCAGCCGGTCAAGAACAGCTGGCGGATCACCGGCATCGACTCCGAGGCGGCGGAAGGGGCCTCGACGGGCACGTCCCGCCAGCCGGCGATGTGAGCTCCCTCGACCAGCGCATACTTTTCCAGCACGGACACCGCGCGGGCCTCGTCGGCACGGTTGCGCGGCAAAAAGACGAGCCCGGTGGCGTATTCGCCGCTCGCTGGCAGCTCGAAGTCCACTTCATCGCGGAAGAAATGATCTGAAATCTGGGTGAGCAGCCCAGCTCCGTCCGTGAACTCCTGGCTTCCACTCGCTTCACGGTGCAGCAGCGACAGTCCCAACTGGACGACCGCGCGGGAGGGCTGCCCGGTCAGGTGGGCGACGAGGCCGAACGTGCCGGCTGCGTGAGCCTGAAAAGACATTCGATCCCCTGACCATGCGCGGGCTGCGTGTCGTTATCTTAGTCACGCGAGCGCAATCCTCGTCGGGCCAAGGGAAACACGGTGAAAGCATGACGTACCGGAAGGTATTTGATCCCGCCAGCGAACCGGCGCGCCCCACACTGGGCGCCTTTCCCGGCGACGACCTTGTCTACGTCTTCGACAATGAGCGCATGGTGCTGGCCGTCAATGTCGCCCTGCAGACCGGAAGGCCGCTGCTGGTCTTCGGCCCGCCCGGGTCCGGCAAATCGACACTGGGTCCGAATATCGCGCGCATTCTCGGCTGGAACAGCCGCACCGAAGTGATCACCGCCCGGACCGAGCCGGAGGACCTGCTGTGGCGCTTCGACGCATTGCGACGCCTCAACGACGCCCAGGCCGGGGCGCTCAAGCCGGAGATGGACGCCTATTTCTCCCGTGGCGTGCTGTGGGAGGCGTTCGCCGACCCGCAGGGATTTGTCGCGATCATCGATGAGATCGACAAGGCGGACCCTGACGTGCCCAATGGCCTGCTCAAGCCGCTGGGCACGCTTTCCTTCGAGACCCCTTGGGGGCAAACGGTTTCCGCCAGCACCGGCCGGTCGCCGCTGGTCGTGATCACCACCAACGATGAGCGGCAGCTCTCCGGGCCGTTCCTGAGGCGATGCATCACGATCAGGGTGGGCCATCCCACCACCAAGCACCTGCTCAAAGTCGCCGAATGTCACCTGGGCGAGCACTACGACCGTAGCCTTGCGCTGCGGGTCGCCGCCGAGCTTGAGCAGGCCGGCCGCGACGCGCCACAGCGGCCGAGCACGGCCGAGTTCCTGGACACTCTGGTGGCCTGTATCAAGCTGGAGATCAACGCCGACGCCGCCGAGTGGGAACTGTTGCGCGACGTCGCCTTGCTCAAGCGTCGCGGCAGCGACGATCTGTCGCGATGAGCTCCCATCGCGGGGCGCTGGCCGACTTCCTGCGCACCGTCCACGCACTGCAGATCACCGATCCCGGCCACGCGGCGCAGGTCGCCGCGCTACTAGGCCTGGGCCGGCCGCCCGAGGCCACGCTGGTGTCGCCGGTCATCTCGTCGACCCGGGCCGCCGTCGCGGCCAGCGACGCGGCCACCGCGACGGCGAGGCAGGTCAACGACATCGAGCCGCGGCCGGTGACGAGCGCGGGCTCCGCCGGGCCGGGACAGTCCGCGGAGCCGGCCAAGGAGCAGCCGGTCGCCGTCGCGAGGCAGGTCGCCGGAGAGGAGCAGGCGTCGCTGGCGCGTTCCAGGGTGCCCGATCGCGCCATACGCGTATCCGTGACCAGGACCAGCGGTGCAAGCGCCGGCCTGCGCGGGGAGCAAAGCCCTGGCCCGAACGCGGCGGGCTGGGTTGGGGGCGTTGCGGCCCAAGGAGTGCAGAGCTACGTCGCCCCGTGGCAACGGCAATGGGCCTCCGGCATCATGCTCGCAAGCACCGCGACCATGCAGCCGGCGCGCACGCTGGACATGGCATCGGCGGTGCGCCGGATCGCCAAAGGCGAGGTGATCAGGCGGCTGCCGCTCGGCCGGCGGCTGACCGTCAGGCTGGGCATCCAGCTGCTGATCGACCACGCCGAGGCGATGAGTCCGTTCGCCGCCGACCGCGCCTGGCTGGCCGAGCTGGCACAGCATGTCGTCGGCCAGGACCAGGTCGAAATCGTGCGCTTCCGTTCCATCCCGGAGGTCGTCGCGGTCGGGCCGCCGCCCCGGTTGATCTCCTACCCGCCGCCGATGCCAGGCCTGCCGGTGGTGGTGATCTCCGACCTTGGCCTGATCGGCAACCGCTTCGGTTCTGCGGCCAGGGTTCTGGCCTGGTGGGAGATCTTCCTGAACCGCTTGTCCACCATCAATCCGATAACCGTGATTTCACCGTTCCCTAAGGCCGTCTATCCCGCGTCGGTGCGACGCTGCGCGCTGATCGTCCCGCTGGATCATCGGCTGACCATGCGTGAAGTGCTCAACTCGGCCTCACGGTTGAGGGGGCGGTTCCGGGCATGAGTTCCTCCGACGCCGACGAACTGCTCGCCTCGACGCCCGCTGACGTGGTGCGCCTGGCCGAAGCGGTGAGCCTGTCGGCACGCATCGATGCCTCTTTCCTGCGGCGGGCGCGGCTCCAGTTCCTGCCCCAGGCGACCGCGGCGGCCGAAGCCGGGTTGTGGTTCTCGGCGCTGTCGCAGGCCCACGGCCGCTCGGCGATGTCGCTGGTGCCTGAGGTCGCCCAGCGGCTGCGTGGGCTGCTCAGCGCCGACCCGGAACGGATGCATCGCATTCAGCGGTTCACGGCGGCCGCCCATGACGGCGCCGAACCCACCATCCTCCTGATGGAGAGCCTGATCTGGTCCGGGCTCACCGGCGAGGCGATCGCGCCCGCCCAGGCCAGCGCCATCGGAGCGCTGATTGAGGCGGTGCTCGACGACTCCGCCGCCTCCGACGATCTGAGCCGCTGGCTGCTGTGTCACCTGCCTGCTCTTCCCGAGGCGATCCGGCGGGGCGGAGAGGTGCGGCTGCTGGAAAGCATTGCGGCGCAACGTCTTGGCGAGCCGCTTCCGGCCGGCCCGGCGCCGCCAGGGCTGGCTGCCCTGAGCAGCAGGCTGCTGCGCGAGATCGAGCTTGGGGTGACGCTGCGCTCCGACGGCGTGGAAATCAGCTGGCCGCCGGAACCCGGCAGCCAGATCATCTCCGCCGCGGGGCGGGCCACCGTGCGCCTTTCGCTTCAGACCGACCTGCCCCACGCCACCGGGGCACCGGTGCAGGTGGTGATCCGGCAGGGAAAGACGTTGCTGCCGTGGGGAGTCCGTCAGGTCATGAACGCTCGCGGTCACGCCGAGGCAAGCTCGCTGTGCCGCCTGGACCGCAAACTGGCGGCCGTCTCGGTCACCGGCACCGAGGTGTGGGTCAGCGAGCACGGGACGGTCGAGATCTGCGACGAACAGGGCCGCTCGCTGGACCGCCTCACCCTGTCGGGGAAAGGCATCCCGCTGGCCGCGTTCTCCGCAGACGGATCCCGCGTCCTGATGGCGTGCGGCCTCGAGGCCGTGTTGTTCACGACGCCCAGCCGAAGGCGCAAAGCCGTCGCCCAGCAAGCATTTTCCGCCTCATCGCCGGTGCATGCCATCGCGATCAATGCCAGGGCGACCGCGGTTGCCCTGGCCACCGACACCAGAGGCGAGCTCCATCGCCGGGGCCGCAACGGCTGGGACAAGTCCTGGCTCTCCGACGGGTTTGATCCTCGATGCCTTGCGTTCGATCGTGTCGGTCGGCTGGGTGGGGTTTCGCATATCGGCCAGTGCACCTGGGGCCTACAGCACGGCATCCCTCCGTGGCCGGACCTCGCCTACCGTGAGAACAATGTGATTACCGCTGCGGTGGGGGAACCCGGGTGGCTGGCCTGGGCCAGTAGCGATGGGGGAATCGCGGTGTGCCGCGCGGAATCGGTACCCAGAAAATTGGGGTTGGCGCCTTGGCAGGCCACCTCAATAGCGTTGACCCAAGGAGAGGCGCCGACGGTGTACGTCGCCGGCAACGACTCGTTTTTGCTCGCCTTCGCCGTCGACGCGCTCCCGAGGCGCATCGGGATTGACTTTGTGGGTAAGCACATCGCCGCGCATGGCGACCGGCTGACCGTGGTCGGGGCGGGCGGTCCGGTGCGGATCGAGTGCGCCGACGGCACCGGCTACGTTTTGCGGCCAGCCTCGCCGTTCGCCGACTTCGAGAGGGACAGCTGGGCCAAGGCGTCGCTGGTGATCCGCGATGTCATGCCACTGGTCAGCGAGCCCGACATCGTCTTGCGGGCGGCGATGCTCGCCGAAACCCTCTCACCGCTGCGCGGAGCCGCCGCGCTCATCGGGTTGTCGGCCCCCGACAACGCCACGCAGGCAAGGTTTCCCAGCGATCTGGAGATGCCCGCTGGGCTGGCGCATGTGGGGGAGATGCTCACCATCGTTGCCGCCCTGCACAGCCGCGGCATCCGGGCCTTGGTGGAAGTGGACTGCAGGTACGGCGATCCGGTGCCTGCGTTGCGCAGGTGGTTGCGAACGCCGATCGACGGCGTCGTGCTGCTCGGCGGCGACTCCACACTGCACAGCCGCATCGGAAGAACGGTGAACCGTACGGAACAGATTGTCCTGGAGGCACAGACCATCCAGGTGAGGCCCGCAGCGGGCGAACGCTGGATCACCGCGGCCGCGCCGGTGTTGCGTGACATGGCCGCCATCGTGGAGCCCACCTTGGATGCCACCTTGACGCACTGCCCGGCCGACGTCGCGCTGGGCCCGACCGACCTGCTGATCCTGCTGGGGCTGCCGGGGATGGTCAGTGTCTCCGCCCAGGCGGTGGCGAGGCTTGCCCGCCAAGACAAGCAGCGCCTGGAATTGGCGCTGTCGGTCCGCGCCAATGAGATAACCATGAAGCTCGCCACGAGGGTCACCGTGAGCAGCGGCGCGGAGATCATTGAGATCACGCACTTCCTCGTCGGCGAGACCGTCGTCTGCCTGGCCTCCCTGACCGGGGCGGCACACAGTCCGCCTGACGGGTATGTGATTTTCCCGCCAGAGGGCCATGTGCAGCTGTCACCGAACGATCCGGTGGTCTGGTGCAAGAGGTCGGGGGGCGAGGCCGATGCGTAGCGGTAGCCCCCGGATCTTCGTCAGCTACAGCGCCTGCAAGCAACCCGGGTGCCTGTGCCAGGCTGCCCGCGACTCCACGGTGCGGCTGCTCGAGACCACCGGGTGCGAGCCGGTGGTCGATCAGTTGTTCCTGGAGCCCGGTGAGCCTTGGCATCCAAGGATTCTGCGCGAGATGCTCACGTGCGACGCGGCGGTCATTTTGCTTTCCGAACACGCCCTTGAGTCGAAGTATGTGCATGAGGAAGCTATTGTCTGCCGGCTGCTGGCCGAGTACTCCGACGGCAGGTTCGCCATCTTGCCCGTGCTCATCCCGCCGGCCACCCGCGCCCGGCTCAAAGAGAGCCCGCTTGGTGCGGTGGAGCTGACCGATTTGCAGATGGCGCAGTGGGAATCGGAGCAGATCTCGCCGCCGCCCGCGCTCAAGCAAGCGGTTGGCGATCTCCAGCTGTGGCATCGCGTGCTTCCCGAGCCGCGCATCTACGAAGTGGTGTCCAAACATGTCGGCCAGGCGCACCGGCACGCGATAGAGGACGCGGCCGCGATGCTTGAACTCCCGCCGACCAGATGGCTTAGGCATCTGCCCGATCTGGTCGCCGTGGAGCTGCTCAAGGAACGGCTCGTGGAAACCAAGGCGGACCCGCTGCGGCTGGCCATGAAGCGTCTGTTGCCCACCGTCCCCGCGGACGGCCGGCGGGAGCTCATCGAGCGGGTGGTGCCCTTCGCCCGCATCCCCACCGAGACGGCCCGTCAGCTTCGCCACATCGCGGGCCAGCCCACCGCCCGGATCGCGGCCATCCAGGCGGCACACCCGCTGACCCCGCTGCTGTATCTGCGCAGGGCGAGCGACTTTCATCATGTCTGGGCCCATTTCGAGCCGTCGCCGGGGTCGCCCGGAAACTTCGCCGCCGACCTGGTCAGCCAGATCCGCGAGTTCCTGGTCGACACCGTGTCGTTCGGGGTGCCCTGCACCGCTCAGGAGCTCGACGAACTGCTGCACCAGCATGAGGACGAGGATGGCCCGATCGCCATCGTCATCAGGTTCGGCATCGATGTGGAGCTGCGCGATCGGCTTTGCCGCGAGTTCCCGACCGTGCTGTTTCTCTACGTCGAAGACCATCGCGCGCAGGAGGACCAGCTGTCGGTGCGGACCCTGGCCCCGGCACAGGAGTCGGCACTGATCCGCACCTACAACGAGCTTTGCCGCAAGTTCGGCGGGCAGGCCTAGACCGACTCGCGGCGCGCTATCCACATGGTGTGCTCACGCGAGATCGCCTCCTCGGCGCTCGCCGCCGCCAGCGCCCACATCTGCTCCCCGGTCACCTCGGTCAGCTGCTGGCGGACCGCGCCAAGCTCGCGGCAGGTCAGCGCGTAGGCGGCGGCCAGCGGCCGGTATTGCTTGAGCTGCATCCAGGCCGTCGCCGCGGCGGCGATCGCGGAGGCGGCGCCGAGCCCGTCGTAGCTGACAAACCCGAACGCTTTCAAGAACCCGGCCCCCAACCCGAGCAGGGTGGCGCCGATCGCGGCGACTATCCACCACCTTGCCGCGCGCGCATAGAAAGCTGCTTTTCCTTGGTACCAATCGCACTCGGCGTCGATGCGGTCGGTCAGATATGCGCGGCGCCGCACCGGCAGATCCGCGGCCCGCAACCGCCGCATCGGCTCGGTGATGGCGGTGCCATCGTCGTCGAGCATCACCTCGGCCAGGTCTGAGCGCAGCGCGCGAACATCGGCGGCGAACCGGTCGTCGGCGTCGGTGTCGTCGGTGAAGGGCGCGGCCCGCACCGCGTACTTCCAGGCCAGCGTCTTGAGCGACTCGGCCGCGGCCCGTCCCCTGTACCAGGCGCGTTGCGGGTTGCGCAGGGCCAGCCACACGGCCGGGAACATGGCCAGGGTCAACGAGACCGCCGCGGCGAGCGCCCCGAGATGGACCCCGTTGTCAAGCTGAACATCGACCCCGCCGACGAGCGCGCCCGCGCCGAGCAGGGCCAGCTGAAGGGCAGACCATCGCGTGGTCGAACGCTGAGCCGCCATCGAATAATCCGACGCCAGCCGGTATCGCTCCGGAAGGTCCACACGCGACAGGCTGAACCCGACGCCAACTTGTCCAGGGGTGGTGACCATTGACCCAGTCTAGGATTTCGGCGCAACCGTTCACGGTGCGGGGGATCCGCCGCACCGTGAACGGGGAGGCTGAGCGGTTAGGCGTAGGCCTCGAATTCGTAGATCCGCGTCGCGCCGCCCGCGGTCTGCTGGGCCGTGATGACGTTGAGGCGCAGGTAGCGCGCGGTCACCGTCACCGTGTGGGTGGTCACACTCGCAGTGCTGGCGCGAGCCTGGACCACGGTCGACCAGGTGGACGCGTCATTGGACACCTGAATGTCGTAGTCACGGGTGTTCCAGGTGGTGCTTTCGCCTCCAGCGCCGGCGTGCCGGATGGTGAACGAGGTCAGCGCGAACGGCTGGCCGAGGTCGATCTGCAGGAACTTGGTGGCCGCGGTCGAGCAGAACTTGTCGGAGTTGCCGCCGGACACGCTGCCGTTGACCGCCTTGGGCGGTGTCTCGTTGCTGTTGCACGCCGCCGATCCGGTGGCCGGCTTGCCCAGCGCCACATTGGACGGTCCGGTTCCGCCGGTGTCGAAGGAAGGCGGAGCGTCGGCGGCCGCGGCGCCCCAGGTGGTGTTGGCGGTGGTGCCGAGGGTGTAGGACAGGGTGCCGCCGTTGGCGACGAAGGACTCCGGCAGCCATGCCCTGTTCGACGAAGCGCCGTTGACCGTCAGGCTTTGCACGTAGAAGGTGCCCGAGGCGGCCGCGGGCGCGTTGATGGTGAGGTTGACGCCGTTGCCGCGGTGCACCACGATCTGCGGGAACAGCGGGCTGGCCAGCAGCAGCTCGGCGCGGCCCGGGGTGAGCGGATGCATCCCCATGGCGGCCCAGACGTACCACGACGACATCGCGCCGAGGTCGTCCTGACCGGGGATGCCGCCCGGGGTGGCCGACCACAGCGTGTTGACGACCTGGCGGATGGTCTGCTGCGCCTTGTACGGGCTGCCGGAGAAGTTGTAGAGCCACGGCGAGCCGATCGACGGCTCGTTGTCCATCTCCGCCTTCAGCCCACCGGCCCCGGTCAATGCCCACGAGCCGTCGCTGTTGTGGAAGAAGGTATCCAGGCGCGAGGTCGCGGTGGCGTTGCCGCCCATGCGGTCGAGCAGTCCGCGGGCGTTGTGCGGCACCATCCACGTGTACTGGGCGGCGCTTCCCTCGGCGAAACCGCTGCTGCTGGACGCGTTGAAGGAGGGCCAGGTGCCGTTTTCGTTGCGGTCCTGGATGTAGCCGCCGTTGCCCGGGTTGAACACGTTCTTCCAATACTGGGCGCGGGCCAGGAACTGTTGCTGCACACTGCTCTGGCCGAGCCGGCCGGCCAGCTGCGAGATGCCGAAGTCGGCGATCGAGGTTTCCAGGGTTTCGCCCGCGCCGCCCCAGGCGTTGCCGTTGGTGGGGATGTAGTGAATCGACAGCCACTTGTCCAGCGACGGCCGCTCGCCGACCACCATCACGTTCCAGCCGTCGCGGCTCAGGTCGGCGGCGGTGACCGTGGTGGCGGCGTTGATCATCGAGGTCAGCGCGCCTGAGGCGCTGAAATTGGTACCCCCAAAAGAATAAATGCTCGGCAGCGCGGCATGTGCCGGATCGCCTGTCATCACATGGGTTCCGCCCTGGGCATGCGTCCATCTGTCCCAGACCCCGTTGTTCTGGTTGGCCTGATTGAAAAGCGACTGCGCGATGTCACTGCCCACGTCCGGTCGCAACAGAGTCACCAGTTGCAGCTGGCTGCGATAGACGTCCCAGCCGGAGAAGTTGGCGTATTGCGCGCCCTGCCCGGCCGAGAGGCTGTGCAGCTGCTGATCCATGCCCATGTATTGGCCGTTGGTGTCGCTGAAGATGTTGGGGTGCAACAGCGAGTGGTACAGCGCGGTGTAGAAGGTGGTCAGCTGGGCGGTGGTGCCGCCGGTGAGCTCGATGCGGCCGAGCTCGGTGTTCCACGCGTCGGTCGCCCGTTGCCGGACGGTGTCGAAAGTGGTGCCGGAAGGGTTCTCCGCGTTCAGGTTGGCCTGGGCGTTGGCCTGGCTGACGAACGAGATGCCGACCCGCACGTTGACTGTCTGCCCGGAGGCGAAAGTCACGTAGCCGCCCGATCCGCGCCCGGCCACCGGCCAGCCGTCGGTGCCGTAGGTGGTGGCGCCGCTGGCCGTGGTGGTGTTGGGGCGCAACGTGCCGTCCTGCCAGGTACCGGTGGTGGTGAACGGCTGATCGAAGACCGCGTAGAAGTGCAGCGTGTAGTAACTGCGCCGGCCGATCGCGTTGATGTAGCCGCAGAAGTTGCCGCTGGTCACGGAGCCGCTGATGGTCCGGGCCGCGGTGTTGATGGTGGTCGACGCGGCGCTGCTGCCGACCTCCGAGTTGGAGGTGCGCACGAGCAGCGAGGCGGTCTGGCCGGCCTGGTAGGTCAACCGGCCCGACCCGGTCCGCGCCGTCGCGGTCAGCTCGACGTTGACCCCCGAGCTGAGCCCGACCCGGTAGTAGCCCGCCGTCCCGGTCTCGTTGGTGTGGGAAAAGTTGCTGGCGTACTTGGCATCCGTGGTGTCGGCCGTGGGCGAGGTGTCGACCGTGCCGAGGTAGGGGAAGAACGGGATGTCGCCGTAGGCTCCGGCGCATCCCGTCCCGGACATGTGGGTCAGCGCGAAGCCGCGGATGCGGGTGTTGTTGTAGCCGTAGCCGCCGGGCTGCACGGTGCGGGTCTGGTTGCCGGCGGTGTTCTCCGGGCTCCACTGCACCATGCCGAAGGGGGTGTCGGCGCCGGGGAAGGTCTCGCCGCTGTTGCTGGAGCCGATCAGCGTGTTGACGAAGCTCGCCGGGTTCGGCACCGCCGCAGCCGCGGGGGCGTTGGTCGCCATCGACATCGTCGCCACCAGCAGGCACACTAGCCCTGATGACAACGTTGTCTTAATGAGAGGCATAGTCGTCTCCGGATGTCGAGGGATATTGACCCATGTCTAGTTGTTGCGGTGCAGGTGGCGCCAGGCCGGAAATTTCGGGCCTTGGCCGGCGCTCGCCCACCGGGTTACGTTTCGAGGTTGGGCGGTGCCATGGATAGCCAGGTCGAGCTGCTGCTGCGGGCCGGGCCCTTCCACGACACGCTGCGGGCGGCGATCCGTTCCCGCGGGCTGACCCTCGACCGGGTCCGCTCCCGGCTGGCCGACAGGGGCTGGCCGGTGGGGCTCTCCACGCTCAGCGGCTGGCAGCACGGGCACACCAGGCCCGCCTCAACCGGCCCGGTGCACGCCCTGGAGGAGGTTCTTGACCTTCCGCGCGGTGCTCTGGTCGACCTGATCCCGCGCAGCGATCTCGACGAGCGCAGCGGCGCGCTGGGCGAGCTGCTCGACGACATCCCGGGCGCACGTGACCGCAGCGTGGATCTGCTGTGCCAGCACGACAAGGTCAGCGTCGACGCGAGCAGGCGCTCGTCGCGCATCTGGTCGCGCATCGTGCTGCGGGCCCGGCGCGACGGGGTCGACCGGTACGTGATGCGCTTCTTCGCCGATCCGGGCGCGGACCCGCTGGCCAACCCCGCAGACCAGGTCGAGTTCGAGGCGGGGGAGAACTGCCGGCTCGGCGAGGTGCGCCGCCACTCGCGGGCGCCGGTGATCGTCGCGGAATTCCTTTTTGGACAGAGGCTGCGCGCCGGAGAGTCGTGGGTGTTCGAGCGGCGCATCCACAACCCGTGCGGGCCGCCCAGCATCGTGCACGCCTGCGCGGTGCGGCATCGGGTGGAGCAATATCTGCTGCAGGTGCGTTTCGACCCCAGCGTGCGCCCGGTGGACTGTCACGCGTTCAGCCAGGCCGACCTGTACGAGCCGCCGCGCCGGATCGGGGCGCTGCCCCTGAGCACGCATCACAGCGTCCACCTGATCGGCACCCCGCTGATCACCGGTGTGCACGGAATCGCTTGGCGCTGGCCGAGCTAGCCCCTCCACCCATAGGTTGAGGTAAATGCCCGCGGGGGGTCCGCCCGCGGGTTTAGGGGAAGGTCCCACTGCCGGCAGACGGCATCGGCCGCGTTTCACGCCAACCTGATTTGTGTACCGCCCAGCCAATTCCCCTTTAAGGAGAACTGAGATGAGTACACAATCACGCATCGCCGGTCTGGCCGCGCTCGCCGTCGTTCTCGCCGGTGGCCTGCTGACCGTGAGCACCACGGCCGCCACGGCCAAGCCGGTACCGGCCGCCCCGACCGGCGGGGTGCACAAGGCCCCGCGTTCGGCGTTCATCGTCGACGGGGTGCGCTACGCGCCGCAGCAGATCTCCAAATTCGACGGGCGAGCCCTCTACTTCGTGGTGGATCTGGCCAAGCCCGACGAGATGGTCGGCTTCACCGACAAGGCCGCCTTCGACACCGCGGTGGCCGCCACCAAGACGATGGGGTCGGGTGTCGGGGTGCAGCAGGCCGGCCAGTACGCCACCCTCTACTCCAACGACGAGCTGACCGGCGACGCGATGAGCCTCAACTCGCCCTACGGCATCAACTATCTGGCCGGCGTCAACCGCGGCTGCGGCCTGTTCGGCTGCGCCGGCAACTGGGACAACGTCGCCTCATCGATCTACGTCAACGGCCGCGTCTCGATCTACGACGACATCGAGTACCGGGGCAGCTGGCTCTACCTGGCCGGCACCGGCTGGGGCAACCTGTCCTGGTGGGGCTTTGACAACATCACCTCCTCGATGAACGTCTGGTGGTAACCCGCACACCGCACAAAGCAGGGAGCCGGCGTCGTGCCGCCGGCTCCCGAAACGCTTGTGTTACCAGGTTTTCGGTTTGACGAAGAGCGCCACATACCAGTCGGCGGTGAGGTATTCGGTCCACACCGAGATGAGGATGGGCACGCCTTCGTGCACGCCGAGGTCGGCTGCGCCCTTCTCGTTGGGGATCAGGTCGAAACCGCCGTACCCGTTGTCGTAATCCCAGAAGACGTGGGCCCGCCGCGGATGGCCGTTGACCTCAATGTGGATCTTTCCCGGGGTCTGGGACCCCACGTTGACGTGGAGATATGTGCCTACCGGCAACGTGACCGTGGCGGTGGTCGGGCTGTGGGGACCTAGCACGGCGGCAGGCTGCTCAGATATGTGGCGGTCCAGCGGTTTGAGCCGTTTGGGCCGCGGTGGCAGGGGTAGCTGCTCGAAAGGCACCAGCTCGGCGAAAGCGAGGGTCAGCGTGCTGTCGGGCGGAATGGTGTCGCCGTGCAGGATCTGCAGCCGCAGCGAGATCGTCACCGGTTCGCCGATCTTGAGTCTCGCGGTGGACGCGTCGTCGCTGTCGGTTCTGGTGCCCAGCCGCTCCGGCTCGGCCGAGCACGGGAAGTCCTCGAAGATCTTACCGTTGAGCTGGACCGACACCTTCGCGACGAAGCGCACATCGCGGGTGTCGCAGCTGCCGCTGACCAGATAGTCCAATGTGGAAGGTATCCAAGCGGTGGTGGTGACCCGGTCCAGCTCGGTCAGCTTCGCCGAAACGGTGTCCCTGATCAGGTACCCCTGAATATGCTTGGGTGTTTGGGTTCTGGTGGGAGGGAAGACGTTGCGCAACAGGCTGGGCGCCACGGCAAAGCCCGCCACCACGGCAATGATGATCGCGATGGCGCCCATCACTTTGTGCTGGCGGTGCTGGCGGACCCGCTGGCGCACAGCGGGCAGGCGCTCGATGCTCGCCGGTGGGCGTGGCACCGGGAACTCGGCCAGCAGCTGTGGGTCGAGGCGCAGCTTGGCCAGGCCGCGGTTGGCGTGGCTCTTCACCGCGCCGAGGGAGATGCCCAGGGTCTGCCCGACCTGCGCCTCGGTCAGATCCTCGAAGTAGCGCAGCACAAGCACAGCACGTTGCTGGCGGGGCAGGCGATTGAGCGCTCGCCAGATCTCGTCGCGCGTCTCGACTGACAGCTGGCCGCCCGGCTCGCCCAGCTCCGGCAGCCGCTCGGTGGGACGCTCGGCATGCCAGCGCCGCCGCCACCACGTCTTGTAGGTGTTGGCCAGGATCCGGTAGACGTAAGGCTCGGGGTCGCCGTCGATGCGCTTCCACACCGACCAGCTGCGGGCCAGCGCCGTCTGCAGCAGGTCCTCGGCCATGGCGTGATCGCGGGTCAGCAGCGTGGCCACCCGAAGCAGCCCCGACGAGCGGGTGGTCACGAATTCCTCGAACGTGCCGGCCTCGGCCATCTCTCCTCCTGAGCGGTGTCGTAGACCCTACTCATCGGAGGCGCGGAAAGGTTTACCGCTTGGGCGAGAAGATGCGCGGGGAGGGCTCACCCCTCCCCGCGCGGGTTGGCTACAGACCGTAGCGGCTCTTCAGATGCCGCCAGAAGTCGCGCAGCATCCACTTGTCGAACTCGGTGATGGTGGTGGCGCTGCCCGCCTTCATGATGAAACAGCACTGGCCGGTGGGGGTCCAGTCGTAGAAGTCATCAAGGCCGTAGGTGTGGCCGATCTCGTGCAGCAGGATGTGAATGTTGTCGGTGTTGACGTTGTTCACCATGTACTCGCTGCCGATACGCTGACCCCAGTCGCCACCGGCGCCGCCGCCGAAACCTGCGGTCAGCCACAGCGAATGGTCGTAATGCCGCGCCGCACCGCCGGGACAGGACGAATAGTTGCCGTCCTGGTGGAAGAAACGCCCGCACGGCTCGCTGCACTGCGGCGCGTTCTCACGGATGTTGTTGACGTAGATATCGACGGAGTTGTCGGTCCACTGCAGCGTGTTGCGGTCGCGCACCGCCCAGCCGACGACCCGTACCGGGACAGCCGCGTAAGGGAAGGCGTTGTGACCCGCCATCACGTCCATCCACTTCTTGTACGAGCGCTGCAGCGCCGCGTGGATCTGGTCGCGCTGCGTGGCGGACACCGGGGCGCTGGAATCCCAGCGCACGCAGTAGTTGATGGATCCGCGGTTGGCCACCAGCTGATCCCAGCCGTAGTTGCGGAACCCGTACAGGTTGGAGTAGGTGCTCTCCACATGGGACCACACCTCGTTCAGCGGCTGCACCAGGTTCGCCGGCGGGTTCCAGCCGCTGGGGGGCGGCGGCGAGGTCGACGGCGTGGGAGACGGCGTGGGAGACGGCGACGGACTGCGGGTCGGGGTGGGGGAGGTGGTGGGGACAGTCCCGGTACAGGTGACGCCGTTGACAGCAAACGAAGCCGGGACCGGGTTGCTGGTCGTCCAGGCACCGTTGAAGCCGAAGGACACGCTGGCGTTGGTGGCGACGTTGCCGTTGTAGCCCAGGTTGGAAACCGTGACCTGGCTTGCGCTCTGGGTGTAGCTGGCGTTCCAGATCGAGGAGACGGCCTGGCCCGCGGCCGGGAAAGTCCACCGCAGTGACCAGCTGGTGAGCGGATCGCCGAGGTTGGTGATGCTGACGTTGCTGGTGAACCCGCCGCCCCATTGCGACTGGATGGTGTAGGTGACCCGGCAGCCGGCGACCGCGGCCTGCGCGACCGTGGCGGTGGCGACCCAGCTGAGCAGCGCGGTGCCCATCGTGGCCGCAATCGCGGCGACGAGGACACGGCGATGTCTCGACGTGTGCATGCATTACTCCGAGAAATTCGGGCGGGGCAACTGTTGTCGGACGCCCCACGTGGACTGGACGTTCGACACGGCACGAGCGCCCGTTCTCGGCACGAATCGATACACGTCAGCCTAAAGCCCACCCCGGTCCGGCACAACCGTTCGCTGACGTAGCAGCTCAAGCAGCGGATCCGTGTCGCTGGTGGCCACCGCCTCGACGCGGAACACCAGCCGCGGCTCGGTGATCGGCACGCAGCCGACCCCGGCCGTACCGGCCAGATGCTGCGGCAGCAGCGCCAGCCCATGCCCGGCCGCCACCAGGGCCAGCAGCGTGAGCACGTCGTCGCCGTGAAGCCGGGTCGAGACCCGGGCCGGCATCGGCCACAGATCGCTCAACGGCACCGCCGCCCCGGGCGCGTCGATCCAGAACGCCCCGCTCAGATCGGCCAGCGCCAGCCCGGACCGGCCCGCCAGCGGATGATCCAGCGCCAGCGCCACCACCACCACCTGTTCGGCCTGCCCGACCGGAAACCGGTGCAGCGGCCCGAAATCGTTGAGCCGCAAGGGATCGCTCGGCGCGGCCAACCCGGCCACCAGTCCCGCGCTGAAACGTCCGGCGGCGACCCCGGCCACCACCTCGTCACGCGGGGCGCAGGTCAGCTCTGCCATCGCCGGCAGCAGCGCGGCGAGCCCGGGAACCAGCGCCAGCGAGGTGACACCCAGATGCATCGCCGGTTGCGGGGCGACCGCGCGCGCCACGTCGGCACGGGCCGCGGCCAGCCGCAGCAGGATCGGGGCAGCGTGCTCGAGCAGGCGCTGGCCGGCTAGCGTCGGCGCGACCGGCCTGCGCTGCAGCACCGGCGTGCCCAAATCGGACTCCAGCACCGCGATGTGCTGGGAAACGGCCGACTGGGTGTAGCCCAGCCGCTGCGCCGCCGCCGAGAAGGAGCCCAGCTCGGCCACGCAGACGAAGGTTCGCAGAAGATGCGGGTCCACGCCCATCAGTGTTGCTTATCGAAGGACCGCGAATCATCGTTGGTGCTTAAGTCTGCAGGCGGTCCATAGTGAGGTCATGCCGAAACTGCCACGCCTGGCCCTGGTCGGAGACAGATCGCCGCTTGTGCAGTCGCACCAGCGCATCCCGGGCGTGCTCACCGCGCTCACCGAGACCGAACAGCTGCCCGTGGACGCCTACTGGATCCCCACCACCGACGTCGGCGATCTCACCGGTTTCGATGGGGTCTGGTTGCTGCCAGGCAGCCCCTACGCCAGCGAGACCGGCGCCCTGTCCGCCGTCACCCAAGCCCGCGAGAACGGCCTGCCCTTCCTGGGCTCCTGCGGAGGTTTCCAGCACGCGCTGCTTGAATTCGCCCGCAACGTGTGTGGCCTTTCCTCGGCCCAGCACGGCGAGAACAACCCCGAAGGCGACGACCTCATCGTCGTGCCGCTGGCCTGCTCGCTGGCCGGTCACCAAGGCGCGGTCCAGCTGACCGCCGGCTCAATCGCCGAAAGCCTGCTCGGCCGAGGTCAAACCTTTGAACGCTACTTTTGCCGGTACGGGGTGAATCCCGCCTACGTGCAAACCCTCACCAGCCACGGGCTGGTCTTCAGCGGCCACGACACAGAAGGCGACGTGCGCATCGCCGAGCTGCCCACCCACCCGTTCTACCTCGCCGCCCTCTTCCAACCCGAACTAGCCGACGGCCCCCGCCCGCACCCCTTCATCCGAGCCTTCGCCACAGCCGCCACGACCCACGCGATGGCATTCCTATAATCCCTATAGGTCTGATAGGATTCCCGAGAAGCTGGGCTTGGGAGGGTGTATGACGGGCACGGTCACTGTCGGGCGCACGGCGCAGCGCACGTCGCTGCTGGACGTGGCGCGCCGCTTCGCCGCCGCTCCGGACGACTGGGCGGTGGCGCCGCGGTTCAACCCGCGGGAGCGGTGGTACTACCGGCTTTCGCAGGAGCCGGATTACGAGGTGTGGCTGCTGACCTGGCTGCCCGGTCAGCACACCGACCTGCACGACCACGGCGGTTCGGCGGGGGCGTTTGTTGTGGTCTCCGGCGTGCTCACGGAGCAGACGGTGAGCGGTGAGGCGCGGGCGGCTGTCGTCGAGCAAACTCTTCGCGCCGGGCAGGGGCGCGGCTTCGGGTCAAATCATGTGCACCGCATTCTCAACCACGGGCGCGTTCCCGCGGTCAGTGTGCACGTTTACGGCCCGGCGTTGCAGAGCATGACCCGGTACCACATAAGTGAAAACCGATTAAAAGTCAGCTCGGTAGATCGGGCGGGAGTGCAGTGGTGAACGTGCCTCCGCCGGGCTCGCGCGGCATCGACGAGGTCCTCACCGCCGCCCGCCGCCGGCTGCGCCGGGTCAGTGCGGCGCAAGCCCTTGCCGCGCAACGGGATGGCGCGATCCTGGTGGACATTCGCCCGGTCGCGCAGCGCACGGAACACGGCGAGATCCCGGGCGCGCTCGTGGTCGAGCGCAATGTGCTGGAGTGGCGCTTCGACCCGCGCTGCGAAGCCCGTCTGCCGATGGCGAACAGCTATGACCTCGAGGTTATCGTCTTCTGCCAGGAGGGGTACACCTCATCGCTGGCGGCTTCGGCGCTGCTGGATCTCGGGCTTCAGCGCGCGACCGACCTCACCGGCGGCTTCGCCGCGTGGAAGGCCGACGGGCTGCCCACCGCCGCCGTCAGCTGATCACGACAGCAGGCCGCTTATCGCGGTTACCTTGAGCAGGATGAGAAGGACGGGAATGACGATGCCGCAGGTGTAGAGACCGGTGACGGTCCAGCCGATGATCACCGCGGCAAGCGCGAACCCGCCGCCGGTCTGGCCGCGCCGCTGGATCTGCTTGCGGGCCACGTGACCAAGGATGGCCCCTATCGGCGCACAGATATACGTGACCACGCCGAGGCAGGACAGCACGAGAGCCGGAACGGCCAGGACGTTGTTCTGGCCGACGAATTGCCGGGCGTGGCTCATGGCCTTGGCGGTCGCGTTCGACACCGCGATGGCGTGGCTGTCGTCGATGCGCAGGGGAACGCCAGGCTCGGGCAGGTTTGGCGGTGTCGGGCCGGGATCCGGCGTCCCTTGCGTCAAGGCGGCATTCCTTCCTGGCCGGCATGCAACAGATCGGTAAATCTGAGTATTGTCATGCAAGCCGACATAGTAGCGGAATGCTCTCAGGCTCGCCACGCTCGTCTACGGCGGGGTAGCAGGAGCACGACGCCGATTCCGCACAGCAGCAGGGCGGAACCGGCCAGGGTGATCACCACGTATTCGTCGCCGGGGCCGGTCTTGGGCAGGGTGGGCGACGGCGAGGTGGTGGCGGTGCCGAAGGTGATGCGGGTGCTGGTCTTGTTGGCCGCGATGTCCTCGGCGTTGTTGCCAGAGGGCAGGATCTGGGCCGCGATCACACACTGCCGTTTGGTGCAGTCGAAGTTCCCGAACTTCACGGCGAGCTTGAGGGTGACCTCCGGGATCTTCCCGTTGGCGTCCGCGTTGACGAACTGGGCGCCGCCGGCCAGGTTGCAGTCGGTCGGCCCGGCCACCTCGGCGATGCACTGGCCGATCGCTATCTGGGTGAGGCCGGGCTTGAATCCGCTGCCGTTGACGGTGATCCGGTCCCCGTCGCTGAGACCGGTCGACTTGCTCAACGTCAGCGTCGGCGCGGCCTGAGCCGGGCTCGCACCAAAAAGGACGGTCGCCGCGAGGATGCCGAGGACGAAGGCGGCAGCTCGCCTGGTGAGGTTAGACATGAGCAACTCCCAGGTAGGATCGGACAACTTCGGGGTGGGTGCGCACCTGTTCGGGGGTTCCCCCGGCGATGACGCGGCCGCCTTCCATGGCCACCATCCGGCCAGCCAGGCCCGACAGCAGCGGCAGATCGTGTTCGATGACGAGCAAGGAGATGCCCAGCTCGCGGTTGATGCGCCGTAAAATCTGCGCGAGGGCGAGGCCGTCGGCGTGGGACACGCCGGAGGAGGGTTCGTCGAGCAGCATCAGGGTGGGCCGCATCGCCAGCAGACAGGTCAGCTCGACCAAGCGACGGGTGCCGGTGGACAGCGCGGCGATGGGAGTTTCGGCCTGTGCTTGCAGGTCCATCAGGTCGAGCAGCTCACTCGCGCGGGCCGCGGTCATCCGGTCGCGGTCGGTGGCGCCCAGCGCCGCGATGAGCAGGTTGCTCGGCGCCAGGCGTTCGCCCGCCACCATGACGGTCTCGCGAACCGACATGGCGGGGAAGAGCCGGGCGTCTTGAAAGGATCGGACCAGCCCGAGCCTGGCCCGGCGTTGCGGGCTCAGCTGGGTGACAGCCATGCCGTTGAAGGAAACCCGGCCGGCATCGGGCCGGGTGAAGCCGGCGATGATCTCGAAGAGCGTGGTCTTGCCCGCGCCGTTGGGTCCGATCAGGCCCACGACCTCGCCGGGCGCGACTTCGAGATCGACCCCATTCACCGCCCGAACCCCGCCAAACGACCGCGCCACCCCGCGTACGCTCAGCCGCCCCGCCTGATCCGGCCGAACCCGCCGCCACCGGGCCGCACCAATCCCCGTTGCCGCGTGCCCCAGCCATCGCCGCCCGCCGCCCACCTCAGGCATAGCCGCCCACCCGCCGCCGGGCTGGAGTGGGGCGGTGGGGCCAGCGGCTTGCCCGCGGCCGGTGCGGGTGGTCGGGGTGGCTGGTTTGCGGTGGCGGGTAAGGAGTTTGGCGGGGAGGCTGGCCAGGCCCGCCGGGATCAGCAGGACGATCAGGAGCCAGGCGATGGTGAGTGCGGCGCGGCCGGCGATGCCGAGGTCGACCAGGCCGGGGATGCCGGCGAACAGGATCGCGCCCAGCAGCGGGCCGCCGAGCAGGCCGAGGCCGCCCACGACGGCCAGGGCGACGGCGTCGATTCCGGCTGCGGCCGGGAAACTGTTGACGGTCAGCTGGCTCTGGCCGTGTCCGATGACGATTCCGCCCAGCCCGGCGAGGATCGCGGCCATCGCGTAGGCCTGGAGCTTGCGCAGCGGAGCGGCGACGCTGAGTGCCCGCGCGGCGTCCTCGTTGTCGCGCAATGCCCTCAGCACGCGACCGAACCCGCTTCGGCGCAGGTTGCTGGTCAGCCACACCCCGAAGGCGAGCATCAGCAGGGCGAAAAGGTAGTAGTCCTTGGCCAGTAGCAGCGGATAGCCCGCCCACTGCGGTTTGGGCGCCGCCATTCCGTTGCCCAGCAGCCAATCCTGGCGCAGCAGCCAGGCGCTGGTGGCCAGCGCGAAGGCCAGGGTGGTGACGGCCAGGGCCAGGCCGCGCAGGCGCAGGGCGGGGATACCGATGAGGATCGCGGCGAGCGCGGCGGCCGCGCATCCGGCGATCACACCGAGGAAGAAGTTGCCGGTGCGCCCGGCCACCTGTACCGAGACCGCGGCGGCTATGCCGGCGAAGGCGAACTGGCCCAGCGAAAGCTCGCCCGCGACCCCGGTGACCAGCAACACCGAGAGGCCGACCAGGGCGAATCCGGCCACCGAGGTCAGCACGGACGCGGTCTCGTTGGTGATCAGGTAGGCCAGGCCGGCGGCGGCGAGCAGGCCCAGCGCCGTGAGCGTGCGGCGCAGCAGGGTGGGTGCGGTGAGCGGCATCGCCGGCCAGCTGGCGGAGTCGATGTCGCGCCGCCCGCTGAGCTTGGGCTGGGCCAGGAGGGCGACCACGATGACCGCGCCCAGGCCGACCTCGACCAGACCGGGTCCACCGGATTGGGCGAGCAGGATCTGCTCGAGCACACCGATGCCCAGCGAGGCCGCGAAGGCTATCGGGATGGAGGACAGCCGCGCCACCACCGCCCCGGCCAGGCCGCGCAGCAGCAGCTCCGGGCCGAGCGTTTCGATCGACTGGGCCCCCTGCGTCGGTGTCACGAGGATGGCGGAGAATGCGGCCACCCCGCCGGCCACCGCCCACGCGATGGTGGCCATCCGGGCGGCTGGAATCCCGTTGAGCGAAGCGGTTTCCGGGGCGTCGGCCGCGCCGCGGATGGCCAGCCCGTGCCGGGAGTGGCGCAGGAAGATGCCAAGCGCGGCAAGCAGAACGGGGCTCAACAGCAGCAGCGCGGTCAGGGCCGGACCGATCGGGGTGCGGCCGACGGTGAACGAGGGCAGCCCGGGTGGCTCGGGGAAGGTGAGCCCGCTCAGCCCTTGCGGGTTCACCAGCAGCGCCAGCACCAGAAGGAACTGGGACAGGCCCAGCGTGACGATCATGCCGATGAGCCGCGGGCGGTGCCGCAGCCGGCGCACCAGACCCGCCTCGATCGCGGCCGCGCAGGCGGCACCGGCGGCCAGGGCGAGCGGAAAGGCGACCCAGTAAGGGATTCCGTGCTCGTTGACCAGCCTGCCCAGCAGCGCCGCGCCGAAGACGCCGATCGCGCCGTGGGCGAAGTTGAGGAAGCGGCTGGAGCGGTAGACCAGCACCAGCCCGACCGCGAGCAGGCCATAGGGCAGCCCGGTCAGCAGGCCCACCGCCAAGATGTCCACGCTCATGAATGGCCGCCCAGGATAAGTGATTGCAGCCGCTGCGGTTGCGCTTGCAGGAAGGCGGCGCTGTGCTCGGCCACGATGGCGCCCTTCTCCATGAACAGCATTCTGTCCACAAGGGACAGTGCCACGTTGACCGATTGTTCGACGACCACGACGGTGGTGCCGGCCCTGTTCAGCCGCCGCACCATTTCCACCAGCGCGCCGACCACCACCGGGGCCAGACCCAGCGACAGCTCGTCGATCAGCAGCAGCCGGGGTTGCTGGATAAGGGTTTTGGCCAGCGCGAGCATTTGCCTTTCGCCCCCGGACAGGGTGGCGGCCAGCTGGTCGCGCCGCTCGTGCAGGCGCGGGAAGACCGAAAGCGCTGCCGTGATGGATTTTTGGGGCTTCTTTGTCTGGTACCCGAAAAGGCGAAGATTTTCCAGAACTGTCAGCGATCCGAAGGCGGCCTGCCCGACCACGGTGCTCAGACCCAACCGCACCCGGGCGGCAGCGGCCACGTTGGTGATGTCGTTGGTGATGTCGTGGCCATACAGGGCAACGCTTCCAGCCGACGGCGCGGTCAGCCCGGACAGCACCCGAAGCAGAGTGCTCTTGCCGACCCCGTTGGGCCCGCACACCGCCACCATTTCGCCATCGCCGACACGCAGCTCGACGCCGAAGAGCACCTGCACCGGCCCATAGCCGGCGGCGAGCCCATTGACCCGCAGCGCGTCAGCCGTTGCCAAAGCTGGCCTCCTCGCTCAGATAGGTGAAACAGCGGCAGCCCTGCTCGTAGCCCAGCACCCGATAACCGTTGGCGGCGGAGAACCTTCCCGCGCCCAGCAGGCCGCTGAAGCCTGTCGCAGGCTGGAAACCGCGGCCCAGCGAGCGGGCGGCATCCGACCAGGCGGCCGCGTTGAGATCGGCGCCCAGGGTGCGCGCGGCGGCGTGCAGCAGCCGGGCCGCGTCGCAGTAGGTCAGCGCGACCCGCGCATTCTCCCGGGTCTTGAACGACTGGCCACCGGCCGAGAAGATCGAGACGCAGGCGCGTTCGGCATCCGTGGCCGGGAAGGCATATTTGGCGTCGGGCACATCCTGGCTCGGGTTGAAGCCAATGCCGATCATGTCCTTCAGCGCGGCCTGCGGGATGGTGGCCGGGTTGTTCACCAGGAAACTCGGGTTGTCGAAGCTGCTGATGGCGTAGCGGGCGGTGAAGTCCTGGGCGGCCGCTGCGGTGAGGAAGAAGGAGGCCATGCGCGCGCCGCCGAGGAACATCACCTGACGGATTCCCTTGCTGCGGAAGGCGACCGCGCCCTGGTTCAGCCCGGCGTTGAGGGTGCCCAGATCGGTGGTGTCGACCCAGGCCACGGTCGGGGTCACCTTCGCCTCGCGCAGGTAGGGCGCGACCACGGTGTCAAAGGCGTTGCGGTTGCTGGGGGTGTCGGCTGCCACCACCCCGACCGGGCCGGCGAAGAACTGGCGCGCCGACAGCGTACGCAGGAAGGCGGTCACGAATTCGTCATAAGCCGGATAGCTTGCTGCCCAAAGGTAGGGGGCAAGCTGCTGGTAGGTCTTCTGATCGGTGGCGACCAGGGTGGCGTCGAGCATGAGGGTGCGCCGCTGGGCATAACAGGGCCGGGCGTTGCTCTGGAACTGTCCGGTCAGCACCACCGCGAAAGCCTGATCGTCCTGTGTGACCTGATTGCACAGCTTCTCCTCGGCGGCGGGGGAGTCGTTGCTGGCTTCATAGCTGCGAAAGACGGCTTGCATCCGCCGCCCGGCGATGCCCCCGTTGGCGTTGACCCAGGTTTCCAGCGCCTTGACCTGTGCCTGCGGGTCGCCCGCGTCGACGCTGCGAAAGCCGGTGAGCTCGCTGGTGCGCTGCAGGTCCACCCCGACGAAAACGACTTTGACGGTTTCCGCGGTGACACCTGGGCCGACGCCGGTCGTGGTGACCGGGGTGTCCGGCCGATCCAGCGCCCCGGGCATCACCGCGTCGCAGCCGCTGACCGCGACGGCGGTCGCCGCGGCAGCGGCGAAGAGGCGCAGCACCAACGATTTCACGGTTCCCGCTTTCCGGCCGCGCGTGCCAGCAGCACCGCGTCCAAGGCTTCCAGGTCGATGACCGCGTTGTTCGTAAGGCGCGGTGTGCTCAGCAGGCTTTGCACCTCTTGCGGGCTCAGCTCGTCGCCGGCGAGGCGGCGCAGCCTTGCCGAACCCGGGGCGTCGTCGAAGACCAGGTAGGCCTGCCACTGCGCCACCCGCACCACCGAGCTGAGGCCTTCGCCCTGCGCCTTAGGACGGCGGAATCTGCGGTATACGCCCCAGCCGATCAGCGTCAGGCCGATCGCGTTGAGCAGCACCAGACCCCACGGGCGAGCGTCGTGGTCGGTGGTGGCCACGCCGACACCGCCGATGCTGGCCTCGACCCGGTAGCGTCCGAAAGCGGCGAACGGGATGTCTACCGGCAGCTGGTAGCTGCGGGTCTGGCCCGCCGCCAGCTCTCCTGCATCCACAGTGGACTGATCGCCGCCGACGCGCAGGATCAGCGGCACTCCGCGGATGGGCTCGGCCCCGGCGTTGCGTACGGTGTAGGTCAGGGTGAGCCGCTGTGCGCCACCGAACCAGGCGCTGACCGCCCCGCGGCCGGAAAGGCTTGCCTGCACCACCTCCACCCGCGCCCTGGTGGCGGCGACCTCGGGCACCGGCCCGACCGGATGGCCGCGCAGCTCGATCGGCAGGTCGACATGACCGGTGCCGCCACCGCCGACCATGGCCACGTGCACGATGCACGGGCAGGGACGGGAAGGCTTGCCCAGCACCAGATCCACGGCGAAGCCACCGTCCTCGCGGGCCGTGATCGCCAGCGCGGTGGGCATGTCGCAGCTCGCCGATCCGGCCCGGCCCAGCTCGCCGCAGGTGGTCAGCTGGACAAGCTGACCCGCAGGCCAGCCCTGCCCGGTGACCCGCACCTTCTCACCCGGCGCGGCCGCGGAGGTGCTCAACGCCGCCTGCGGCCCGTCGGCTGTGCCGGTTAAGGCAAGCGGCGACAGGAGGGCGAGCAGGAGCAGGGCGCGGGTCATAGCGCGGCCCGCGGTTTGCGGCGGCGGGTGCGGTTTCGCCGCCACAGGTAGTAGGCCAGCCCCGCCCCGAGCAGCAGGAGGGCGGTCAGCACCGGCCAGGACACGACCAGGTTGTGGGTGCTGGCGGTGGTGAGCACGCTGCCTTCCGCGGAGGCGGTCACCGTCGTGGTGACGAAGTCCAGCGGCCACAGGCCGGTCAGCGTGGTGCTCAGCGTCGAATGTGCGCCTGGTACCAGATCGGGGGAAGGAAATTCGCCCTGCTGACCTATCCGGTGTCCGAACAGTCCGGTGGCCTTGGCGCTAAGGGTGGGGGCCAGATGCACGTTGCCGGTGTTGGCCAGGGTGTAGGCCAGCGTTCCGCGGCGGCCGAGGTCGAGGTCCTGGATCGCCAAGCTGGGCGCGGCCAGCCCGGCCACGCGCAGGTAGATGCGCGCCCCCACGGCGCGAAGCACCGCCACCGTGGAGCCGCCCTGGCTGGTCTGGCTGCTGGGCGTGCTCTCCACCGCGACCAGCCCGCCGACGTGGTCGCCCGGGGTGGCGTTGGCGGGAATGTTGATGGTGAACGGGATGTCCACCTGGGTACGGGCGCGCACCACCAGGTTGGACACCGGAGCCGTGGTCCAGGCGCCGATGCCGGTCTGCCGTTCGTCGGCGGTGCGCAGGCCGAAGCCGCCGTCGCGCTCGGTGTTGTAGGCGTCGGCCGGGTACACCTTGAAAGAAAGCTCGCGATCGGACAGGTTGCTTATCCGCACCGAGTCGACGATCGCCTGCCCGGCCGGGGACTCCAGGAAGAAGTAGCGCCTCGGCGCGGGGCCGGGGTCGGCCGGCGGAGTCGGGTTGACCGCCCAGTCTCCGTTGCCGGTGGCCTGCGCGCCCGGCGGTGCCCAGGCGAACGCGGCCAGGCTCAGCACAACGGTGACGATGATCCGGCGCATCGCGTGGCCCTCCGTGGTTGGATTTGCTCTGGCGCCTGGTGGGGACGGATAGCGCCCGCCCCCACCAGGTGTCGTGCCGGTCAGCTCAGCGTGATGGTGAGCGTGGCCGTGTAGTTTCCGGCCAGCTGGTTGGCGGGCACGGTCAGGGCGAGCGCCGCGGAGGCGTCGAAGCTGCCCCCGGTGCCGGCTGGGTCAGCCGGTGCCGAGCACAGGGTCGCCGCGTCCACCGGTCCGGCTGAGCCGGCGACGGCGGTCACCGCGTTGGTGGCGCCCGGTGTGCTCACGCACAGCGGGGACCAGAACAGGTTGGCCTTCGAGATGGTGCCGCCCGGGGTACCGGTGAAGTCGCTCAATGTCGCGACCAGACTCCAGCCGAAGGTGCTGCCGCGGTAGTCCGTCACGGTCAGCGCCGACAGGGTGCCGGAGCTTTCCTGGACGGAACCGTTGAGCGTGATGCCGCTCAGCGAGATGTTGCTGGATCCCGCTGTGCGTGCCATGGCCAGGCTGCCCCCGGTGACCACCTGGGTCAGGTTGTAGGCCAGCGGACACGGGCTTGCGCAGCTGTCGGGCGAAACCGTCCAGCCGGCGATGGCGAAAAGCGTCGAGGGGCCGAAGCCCGCTGACGCGCCGACATACGCGGTGGTGGGATCGCTGACGGTGAAGCTGCCACCGATTCCGCCGGAGGCCGAAGCGGTCACCGTCACCTTGGTGTCCGAAGTGGACAGTGGCGGTGGTGGCCCGGCCAACGGCTTGTAGCCACCGATCGTGACGCTGCTGCCCGGGTTCCAGTTGGTACCGGTCACGGCGACCGAGGTCCCCGCGCCGCCACCGTGCGGATTGATGGACACCGTCGGCGTACCGAGAATGGTGATCGGCTTGCTGACGGAGTTCACCCCATCGCTCACCACCAGGGTGCGCGCACCGGGAGTGGGTGCAGCCGGGACCACGAGGGTGCCCGTCCCGCTTCCGGTGGCCGTGGTGCTTCCGCTTCCGCTGCCTTCACCTGTCCCCGCGCCGGTGGAATCCTTGAGCGAGGCCGTCAACGCCGCGTTGGGCGCGAGCCCGGTGACCGCGAAGTTGATGGTGTTTCCCGCCCGGGCGTGGGTGCTGACCGTCTGTCCCGTCACCGAGGTGATGGTGGTGGCCCCGTCGAAGACGGTGAACTCCTCCACGATCGTGGTCGGTTCCGGGCTCGCCTTCTGGTCACGGTCACCGGCGTTGGAGCAGTAGGTGGCGGCCGTGGTGTTGGCGAACTTGACCTGGCGCACTGTTGCCGTGGCCGCGCCCGCCGCACCGGCGACGAACGTGCCGGTCGCGGTGATGGATCCCAATGGGGTGTAGGGATCCTTGGCCGAGGCCGGATAGCCGGCCAGGTTCAAGGTGACGGTGCCGGAGGCCACCCCACCCAGGTCCACCGCCACCACGACGGGGACATCCCCGGCGACCAGCGGCGAAGGCCCGTTGGTGGGCCCGGCCGCCGCGGTGAGGGTGACCGTGACGGTCTGACCGGGCGACGGCTGCGCCGGCGACAGGGTCAGGCCGAACGTGTCGTTCCACGTGGTCGGGGAGATACCGGTTCCGGCATCGGTGAAGTAGAGCCGGCAGCCAAGGGAGTTGGCCACCGGGCCATATGCCTGGGCTGGCTGCCCGGCTAGGCTTGCGGCGGCGAGCATGACCACGGTCGCGGTCAGGCCCGCCTGCTTTGTCTTGCTTACCATGTGTCGCCCCTCTCACCGTTTCCATAAAGGAAACGGCGTTTCGTTCAGCGATACATCAATAAGCGGTGTGCGGGGCGCGAAT
Organism: Rhizocola hellebori; assembly: GCF_016862955.1. GTDB lineage: Bacteria > Actinomycetota > Actinomycetes > Mycobacteriales > Micromonosporaceae > Rhizocola > Rhizocola hellebori. Next base: position 119,845 of record NZ_BONY01000002.1, on the reverse strand, counting down.
GTCAAGCCCCCGGAGCGACGATGTTTGCCGACCGAAGAGTTCGCGCGGTACGAAGATGTCATCCGGGTGGGCTAAGGTGCGCGCGTGGCGAAGTCTGAGCCGAAACTTGCCGAGGTGCCGTGGTGGCCGGTCGCGGGCGCGGTGGCGGCCGTGTGTGGGGTGCTTGCCTTGACAGCCGGGCAATACGGCTATCACCGCGATGAGCTTTACTTCCGCATGCTCGAGCCGGCCTGGGGATATGTGGACCAGCCGCCGCTGACCCCGATGCTCGCCCGGTTGGCGGCTTGGGCGTTCGGCGACACGGTGGCGGCGATGCGCGTGCCGGCGATCGTCCTGATTGGAGCGGCGGTCATCCTGGCCGTGCTCACTACCCGTGAGCTGGGCGGCGGCCGGGTCGCGCAAGCCCTGTCCGCGTGGAGCTTCGCGTTCTGCTCACTGCCCCTCATCACCGGGCACCTGCTGTCGACGGCGACCGTCGACTTCGCGCTCTGGGCGGCGGCGCTGCTGTTCGTGGTCAAGGCGCAGCTGCGCGGTGAGCCGCGGTGGTGGCTCGCCTTCGGCGCTGTGGTCGGGGTGAGCACCTATAACAAGCTGCTCATCGCCATGCTGGTGATATCGCTGGGGGCCGGGCTGCTCCTGGTAGGACCGAGGTCGGTGCTGCGGTCCAAGTGGCTGTGGGCCGGTCTCGGGCTCGCGGCGCTGCTGAGCCTGCCCAACGCCATCTACCAGATCACCCATGACTTCCCGCAGCTGACCATGGCCGGGGCGCTGAGCGAGAACAACGCGGGGGAGGTCCGCATCCAGGTGCTGCCGTTCCAGGCGTTGCTGATCGGCCCGGCCCTGCTGGCGGTCTGGATCGCCGGTCTGGTCGCGTTGCTGCGGCGCGAGCAGTGGCGGCCGATCCGGGCGGTGGGCGTCGCCTATCTGGTCGCCCTGCTGCTGACCTTCATCGGTGGCGGCCAGCTCTACTACGCCTTTGGGCTGCAAGCGTTTCTGCTCGCGGCCGGCTGGGTGCCGGTGCAGCGGTGGATGGCCGGCACCTGGCGGCGCTGGCTCGTCTTCGCCGCGGTCGCCGTGAACGCCGTGGCCAGCGCCCTCATCGCGCTGCCGCTGCTGCCGGTGACCGAGGTCGGTCAATCCCCGGCGGTCGCCCTCAACCCGACGATGGGCGACCAGATCGGGTGGCCGCAATATGTGGCGCAGCTGGCCGCCGTCTACGCCGCCCTGCCACCGGAACAGCAGCGGCGCTCAGTCATCGTGACGGGCAACTACGGCGAGGCGGGGGCGATCGACCGCTACGGCCCCGCCTACGGGCTGCCGCCCGTCTACAGCGCCCAGAACGAGCTCTACTTCGTCGGCCCGCCGCCACCACAGCGCACGGTCGTCATCGCCTGGACCCAGGGTGTGGCCCGCACCCAGCGGGTGTTTTCCGGCTGCGAGGTGCGGGCCAAAATGGACAACGGATTCGGGGTGGACAACGAGGAGCAGGGCAGCGCGGTCATGGTCTGCCAGCTGCCCGCCGATGGCTGGGCCGCGGTCTGGCCGAAACTGCAGCACTACGACTGAGCCGTCATTTCGCCGGCCACCCGCGTGGCAGCCCAACACCGATGATCCAAGCCAGGCACACCGCCAGGGCCATCCGTTCCAGCAGGCCGGTGGCCAGCCCCCGGCCGAGCACGACCATGGATGCGCCGGTGCCCAGCAGCACCGGCCAGCCGGCCAGAACGGCTATCCAGGAGAGGCGTCGCAGCGCGCCGGTCGAGGTGCGGGCCAGGGCGAGCATCGCCAGACCGCAGCAGCCCACGCCGATGACGCTGGCGATGGCGTGGACCAGGTCGCGGCCAGTGGTCGCCTCGTAGGGCGGAAGCGGGCAGCCCGGCGTGCAGCCCACCACCGCCGAGGTGATGATCGCGGGCGCCGCGGCGAACAAGGCCAACGCGGCCAGCGTGAACAGGTGAACCAGTCCCGCGGCCAGGGCGGCCGCCGCCAAACCGGCCGCGATGACGCTGGCACGGTAGAGCACGAAATGGCCCGAACCCGCTACACCGGCCTCGCTCACGTAGGAAGCGGCGGGCAGGGGGAGCACGGAGATAGCCAACCCCGCCGTGGCGACCAGACCCAACACCACGCTGGCCTGCCGAAACCCGCGATCGTTCACGACCTGGACAGTACGCCAGAACATCCCGCGCGGCCGACCCCGCCCCGGCCGCCATAGGTCCACATTGGATAGTCCCGGCTGGAGCCGCCCGGCCCCCTGGGAGCGGGCAGCGCCTAGGATTGCCGGGTGAGTTCCGATTGCGCGCCGCCTCGAATCGTGAGTGACGAGGAGTTCGCCGGCTACCCGGCCGGCCGGCTCCTAGACGTGATGAAAGCCCTCACGATGATCCTGGCCCTGCCACAGTCGGCCGCCGATCACGTCGATGCGCTCGTCATCGCCGCCGGTCAAGGCGAGGAATGGCGGTTCACCCACGCCATCGGTGCCTGGGAGGCGAAGCCGGATCTGCGCTACCTGCTGGTGGCAAACGGAAACCCGGCCGAAGCGACCTACGTCGAGATCACGCTGGACTACCTGCGCAGCCTCGGCCTGCGCCGCACCGAGGGTGTCCACGTGCAGGCCGAGCCTGCCCCCAACACCGGCCTGCAGGCGGCGTGGATCGTCAGCCAGGTGCAAAGCCGTGGCATCACCAGCCTCGCCCTGGCCATCTCGCCCTACCATCTGCCCCGCGCCTATCTCACTGTGCTCAAGGCATGCAACGCCAGTGGTGTGCGGCTGCCGGTGATCCCGGTCCCGGTGGCTGTTTCCCCGCACACACCCGTGCCGGAAACCGGCGCGACCGGCTACGCCCTGGTCCCCGGCGAGGTGAAGCGGATCCTCGCCTATATGGACCAGGGTTGGGTGGCCACACCCGAGGAGCTTCAGCAGTACCTGGGATGGCTATGGAACCACCATCCGAGGATGCTCGGCGTCACGGGCACAATGGTGCCATGAATCTGGAGAGCTTCGAGCTGGTCATGCTGCGCCGCCCGGCCAATCCGGCCGAATATGAGGAGGCGACGCTGCAGCGCATCCATGGCGAGCATCTTGCGTACCACGACCAGCTGCGCCAGGAGGGAAAGATAGTGACCAACGGCCCGCTGCTCGGCCCGCCCGACGAGTCGCTGCGCGGGCTGACCTTCTACCGGGTCGGCTCGGTAGCGGAGGCGCGCCGCCTGGCCGAGCAGGATCCCGCGGTCAAGGCGGGCCGCCTGGCGGTCGATGTCATGCAGTGGCTGTGTCCGGCCGGCACCATGGCCCAGCCGGGGCACCCTTTCGTGTTTCCGGAGTAGACAGGCTCAGGCAAGATGACCGGATGAGTCGTCGGATCGGTGCGGTAATCGGCCTTCTCCTGCTCGCCCCCTTCATCGGCGAGTTTCTGCTGGGCAACGTCACGGCGGACATGCTGGCTTACGCTTTCCTGTTCATCCCGCTCTATGGCTGCGGCGCCGTGCTCGTGCGTGAGCTGGGACGCCGCACCGGGTCCGGATGGCCGGGTATGGCCCTGCTCGCGGTCGCCTATGCGCTCATCGAGGAAGGCCCGGTGGACCAGCTGCTGTGGAACGACTCCTACGCGGGACACGATTACCTGGCCGGGCCGTCCTACCTGCCGGCGCTGGGCATGAGCGTCGAGCTGACCCAGACCATCGTTGCCCTGCATGCGGTGTGGAGCATCTGCGTTCCAATCGCGATAGTCGAGACCTTTGAACCGTCGCGGCAACCCTGGCTGGGCAGGATCGGGCTGACCGTGGTGGGCCTCGTGTTCGCCCTCGGGGCGGGGCTTGTCTTCTGGGGCAACTACGCCGAGGAACACTTTCTGGCCACACCCGCCCAGCTGATCTGGATCACGGTCGTGATCGTGGCGTTCATCGTGGCCGCATTCCAGGTGCGCCGGCTTCCCCGCCGCCCGGTCGCGGGAGTTGCCCCGTCGCCGTGGGTGGCTTTCGTGCTGGCGCTGGTGCTGACCACGGCCTTCTGGGGGCCAATGGTTCTGGTGACCGCGCAGTGGTACGAGTGGGTCGGGGTAGCCGTGTGGTGTGCCGTGGCCGGGCTCGGGCTGGCGATCATCTCCCGCTGGTCGAGACAGCAAGGCTGGAACCAGCGGCACATCTTCGCCCTCGGCGCGGGCGCCACCATGACCTATCTGTGGCTGGCCTTCCCGCTGCGCCCCGAGCTTGGCGGCTCGCTGGCTCTCGATCTGGCGACCAACACCGGCTGTGCGCTGGTCGCGCTGACCGTGCTCGGCTTGGCGTGGCGGTCGCTTCGCCGGCACGAGCAGACGACCATCGCCTCAGCCGCCGAGCCCTTGACCGTCTGAGGAGCGCTGCTGCCACAGGGTTACCAGCAGGCCCGTCAGCAGGGCAAGCTCGCCGACATTCTGCAGCCATACCATTTGGGCCCCGGCCGCAGCCGCGACGAACATGGCCACCGCACCCGTCAACAGCCATGGCGAGCGGTGCCGCCGCCACACGAGCACACCGAAGACGATGAGCACGATGATGGTGACGATCGCCGCCACCGGCGGGCCTTCCGCCGCCGCGTTGATATAGCGCAAGGTGCCGTGCTCCCGTTGCGGCTCAAGGCGCAGCCGCACAATTTCGGTATAGACGCCATACCCCACAAGCGCCGCCACCAGAGCGACGAGGCCGACAGTAGCCCGGCGCGCTGGCACCATTCGGACCCGGCCGCCAGCTTTGCCGTCGGCGTGATGCAGCGCCTCTATGCCGACCTGGCCGCCCGCCTCGCCGCCGGGCTGATGCTGCGTCTGGATTCCGGCCCGGCCGTCCGGCTTGATGGCGGGCTGGTGTCGCGCGGCCAGTCGCCAGCCGACGACCACCATCAGCGGGGTTATCAGCGCGTGGGCCCAGAACCGGCCGGCGTTAAGGGTTTGCAGGGTGGAGCCTTCGCCGATGGCCGAACCTACGGCGATGCACGCGTTGTCGTAGGCCAGCGCGGCGCACACCAGCCCGGCCAGCCAAGCCCGCAACCACAATGCGCCCGCTGCGTAGGCCACCATAACGATCGCGGTGAACGCGAAGAAGGCCGTCACCATGATCAGTACTCCCGTAGCAGCGTGCCCGAGCCGTAGACCTTGTCTTCGATGCCGTTGTCGCGCAACGCCATCCACCAGGTGGCGGCGTTGATGGCGATGACCGGCTTGCCGAGCCAGCGCTCCGCCTCGTCGGCGAGCCCGACCATGGACAGGTTTGTTCCACATTGGACCAAGGCGTCGACCTCGGGTGAGTTGACCTTGATTAGGGCCTGCCGTAGCTCATCCGTGCTCACGTGCGCGATGGATACCGCGGTCGGGCACTTGAGACCCTCGATGGCCACCACCTCGAACCCGATCTCGGAGAAGAACCGGACCACGTTGGTGTCGCCGATCGGCTGGTAGGGCGTCACCACCCCGATCCGTCTGGCACCGAACAGGTTCAGCGCCCGCTCGCAGGCCTCCGCGCCGGTGGCCACCTCGAGGCCGGTGATGGCGTTGATCTGGCGCACGAACTCGCGATTGCCCTCCACTCCGCCCCAGAAGGTCTCCGCCGACATGCCCATCACCATGTAGTCGGGCTCGCAGGTGAGCACCCGCTCGCAGGCCGAGCCGATCTCGTCGCGGATCTGCACCAGCAGGTTCTCGAAGTTCGCGTCGTCGGACAGATCCTGGTTACGGATGTGAATGCGGGAGAAGTGGGAGGTGACACCGGGCACGGTCATCGAGTAGAAGTCGGGCTCGACAATGGTGTTGGTGGAGGGCGCGATGACACCGAACTTGCGGCGCCAGCCCAAAGCATCGGTCATGCTGACTCCCCAGTGGATGAGTGTGCGAAGCGGCGTGCGAGCAGCCACGCCGCCACGAAGAAGCAGAGCTGCGCGGCGGTGTTGGTGCTTTGCTCAATCCATTGGAACGTCACGGTTTCGTGCTTCGGGTGGCCCCGTAGCGGCACCAGGGCCATCACCGCGGCGATACCGAGGGTGAAGAGAGCTGCCGCGGCCCACAGCTTGCGGCGCACCGCGAGCACGATGCCGGTGACGCTGATGAGGGTGACGCCGGCCGTGGCGACGATAAAGGGTTGCCAGGCGGCGAGCGCCAGCGCGAGCAGCACCCAGTAGCTGCGCAGCAGCGAGGTCAGCAGGAGCACGGCGCCCACCGACATCAGCGGGAACAGCAGCCCTTCCAGCCAGGGCAGGTCGATCTGCCACCCAGCGACGAGCAGTTTCCAGACCGACTTGGCCACCCCGCCCAGCCCGATCAGGACGGCGCCGACGCGGCCCAGCCAAAGCAGCGCAGTGCCGGCGAGGCTTCGTAATCCGGCCAGCAGCCAGAATCCGCCGAAGGCCAGCAGGGTGGGAACGAAGTCCTCCACCGCCATGGCGACCGGATAGCTGGGTGTGGTCATGACGTGAACACCTCCCGCTTGCGGAACGCGGTCATGAACCGCCACATGGCTTTGCCGCGGGTCAGCCAGGCCACGCGAGCGCCGTTGGGCGCACCGGCGAGCACCTTGGCCGCCAGCCACGGTGTCACCGTCTCCACCCGGTCGGCCAGGATGTTGAAGATCTTCTTGGCCTCGGCGAACTCTTCGGGCGTGTAGTCGTGGGTCAGCAGATCGGTGACCACCATGCCGGGGGAGAGGTGATGCACGGTCACCGGGGTGCCCTTGACCTCCTTGGCGAGGCTGTCGGTCAGGTAGGTCACCGCGCGTTTGGTGGCGCCGTAGGTGGTCAGGCCGGGCCGGATCATGCCGTTGGAGCCGAAGCCCTCCATGTTCCACAGCGCGCCCCGGCCCTGACCGATCATGCCCGCGAGCACGATCGCGCTGGCGTGGGCGAGGGAGCGCAGGTTGAGGTCGATGGTGGCGTCGAGGTCGGCCGGGGGCAGCTGCCACAGCTTCTTGCGGGCCGGGGACATGCCCGCGTTGTTGATCCAGATGTCGACGCCGCCGAAGCGGTCGGCGGCCTCGTCCCAGACCCGTTGCACGTTTTCGCGTTTGGTGACGTCGGCGACGATCCCGTGCGCTCCGGCGATGTCGGCGACCGAGCGTCCACAGTAGACGGTCTGACAACCGAGCTTGACGAATTCGGTGACCAAACCGGCGCCTATACCGCGCGTGCCGCCGGTCACCACCACGGTGGTGCTCATGCCGTAGGCCTCCAAGTGATCACGCCGTGCAGGACCGAGTCGAGCACGTTTCCGTGGAAGATCTCGTAGACGACGGCCAGCCGGCCACGGCTGGACATGCCGCTGTCGGAGTCGATGGCGAACTCGCGGCTGCGCACCTTCACCACATCGGTGAAGTGCCACGAGCCGAAACTTGCGCGGCCGAAGCCGATCGCGTTGCCCCAGGCTTGCGGGCCTTCGAAGAACAGCCGGTTGCCATCGCGGCGGGCGTCGGTGGTGAAGGTGCGCTCGCCCCAGCTGACCGTGCGGCGGGTGCGCAGCAGGTCGATCGGTTCCAGCGCCAGCGAAACATCGACGGTGCCGCGCGGCTTCTGGTCCGCGCCCCACAGCTCGCACTCGCCTTCGAACACCCCCGCCTGTTTGGTGGGAAGGATGTAGGGCACCGGACCGCGGCGGGTCTCCGCATCGAGGAAGGCGGCTATGTGCGCCTCGTCGTCGGAGCGGGTGTAGACGCCGTTGAAGCAGCCGACGACCGCCCAGCCCTGGTACAGCACCGAGGAGTAGACCTGGGTCTGGCCGTCGGGCAGCACCTGGTTCCACGTGTTCAGGTCGACCTGCCAGCCGGGGCCGTAGTAGTGGGCGTCGACGAACGAGCCGTAGGGCTGGCCGGTGCCGTAGAAGTCGGGACCGGTGTAGACGCGGTTTGCGTCGGAGTCGACCACCCCGAACTCGAACGGCGCGGCCAGCTTGAACTGCCCGGCGAGCGGGCCGCCGCCGACCAGGCCGCCGTCCATGCGGTAGGTGGTGACACCGTCGGCGAAAGTGCTGGAGCGCCTGATGTCTTCGAAGCCGCACCAGGTACCCGTCGAATCAAAAAGCGATGGGCGGCCATGCCATTCGCCCGCGATGCGCTGCTGCCACCGGCTGGGCTCGTCAGCCATTGCTGATCAATTCGGCGCGCAGCATGTCGGTCGTTTCGTCGCCGAGCAGGCGCGACACCTGCGCCCAGACCGGATCGACGTCGCGGCTGAAGATGTTGCCGCGCACCAAGGCATCCCGGGCGGCCAGATCGGTGTCGTCGACCTGCAATCCCTTGTGTACCAACGCCGACCAGTGCGCCTGGTAGGCGGCGACGGCCTCGCCGATGGTGCCGAACGCCTCCTCGGTGGCCCGGTGCACCAGCATCCACGGCGACATCACCGCATACTGACGCGGGCCGATGGCTGCCTTGGACAGGCCCTCCAGCGCCGTGGTCTCCTCGAAGACCGGGGTCAGCGGGGCGAACGCCTCGTCCATATAGGACAGATGGCTGGCCAGCTCGGCCCGCGGGATGAGGTCGAGGTGGAAGGCATAGTAGGCGCCGCCGTAGACCGAGTCGAGCGTGAAGTGGGGGACAGCGCTGTCCTCGGGCGTGAACGCGAAGATCATGTGGCTGTCCAGCTGGAACTGCGGCACCACCAGGCTGATGTTCACCACCTTCGCCACCGCGCTGCCGCGCCAGGTGCGCAGGCGGCCGACGTCACCGAAGGTGTTGCCGAGCACCTCGTCGCGGACGAGGGTCAGCTCGTGACTGTCCAAAATGGAGGCGAGGGTGCGCTCGGCGAGGGCGAGGGGCAGGCTCACGATTCCGGTTCTCCTTCAACGTCTTTGACCTGGGGGTGGTATCCGTGGGCCTTGTGCACCCAGGCGCGGGCGAGCTCCGGGTTCTCCCGGCGGGCGGGCGAGGCGATGACGGTCGCCTCCCGCCTGGGCACATCACCCATGATCTTGTCGTCGTCAGTGAGCATCCAGCCCTTGTCGGCCAGCTCCTGACGGCGGCGGCGGTAAGCGACCGCGATCAGGTCGCTGCGGATGTGCAGCTCCGCGCCGAGATCGAAGGGCAGCAGCTCCGGACGCACCTTGTTAACGACTTCGGCGTCCTGATAGAAGATCTTCATGGTGCGCTCGATGGCGTTCTTGTCGGCCCACTTGCCGGTGAAGAAGGTGCGCAACGCGACCCACTTGACCAGCGTGGTGGTTTCATCGATCGGGATGTTGGTGTCGTAGATGACCAGTTCGCCGATGGGCAGCCGGACATGCAGCTTGATCATGTTGGGCAGCATCCAGCCCGCGCTGGTCTTCACCGGCGGCCGGTTGGCCAGCTTCGTCTTGTCCCGCTTGAAGAAGCTCCACAGCCCGCTGGGCGCGGGCGGGTGCAGGTTCACCGTGGCGAAGGCGCTCCACTCGTCGGGCTGGTCGAGCTCGTACTCCTCGACCTCGGGACGTTCCGGGTTGCCGAAGGCGCCGGCGTGGACAAAGGGCGCATGGGCGATGTCGCAGCCGTTTTCCAGGATCCGTTCGTAGTTGGCCTTCCACAGGAACTCGCCCTGCACCACGCGGAAGCGGCCACCGTTTTCCTTCAGCTCCTCAAACTCGGGCCATACCGGCATCGGCGGGCGTTCCTCCTCGGGCAGATCTCCGAGAAAGACCCAAACAAAACCATATTTTTCTTGTACCGGGTACGAGTCCACCCGCGCCTTGCGCGGAATGGCCCGCCCGGGCAGGTTCGCCGGAATCTTCGTGCACTGGCCGTCGGGTTCGTACTCCCAGCCGTGGTACGGGCACACGATGCAGTCGCCCTTGACCGTGCCGCCCGACAGCGCCGCGCCCCGGTGCACGCACAGATCCGACAGCGCGACCGGCCGCCCCTTCGGGGTGCGGTACAGCGCCAGATGCTGGCCCAGCACAGTGACCCGGGCCGGTTTGGTGGTGACCCGGTCGGCGAACTCCACCGCGTACCAGAAATTCTTCAGCATGGCTCGTTCCTCACATGGTGGTGCAGAAAGTCTCCGATCAGGCCGCTGAGAGTCTCGCGGCTGACCGCCGGGTCGGTGCTCGCCTCCCGATCCAGGAAGGCCCGCGCCGCGGTGTGGTCGACCGGATGCACGATGGCGAAATGGTTCGCCCCCGGCAGGGTCACCATCTGATGCGGGCCGGGCGGCAGCGCCTCGGTGAAGGTGCGGGTGATCGGATCCTTGCGGGTGGCCGGGTCCTCGCCGTAGCGGTCCGCCGAACCGTTGATGACGCCGTCGTTCTCGCCCGCCAGCAACAGCACTGGGCAGTCGACCTGGGCCGGCAACACGGTTCCGGCCGGCCAGCCGAGCATGGTGGCCACCATGGTGTGCGCGCCGTAGGTGACGACCGCCTTCACCTCGGGGACGAACCGGGCCGACTGCAGCGCCACCGTGCCGCCCGCTGAGTGGCCGATCAGGGCCACCCGGTCGAGGTCGAGCAGGCCGTCCAGCGGGCCGGTCATGTCGCGCAGCGCATCGAGCACCGGGCGCAGGCTCGGGCAGGTCGGCCGTTTGCCGTACCCGTCGGGCCGGGCGGCGTCGAGGTCCACGCCGGGCGTGATGCCGTGCATGCCGCCGAACAGCGTGCCCACCCAGTCGAAGGTGACCGCGACGAAGCCCTTTGCGGCCAGCTCGGTCGCCAGCCAGCGGTAGCCCTCCTGGCCGACGTTGACGCCGGAGATGATGAGCGCCACCGGAAACGGCGCCCCTTCGGCGTCGGCGGCCATCACGCCGGAAAGCCGCTCGCGGTCGCTGCCGTCGGGCGCGGCCGGATAGTAGACCCGCAGGTGCGCGGTATCGAAGGGCGCCTTGGCACCCGGGATCGTGGCCGCCCACCACACGCTTCGGATAGTGCTCATGGCCGGGGGAGCTTTCGGTCGCCGCCCCAGAGGGCGCGCACGAGTTTGTCGGTGGTCTCCTGACCGAAAAGGCGCACGCCCATCACGTTGGCCGGGTCGCGGTCGGCGATGTTGCGCCGGATCCGTTCGTCGGTCGCGCGCAGCGCCGCCTGCTCGCTCTCCGGGACCTTTTCCGCCTCGTCGACCCAGCGCAGCCAGCGGTCGACGTGGTCGTGGGTGACCTGCGAGACGATGTCGAGATTGCGGTCGCTGCGCCCGAACGAGTAGCAGTAAGCGGTCGGCGACAGGCTGGCCCGGATGAAACCGGCGCGGCTGATGAAGTATTCGAACTCGGGGTCGGCCCGGCGCTCCAGCCACTGCTCGTTGGCGGGCTCGTAGTACTTGTCGTAGTACTCGCCGTCTTCGACCATGTTCACCCGCGGCACCGAGTCGACGTAGAACCAGCCCTCCGGCCACACCAGCAGCGCGATGCCCAGGTGCGGTACCTTGACCTGCGGGCCCAGCCATACGGTCAGGTGCAGGTTGGCGAAGCTGGCGCTGGGGTTGCCGATCCACGAGTGCACCATCCAGTCCACCTCCGGGCCGCTGTAGGCCGCGAGTGAGCCGCCGGGGCCGTCCGGGTACCCGCCGTAGCTTTCCAGCTCCAATGTGGACGGATCGCGGGTGGTCTCGAAGCGCGCATCGATTTTGGCCTTTAGTGCCGCGAGCAGCTCCTGGAACCGGTGAAAGGTGTCGTGGACATCGATGATCGGTGAGTCGTCGACCATGTCCTCGACATGGCGCAATGTTTCGGCCACGTGGGCTTCTACCCTTCTATGAGTGCGTGCAGCAGCCGCCACGGGCGGCCGTCGACCAGATCGGTGTTGCGCGAGACCAGACGGTTGGCCGCCTGCGCCGGAGCGACGACGGCGTGGGTGACCTCCTCGCCCGGCTTGGCCTCGGTGATGATCGGATGGCTGATCCGTCCCGTGAACGGGCCTTCCCATTGCGTCCAGAGCGTGAAGTCGCCCGACAGCGAGAACACCGCTTGCGAGTGGACAAGATTGAGCCGGTTCTCCGCCGCCCGCTCGGGCAGCCCCAGCGCCAGCTCCCACGGCTCCTGCGGCTCACCGAGCACCACCACAACGTCGGCATCATCGAGCGCGGCCAGCCGGAAGTGTTCCGGCACAATGGAATCCTCGCCAATCACGATCGCCAGCCGCCCCCACGGCATGGCGAACACGCACGGCGCCTCGCCCTGCTCCTGCCGCCCGACCACTCCTTGCGCCCCCACCAACACCCCGCCGGTGGCTTGAGCGAGGACGGCGTGGGCGGTCGTGTTGGCCAGGGCGGTGGCGACGGCCGAAGGGTCGGCGGGGACGGTGAGCAGGATCAGCTCGGCGCCGTCGGCGGCGGCTGTGGCCACGGCGTCGGGGGAGCGGACCACGGCCACGTTGAGGCTAGGCGCTCCGGCCGGGTGCCGGCGGCCGTGTGGGGGCTGGGCGAGTGGGCCATAGAGGGCGGGTCGGCGCGCGGTGAAGGCGCGTCCTTTGGCGTCGGCCAGGGCGGGGTCGATGTCGGCGATGACTACGGCCTCGCCGGTGCGGGGGCCTCTGGCGACGACGGTGCCGTCTGGGGCGACGATCTGGCTCTCGCCCGCGCCGTGCAGCCACTGCGGCGGAACTCCCAGACCCGCGCTGATCCGCGGGAGGTGCTCGATCGGCAGCAGCGGGCCAATCTTGTTGGCGGCCACCACCCAGACCCGGTTCTCGGCGGCGCGCACCGGGATGTGCAGGCTCGCCTCGTCGGTGGCGAACGAGTTGAGGCTGTTGAGCAGCACCTGTGCCCCGCGCAGGGCCAGGCCGCGGGCGACCTCGGGCAGCACCCCCTCCATGCACGCGTACATGCCAAGGCGGCCAAGCGGTGTGTCGACGATCGGGCCGACCTGCCCGCCGGGGTTCAGGAAGTCGTTCTCGCTGCCCATCAAGGTCTGCTTGTCGCACTGGCCGAGGAGCTCGCCGGACGGTCCAAACAGGAAGTTGGTGCCGCCGGTGGTCCCATCGGGGTGGGCGTGGGTCACGTTGACTTTGAGGTGGACGCCGTGCCGGGCGGCGCGCTCGCTCAGCGAGGTGAGGAAGGGGTCGCCGGGCCGGGTGGCGCGTTCGCGGGCCTGCGCGCGGTCGGCGTACCAAGAAAGATGGTTGCAGAACTCGGGCAGGACGATCAGCTGTGCGCCCCGGGCGGCGGCGTCGTCGATGAGGCGCAGGCAGGTGGCGAGGTTTTCGGACACGTCCTGGGTCGCCTCGAGTTGCACCGCGGCGACTCTGACCAATCCCATCGCACCCCTCCGGTTCCCGTAGCGAAACGCTGTTTCCCGAAACTACACTCGCCCGGGAGTTTTCAACAGGGGTACGTCTCTACTGGAGGATGGCCGATGCTGACCCACGTGGTGCTGATGAAATTCGCCGACCCGGCCGATGCTGCCAAGTCGGCGCGGCTATTGGAAGACCTGATCGGCAAGGTGGAGTCGATTCGTACCCTTGAGGTGCGTCTGGACGAGTTGCGCACCGAGGTTTCCTGGGATCTTTTCCTGGTCACCACCCATGACGACGCCGACGGGCTCAAGGCCTACCAGACCGACCCGGTGCATCTGGAGCTGGCGAGCTGGCTCAAACCACGCCTGGCCGCCCGGGCGGTGGTCGACTACACCGCCGGGTAGGCGTTGGCGGCCAGGCCTGCCCCGCCCGCGCGGAACGCGGCCGGGGCATGCACCACACAGGTTTGGGCGTACTCGGCGATGCCCTCGTCACCGTATTCGCGCCCGAAACCGGAACGTTTCACCCCGCCGAAAGGAGCCCGCAACGCCAGCCCGGTGCGGTTGTGGGTGTTGACGAAGACGAAACCCGCCTCGATGCGCCGGGCCACCGCAAAGGCGTGTTCCTCGTCGGCGGACCAGATCGACGCGCCCAGGCCCAGCTCGCCCGCGTTGGCCTGGGCGATGACCTCCTCAAGGCCGGAGTAGGTCAGCATCGGCACGGTCGGCCCGAACTGCTCCTGAGTCACCAGCGGTGAGCCGGGCGGCGGGTCGAGCACCAGCGAGGGGGCCACGAAATAGCCGTCTGCCAGGCCGTCGTCGACGCGGCCCAGCGGCAGCCCGGCCCCGAACGAGCGCACGCGCCGCGCCGCCTGCGCCGAGATGAGCGGGCCCATGGTGACGCCTTCGGCCAGGGGATCGCCGGTGCGCAGTACCACGGAAGCAGCCTCTAAATAGGACTCGACGAACCTTTCCCGGATCGAGGAGTGGACGTAGAGCCGTTTGGCGGCCATGCACACCTGGCCGCTGGTGGCGAAGCTCGCCATCACCAGCCGCTGCATCGCCGAGGGGGAAAGGTCGGCGTCGGGCAGGAAGATGGCCGCATCGTTGCCACCCAGCTCCATGACCGTGGGCGTGATCTGGGTGGCGGCCGCGGCGAGCACATGCCGGGCCGCTTCGCTGCCGCCGGTGAAGGCGACCTTGCGCACCAGCGGGTGGCCGACCAGCGCCGCGCCGACGTCGGCGCCGCCGTGCACGATGAAGACGGGCAGGCTGGGGGCGAGCAGGCGTACCACCCGGTCGATGGTCAGCGGGGCCAGCGGCGACGGCTTGACCACGATGGTGTTTCCCGCCGCGAGCGCCGGTGCGATCTTCAGCATCGCCAGGATGATCGGGGCGTTCCACGGGGTGATCGCGGCGACCACCCCGAAAGGCTTACGCAGCAAAAGCATCCGGCCCGCCGCGTCGTCGACCTCCGCGTCGGCCAGCACGGCCGCGGCCCGGCTCGCGACCCACCGCAGGAACGTCAGCGAGAAAGCCAGCTCACCCCGGCAGTCGGCCAGCACCTTGCCGGTTTCGCGGGCCAGCAGGACGGCCAGCTCGCCCAGGTGCGGCTCGAGCGTGTCCGCCGCGGCTTCGAGCAGACGCAACCTGTCTTGGATCGGAGTGCGCGACCATCGGCCGAACGCGGCATCGGCCGCCTCCACCGGCGGCACGCCCACCGGCACCGACCCGACGATTTCGCTTGGCCGGGCCGGATTCTCCCGTGAGATCGGCTCAGTCATGGCGCAACATCGACGTGCGCAGCAGGTACTGGCGGGCCTTGACCGGGTCGGCGGCCATTTCCCGGATGCCCGCAAGGTGCGCCGCCGGGTCGCGCATGCGTTCCCAGTTGGTGTGCGAAACCCGGCGCACGAAGTCGAGCGCCACCCGCCTGCGCTGCTGCGGCACCTCGCCCAGATCGGGGAAGGCTTGCGCATAGGCGATCGCGTCGTGGATGCCCGAGTTCATGCCCAGCCCGCCCAGCGGGTTGTTCACGTGCGCAGCGTCGCCGGCCAGCAGCACATTGCCCACCTGGAACGTCGCGGCCACCCGCTGATGCACCCGGTAGATGCTCGCGTGCGCCACCCGCCACGGCCGGCCGAAGTCGCGGATGCCTTGCAGCCGTTGCCCAAGCCGGGCCAGCTCGGCCTCGTCCGGGGTGTCTTCGGGCGTGGGCAGCAGCACCCGCCAATGGTCGGGCGTGCGCAGTAGCACCGCCCACTCCACCGGATCGAAGACGTAGTTGACCAGGGCCAGCCCGTCCAGCTCCTCATCGGTGGAGGCGACGAGGAACCGTTCCGGGTAGGTGATCCCGTCGAAGGCCACGCCGAGGCTGCGCCGCACCGCGGAGTGGGCGCCGTCCGCGGCGATCACCCAGTCGGCGGTGACCTCACGACCGTCCGCTGTGGACACTGTGCTGCCGTTGACCGCCGCCACCGGCCAGCCGAAGCGCACCTCGCAGTTGTCGTGCGCCAGCAGGTGTTCCAGCAGGATCGGGGTCAGCTTCGACTGCTCGCACTGGACCCGGTACGGGTAGGGCGTGTCGTCCTTGAGCAGCCCGAGATCCAGCTCAGCGATCAGGCCGTGGCGGTCGCGGTAGGCGAAGGTCGGCGAGATGAGGCCGCGCGCCATCAGCTGTGGCAGCACCCCGAGCTCCTTGAGCATCGACAGCGTGGGCGGATGGAAGGTCGAGGCCCGAGACTCCGCGGCCAAACCGTCTCCGGCCTCCAGCACGGTCACGGCGAAGCCGCGCTTGGCCAGCGCCAGCGCGGCGGTCAGCCCGACCGGGCCCGCCCCCACCACCACGATCACAGGGCGTACCTCGCGTCTAGCGCCAGAGCTTCTTCCTGCCCGATGAGCCCGGTGAATTCAGACCATTTCATCGTGGGTACCTCCTCAGCCCGCCCCGAATACACCGCCTGCACCGCGTGCACCGCGGCGAGGAACGCGGTCGTGGGCCGCAACACCAGCCGCACCCCGGCGGCGCCCAGCTCGTCGTCGGTTGCTTGGTGGGCACGGCTTCCCGCGGCCTCGGACAGGTTCACCACGAGCGGCATCCCGTCGAAGCGGGCCAGCTGCGCCGGATCGGTGACCCCTTCCGGGAACACCGCGTCAGCCCCCGCCGCCAGATAGGCATCGGCCCTTCGCAGCGTCTCGTCCAGGCCCGCGACCGAGTAGGCGTCGGTTCGCGCGATCACCACTATCCCCGTGGCTGCTTCAGCGACCGCGCGCACCTTCGCGGCGGCCACGTCCGTCTCCACCAGCTCCTTGCCGCCCAGATGCCCGCACCGCTTGGGCTGCACCTGATCCTCGATGTGCAGCCCGGCTATCCCGGCTCGCGCGTACCGCTGCGCCGTCCACACCGCTTGCAAAGCGTTGCCATATCCGGTGTCCGCGTCAGCCAGCAACGGAATACCCCGCAACGACGGCATCAAAGCCGCCGCCCGAGCGGCCAGGTGAGTGCCGTGCACATAGCCCAAGTCGGGCAGCCCAAGCTCGAGCGCCGACGTCACTGCTCCCGACAAATGCACCACCCGATGTCCGGCTTGCGCCGCCAGAGCAGCCGTCACCGGATCCCACACCCCGTGCACCGGCACGGTGTCAAGCCCGCGCAACAGTGCCCGCAGCTTCTCCGCCCCCGTGCCGGGCGGTGCTTCTGCGCGGCCCGGCAAAAATGAGACGGCAAGGGGTGGGGGATCGGTGGGGGAGGTCATGGGCGGGAGTGCAGGGCGAAGCCGGCCTCGACGCCGACGACGCGGGGGTTGGTGAAGAAGCGCAGGGTTTCCGCGGTGCCCTCCTCGCCGGTGCCGGACAGACCCCAGGCCGGGCGCGGGGTGAACAGGTGCAGGCTCATGATGCTCGAGCCGTTCACCTTCACCTCACCGCAGCGGATGCGCCTGGCCAACGCCAGGGCGGCTTCCTCGTCTCCGCCCAGGACATAGCCTTCCAGGCCGTAGGGCGTTCCGTTGGCCAGCGCCACCGCTTCGTCCAATGTGGAGTAGGTGTGCACCGCGGCGACCGGGCCGAAGATCTCCTCGGTGGTGCGCGCCGGATCAGCGCCGACGACCAGCGCGGGGGCCAGATAGTTGCCCTCGCCGGGGACAGCGGTCGGGGATAGAACCTGGCCACCGAGCCCGTCGCGGGCGGCCGCCACCACGGCGCGGTGCCGCGAGTGGATCAGCGGGCCGAAGTCGGTCTCGGGATCGAGCGGCGGGCCGACCCGAAGGGCGGCAAGCCTTTCGCCGATCGCGGCCAGGATGTCGGCCGACCGCGCTTCCGGCAGGATGAGCCGGCCCAGAGCGCGGCACCACTGACCGTTGAGGGTGGTCAGCAGGTCGACCGCGGCGCGGGCGACATCGTCGACGGCCGCATCGGGCAGCGCCACCAGCGGGTTGTTGCCGCCCAATTCCAGCTGCACCGGCTTGATGTCGTAGGCGCAGGCGGCCGCGACCGACCGGCCACCGGCCAGCCCACCGGTGAAGGAGACCGCCCGGATCAGTGGATTGCCCACCAGCCGGGCCCCGGTGGCGGCGCCGCCGTGCACGAGCTGAAAGACCCCGGGGTGAATCCCGTGTTCCTGCAACCCTTCGGCGATGGCGGCGGCCAGCAGCTGGGTGCCAAGCGGTGCCAGCTCGCTGGGTTTGACGATGGCCGGGCAACCGGCCGCGAGCGCGTTGGCCACCTTGTGCGCGGCCATCGGCGCGGGCGCGTTCCACGGTACCAGGCACGCGGCGGGACCCCACGGCAGCCGGTCGACCATGGCCAGGCGGCCGTCCTCGCGCGGCAGCGAAGTGCTCAGCCAGCCCTCGCGAAGCTGGGCGGCGGCCAGGCGGAAGGCCCCGGACAGGATGACCGAAAGCATGGCGGCCTGCCGGATCGGCACCCCGGTGGCGTTAGCCTCGACGGTCACGATGTCCGCCGCGACGGCCTCCACCCGATCGGCGACGGCGTCGAGCACCTGCGCGCGATCGGTTTCCAGCCAGCTGCCGCTGTCGAACGCGGCCTGCGCGGCGCGCACCGCTTCGTCAACGCGGCCCGGCGAGGAGGCGCGGGCGGGACCGAGGTCTGCGCCGGTCGCCGGATCCTCAAGCTGGAAATCCAGCTCCTGCTCGCAATCGCGCCAGGAGCCGTCGACCAGATCCCTCACGATGCGGCTCCCTCATTGGCGAACAGGGCGTTGGCGCGGTCGGTGGTCACCATCGACGCGGCCTCAAGCCTGCCTCGTTCCGGCGGGAACGTCATCACCAGCCCCATCGCCAGATCGCGCATGGCCCGCCCGACCACCCCGTTCATGGTCGCGCCCGAGGTGCCCGACGCCTTGAACGCGCCCATCGCCACCTCGAAGGCGGCCTCGCAGATCGAGCCCTTGGCCAGCCGCCACTGCCGGTAAACGTCGGCTTTCGGGGCGATCGGCGGCTCGGAGGACTCCAGCAGCAGCTGGCGCTTGAGCCACAGGTAGGCCGTTTCCAGGCGCTCGGTCATCTCGCCGATGATGACCTGGTGCATGGGCGACTCGGCGATGGAACGGCCGGTGTCGGCGAAGGTCTTGCGGGTCAGCCCGTGCAGGGTGTGGTCGTAGACCTGCTGGGCGGCACCCACGTACACGGCGGTGATGGCGAGCTGGTTGCCCACGAAACTGCCGCGGCTGCACTGCAGCATCTTGACGAAGGCGCCTTCTACGGTCAGGGCTTCCTCACTTGGTACCCAGACCTCCTCAAGCTTGATGCCATGGTTGGCCGACCCGCGCATGCCGATCCCGTCCCAGGGCGCGCGGCTGCTGACGCCTTCGGCGTCGCGGGGGACGAGAAACAGGGCCAGGCCGTCGGCGTTGCTGGTGCCGTCGAGCCGGGCGGTCACCAGATAGGTGTCGGCCACCCCGGTGGCGCAGCCGAAGGACTTCTCACCGGTGATCAGCCAGCCGGACCCGCCGTCGCGGGTGGCGGGCCGGGCGGTGGTGGCGATGGCGATGTTGGCGCTGGAGCTTTTCACCGACTCGCTGGCGAAGTTGGCCAGCCAGGTGCCATCGGCCATGCGCTGCAACACCTTGTGGGCGAAGGCGCGCACGGCCGGGACATCGGCGTCGTCGAAAAGCCCGATGTCGATGGCTTCCAGCGGCAGCAGCCCTCGTGAGGCGCTGGTGTTGTGAAAGAAGTAGGCCAGCGCGGTCGACGGGCACGCGGTGCCCATGGCGAAGGTGGCCGCCGCCAGATCGCGCAGCCCACCGCCCAGCCCGCCGTATTCGGTGGGCACCACGAGACCGAGCAGCCCGGCGTCGCGCAGCAGCGCCACGTGCCCGGCCGGGAAGACCCCGTCGGCGTCGGCTTGCGCGGCAGCCTCGCGAAGCGCGGGCAGCACCTGCTCGACCCGGGCGGCCCGGTCGCGTTCGGCGCTGGACATGTCGTCGACGAGCCGCTCGCCGGTGTACCGGTCGGCCATCAGTTGCTCCCTTGGGACGGTTGGACGGTGACACCTAACTGGTCGGCGAGTTGCCGCAGATCCTGGGCGGGCACGCTGCCGGCTCCGGTGTCGAAGCAGCGCACCCCGCTTTTCATCGCTACCAGCGCGTTGACCAGGCCCAGCCCGTGATGGGCGAGCAGCCTGACGCGCAGGTTGGCCGGGCGCACCCGCACCACGGCGTCCTGAAGCACCCGGCGCACCTGCAGCGGCGAGGCCTGGCCGACCTCGTGGCAGCCGACCTCGACCTCCGGCAGCGCCGAGGTCAGATACTCCAATGTGGACAGAGTGTCGGCCTCTCGGTCGGGGGCGAAAGCGTCTGTGGCGTAAGCGATCGCGCTCAGGCCGCGCTGGGCGGCCGCCGCGCAGATCCGGCGCACCCGCTCCAGGTCGCCGCCGCCGGGGGTGAACACGGCGACCGGCGAACCGGCCGGGGCCGCCGCCACGTCGGCCGGCTCGCGGGTGAGAAAGCTGGTGCTGATGGAGATTTCGTCGGGCAGTGGATCGGCCAGCTGGCCCCAGGCGCGCGAGTGGAACAGCAGGGGAGCGGTGACGTGTGGGGTGCCCGCCGCGAGCACCTCGCCGACGAAGATGGTGTGGTCGCCGCCCGGGTAGGCGTGCACCACCCGGCAGTCGAGCCAGCCCGTGGCACGGGCCAGCACCGGGCACCCGGTTTCGTGTTGCTGCCACCTGTGGCCGGACTGGGCGAACCGGTCCGGGTGCGGGCCTGCGAAGATCCGCCCGATATGCGCCTGATCCTTGCCCAGAAAACTGATCGCGAACGCGCCCGCCTGTTCCACCAGGGCGCGCGTCGGGAGATGATTGCCCAGACACACCGAGACCAATGGCGGGCGCAGGCTGACCGAGCAGAAGGAGCTCGCGGTCATGCCGTGCCAGGCGCCGTCGGGGCCGAGGGTGGTGACCACGCCTACGCCGCTGGGCCACTGGGCCAGCACGGAGCGAAAGTGCGTGTCTTCCACGAAGGAACTCCTGGGTGTTTCGGATAAGGAAACGCTGTTTCGTTGAAGGTAACGACGTGGCCGCGACGTGTCAACGGCCAGCCGTTTCCCACAGCGGAACAGGTGGTCATACACTGGCCTGCATGTCGATCGTCGAGGAGGAGTCCGACCACGAGAGCCAGTCGCGTTCCATCGCCGCCGTCGAGCGGGCCATGGACGTGCTGCTCTACTTCGGGCGTAGCGGCCAGCCCGACCTGGGCGTGACCGAGCTGGCCACCGCGCTGGGCCTGACCAAGGCCGCCGTGCATCGCATCCTCACCGCCCTGCGCAGCCGTGACCTGATCACCGTCGACCCGTCGACCCGGCGCTACGCCCTTGGGCATGCGGCGGCCGCGCTCGGCCGCGCCTACCTGGCGCGCACCGACGTGCGGGCGATGTGCGCGCCTGAGCTGCGCCAGCTCACCGAGCAGATCGGCGAGACCGCCACGCTTTCGCTGCGCCGCGGCGACACCCGCCTCTACGTCGACCAGGTGGTGCCGGAACAGGAGCTGCGCATGGAAGTGGTGCTGGGCATCCCCTATCCGCTGCATGCCGGCGGCTCCTCCAAGGCGTTCCTGGCCTTCCTCACCCCTGAGGAGGTCGACGCCTACCTGTCCCGTCACAAACTGGAAGCCGTCACCGACCGCACGATCACCGATCAGGCCAAGCTGCGCAAGGAATTGGCCGCCATCCGCAAACGCGGCTATGCCACCTCGATCGGCGAACGCCAGCCCGGCGCGGCCTCCATCGCGGCCCCCATCTTCGACCACGACGGCCACGTCGTCGCGGTGCTCAGCGTCGCCGGCCCAGCGGCCCGCTTCAAAGCCGACAACGTCAAGGCCGCCACCGCCCTCACCGAAGCCGCCGCCCGCGTCTCCGCCCAACTCGGCTACCAACCCGAATAAGCATTGTCTATACGCCGCTGCGCCGTGGTCGCTCGCCGCATGCTCCCGCGCGGCAACGAAGGCCCGTGCATGGTTACCCCCGGCGGCTCCGCCGCTGACCCGCCAGGGCCCTGCCGCTTCGCCGCGCTGACCCGCCTGGCTCAGCGGCTTCGCCGCCGCACTGCGGCTCCGCCGCCGCCGACCTGCGGGGGAGTGTCCTTCCGCCACACCTTTGCTCTGCACCCATAGGCGCACATTGACCAAGAAGTTGCGCCTATGGGTGCAGAGCAAAGGTGCTAGCAACCATCACCCCACCTGCCGCCCCGCGACAGCGTTCCGCGCTGGGGTGTAGGTGCGCTGGGGCGGGGGTTAGAGGTCCGCGAAGGGTTTGAGGACGCCGAGGGCGGCTGCGGCCAGGACGCTGCCCCAGATTCCCCACACGTAGGGCAGGCATCCATCGATGGAGCGTTTGAGGGTGCGTTCGACCTCCGGTGTCGAGCCGGTCGTCATCAGGGCGCCGAAGGCAGGGCCGAAGGGGCGCAGGGTCAACCGGATCCCCAGGCCGCACGCGATCGCCACGGTGTAGAGCAACACCTTGGCGCCCAACCACTTCGGGTTGGTGTCGACGCCGAACGGGCGGTCGGCGATGAGGGTGTAGAAGGCGACTGTGCCGAGGGCGATGATGAGGGTTATCCGGATGGCCCAGTCGGTTCGCCGTACCCAGGAAATGGGGTGGTGATGGCTTTTGATGGTGAGCCAGAGCCAGCAGGCCGCGCCCAGCCAGGTCAGGGCGACCAGCCACCAGGTGAAGATGCCGGCGCCGTGCGGGTCGAGGGCCATCAGGGTGACGCCGCTGGGCAGGAAGAGCACCAGGCAGATCTTCGGCCCGAGGTCCAGGCCACTCATGATCTTCAGGGCGGTCGCGCGGGCGGCCGGGGTGAGCTCGGGTTTGAGCACGAACCGGCTCGACCAGAACACGCCGAGATCACCGCCGAGCCAGAAGACGAACAGGACCAGGTGCAGCAGGATCCACCAGCCGTTGACATGCATGGCGAAATGGAAACACTGATCCGCTGTGAGAAACAAGTCCTTGACGTGGCGGAGGCGGCCTGGCTAGCTTCGTGACCATGGCCGGGCGTTACTACGAGGACTTCGCCGTGGGCGACCTCCACCAGCATCCGCTGGGCAGGACCATCAGCGAGGCCGACAACACGTGGTTCACCCTGCTGACGATGAACACCAACCAGAACCACTTCAACGCCCACTTCGCGGCGAGGGCGCCGTATGGCCGCATCATCGTCAACTCGGGGCTGTCCGTGGCGATCGTGCTCGGGCTGTCGGTCTCCGACATGAGCCAGAACGCGCTGATGAATCTGGGCTGGGAGAACATCAAGCTGACCCATCCGGTCTTCCTGGGTGACACCCTCTATGCCGAGTCGCGGGTGCTGGCCACGCGCGAGTCGGCCAGCCGCCCCTACGCCGGCATCGTCACCTGTTACACCCGTGGCCTCAACCAGGACGGCGATGAGGTCATGTCCTGGACCCGCACGGTCATGGTGTACAAGCGCGACGCTCCACACGACAAGGACTTCTTCCCGAAGGCCAAAGATGCTCCGGCTTGAGTTCCAGCCCTGGGGCGAGACGATGGCCGAACTCATCGACGCCACCCGCCGGGCCGAGGCCGCCGGAGCGGTGGCCGCGTGGGCGCCCGAGCTGCACCGCAACGCCTTGGTGACGGCCACGGCGATCGCTTCTCAAACCAATCTCCTTGTGGGTACGGGGATCAGCCTGGCCTTCGCCACCAGCCCGATGCTGACCGCGCTGGCGGCGATGGACCTCGACGACCTGTCCGGCGGCCGGTTCCGGCTGGGCCTAGGCTCCGGGGTGCGCAGGCTGAACGCCGACTGGCACGGCGCGGCTTTCGATCCGCCGGTGAAACGCCTGCGCGAGACGATCGCGGTGATCCGCAAGGTGTGGGCGGGCGGAGATCCGATCCTGCACGACGGCACGGCGGTCTCGATCGACGTGCGCGGCTGGCGGCGTCCCTACGCCGGTGGGGCGACACCTATATATCTGGCCGGTGTCGGGCCCGCCATGGTGGCCCTGGCCGGGGAGGTGGCCGACGGCTGGCTGTCGCACGAGCTGTGCCCGCCCTCGGTGTTGCGCGAGTCGGTGCTGCCCGCGCTGGGCCGCTCCGGCCGCCGTGTCGACGTCGTGGTTTCCGCCTGCTGCTCGGTCGACGCCTCCTCCGCGGTAGCGCGCCGTCGCGCGGCCGGCGTGGTCGGCTTCTACGCCAGCGTCAGCTCATATGCGAGCCTGTTCGCCGCGGCCGGTTTCGCGGCCGAGCAGGAGGCCGTGGTGGCCGCGCGGCGCACCGGCATCCCGGCCGACCGGCTCGGGCATCTGGTGCCCGACGAGATGGCGGCCGCGTTCACGCTGTGCGGCACCAGCCAGGAGGTGGCCTTGGCGGTCAAGGCTTATGACGGTCTGGCCGACGCGGTCAAGCTCTCCGCACCCACCCACGGGCTGGCGCCCGATGAGATCCGCGCCGCCCAGGACAGCCTCATCGAGCTCATCCGGGAGTTGTCGTGAGACCGTTGGCGGACATCAGGATCGTCGCGGTCGAGCAGTACGGCGCGGGCCCCTTCGGCAGCCTGCACCTGGCCGACCTCGGCGCGGAGGTCATCAAGATCGAAGACCCGGCGGCGGGCGGGGACGTCGGGCGGTATGTCCCGCCCTACGCCGACGGCGAGGACTCGCTGTTCTTCGAGACCTTCAACCGGGGCAAGCGATCCCTCTCCCTCGACCTGTCCACCAGGGCCGGGCGTGACGTCTTCGAGGACCTGGTCGCGTTCTCCGATGCGGTCTACTCCAATCTGCGCGGTGATGTGCCGGCCAAGATGCGCTTGCGCTACGACGATCTGAAGGAGCTCAATGAGCGCATCGTTTGCTGCTCGCTGACCGGCTTCGGGATGACCGGCCCGCGTTCGGCGCAGCCGGGCTACGACTATGTGCTGCAAGGGCTTGCCGGCTGGATGGAGCTGACCGGCGAACCCGACGGGCCGCCCACCAAGTCGGGTCTGTCCATGGTGGACTATTCCGGCGGCTTCGTCGCCGCGATCTCACTGCTCGCCGGGGTGCACGCGGCGCGCCGCGACGGCGTGGGCATGGACTGTGACCTGAGCCTGTTCGACACCGCGATCGGGATGCTGACCTACCCGGCGACCTGGCACCTCAACGCGGGCTTCACCCCGGCGCGCACCCGGCACTCCGCGCACCCGTCGCTGGTGCCTTTCCAGGTCTTCGAGGCTTCCGACGGCTGGCTCGTGGTCGGCTGTGCCAAGGAGAAGTTCTGGTCTCGGCTCGCCGCCGTGCTCGAACTGGTACCCGACCCGCGTTTTGCCACCTTCGCCGACCGGCAACGCCACCGCGACGAGCTCATCCCCCTTTTGGAGCAACGGTTCCGGGCGCACACCGTGCAGCATTGGCTTTCCGTGCTGGAACCGGCCGGGGTGCCGTGCGGGCCGGTCAACGATGTCGAGGCCGCGCTGAAGGATCCGCACACCCTCGCCCGTGGCCTCATCGTGCAGACCGAGCATCCCCGCTATGGCACGATCAGCCAGGTCGCCTCACCGGTACGCGTCGGGCAGCACCCCACCGAGCACCGCCGCGCGCCCAGCCGCAACGAGGACTTCCACTACGTCACCTCGGAACTGCTCGGTTACACCCCGGCCCAGATCGCCGATTTCACCGCCGCCGGAGCCTTCGGTGCCCCCTGACTCTCCCGCGCTGCAGGTCCTCGCGCGATGGGCGGCGGGGGTGACCGTGCTGCCGCCCGAGGTGGAGCAGGCGGCCCGGCGGCACCTGCTGGACGGGTTGGGCTGCCTGGTGCTTGCCCTGCGCCGCAACGAGGTTCCCTCCGCGTTGACGGTGGCGCGGGCGCTCGGCGGGCCGGGGGAGGCCACGCTGTTCGGCGCGCCGGGCAGGACCGGGGCGGCCGCGGCGGCGTTCGGCAACGCGGTGGCTGTGCACGCGCTCGACTTCGACGACACCCACGACGGCGCCCTGGTGCATCCGACCGCGGTGGTGCTGCCGGTCGCGCTGGCCGTGGCCGAGCAGACCGCGGCCGGCGCGGCCGATCTGCTGGCGGCCTATGCGATCGGGCTGGAGCTGGCCTGCCGGCTGGGTTTGGCCGCCCCGCACGGCTTTCACGGGCGAGGCCTGCACGCCACCTCGGTATGCGGGGCGGTGGCGGGCGCGGCGGTGGCGGCGCGCCTGGAAGGGCTTGGCGCGCAAGGAATCGGGCACGCGATGGGCATCGCGGCGAGCGGATCCGGCGGGCTGCTGGAGTTCCTGCACACCGGATCGTCGGTCAAGCAGGTCCATCCCGGGTTCGCCGCGCACACCGCGGTCGTGGCCGCGCGCCTGGCCGGTGCTGGGATGACCGGCCCCGCCGGAGCGCTCGACGGCCGCAGTGGCCTGTTCGCGGCGCTCGCCGGGCGCGGCCCCGACCCCGAAGCCCTGCTGGGCCAGCTCTCCGAGCGCTGGGAGGCGACCCGGATAGAGCTCAAGCCCTACCCGGCGTGCCGGTTGAGCCATTCCGCCATCGGCGCGGCGAACGCGCTGCGCGGCCAGGCCGATCCGGCCGACATCGAAACCATCGAGGTCGATATGCACCCCGATGCGGAGGCGATCGTGTGCTCGCCGAAGCCGCCGGCTACGCCCTACGAGGCGAAGTTCTCGGTGCGCTGGTGCATCGCGGCCATGCTCATCGACGGCGAGCTGACCATCGACACGTTCGACCGTCCACAACGGATGGACATCGCAAGCCTGCTGCCCAGGATCAGCCACCGGGTGGTGGATTGCGCGCAACCGGCCGCGGCGGCCCAGTCGCGCCTGACCGCGCGCCTGCGCAATGGCAGGATGCTGATCGTGACCGGGCAACCAGGTGGGCAGCCGGTCGCGAAGGTGGCCGAGCTGAGCTGGCAGCCAACCGTGCCCGAACTCGTGCAAGCGGTGCAGGGGAGTGTGCGATGACGATAGTGCGGCTGCCGAAGGTGTACACCACGTCGGGGGACTTCGCCGGCCAGTACAGGTGGTGCCTCAACCGGGTCGCCGAACTGCTTGCCCCGCACGGCTTGGGGCTCGACTCGCTGGTGCTGACCACCGACTTCACCACCACGGCCACCCGGGCCGACTACCCGCGCTGCGGACGTCCCCGCCGCGAGCTGCTCAGCGCGCCCTATCCCGGTGCGGCGGGGATCCTGGTCGACACCCCGGCCGCGCCCGGCTCACTGGTGTCGCTGGAGGCGGTGGCGGCGTCCGGGGTCAAGGAGCCGGTGAACCCGGGCTGGGCGCGCTACGACACGCTCACCTATCTGCCGGGGATCAAGGCCGGTGATCGGCTGTTCATGGCGGGTTTCGGCGCGCTGGACCCGGTCACCCAGGCGGCGGTTCACGACGGCGATCTGCTCGCCCAGGCGGAGTTCATCTACGACAACATCTCGCTGGTGGTGGCCGCGGCCGGGGGCAGCGACGGCGACGTCGTCTCGCTGGTCGAGTACTACGTGCCCGGGGCCGACCCGCAGCTGGTGCGGCCGCTGCGCGAAGCGCGCTTCCCCCGGGCCGTTGTAGAACTCAGGCCGTGCGATGCCTTGCTGCGCCCCGAATTCCTGCTCGAAGTGGTACCGGAGGCGATCCTGCGATGATGACCCGTGTGTACACCGCTCCCGAGGAGATCGGGGCGGCGGCGATCCGCTATTTCGCCACCGCCGTGGGTTCGTCGTGTGCCGGGGTGGCCCCGCCGACGATGATCTTCGAGTCGAACCAATACGCGAACGTGCCACGCGACGCCGACGGGTTCGCCGGACACGGGTGGGAGCTGAGCTTTCCGGGGCTGAAACTGGTACGCGGCGGAAATGCCTATGAGTTCTTTCAGCCCGCAGTCGCCACCGATGTGCTGACGGTGACCTGGCGATTGGCTTCGGTGACCGAGAAGCAGGCGATGCAGGTGGTCACCTCCACCGCGACCTACGAGAATCAGCACGGCGATCTGCTGGGCCGCAACACCGAGACGATGATCTACGTGGCGCCGGGCCGCAGCGCCCTGCCCGCCGCCGCGCAGCCGCTGATCGGCCTGCCCGAGCTGGTGCGCACCATCACGCTGACCGACATGGTGGCCTACGCCGGCGCCACCTGGGACTGGCACCGCCTGCACTACGATCCGGAATACCTCGCCCAGCGCGGGCTGGACCGGCCGGTCGTGGACGGCCAGATGTTCGGCGCGCTGCTGGCCGAGCAGGTGCAGGCCCACTTCGGCGACGCGGCCGTGCTGACCCGGCTGCGGTTTCGGTTCAAGTCGCTGGTTTTCGCCGGGGAAACCGTGCGCTGCACCGCCCAGCAGGTCAGCGACACCGAAATCAACCAGCTGATCCAGGTCGGCGACCGGCTCGCGGTCACCGGCGCGGCGACGGTGCGGCTGCGATGACGGTCGCCATAGCAGGCGCTGCCGAGTGCGATCTCGGGCAGACCGGCCTGAGCGTGCCCGAGCTGCTGACGCAGGCGGTGTCCCGGGCGCTGGACGACGCGGGGCTGTCACTGTCTGATGTGGATGGTCTGGCCACCACTGGGCACGGCCGGTTTCCGGCCACCCAGTTGGCCGATTACCTTGGCCTGCACCCGGTCTGGACCGACTCGACGTCCGCCGGCGGCGCGGTCTTCGAGATGTACGTGGCGCGAGCCGCCCAAGCCATCGAGGCCGGGCAATGCCACGTGGCCGTCATCGCCTTCGCCTCCGACCAGCGCTCGGCGCGCTCGCGGCGGATGACCGGCGAGCCGAACCGGTTCTCCGATCCCTACCAGCCGCTGTGGCCGCTGTCCTACTACGCGATGGTGGCCCAGCGCTATCTGTACACCTACCGGCTGGGCCGGGCCGACCTGGCGCAGCAGGCGGTGTGGGCCCGGCAGCGGGCGCTGCTCAACCCGGCCGCCTGGACACACACGCAAGGCGCGCTCACCGTGCAGGACGTGCTCGATGCGCCGCTCATCTCCAGCCCGCTGGGCAAGCTGGACTGCTGCCTGGTCACCGACGGCGGCGGCGCGATCGTGCTGACCAGCCTGGACCGGGCCCGCCACCTGCGCCAGCGGCCGGTGCTGGTGCGCGGCTACGGCGAGGTGGTCACCCACGCCGAGATGACCAGTGCCGAAGATCTGCTCTACCCGGGCGCCGCTGCCGCTGGCGCGCAAGCCTTCGCCCGCGCCGGCATGAGCCACCGCGACATCGATGTGCTCCAGATCTACGACTCGTTCACCATCAGCGTCCCGCTTGCCTTGGAACAGCTCGGATTCTGCCCGCCCGGGGAAGGCGCCGCGTGGTCGGGCCTGCCGATGAACACCGGCGGCGGCGGGCTTGCCTACTGCCATCCCGGCCAGCTCGGGGTGCTGCTGCTGGTGGAGGCGGTGCGCCAGCTGCGCGGGCAGTGCGGGGCGCGGCAGGTGCCCGATGCCCGGACAGCGCTGGTACATGGTACAGGCGGCATCATGTCCAGCCACGCCACCGTGATCCTGGAGGCCGCCGCATGACACCCGAGGACCACTGGTGGCAGGAGGCGGCGCAGCACCGGCTCGTGCTGCAGCACTGTTCACGTTGCGGGCACCTGCAGCATTACCCGCGCGCGTTGTGCACCAGCTGCGGCGGCACCACACTGGGCTGGGTACAGGCGAGTGGCGAGGCAACCCTCGACTCCTTCACCGTCATCCACCGCGACCCGGTGCGCGTGCTCGCCCGGGTGCGATTGGCTGAGGGGCCGATCCTGCTGACCCATCTCGTGGGTGTCGGCAATCCTCGCTGCGACCAGCCGGTCCGGCTCACCTGGCAGGGCGACCTGCCCGTCTTCACCGAGGTCGATGATGGACTTTGAGCTCAACGACGAGCAGCGGCTGTTTCGGGAGACGTTGCGCACCTTCGTCGACCGCGAGATCCGGCCGGTCGCGCAGGAGTGGGAGGAGTCCGGCCGGTACCCGACCGAAATCGTGGCCACCATGCGTTCCATGGGGCTGTTCGGGCTCACCGTGCCCGAGGAGTACGGCGGGCTCGGCGCGGACATGGTCTCCTTCGCGCTGGTCTTCGAGGAGATCGCCAAGGGCTGGATGGGCATCGCCGGGATCCTGGGCAGCCACACCCTGGCCTGCTGGATGATCGCCAAACACGGGACGCCGCAACAGAAGCAGCAGTTCCTGCCCGACCTGGCCACGGGTGCGCGCCGAAGCGGGATAGCCCTGACCGAACCCGACGCCGGCACCGACCTGCAAGGCATCCGCACCGTCGCGGTGCGCGACGGCGACCATTACCTCCTCAACGGCCGCAAGACCTGGATCACCAACGCCCGCCACGCCAACCCGCTGCCGGTGCTGTGCAAGACCACTCCGGGCGCCGATCCGGCCCATCGCGGGATGTCGGTGCTCCTGGTCGAGGAGGGCTTCGAGGTGCTGCGCGACCTGCCCAAGCTCGGCTACAAGGGGACAGAGTCGTGTGAGGTGCTTTTCGACAACGTCCGGGTGCCCGCCGCCAACCTGCTCGGCGGGGTCGAGGGCCGCGGCATGCAGCAGGTGCTCTCCGGCCTGGAAACCGGGCGCATCAACGTGGCCGCCCGCGCGCTCGGCATCGCCCAGGCCGCCTACGACGAGGCGCTGTCCTACGCCGGGCAACGCGAGGCATTCGGCCAGAAGATCGGCGAATTCCAGGCCGTGCAGCTCAAACTCGCCGACATGGCGATGAAGACCCAGGCGTCCCGGCTTCTGGTCTACTGGGCCGCCACCCGCGCCGACGCCGGGCACCGGGTGGACATGGAAGCGGGCATGGCCAAAGCCTTCGCCTCCGAGGCGGCCGCCGAGTGCGCCCTGCTCGCCATGCAGGTGCACGGCGGCTACGGCTACTCCAAAGAGTTCGTGGTGGAACGGCTCTATCGCGACGCCCCGCTGATGATGATCGGCGAGGGCACCAACGACATCCAGCGCGTGGTCATCGCCCGTTCGCTGCTGAGCGGGAAAGGCCGCATCGGATGAGGTCGTATCTCTACGTGCCCGGCGACGCCCCCGCCCGGCTGGCCAAGGCCGCCGGCCGCGGCGCGGACGCGCTCATCGTGGACCTGGAGGACGCGGTGCCGTTGGCGCTCAAGGAGAACGCCCGCCACGCCGTGGCCGACTACCTGCGCTCGGGGGGCAGTGCCTGGGTCAGGATCAACCCCGGCGAGATGGGCCTGCTGGATGCCCACGAGGTGCTCGGATCCGGCCTGCTCGGCCTCTGCGTGGCGAAGGCTTCGCTGGAGTCGCTGTCCACGTTGGACAGATTCCTGTCCGACGCCGAGCGCGCTTCGGGCATCGCCGTGGGCTCCACCCGGA
The DNA here is from genome assembly GCF_016862955.1 of Rhizocola hellebori. GTDB lineage: Bacteria > Actinomycetota > Actinomycetes > Mycobacteriales > Micromonosporaceae > Rhizocola > Rhizocola hellebori. The sequence goes on along the minus strand of NZ_BONY01000002.1, from coordinate 88,931 downwards.
TCGTTCCCCTGCTGGAAACCGCGGCCGCCCTCTTCGACGCGCTGGCCATCGCCCGATCGCCGCGGACAGCCCGGCTCCAGCTCGGCGAAGCCGACCTGGCCGCCGACCTCGGTGTCAGCCCGGGCCCCGACGGGCGCGAGCTGTGGTGGGCCCGCTCGCAGGTGGTCGCCGCCAGCGCCGCCGCCGGCATCGACGCTCCGGTCGCCCCGGTCTCCACCAATTTCACCGACCTGGCCGAGCTGCGCCTGTCGACGATCGCGTTGCGGCGCATGGGTTTTCACGGCCGCGCCTGCATCCACCCCGCGCAGCTGCCCGTGGTGCACGAGGTGTTCACCCCGACCGCCGAAGAGCTCGCCGCCGCCCACGATGTGCTGACCCGCTTCGCCGCTGCCCAGGCCGCCGGATCAGCGGTATGCGTGGACGCCCACGGCCGCCTGGTCGACGAGGCGGTCGTCCGCTCGGCCCGCCGCGTCGTCGGCTAGATTTTCGGTCGCGGGGTGAGTCCACTGCGGGCGGCTGGGAGTGTGAGTTCATATGACGATCGCGACCGCCCGGCGGCAGGACGAGTTCAACGAGCTTTACCGGGCGAATTTCGGCGCGATCGTCGCTATGGCCTACTCGTATACGGCCGACCTGGCCGAGGCTCAGGATATCGCGCAAGAGGCGTTCAGCCGGGCTTGGCAACGCTGGGACGCGCTGACCGACTACGACAACCCGATGGCTTGGGTGCGCCATGTGACCTTCAACCTGGCTCACTCACGGTGGCGGAAGATCAAGACCGCTACTGCCTATTTGGTACGGCAAAAGCCCGACCAGGTCGACGAGATGAACCCGGATCATGTCGCCGTGGTGGCCGCATTGCGCAAGCTGCCGCGCCAGCAGCGCGAGGCGATCGTGTGGCATCACCTGGCCGACCTGAGCGTGCAGGATGTCGCCCACCAGCTGGCGGTGCCGGTGAGCACCGTCAAGACCTGGCTGCAACGCGGGCGCGCCCTGCTGGCACAGGAGCTCGCGATCGACATGGGCAAGCAGGTCGTCACCCCACCCGCCGAGCAGGTGGTGCAGCGGGCACGCAAGCAGCAGCGAGCGCGCCGGGCCGCCATCGTGGCCGTGGTCGTGCTGCTGGTCGCCGGGGTGCTCGCGGCCGGGCAACTGTTGCGCCGCAACAACTCCGCGCCGCCCGTGCAGCCGACGCCCAATCCTTCCTCCACAGTGGACAGCCACGACCCGTTGCGGGCGATGGACTGGGGCAACGTGGCGATCCCCGGTGTCCCGATGTGCAATCAGTATTCCGAGCTGCCGTTCCGGCTCGACCCGAAAACCCACCGGTCGACCTGGTCCGATGGGCACGGCGGCTCGATCAGCTTCGCCCCCGAGGAGATCGTCTTCGGTGACCTGGACGGCGACGGACTGGCCGAGGCGATCGTCCCCATCGAGTGCGACGGTTTCGAGATGGGGCTCAACAGGTCCGTGCTGCTCGGCATGGACCTGATGGGCGGCGCACTGTTCGGCTTCAACTCCGTCCCGGTGCAATTCGCGATGAACTCCATGTGGATCACCGATGGGATCCTCTACCTGGAGGCCGCGGAGATGCCGAACATGAAACTCGGTGACGTGCTTGCGTTTCGGCTGAACGCGCTCAACTTCGAGGCTGTTGATGGCTCGACTCGGTACCCGAAGATAACTTCTCTTGATCTTTCACCGGTCGCTTCGCAGCTGGCATGCCCATCAAGCGACCTGCAGGTGCCGGTCGACAACGATCTGGTCAGCGAGGTCGGTGGGGTCAAATGGAGCCTGGCCGCGAGCGGGCGGCATCCCAGGCTGGTCGAGCTGGGCCGCCGGGGCCAGCCCTACCTTCTGCTGAGCGTGTTGTGCGCGCCGGTGGGCGAAGAAAGCTGGCGAGCGCCGCGAACAGTGCTGTTCGACCTGTCCGGCCGCCAATGGCGAGCCATCGCCACCGTCACGCCGCCAGGCGAAGCGCGAATCGGTGAGGTGAAAGGCAACCGGATCGGCTACGGCAACCCCGGCCAGCTGGTAGCCGAATTCGCCTGGAGCGGCACCAGCTTCACCAGAGTGAGCTAGCCATTTTTGTTGCGCTGCAACAGATTTTCTGTTTAACGGCAGCGTTCTGACGTCTTGTCCTATCCGAACACTTGTACTAGAATCTCTTGTGTGTCAGTCGATACGGGGGTAGTCGTCGCGGATGCTGTGCATTGCGATTCAGCGATTGTCGACGAACTTATTGCCAGTTGGCGCGAGCTGTCTGAGCGGCAGGCTGTGCTGTTGGCCAAACTCGTGGCAGTCCTCGATGCCACCCCGGTGGCAGAGTTTGCCTCGTTCGAGATTGCTGCGGCGCTGGCCTGGACCCGTCAGGCCGCCGCCGCCCAGCTCGACCTAGCCATGGACGTGGTGCGCCGGTTGCCCGATGCCCACGCGGCCATGGCCCGCGGCGACCTCGACCTGCCCAAGGCACGCGTCATCCGCGACGGCGTAGCCACACTCGATCTGGGGTTGGCCCGCCGCATCGCCGCCACAGTCCTACCCCTGGCACCTTCGCTGACCACCGGCCAGTTGCGGGCCAAGCTGGCTAAGTTGGTGATCGAGGCCGACCCGGCCGCGGCGGCCGCACGGCATCGGGCGCGGGTCCGCGACCGGCGTGTAGAGCTGCAGCCCACCGAGGACAGCTGCGCCAACGTGCTGGGCCTCAACCTTCCCGCCGACGCTGCCCTGGCCGCCGTCAACCGCATCACCGCGATCGCCCGCGCCGTCAAACAAGCCGGTGACCCGCGCAGCCTCGACCAAATCCGCGCCGACACCTTCCTCGACCTGCTGCTCGGCGTCACCACCGACAGCACACGGGCCGGAGGCAGCGTCGAGCTGGTCACCACCCTCGACACCCTGGCCGGGCTGGCCGACAAACCAGGCCACCTCAACGGTTACGGCCCTGTCGTCAGCGACATCGCCCGCCAGATCGCCCAACAGCAACGCCACACGCCATGGCATTTCACCATCTACGACAACGACACGGGCGAGGTCCACACGGGCACCACCCGCGCCCGCCCCGACACAGCGCCAACCCCACCCAGCAGCCCCAGCGCGTCACGCGGCGGCCACCGCCGCCACACGGCGCGCCCGGCGCGAAGCCGCAACATCAAGCACCCCAACACTTCCCGCGCCACCGCCTCACCCGCCCAGCCTCATGCCACCTCCCGTCCCGCCGCACCACCCGACCGGGCCGACGCAAAGCGGCCCAACGACTCAAACACTGCCGCAGCATTCGGCCCGGCCGACGCAGGGTGCCGTGGCACTGCCCACGCCAGCACCACACCTGGTCAGCCAGAAGCCAGACAACCCAGCACCTCCCGCGCTAACGCAGCGCCCGGCGGTGTCTTTGGCGATCCAAACCAGCGCTTTCCCAACGCTGCGCTGGCGCGGCACATCCGCGCCCGTGACCGCACCTGTCGCGCACCCGGATGCCGCAGGCCCGCCCTGCAAACAGACCTCGATCACACCATCGCCTACCACCGCGGTGGCCGCACCGAGCCTGGCAACATTGGCCCCTTATGCCGTTTTCACCACCGTGCCAAACATCAAGGCCGTTGGCGCCTATGGCAAATCAGCCCCGGCATCTTCGTCTGGCGCAGCCCGCTCGGCAAGCTCTACATCGTTGGACCCGAGCCACCCTAGCGTCACTGGTAGTAGCCGTCGATCGGAATGCGTGCCTCGTCGAACAGTGCCGGGCCTTCGTAGCGCACGGAAGGCCAGCCGAAGTGGGGGTTGAGGGTGGCGAACTGGTCGCTGGAAAGCGCGAACACGACCCGGCCCAGACCGGACCGCTCGATGGCCCCGGCGCACATGCCGCAGGGCTGGCAGCTGGTGTACATGGTGGTGTCGGCCGCGGCTTGGGCATCGAGTTCGCGGGCTGCCCATCTGGCCATCTTCAGCTCTGGGTGCGCGCTGATGTCGCGGTCGGCGAGCACGGTGTTGTGGGCTTCGGCCAGGATCTGGCCGTCGGCGCCGACCAGCAGCGACCCGAAAGGGGCCTGTCCTGCTGCGCGTGCGTTGGCTGCCAGCTCGATGGCCCGGCGCAGAAATCGTTCGTCCTCGGGTGTCATTGTCACTCCGATCTGGTGTCCAGGTGTAATGACATGATCTCAGCGGCGGTTGCCCGCTGGTGCACCGCGTCGACCAGGTCGGGTCGCGGGCCTGCGTTGGCGGTGAACTTCGCCGCCAGATCGTCGCGGCTGAGCGGATGCTCAGGTCCGCCGCGTGACGAGTCGACCCGGTGTTCCAGCAGCGTGCCGGCGCGGGTGCGCACTCGCAGCACGGCGGCGAAAGCGTGGGGGAAAAGCTCGGTGGCCCGTTGGTCGGCGAAGCAGGTGACCCGGCCCGCCAGGTCGAGCCGGGCTTGGTCGAGCTCGACGAAATCGTCCAGCGCCAGCCCGAGCCCGCCGCCGCCGAGCAGGGCCGAGGCGACGGTATAGGGCCCGGAAAACTTGCCGTGGTAGGCACTTTGCGGGCGCGCCTTCTCCGCAGCCGGTTCGGCGATCGTGCGCAACGTGGGCGCAGCCACGCCAAGCTCAATGGACTCCACCTCGGCCGGGTCGAGACCGTTGGCGCGCAACGCCAGCGCGCAGTCGATGCCGGGATGGGTGAAGTGGTTGGAAGGGTAGGGCTTGTAGACTGTGCGCAACAGTTCCCAGCGCTCGCCCAGCCCGCCCAGCAAAGCGTCGGTGTCGAAGCGGCCGCCGGTGTAGGCCGCGAAGAAGCCGAATCGCCCTTCCAGCACCGTGGGCGGGCCGGTCAGCCCTTCCGCGGCGAGGACAGCGGCGCTTACCCCGGCGTGGGCCGCCCATCCGCAATGGGTTTTCTTCACTGTGCCGCCGGTTCTGTTGGCCTCCAACAGTCCCGCGCCCATGCTGGCGGCGATGCCGATGGCGTGGGCGATGCCGTCGGCGTCCAAGTCATACAGCAGACCGGCCGCGACCGCCGCGCCGATGGTGCCGCAGATCGAGGTCGCGTGCAGACCGCGGTCGAAGAAAATCGAGTTGCGCAGCTGCGGGTCGAATCCGGCCATGCCCAGCCGGTTGGTCACCTCTATGCCCGCGGCCACCGCACCCGGCCAGTCGCCGCCGGTCGCCTCGGCCGCCGCGAGCGCCGCAGGCACGACGGAAGCGCTGGGATGCAACACCGACGGCAGATGCGTGTCGTCGAAGTCGAGCGCGTGCGCCAGAGTGCCGTTGACCAACGCCGCCGCCGGCGCCGGAAGCCTGCCGCTGACACCAAGTGCCGTCGCCTCACCCGTGCCACCCCACCGCCCGACCGCGCGGCTCACCGCCTCGGCCGCCGGATCCCCTTGCGCCGCAAGCATCAACCCGACGATGTCGAGCACCCGCCCCGGCACGTCGGCCGCGACCTCGTCAGGCAGCCCCTCCCGGCACGCCACGGCAAACCGCGCCAGCTCCCGCGCCGCCGTCATCGCCGCCCTACCAACAATTCATTGCGCCGGTCCGCAGTGGCTGGCCGCCGTATCTCCCGGCGGCAACGCCACGCCCGTGCTCCCCATGCCGCACGGCCGCTCAGGTTGCAGCCACCTCGGGCGGCGGGAAAGGAAGGCGCGCTGCTGCTCATGGCGTGGTGGCCTTGGGGAGGAGGGCTAGGGGGCGGACGGGGGCGCCGGTGGCGCCGACGATGGGCAGGGGGTTGAGGATCAGGGTGAAGTCTTTGACGCCGGTGTCGAGCAGGGTGTCGAGTTTCATGGTCTCCACGATGTTGATGCCGTGCTCCACCAGCAGGATGCGGTGGGCGGGCAGCAGGGCGTGGCCGCGGCCGGCCGGGAGATGTTCGAAGGCAATGGTTTCCCCGCCCACGGCCGCCGGGCGGTGGGCGGCGAGCCAGGCGGCGCCGGCCGCGCCGGGGCCTGGCGCGCCGTGGTGCAGGCCGGTGAAGAGGGTGGCGTCGGCCCAGTGGCGCGACCATCCGGTGCCGATGAGGATGACGATGCCGGGCTCGATGGTCAGGCCCGCCGCGGCGGCGGAAAGGTCGTCGGGGGTGACTTCGTAGCCGGCTGGCAGCGTGGCGACGCCGTGGGCCGCGGCGACGTCGAGCAGGACCGCGGGCCCCGCGTAGGGGGCGAAGGTGTCGATGGTCAGCTCGGCGAAGTCCTTGCCGGCGAAGAGCTTTCCGTCGTGGGAGACGTGCGCCAGCGCGTCGACGTGGGTGCCCACATGGCCGCCGGTGATGATGACCTCGTTGGAGGCCGAGCCGCCGTCGGCGCGGACCATGTCGCCGTGGCGTCGCTCCAGCACCATCCGGAAAGGCGGATGGTTGGGGGATTGCGGCATGCCGGTGCGCATCGGCTGGGCGAGGTCGACCACGTGCATCAGATGATTCCTTTCTCGCGCAACGTTTCCAGTTCCTCGTCGGGCAGGCCGAGCCAGGTACCCAGAACATCATGGTTGTCCTGACCCAGATCGCGGCCGGTCCATCTGATCGAGCCTGGCGTTTCGCTGAGCCGGTAAAGCAGATTGGGCATGCGCACCGGGCCGAGGCGCGGGTCGTCCACGGCGGTGACCGAATCAAGCGCCTGGTACTGCGGATCGGCGAAAACGTCGGCGATGTCGTAGATCGGCGCGACCGCAGCCTGGGCCTGGGTGAAGGCGGCGATGACGTCGTCGGCGTCGCGGGCGGCGATCCACGACCCGACATGCGAGTCGAGCAGGTCGGCGTGGGCGGCCCGGCCGGCGCCGGTGGCGAACCACGGCTGCGCGATGACCTCGGGGTGACCCACCAGGTGCATGACCCGTTCGGCGATGGTCTGGGCGCTGGTGGAGATGGCCAGCCACTTGCCGTCGCGGCTGCGGTAGGTGTTGCGGGGCGCGTTGTTGACCGACCGGTTGCCGTGCCGCTGCTGGATGAGCCCCAGCTGGTCGTAGGCCATGGCCTGCATGCCGAGCACGGTCAGCATCGGCTCGATGATGGCCAGGTCGACGATCTGGCCGTGGCCGGTGCGTTCCCGGGCGTATAGGGCGGTCATGATGGCCTGCGCGCAGCTGAGCGCGGCGATGCCGTCGGCCAGGCCGAAGGGCGGCAGGGTGGGCGGGCCGTCGGCGGGCCCGGTGATGGCGGCGAAGCCGCTCATCGCCTCGGCCAGGGTGCCGAAGCCGGGCCGGTCCCTATACGGGCCGTGCTGCCCGAAGGCGGTGACCCGGGCGATGACGAGCCGCGGGTTGGCTTCCCGCAACGCTTCCGGTGCCAGCCCCCACCGCTCCAGGGTGTCCGGCCGGAAGTTCTCGATGAGAACGTCCACTTTGGACAGCAAGCGCCGGGCGACCGCGGCGCCCTCGGGCGTGCCGAGGTTGAGGGTGACGGCTTTCTTGTTGCGCCCGAGCATCGTCCACCACAGCGAGACGCCGTCCTTGCTCGGGCCGTGTCCGCGCGCCGGGTCGCCCTTGGCGGGGTGTTCCACCTTGATGACGTCGGCGCCGTAGTCCCCGAGAATCATCGCCGCGAGCGGGCCGGCGAACAGGGTGGAGGCGTCGACGACGGTAAGGCCGTGCAGAGGCATGGCGCAGACCATACCCGAAAATTGGAAACCGCGTTACATTGTGCGAAACGCAGATCGGGAGGATTGCTGTGGCCCGCTATGACCTGGTGATAGCCAACGGAACGCTGGTGTTGCCCTACCTCGGCACGGTACGCGCGGATGTCGCCGTGCGGGAGGGCCGAATCGCCGCGATCGGTGACGGCTTCGACGGGGAGGAGGTGCTCGACGCGACAGGCAAGCTGGTCTTCCCGGCCGCCGTCGACGCCCACTACCACCTGGGCATCTATCGCCCGCTGGAGGTCGACGCCGCGCAGGAGACACGCTCGTCGCTGGTCGGCGGGGTGGGCACGGTGCTGTCCTACTTCCGCACCGGGCAGCACTACCTCAACACCACCGGGCCTTACGGCGAGATCTTCCCCCGGGTGCTGGAGGCGGTGGCGGGCAAGGCTTACACCGACTACGGCTTCCACCTCGCGCCCATGGACACCGCTCAGGTCGGCGAGGTCGGCTCGCTCGTCGACGAGCACGGGGTCAGCTCGTTCAAGTACTACATGTTCTACAAGGGGTTCAACCTTTCGGCCGATTCGCGTGACGCCAAGGCTTTCACGATGAGCGACGAGTACGACCTGGGCCACCTCTACCAGATCATGGAAGCGGTCGCCGCGAACCAGCGGCCGGACCGGCGCGTGTCGCTGTCGCTGCACTGTGAACAGGCCGAGCTGATGCGGCTGTTCATCGACCGCGTTCGCGCGGCGGGCGACCCGCAGACCCTCAAGGCCTACTCGGATGCGCGGCCGCCGCTGACCGAGCGGGTGGCGATCGGCGAGGCGACCACGCTCGCCCACGAGACCGGCTGCCCGGTCAACCTGCTGCACCTCTCCTCGGCGGTGGCGCTCGACGCGGCCCGCCAGGCCCGCAACACGTTGCCCGCCATGGACATCCGGTGCGAGGTCACTTTGCATCACCTGTGCCTGGATTACACCCAGGGCGGACTCACCGCCAAAGTCAACCCGCCGATCCGGTCGGCGGCCGACACCGAGGCGCTGTGGGCGGGCGTGCTCGACGGCACCGTCGACTGGGTGGCCTCCGATCACGCCTGCTGCATGGAGGAGCACAAAGGCGACCAGCTGTGGCCGGCGCTGCCCGGTTTCGGCGGCACCGCGCTGCTCTACCCGGTGCTCATCAGCGAAGGCCTGCACAAGCGTGGCCTGTCACCGCAGCGTGTCGCCGAGCTCGCCGCCGGGAACCCGGCCCGCGCCTACGGCCTGGCCGGGCGCAAGGGACAGCTGATGGTCGGCCACGACGCCGACTTCGCCATCGTCGACCCCGAACTGACCCAGACCGTCACCACTGACCTGCTCCTGTCCGGCCAGGACCATTGCCCGTTCGAAGGCCGCGAGCTGCGCGGCTGGCCGGTGGCCACGGTGGTGGGCGGCCGGATCGCCTACCGTGACGGCAAAGTGGTCGGCGAACCGGCCGGGCGCTACATCTCGCGCTGAGTAAGCTCGTCGCGCAACTGCCGCTTGAGCACCTTGCCGGCGGCGTTGCGCGGCAGCGCCTCCACCACCTGGTAGGACTTCGGTGTCTTGTAGCCGGCCAGCCGCTCGCGCACATGGGCGTCGAGCGCCTCCGTGGTGAGCGAGTCGTGGCAGACCACAAAAGCCGTAACGCTTTCGCCCCAACGCTCGTCGGGCACCCCGACCACGGCCGCCTCCCTTACCAGGGGATGGGTGACCAGCGCCTCCTCCACGTCACGCGGGTACACGTTGACCCCGCCGGTGATGATGACGTCCTTCTTGCGATCGACGATGCTGATGAAGCCCTCGTCGTCGACGACCACCACGTCGCCGGAGGTCAGGAACCCGTCCTGGGTGGTGCATGCGGCGGTCGCGGCCTCGTTGTGCAGATAACCATTCATCAGGTACGGCGACCGGCTGAACAACTCCCCGGGCGTGCCCGCCGGCACCGGCTGCCCCTCGTCGTCGACGACCCGCACCTCGGTGGCGAACCACGGATGACCCACCGACCCGGCCTTGCTGCGCGCGTGCGCCGGGCGCAGGTTGGTCACCACCCCGGCTTCGGTGGACCCGTAAAGCTCGTGCACGCCGACGCCGGCGAAGGCGTCGAGCACCCACTCCTTGAGCGGTTTGGGCAGAGCTGCGGCATTGAAGAACAACGTGTCCAATGACGACAGATCGTGGCTGCCGTCCATCAGCGGCCGCAGCAGCTGGGCGTGGGTGGGCACCAGGAACACCGACTGGGCCCGGTCCCGGGCGATCATCTCCAGCAGCGCGGCTGGGTCGAACGAGCGCAGCATGCTCACCGTGCCCCCGCAGAAGACGGCGGTGTAGCCGAAGGCGAAACCGGCGCCGTGGTACATCGGGGCCACCGCGATCGTGCGCCGCCCCGGCCCGAGGCCCCACTCCAGCGCGCTGGCGTAGAACGTCAGAACCCGCGACCGGTGGGAGATCTGCACGCCTTTGGGGTCGCCGGTGGTACCCGAGGTGTAGGCCACGCAGAACGTTTCACGCTCATCGACCGCGATCCGTGGGTCGTGGCTGGACGCTTCCGCGAGCGCTTTTTCGTAGGTGTCGTCCAGGCGCAGTGTGCAGGAGTAGTCGCCGTCGGCGATCCAGGCCCGCGCCTGCGAGTGGTCCAGGATGAACTCGATTTCGGGCATGGTCAGCCGCGGGTTGAGCGGCACCATCACCAGGCCCGCCTTGGCCAGCCCGGCCGCTATCTCCGGGTACTCCATCCGGTTGCCCAGCAGCACCCCGACCCGGTCGCCGGGCGTCAGCCCCCGCCCGAGCAGCGCCTGCGCCAGCCGCGACGACCTGTCGTCAAGCTCGGCATAGGTCAGCTGGCGTTCGCCGTCGATGACCGCGACCGTTTTCGGGGTGGCGCGGGCGAACTCGCGTACCCCACCGGCAATAGAGAGCATGCCCCAGATGGAAACACCGTTTCCTTCTGCGCACAAGGGGCGGCGAAACCGATCTGAAACCGCCCGGTGCCAGCATCGCGGCTCCGGTACCTGCCACGCTTCACGGAGGCTTTGACATGCGCGGCGTTCGCATCGTGGTTCCTCTTGTCCTCGCCATGGCGATTTCGTTCGGGCTGCCGTCCGGGGCCTTGCCCAGCGACGGCGGCTTCCCGTTGGCATGGCTGTGGTCGTGGCTCAAGCAGTCGCCCTCCTTCGCCGCCGGTGCGTTCGGGCAGATTCCGCACCAGGTGGTGGGCAGCGCCGACCGGCACAGCCATCAGGTGCCGACGTCGGCGACCGACCCGAATGGCCTGTCCGACGGGCCGCCGGCCAAACAGCGGGTCACCAAGCCGTTCGTCACGCCGCACCGGTTCGGCACGTTCGATCCGGCGACCAGTGTGCGCATAGCGGAGGAGTCCACGCCGACCTCGGACATGTACCGCAACGCGGACGGCTCGTTCGCTCGCAAGGTGTACCAGGACCCGGTCAACTACAAGGACGGCCGGGGCGTGTGGCAGCGCATCGACCGGCAGCTGCACCTGGCCGGCGACGGCCGGGTGGCCCAGAAAGCGGCCGACACCGACTTCACGCTGGGCCGCGACAGCGCGGATGCGCATCTGGTGACGATGCGGCTTGACGCCGGGCACTCCTATTCCTATGGGCTATCCGGGGCGGCGGCCGTGAGGCCGTTGCTTGACGCGAACTCCGCGCTGTATCGCGGGGTCTTGCCAGGCGTGGACCTCAAGCTGGAGACGCTTGGCATCGGGGTGAAGGAGTCGCTGATCCTGCACTCAGCACAGGTGCCGGCCTCGTTCGACTTCCCGCTCGACCTGGAGGGCCTGACCGCGTCGCTGGCCCCCAACGGCTCGGTGCTGTTCAAGGACTCCGCCGGTCTGGTCCAGGCGTCCACTCCGGCCGGTTTCATGACCGATGCCAAATTCGACCGCGCCTCAGGCGATTTCACCCGATCCGACGATGTGCGCTACGAGCTTGTCAACGGCGGCACGACGCTGCGGGTGACCCCGGACGCGAAGTGGCTCGCCGACCCGGCGCGGGTCTTCCCGGTCACCCTGGACCCCTCGTCGTTCAAAGAGACCGGCGACACCTACGTATACAAGACCAGTAGCGTCGACCATTCCGCCGAGGACAACCTTGCTGTGGGCACCTACGACGGCGGCACCCATGTCGCCCGCTCGCTGATGCATTTCACCGGGTTCTCGTCCAGCTTCGCCGGTTCGACGATTTCGGCCGCGTACCTGTGGGCGTGGCTGTCGTGGACCTACAACTGCACCGCGAAGAAGGTCCTCGTCAAACCGGTCACCTCGGCGTGGGAGGCGGCCACGGTCGACTGGCCGGGCCCGAGCCTCGGCGCGGAAATGGGTTCGGCCACCCCGAACCCCGGCGCGGCGTGCGGCAACGACGAAGGCAACCGAAGCGTCGGCACCGGGGTCACCTTCACCCTGCAGACCGCGCCGATCCAGGCGTGGCTGACCGGGACGGCCAACAACGGGCTCGCTCTGGTGGCGCCGTCGGAGACCGACAGCACCCAATGGAAACGCTTCACCTCACGCAACTACGCCAACTACGCCTACTCGCCCTACCTGATTCTGGTCTACACCGGACCGGGTACCCCCCAGGTCGACGGGGCCTACCCGCCATCGGGCTACAACTCGCCCAGCCTCACCCCGGTGCTCATCGCGCAGGCGCACGACCCGGACCACTCCGGCTCGCCGTTCACATATCAGTTCCAGGTCTACGACGACAACGGCGCGGTGGTCGCGGACTCCGGCCAGATCGCGTCGTCGTCGTGGCAGGTACCGGCCGGAAAGCTGCAAAAGGGCGAGGCGTACAGCTGGGCTATCGTGGCCAGCGACGGCGCCAGCTCCAGCCCGCCCTCGGTGTACAGCCTGACCACGCTGCCGGTGCAGCCGCCGGTCACGTCGCGGCTGGCCGAGAACGGGGTGAAGGGATTCGAGCCCAGCGCTGGCAACTACACCACCTCGGCCACGGACGTGAAGATCGCGACCGTGGGGCCGCCGCTGGACAACCGGCGCACCTACAACAGCCTTGACACCCGCAGCACGCTCGCCTTCGGCACCGGCTGGTCCAGCCTGGCCGACATGCGGATCTCCGAGTTGGACGTGGACGCCACTTCCCATGCGCCGCAAACACTTTCGGTGGTCTACTCCGGTGGCCAGGAGGCCGTCTTCGGCCGCCGGGCCGACCACAGCTGGGCCCCGCCGCAGGGCAGCAGCGCGAAACTGAGCTGCCTGAACAGTTCCGCGCAGGTCATCACCTGCCCGGCCACGGTCAGCGCCCCGGTCTTCGGCTACCGGCTGCGCGACCGCGACGGCATCACCTATGACTTCACCCAGGCCAGCGGCGGCGCCTATGCGGTCACCTCGCTGACCGACGCGGGCGGGCGCAAGGAGACGCTGACCTACCCGGCCGGAAGCCTGCAGGTGTCGAAGATGACCTCCGCCTCGGGGCGGGCGCTGTCGTTCACCTGGTCGGGCGGGCACGTGACCCAGGTGGCCACCGACCCGGCCACGCCCGGGGACGCCAGCACCATATCGACCTGGGTCTTCACCTACACCGGCCAGCTGCTGACCAAGGTGTGCCCGCCCGACGACAGCGTGCACTGCACGGTCTATGCCTATGCGGCGCAGGGGACTGGGTACCCGTCGCTGGTGGAAAACCTTGGCCCCACCTCAAACTGGCGGCTCAATGACGCGGCCGGGTCGTCGTCGGCGGTCAGCAGCGCGCTGGATCAGGGTGGCGCGGACAACGGCGTGCCCTCGGCGACCGTCGCGTTTGGACAGCCCGGCCCGCTCGTCGGCACGCCCAGCACCGCGGCACAGTTCAACGGCACCGACGCCAGCGTGGCGCTGCCGCAGAATCTGGTCAGCGAGTCCGGGTACCGAAGCGTGAGCCTGTGGTTCAAAACCACCGCCACCGGCCGGGTCATTCTCGGCCAGTCGAACCAGCCCATCACCGTGGGCACCACCAACCGCAACTACACCCCGACGCTGTATGTCGACACCACCGGCAAGCTCGTCGGCCAGTTCCCGGTCGCGCCCGGGGTGGCGAACTTCGGCAGCCTGCTGGCGGGCGAGGCCGGGCTGTGCATGGACGTGGTCGGCCCGTCGAACGCCCCCGGCACCAAGGCTCACCTGTGGACCTGTTACAACACCACCAGCCAGCAGTGGGCATGGAACAGCAACGGCACCATCGGCACCACCGTCGGCGGGCAGCTGCGCTGCCTGGACGCGGTGGACGGGGTCGCCAACCGGGGCGTCGTGATCAATCCGTGCAGCACCAACGCCAACCAGAAGTGGCGCATGGACCCCAACGGCAACATCGTGGTGTCTTCCACCGGCCGCTGTCTGGTGGTGCAGAAGGCCGCGGCCGAGGGCAACGTGCTGATGGTGCGCGACTGCGTCAATCCGGTGTCGCCGGAACAGGTGTGGACCACGAGCAAGCACGCCTCGATGACCTCGACCGGCCCCGCGGTCAACGACGGGCAGTGGCATCACGCGGTGATCGCCGCGTCGGGCAACAGCCAGACCCTGTACCAGGACGGCGTAGCGGTCGGCACAAAGACCGGTCTCGTCGTCGCCGGAAACCAGAAGTACCAATACCTCGGGGCCGGATTCTTCGGCGGCGAGTGGCCCAGCTACCCCAACCCGACGCCGCTGACCAACCAGGGGCACGCGAACTACTTCTCCGGCAGCATCGGCGAGGTGGCCTTCTTCGACCGGCCGCTGACGCAGGCACAGGTGAGCGCGCTCAAATCCGCCCGCGACAACGCCAACCGCCCGCTGGCCACCATCACCCGGCCGTCGGGCAACATCGCCGCCGACGTGCGCTATGACGCCATCACCTCAACCGTCACCCAGGTGACGGACGAAAACGGGGGACTGTGGAAGGTCGATGCCCCGGCGGTGGAGGGCTCATACCTCGTGCACAGCAGCACTGTGCTCGGGGCATCGCCGGCCGACTACTGGCGCATGTCGGAGACCGGCGTTTCCGACGCGGTCAACGAACTCGACGGGGGCACCGCCGTATACAGCGGCAACGTGCTGCTCGGCTCCGCGGAGGGGCCGTTCGGCGGCGCGACCTGGGCGGCGCATTTCGACGGCGCCGGGGGATACCTGCAGCTGCCGCCCGAAGACGTGCCCGGAGCGCAGCCGCAGTCGATCGCGCTGTGGTTCAAGGCCGGATCCGGCGCTACGGGAACGCTTTTCGGGTACCAGGACCAGCCGATCGGCACGACCCCGGCCTCCTGGACACCGGCGCTTTACGTGGGCACCGATGGCCGGCTGCGGGGCAAGTTCTGGAACGGCAACGCCACCAACCTGCTGGCGTCGGTCGGCCGGGTCGATGACGGGCAGTGGCATCATGCGCTGCTTTCGGCCTCCACGAACTCGCAGATGCTCTACCTGGACGGCGTGCCGGTCACCGCCACCGCGCTGACCGGTGCCATCAGTGCCGCCGGCATGACTTTCGCGCAGGTGGGTGCCGGGCCGTCCTCGGGTTCGTGGCCTTTCGCGCAGCAGAACGCGACCGGTTACTTCACCGGCGACATCGCCGAGGTGTCCATCTACCGCAAGCAGCTTTCCGCCGCGGTGGCCTCGGCGCAGGCGGGCTCGCGCAACAAGGCCACCGGCACCGCGCTGACCAAGCGGTACGCCATCACCGACCCGTCGGGCGCAAAGCTTACCCAGCAACGCTTTGAGCTACCGTCAGGGCGGCTGGTCGAGACCATCGACGCGACCGGGCAGCGCATCCGCATGGGCTATGACGCGCTGACCGGGCGGCTGGCCACCCAGACCGACCCCAACGGCAACTACGTCCAGTTCGTGCACGACAAGCAGGGCAACATCACCGAGCAGACCTCGTGCCAGAAACGGTCGGCCGACCCGAGCGCGGCCGTCTGCGGCACGGTTTACTACAGCTACTACAACAACGCCGCCGACCCGCTGGATCCGTGCAACGGCAAGATGCTCACCGCACGCGACGGCCGGTCCTTGGGCCCGGCCGACAACACCTACCTGACCACTTACACCTACGACAGCCGGTGCAACCTGGTGGCGGTCACCGACCCGATCGGGCGCACCACCCGGATGGACTTCAGCCTGCCCTCGGGCACCGAAGCCGTGGACACCGGCCGGATCCCGGCCGGACTGCCGGTGCGCACCATCAGCCCCGGCGGCGGGGTGCAGACCGTGTCCTACTACCGCACCGGCGACGTCGCCACGATCACCGACGCGGCCGGCAAGGCGACGACCTTCACCTACGACGCGCTGGGCCGGATGATCCGGCAGCACGAGCAGAACGCCGCCTATCCGGCACTGGACACCGATCTGGCCTACGACAAGCAGTCCCGGGTGAGCTCGCAGAGCATGCCGCGGGTGCTCAACCGGGTCACCGGCGCCTATCACCGCGCCAAGAGCGTCTTCGAGTACGACTACGACGGCCACAACACCAAGCAGACCATCACCGATCTGGAGGGCGGGGACGCCGCTCGCGTCATCAGCTCCACCTTCGACAACCACGGAAACCTTTACCAGGCAACGGATGCGGCCGGGAAGAAGACCACCTACCTCTACAACGGGCTGGGCCAGGCGGTGTCGGTGACCAACGCCTCCGGCGTCACCGTGCTGACCACCTACGACGCGGTGGGCCGGGAGCTGACCGCGTCGGTCAAGGACTGGACCGGCGACCCCAACGCGCCCAGCACGCCGGCGAACCTGGTCATCTCCACCATCGACTACGACCCGGCCGGCCGCGTCGCCAACACGGTCGACGCGATGGGCTGGGCCACCAGCTACGACTACTACGACGACGGCACCGTGTGGCGCAAGTGGCGCAAGGAAAGCCGCGACGCGGGCGCGCGTGCCTACCTGATGGAGGAGAACTTCTACGACCTGGCCGGTAACCTGACCAAGCAGATCACCGGCAACGGCAGCCTGGTCACCACCTATCAGGTCGACGCGGCGTCGCGGCAGACCGGCTCGGTCAGCGATCCCGGCGGGCTCAACCGGGTCGTCTCCTCGACCTACGATGACGATGACAACGTGTTGTCGATCGCGTCCAGCGACACCGGCGGGGTCACCCTCGACCTCAACCGCTGGACCTACGATCCGCAGAGCAACGTGCTCAGCCACACTGTCTACAATGGACCGCAGGGAGCGAACCCGCACAACGCGGGCAACGCCCGCTGGCTCAACGCCGGCGCGCTGGCTCCCGATGCCCTGGGCGGCAACACCCTCAGCGCGGTCGGCAATGTCACGCTGAGCGGAACAGACGCGTCCTTCGACGGCACCGGATACCTGACCTCGGCCACCTCCGCGGTGGACACCCGCTCGAGCTTCACCGTCTCGGCGTGGACCCAGGTCAACAGCACCGCCATCCCGGTCACCATCGCCAGCCAGGACGGCACCGCGGTCAGCGGCTTCACGCTCTACTACAACCGGGCCACCGGGAGGTGGAACTTCACCATGCCGCGCGACGACTCGCGCGGCGCCGGCTACGAGACCGTGGCCTCCTCCACGGCGGTCAGCGTGGGCGCCTGGACGCATCTGGCCGGCGTCTACGACGCACGGGCCAAAACCATGAAGATCTACGTCAATGGCGTTTTGGCGGGTACCCAGAAACGCGTCGCTCTTCCCTGGGGCGCCAGCGGCAAATTCGTGATCGGGGCGGCGAAATCCGGCGCGGACCTCAACGGCCGGCCCGATCTGCTGATCCGCGACACCGCAGGCGCGGCGCGTTACTACCGCAACAGTGGCGGCGACACGGCCACCAACTCCATACCGGGCGCCACCGTCGACCTCGGCTCGGGTTTCACCGGCGTGCCCACCGCGCTGGGCGACCTCAACGGCGACGGCCTGGACGACCTGTTGCGCTGCGAGAGTTCCGGGTTGCTGCTGCAGCTCAATACCGGGCAGGGCGACGCCAACACGTTCAGCTCGACGGCGACCAACATTCTCAACCCGTGCCCCTACAGCCAGATCGCCGCGGGTGATGTCGACGGCGATGGCCGCGACGACGTCGTCGCCGTGGCCACCTCCGGCGGGAACCTGGTCTACCACCACCAGACCGGCGGCACCGGCACCAGCCAGCTCTCCTCGGCCATCACCGTGCGCACCAACGTGGGTGGCAACACCTACGCGATGGGCGACATGGACGGTGACGGCCGCTGCGACCTGGTCGTGCGCACCCCGGCCGGGATTCTTTACTGGGAAAAGGGCGCGGGCGACGGCACGTTCGCGACCGGTGTCCAGATCGGCAACGGCTGGACCAACTATCTGTTCACCGCGGGCGACTACAACGGCGACGGCACCGTGGACATCATCGCAAAGTCCACCGTGGCCCCGCTCGGCTTGTACATCTACCCGAACTACCCGGCCAACGGCCAGCCCAACATCGCCGGGACTCCGCGCATCCAGGTTGGCTCCGGGACGTTTTCCACCACCGCCTTCATGGCGGCCGGCCACCTGGACGGCGACGGGGAGGCCAACCTGCGTGGCCTGATCCGCGACGTCCAGGTCTATCCCCGCGCCCTGACCGACGCTGAAGTGGCCACGGTCAAGGCCGGAACGCTCAGCCCGGCCGGGGTGCTGGGGGAGCGCACGCGCTTCGCCTTGGACAAGCGTGGTCTGGTGATCGCGCAGACCGATCCGCTGGGCAACGTGTGGCAGTACGAAAACGACGAAGCCGGACGGCAGGTCGTCAGCACCGCGCCCTCGGTGGCCACCATGACCAACGGCGTGCTCACCACCCTGCCGCCGATCTCCACCATCGGCTACGACACGTTCGGCTCGGCGACGGAAACCCGTGACCCCACCGGAAAGGTGACCGTCACCGAATACGACTCCGCCGGCCGCGCCCTGGCCCAGCGGCTTCCCTCCTACACCCCGCCGGGATCGTCCACGCCTCTGCTCCCGCGCACCTCGCGCACCTTCACCAGCACCGGGCAGGTGGCTTCCGAAACCGACCCGATGGGCAACGTCACCTCCTACACCTACGACCAGATGGGACGGCTGGCCAAAATCACGCCACCGAACCTGAAGGCCGTCAGCTATACCTATGACCTGCTCGGTGATGTGCTGTCGGTGACCGATCCGACCGGCGCGAAGAACACCTCCACCTACGACTTCCTGGGCCGCAAGTGCACCACCACCCAGCTGGTGCGGCAGACCTCCGCCACGTACACCACCAGCTTCGGTTACGGAGTGGCCGAAACCCCTTGCACCGCAGCGATTGTGGCCGGTGACCCGATGCGGCAGTCGCTTGTGGACTCACCGTCGCACTTCAAGTCGCACGCCACGTTCACCAAAGCCGGCGAGGTCGCCTCGGCCACCGACCCGGCGAACAACGTGACCGGTTACCAGTACGACGCCCGCGGCCGGGTGACCAAAGCCACCCAGGCCGACGGCACCTACCTCAAACCGACCTTCAACCTGGCTGGACAGGTCACCGCGACCACCAGCTACACCGCGGCGAACGCCGTCGTGACAACGACGTCGCAGTCTTTCGACAAGGCCGGGCGGGTGGTCACCGCGACCGACGCGCGCGGCACCACGCGCACCTACACCTACGACGCCACGGGCCTGCTGCAACAGGCGACCCAGCCGGTCACCGCCGCCACCGGCATCACCGACAAATACTGGTACGACCCGGCCGGGCGGCAGACCCGGTTCACCGATGGGCGCAACAACAGCTTCGACACTGTGTACAACGTCTGGGGCCTGCCCGAGTCGAACATCGAGCCTTCGACTGCGGCGCACCCGGCCCTGGCCGATCGCACGTTCACCTTCGGCTATGACCTCAACGGCCGCGTCGGTACCCAGCTCAGCCCCGGCAATGTGACCGTCACCAACGGCTACGACACCATGGGCAATCTGCGGACCCAGCACGGCGTGGCCGGTTCGGTCATCACCGATCGCACCTTCAGCTACGACGACGCCGGGCGGATGACCGAGTTCTCCGGCGCCAGCGGCACCAACACCATCACCTACGACGACCGCGGCCTGCCGCTGTCGGTCAACGGCACCTCCGGCAACGCCAGCGCCACCTGGGGACCCGAGGGCCAGCTGCTCACCCGCACCGACGCCGCGGGCACCACCGGCTTCGCCTACGACACCGCCGGCCGGCTCAAGACGATCACCAACGGCACGCTGAAGCTCGACTACGGCTACAACAACCTCAACCAGGTCACATCGGTCACCCACGGCAATGCCAACGTTCGTGTCCTTGGCTACCACACCGGTACCCACCGGCTCATGACCGATGAGCTGAAGACCACCGGCGGCGCGACAGTCGGGAAGATCAGCTACGACTGGGATCTCAACGGCAACGAAATATCCAAGACCACCACCGGCTTCGGCGGCCCCAACGTCACCAACACCTATCTCTACGACCTGGCCGACCGGATCACCTCGTGGAGCGACGGCGTCGCCAGCACCGCCTACACCTACGACAACTCGGGAAACCGGATCACCGCCGGCACCAACAATTTCACCTACGACGCTCGCAACCGTTTGCTCACCAGCAGCACGGGCGGCACCAGCTACACCTACACGCCGCGCGGAACGCTGAGCGGCACCACGGTCGGCACCGTCACCACCTCGACCACCGCCGACGCCTTCGGCCAGATCACCGGCCAAGGGTCGCAGTCCTACAGCTACGACGCGCTCGGCCGTTCCATCCGTCCAGGGCATTCCTTTTCGGGTACCGGCAACGACCTGGCCGCCGATGCGACAGCGCAATACATCCGCGCCCCGGGCGGCGACCTCGCGGGTGTGGCCGACACCTCCGGAAACTCGAAGGTTTACACCTGGACCGACCTGCACAGCGATGTCGTGGCCCAGTTCGGCGCCACCGACACCACCCTGTCCCGCAACGCCAAGTACGAACCGTTCGGCAAACCCATCGGCACCTCCAGCCTGATCGGAAGCCTGGGTTTCCAATCGGAGTGGACCGACACCAGCACCGGCCGGGTCAACATGGCCGCCCGCTGGTACAACCCGGACACCGGCCAGTTCGACTCCCGCGACTCCATCGCCGACCCGGGCAACCCCAACCGCTACTCCTACGTCGCCAACAACCCACTGACCAATGTGGACCCCAGTGGCCACATGCGCATGAACGAAGACGGCGGCAGCGCGCCACAGACCCCGAAGGGCCCGGTCTGCCGTGGCTCCGAGCACGCCCACGGCTGCGGCACCGACGGCGGTGGCACTCCCGAGCCACCTTGCCACGGCGGCGAATACGCTCCGGGCTGCGGATCCAAGCGCGGAGACATCCGAGTCGATCCGGTGAAGAAGACCTGCGACCGGGTTATCGGCGACCACACCAAGTGCATGCTGGACCCGCCCAAGGAGGTGGTGTGCCCCACCGCAACCGGTGCCAAGGTCTTCGAGAACTGCACCGTCCTCAAAGTCACCAAGGACACCTGTGAGATCAACGGTGTCGTCATCCCGAAGGACCAGCTGCCCGCCGAGGCCCGCGACTGCGAGGAATACGCCCGCATCATGGACCTTCGCGGCGGCCAGTACGAGGGCTACGAAGACGGCACCGACCGCGACCACGTCACCGCCTTCCTGATCGGCGAAGTCCTGCAAGACACCGCCATGAAAGGCATCGAGAAGGCCGAGGCGGAAAAGCAAGCCAAATGCCAGGCCAGTTTCTGGTGCCGCAACGCCAGCACCGTGGGCGCCATCGCCGGCGCGGTCGCCGGTGTCATCGTCGGCGCGGTCTGCATGGCCGTCACCGCCGGCGCGGGCTCGATCGGCTGCGCCTTCGCCGCAGGCTTCGTCGGCGGCTTCGTGGGCAGCCTCACCACCGGTGCCCTGCAAGGCAAATCCGGCTCCGAACTCTGGGGCGGCGCGCTCATCGACGGTGCCATCGGCGGCGTCATCGGCGTCCTCACCTTAGGACTGGGCGCAGGCCTCGGCGCCGGCGTCCGAGCCCTCCTGCGAACAGCCGGTGGCAAGGCCGCCAGCAGCGCGGCCACCAGCGCCGCCAAGGCCGCCGCGGCCAAGGTGGCAAGCACCGCGGTCGGCAAAGCCGCCAACGCCACCCTGTCGGCCGTCCGAAACACCGCCATCAAATTCGAGAACAAGGTCGGCAGCAACGTTGCCTGCGCCGTCCGCGACGTGGGCATGGCAGTCGCGCAGGAAGCCAGAAACCTGCACAGCTTCGACCCGGCTACCAAAGTCCTGCTCGCCAGCGGCGTGGCGGTCGCCATCGCCGACATCAAACTCGGCGACAAGGTCCTCGCGACCGACCCACTCACCGGCCACACCAGCGAACAACCCGTCACCGCCCTGCACAAGAACATCGACCTCGACCTGACCGACATCACCGTCAGCTCCACCCCAGCCGAAGGCTCACCCGCCGCCGACCTCGGCCGCCGCACCGCCCAAGGCACCGGCACCACCCGCGGCCCGACCTCGACCACTGTCCTGCACACCACCCAGCACCACCCCCTGTGGGACGCGACCACCGGCTCCTGGGTGATCGCCGCGGGCCTCAAGCCCGGCCAATCCACCCTCACCGGCCCCGACGGCCAGACCCTTTACGTCATCGCGGTCCGAAACTTCGACGGCGTCAAAGAAATGCGCGACCTCACCGTCGCCAACGTCCACACCTACTACGTCGTCGCCGGCGACACCCCGGTCCTGGTCCACAACTGCGGTGGCAAGGTTCCGGGCCATCCGGAGAGCTGCCGGTGTGGTGGCGGCAGCCCCGATATTCCGTGGTCGAGCCCCAAGGTTGGACAGGCGGCAAGAGACCTTAAGAATGGCGCGACCAGCGCTATGGTCGGCTCTCGGTCGGAAGCTGAGGAGATCTTCCTCGGTCAGTATCAGGCTGCGGGCTACCGGAATGCCGCAGGATTCGATGGTCCAGGCACAAGGCAGTATTTTGGATCGAAGGCAGGCACGTACCACTGGGATGATCAGCTTGGAGATGATGGTCGTGTACTGGGACACGGGCCCGGCAACACCGACGGCGACTTCCCGCATCTTCAGATCCATACATTCGAGGGTCCAATCGTTCGAATCTTCTGGGGTGGTCGGTGAGAACGCAGGCTAAGAATCGTCTTGTGATGTCAAAGGGTTTGATATCTGCCAAGCGCAAGAGTGGCGATCCGGACTGCTACTCGTGGGTCTGGGTACTGCCGACCCCAGACGGGCGGTTCCGCGTTGCGGCTATCGAGGTACCTAAGCGGCTAGTTGACGACGACGTGTGTTTCTATGAGGCGGATTTTCGGACGCCATTTCTGAGGATCGTCGCCGAAATAGGTGACATTGATGAGGTTGTCCGGGAAGCAGGTGTGGATCCCGACTTGCTCGACGCGCCTTGGAACAACGACTTTCCATTGTGAGGGGGCTCGGCGGCGGGTATGAAAGAACAGGCTGTCAAGCACCTGTGGACTCGTCTCGGACGATGGCGATTGGGGTCCTGCTCCGGCCGACTTGCGGGAGCATCTGTTGAACCAGAACGGTACCTATTGTCTGCGACTCGCAAGCAACAACTCGACTGGCGGCGGAATTCTGAAGGCATTTCGGCAGGTCTTTAATGGCAGCGTGAAGGATGCCTTGGAATCCGCCAACAGTCTGAGACGAGATGGATTTTTGGGAACCCATGCGGAAACCAGCTTGCTGAGCCAGTTGCTGAAGGAGGAAGGCGTGCCAAGCGCGGTCGTCCGAGTAGCCGACAGTTAACGTGCAAGGGTAGGCGGTAGCACCCGCGCGGGCCTGGCCGTGATGAGATGGCCGGGCCTACCAAAGGATTTTCTGGAGCCGATCGGTGTCGCGGGTGCAGCCGACTTCGGCCAGGGCGGTGAGGGCCTGGGTGGCGGTGGTGCGGGCCAGGTCGGCGTGGCCGGATTGGTGATGGATTTGGCTTAGCAGGGCCATGGCGGCGGCTTCGACGTGACGGTAGCCGCCGTGGCGGCTGGTGCAGAGGGCGTCCTCGCATACCGCTTGGGCTTCGGCCAGCTCGCCGCGGGCCAGCAAGGTGGTGGCGAGGTGAAGGCGCGCCTCGGCTTCGTGGCGGGCGGCCTTGCACTCGCACAGGATGGCGATGGCCTCCTGGTGGCGGAAAGGGTCGTGGTCGATCAGCGCCAGGGCGGTCAGGGCGTTGGCGATCTTGATGGGCGCATCCGCTTGCTCGGCAAGGTCTTTGGCCTGTGCGGCGGTGTCGCGGGCTGCGGAAAGGTCGCCCTGCTCGTGGTACAGCATAGCCAAACTGACCAGCACAGAGGCTTCCGCATGCGGGTCGCCCATGCCCTCCAGTTTGGACCTGGCCGAATCCAGGTAGAGCTTCGCGGCGTGCAGGTCGCCCTTGGTACGGGTGGTCTCGCCGAGGTTGGCCCGGGCGCGCGCCGCGCCGAGCTCCACTCCTATCTCCTCGAACAGCCGCAACGCGGCCAGAGCGTATTCCACCGAGGCGTCGAGCCTTCCCAGGTCGGCGCTCATGGCGCCGAGATTGGTCAGGATGCTGGCTTTCGTGGTCGCCGGGCCGTCGGCCGGCTGCAGGTGCAGGGCCTGCTCCAGGCAGTCGGCGGCTTCCTGCAGCTTGCCCCATTCGCCGTAGATGCCGCCGAGGTTGCCCAGACTGGAGACGGCCGCGTCGATCCAGCCGGCCTGCCGGGCGAGCTCGACGTTGATCAGCAGGATGGAGGCCGCTTCGCTGTACTCGCCCAGGCCCCAACGAACCATCGAGGTGCTCAGCCGGGCGGCGATCTGGGCGCGGACGTCGCCGGTCTGCTCCGCGGCCCGCAGCGCGAGGTCTGACACGGCGAGCCAATCGGATCTGAGGCGGCGGGTGGAGAAGTAGCCACGCATCATGTCGGCGAGGTTGCTGGCAGTCGCGGCGTCGCCGTCGCCGAAAGCGGCGTCGATGGCGGCAATGAGGTTGGGACGTTCGGTATCGAGCCACGTCATCGCCTCGGCGTGCCCGGCGAAAGCCTCGCCCGGCCCAGGCTCGTCGTCTGTCCAATGCAGACGGAGCACGTGCGGGTAGGCCACCCGGGCCGCCGCGTCGCAGGAGCGCAGGTAGTAGCGGTAGAGGCGCTGACGGGCCTGATCGCGCACCGCCGGAGGATCGGACTCCTCCGCCACGCTGCGGGCATAGCGGTGAACCAGATCGTGCAGGCTGAACCTGTTCGGGGCATTCTGCTCGATCAGATGGGCGTTGGCGAGCCCGCGCAGGGTGCTGCCCGCGTCGGCGAAGTCGTTGCCGGCGAAGGACTCTACGGCGGCTGCGGCGAAGTCGGGTCCGGGGATGGCGCTCAGCAAACGGAACAGACGCTGCTTGGGCGGGGCCAGCCGGCCATAGGAGTGACCGAACGCGGCTCTTGGCCCCGCCTCGGGATCGTCGTCGAGATCGAAGGGTGTCGGCCACGCGGTGTCGTTGATGTCGGCGACAAGGGTTTCGATGCCGGTGTATCTGCCGTCGGCCAGGTTCGCCGCGGCCACCCGCAACGCCAGCGGCAGGTAGCCACAGAGCGTGGCCAGCTCCCTGGCGGAGTCGGCCTGCTGGCTCACCTTCGCGGCGCCGATCATGCGGCCGAGCAGGTCGACCGCCTCGGCCTCGGTGAACCGTTCCAGGCTGATGCGATGGGCGCTGTGCCGGGCGATCAGGCCGCTGAGCCGCTCGCGGCTGGTGACGATGACCCGGTTCTGCGCGCCGCCGGGCAGCAGATGCTGGATCTGCTCGGCGTTCGCGGCGTTGTCGAGCACCATCAGCAGGTGCTGGTCGGCGGCCCGCGACCGCAGCAGCGCACCGGCTTCGGCCGGGTCGACCGGGATCTGCTCCGGCTCGGTCCCCAAGGCGCGCAGGAAATAGCTGATCGCGTCGATGGGCCGCAGCGGTGGATCGGCGGAATAGCCGCGCAGGTTGACGTAGAGGTGCCCGGCGCCGGTCGCCGCGGCGTAGCGGTGGCCCCAGTGGACGGCCAGCGCGGTCTTGCCCAGCCCCGCGCCGCCGGTCAGCAGCAGCGGCGCGGTGCTGGCCGGGCCGGTGGCCCAGGACTCCAGCTCGGCCAGATGGCCGGCGCGGCCGGTGAAGTCGACTATTCCGGCGGGCAGCTGGGCCGGCCGAACCGAAGGCGTCTGCGGGCGATGGGGAGGCACCGCCAGGGATTGATCGCTGTTGAGGATCTGCTGATGCAGATTTTGCAGCTCTGGTACCGGCTCCACGCCGAGATCGCCGGTCAGAAGCTTGTACATCTGGCGATAGGTGTCCAGCGCCTCGGCGCGCCGGCCGTGCCTATACAGCGTCAGCATCAGCTGGCCGTAAAGCTTTTCCCGATAAGGGAACTCGGCGATGGCCTCTTTGATGGCGCCGGCCAGGCCGGCTTGTTCGCCGAGGCCGAGCTCGAGCTCGAAGCGCTGCTCGATCAGGCCGGCCCGGATCTCCCCGAGTCGCTGCGCGGTCTGGGCGACGGCGGCCACGTCGTGAAACCCCTCCAGCGGCTGCCCGTGCCACAGCGCCAACGCGGTGCCGATAAGTTCGCGCGCCTGCGTCTCGGGCGCCGATGACGCCTGCTGCGCCAGCCGTTCGAAGTCGGTCGCGTCGAGCTGCACCAGCCGGACGTCGAGGGCGTAACCGCTGGGCCCGAAGGTGATCAGCTCGTCGGCGCCGAGGATGCGGCGCAGCCGGTGCACGTACACGGCAACGGTTTTGCGGCTGTTCTGCGGCGGCTGTCCCTGCCAGAGCCGGTCGGCCACGGTCTCGGCCTCGATCGGCACCCCGGGCTGGGTGGCCAGCAACGCCAGCAGACGGCGCAGCATCGGAGCGGTGACCTCGGCGGCTTCGCCGTCGACCGTCACTTCGAGCTGTCCCAGAATGCTGATGCGTACCATTGCCGTCCCCGTTGCCAGCGGCGTCCCGTCTGCAGCCTACGACGGGCCGGGCCGAGGGCGGGGACCCGGCCGGTGACCGCAGAAGCGGGCGCACATTGTCCGGAATAAGCTCTAGGGTGGTGTCCCATGACCGAGTTTCGCGATCAGGACCTCACCGGATCCCGCTTCGAGCGGGTGAGCCTGCGAGACACCACCATGCGGCGTGTCGATTTCAGTGGTGCGCAGTTCCGCAGCAGCGACTTCACCGGCATCCGCATGCGCGGCGTCGAGATGGTTGACGTGGACATCCGTGGCGAGCTGCAAAACGTGGTGATGAACGGTGTCGACATCGCGCCGCTGGTCGAGGCCGAGCTGAACCGCCGCATGCCCGAGCGGGCCAAGATGCGCCCCGACGACAGCGACGGGTTCCGGGAAGCGTGGAGCATCCTGGAGCGCCTGTGGGAGGGCACCGTGGCGCGGGCCCGGGAGCTGCCCGAAGCGGAGCTGCACCGCAGTGTCGACGGCGAGTGGTCGTTCATCCAGACCCTGCGGCATCTCGGCTTCGCCAGCGCCGCCTGGGTAGCCCGCATGATCAACGGCGAGGTCTCGCCGTGGCATCCGCTCGACCTGCCGTGGGACGACGCACCCGGCTGGGAAGGCATCCCGTGGGACCGCGACGCCCGGCCCTCGCTGGAGGAGGTGCTCAAGGTGCGGCGCGAACGCCAGGACATGGTCGGCCAGGTCATGCAGGCGCTGACCGACGAACAGCTCGCCTCGACGGTCAGCCGCCTCGAGCCGGGATGGCCCAGGCAGGAAGCCTTTCCCCTCAAGGAATGCCTGAACATCGTGCTCAACGAGGAATGGGAGCATCGGCTCTACGCCGAACGCGACCTGGCCGCGCTCAAA
Source organism: Rhizocola hellebori (assembly GCF_016862955.1). Taxonomy (GTDB): domain Bacteria; phylum Actinomycetota; class Actinomycetes; order Mycobacteriales; family Micromonosporaceae; genus Rhizocola; species Rhizocola hellebori. Next base: position 61,636 of record NZ_BONY01000002.1, on the reverse strand, counting down.
CCGGGCGAGTGAGGAGGAATCGAGGATGCCATATCTCGTCCGGCCCCTCGACGCCGCGACCTGGGATGTGTTCGCCGAGCTTGTCGAACGAAACAACGGCATCTTCGGCGGCTGCTGGTGCATTGGCTACCACCCGGAGTGCGGCCAGAAGGGGATCAGCTACCGCGAGGTCAAGGAGCGCCGCGTCCGTACCGACGGCGCCCACGCCGCTCTCGTGCTCGACGAGACGGGCCTCGCCCAGGGGTGGTGCCAGTACGGCAGCCCGCAGGAGCTGTCCAACATCAAGCACCGGCGCATGTATGACAAGGATGCGCCGCCGCTTCCCGACTGGCGCATCACCTGTTTCTACGTGGACAAGAAACATCGCGGTCAGGGCATCGCCCGGCTGGCGCTGGAAGGCGCACTCGGTCAGATCGCTCAAGCCGGAGGCGGTCTGGTCGAGGCCATCTCCGAGGTGACCGACGGCCGGGAGGCGCCCGGCCGGTTCCTGTTCAGCGCGACCGTCGAGCTGTTCGAGCAGTTCGGGTTCGCCCGCGGCCGCCAGGTCGGAAAGCACGCCTGGATCGTGAGCAAAAAGGTCGATCGGGCGTGAGCGTTCGCAGGACACGTCGGGCCCGCATCGTGCGGCTGGTTCTGGCGCTCAGTGCTGCCGCTCTCGTCGTGGTGGTGGCCGTGGTGGTGGTGCCGCTGCTGCTTCCGGCGGGTCCGCGGCCGCTGTTTCAGCTTCCGGTGGCCTGTGGCGAGACGTGGCAGCTGAGCACCTATCCGGGCCACGACGACTATGACGTCGACATGTATCCGACGGCTGGGTCGGCGTGGGGGCGGCCGGTGCTCGCGTCGTATGCGGGAACGGTGACCGAGGCGGGGATCAACGGCTCGCTGGGCGGCCGCACCCCCGACAACCCGAACGGCCCGAAAGGCCGCGGCGGCGGATACCTGGTGAAGATCGACCACGGTGGCAGGTGGCAGACGCAATATCTGCACCTGCTCGAGGTTCCGTTGGTGCGCAAGGGGCAGCAGGTCGTCCAGGGTGAGCAGATCGGGCGGGTGGGCAGCACCGGCAACTCCAGCGCCCCGCATCTGCACTACGAGCAGCGCCGCAACCGGCAGAAGGTGGAAACCCACTTCGACGGCCAGGCTTCCGGCATCACCCACGACGACGCCGAGTACACGGTCAAGCGGAAAAGCGGTAACTGCGCATGACCGAACTCGTGTTCGGCATCCTTATGGTTCTCGGCTGTGCGTTTGTCGTCACCCGCGCGGTGATTGCGCCGCCGTCGCGCACCCGCCGGGCCTACCGGCTCTGGGCCGTCCCGCTGTTCACCGGACTCGGCCTGGCCTTCTGCTCGGTCAGCTACGACGGCGTCCGGCCGCCCGGCTGGCCTGCACTTATCTACGTCGACTATGTAGCCGTGGTGGGCTTCTGGGCTGGTGTGCTGTTCATCCCGGCACACCTGTCCGCCGGCTGGCTGGGCTGGCCGAAAGTCCTTATCCCGCAAGCATTCCGTGACTCGCCGAGCTGGCTGGCCGAGGGCCGGCTGGCCCGCGCCGACAGGCGGGAACGCAAGCGCTTTGGTCTGCCCCCGACCGATCACCTGGTGGAGATCCTCGAGATCAACTACGACTCAGGAACGGACGAGCCTAAGAGGTTCTATGCGGCAACGTGTGACGAATGCGATTGGATGGAGGAGGCGGAGACCATCGATCCCGTGGCCGAGCTGCGTTCGGCGGCCGCCAAGCACACCACCAATGTTGCCCAAGACGTGGTGGTGAAACATTACTAGCTAGGCGTGCCGCGCGCCCAGCAGGTCGCGGAGCAGGTCGGCGCGGATCTGGTGGGTGTGCTCGTCGGCCAGCGGATGCCAGGGGCAGGCGATGTCGAGCACGGTGACCCGTCCGGTGGCGAGGATCCGCCGTGCCGCCGCGACCACCTGTGTCGCCGGTGGGCCACCGGGCGCGGGGAACAGCAGGCCGGGCAGCTCGCCGGGATCGGTGACGTCCACGTCGATGTGCAGGATCAGCGGGCCATCGGGCAGCGACGCGACGTCCAGCTCGGCGACGCCGCTGCGCCTGATCGAGCTGGACCGCAGGTAATCCACCTCCGGTGGATCGAGGTCGCGGGCATCGACCAGGACGACCCGATCCTCGGCCACCACCTGTACGCCGAGCGGACCGGCCAGCAGCTCGGGATGCGCACCGAGCAGCAGACGCAGCGACAGCCCGCCGAGGTAGCCGGAGGTCGAGGTGTCGAGGGTGTGGACGTCGCCGTGCGCGTCGAACCAGACGATGCCCGGGTGCACACCGGCCCGTTGCGCACCGGCCAGCGCGGCCATCGCGAGCAGACAGTCGCCGGATATCACCGTGGTGGGACCCCCAGCGCGCACAGACGCGGCGACCCGGTCGGCGGCGGCGTCGTCCAGCGCGGCCAGCCGTCGCCAGATGTCACCGTCGGGCAGGTCCGGTTGCACGACCTCGACCTCGCCGGTCACCGGAAGCTGACCGTCGGCCAGCCGCTCGTCCTGGTGATAGGGCACCACGATCATGGTCACCCGCTGAGCCTACTGGGCCGGGGCCTGTTCCCGACGGCGTCGCCATCTCAGCACCAGGACTGTCGCCCCGCCGAGCGCGGCTATCCCGCCCGCCAAACCCAAGGTGGTCACCATGGTGTCAGAGGTCTGCGCCGCCAGCATGGGCTCGGCCAGATCCACTGTGGACGGTGAAGGGGAGTCGAATGTCGACGGTTGCGGAGCCGGCGAAGGGACAACCGCGGCCGGTGTCGGGCTCGGTTCCTGAATCGTCGACGGTTTGGGCTTGGCCGGGCCGGTCGGCTTCTTCTTCGGATCGGGGCTCCATGGGTGATACGAATTGGCCGCGCCGGTCACTTCGACCGAGCCCACTCCACGAGGCTCAAGCCGAGCGGTCACCGGATTGCCCGCACTGTCAACCGCAACGTGGTCCTTGACGGCGGCGACGATCTGCCACCACCCATTCCACGAAGCATTGGAAAATGACAACCGAATAGGCACTGTGAATTGGGTGGTGCCGAACAGGTTCAGCTTGATCTTGTCAGACAGCCTGACGGTGAATTCACCGGTTGCGGAGGTATGCCCACTATCCCACGACCCGGTCGCTGGGTCCCTCAGGAACAGAGTCATGCCCGCGCCTTCATGGCGGAAATCCCAAACGGTGAGGAAGCACCGGAAAGTGATCGAGGAGACCTCGATTTCGTGAACGTGGTCCATCCCCATGTAGAAGGAAAGGGACAGGTCGACGGCCGGACCGCCTGCCGCGGCATGAAGTTCATTCGGCGAAGCCCCTGCCTGTACCGTGTTCGGTTCTGTGGCAGCGGCCGGCATGGCCATGCCGAACATCAGCGTTATCGATGCAATCGCGGCAGCCCATGGTAAGCGCATGCCATCCCCCGGCCAGTTGCTTGGTCAACAAAACATCCGATCATGGGCGTTGATGACCGGCGAGCGCCATCGGCCAAGCGGCCTCTTGTCGTTCTGGACGAAGCGGGTGGGCCCGCCTTGTCGTGATCGACGAACACAGCGCATATCGACCGACCCTATGGTGTGGCGCATGTCGAGCCTGAACGAGATCACGAACTGGCTGCACGACCGTCTTCCTGCGCTGTTGGCCGAACACAAGGTACCCGGCGCGGCGATCGCCGTGTCCGCGCAAGGCCGGGTGATCGACCTTGCCGCCGGTGTGCTCAGCAAAGCCACCGGTGTCGAGGCCACACCCGACTCGCTGTTTCAGATCGGGTCGATCACCAAGGTCTGGACCGCGACGCTGATCATGCAGCTGGCGCAGGAGGGACGGCTCGATCTGGACGCCCCAGTCCGGGCCACCCTGCCCGGCTTCCAGCTCGCCGACGAGTCGGCCGCCGCGGCCGTCACCACACGCCAGCTGCTGTCGCACACCGCCGGTTTCGAGGGCGACATCTTCACCGACACCGGCCGCGGCGATGACTGCGTCGAGAAATATGTGGCGACGCTGGGCGAGACGGCCCAGCTGTTCGCGCCGGGGGAGATGTTCTCCTACAACAACGCCGGCTACTGCGTGCTGGGGCGTGTGGTGGAGGTGTTGCGGGGCAAGCCTTTCGACGACTGTGTGCGCGAGCACCTGTTCACCCCGCTGGGCCTGACCCACGCCGCCAACGGCGCGCACGAGGCGATCCTGTTCCGGGCGGCGGTCGGTCACCTGCAGGCCGACCCGGACAGCGACCCACAACCGGCACCGGTGTGGGCGCTGGCCCGATCCAACGCGCCGGCCGGGGCGATGCTCGCCATGCGCCCACGCGATCTGCTCGCCTTCGCCCAGATGCACCTCGCCGCGGGCAAGGCGGCGGATGGAACCACGGTGCTGGAAGCCGAAAGCGTCCAGGCGATGCAGCAGCCCCAGGTGCAACTGCCCAAGCTGGGCCTGATGGGCACCTCGTGGGGGCTCGGCTGGGAGATCTACGACTGGCCGGGGGCCAGGGTGCTCGGCCATGACGGCGGCACCATCGGGCAGTCCGCGTTCCTGCGCGTGGTACCCGAGCATGGGGTGTCCATTGCCTTGTGCACCAACGGTGGCAACCCGATCGCCGTCTACACCGAGCTCTTCGAGCACCTGCTGCGCGAGCTGGCCGGGGTGCAGATGCCGGCGCTGCCGAAACCGCCTGCGCAGCCGGCCACCGTCGACGTCAGCCGGTACCTGGGCACCTACGCCTCGGAGGTGGGCGAGCTGACCGTGCTGCAGGAGAGCGACGGGACGCTGTGGCTGCAGGAGGTACCCAAGGGCCTGCTGGCCGAGATCGGCCGGCAGCCCGAGCGCAAAGAACTGGTGCACTTCGAGGGCGACACCTTCCTCCCGGTGCAGCCGTACTACGGCATCCATATGCCGCAGGTTTTCGTCGGCGATGACGGCTCCGGCCGCGCGCTCTACATCCACAGCGGCCGCGCCACACGCCGCGTCACCCATCTGGAGGCATGATGAAAGCGGTTCTGCGCCTTGCCACGGCCGGCGCGCTGGCGCTTGGTCTGGCGGCGTGTAGCGGCAACAGCGCTACGCCCAGCGGGACGAAGTTCGCCGAGGGCAAAACGTTCACGATGATCCTCAGCGCCGATCCCGGAAACCTCGACCCGCACTTCACCTCGCTGTCGACCACTCAGCAGGTCGACCGGTTCCTCTACGACTCCCTTATCAACATCGACAAGGACGGCAAGATGGTCGCCGGACTCGCCGAGAAGTGGGAGGCCACCACCACCAAGGCCGTCTTCACCCTGCGCAAGGGCGTCACCTGCAGCGACGGCAGCCCGCTGACCGCCACCCAGATCGCGGCGAATATCACCTTCGTGGGCGACCCGAAGAACGCCTCCTCGCGCATCGGGGTTTATGTGCCGCCGGGCGCCACGGCCACCGCCGACGACGCGGCCGGCACCGTCACGGTCACCTCACCGGCGCCGTCTGCGTTCCTCGACCGCACCCTCGGCGGCCTGCACATCGTGTGCGACAAGGGAATGAAGGACCGCACTCTGCTCAAGCAGGGCGCGGTGGGGACAGGCCTGTTCACCGTGACCGAAGCCGTTGCCGACGACCACTACACCCTCAAGCGCCGCAAGGACTACGCGTGGGGTCCCGGCGACTGGAGCAAGGACCAGGCGGGGCTGCCGGAGACGGTCGTGCTCAAGGTGGTGGCCAACGAAACCACCGCCGCCAACCTGATCTCCACCGATCAGGCCAACGCCGCGGTCGTGGTCGGCCCGGACGGCGCCCGGCTCACCGCGATGAACCTGCACAAGCGCGAAGTCGTTGCGCCCCTTGGCGAGCTGTGGTTCAACCAGAAGGCCGGACTGCCCGGCGCCGACGCCGCGACGCGTAAGGCGCTGACCCAGGCGCTCGACCTCAAGCAGCTCATGGCGGTCATCACCAGCGGCTCGGGCAAACCGGCGACCGGGCTGGTGGCCCCCGGCCTGGGTCCCTGTCCCCAGGACACGGTCACCTCGAAGCTGCCCGCCTCCGACGCGGCCGCGGCCAAGACCGCGCTGTCCGGAAAGAACCTGAAGCTGAACTTCTACTACGCCAGCGCGGTCGGCCCGGGCATGCAGGCGGCCGCGGAGCTGCTGCAGAAGGCGTGGCAGGCGGCCGGGGTCGAGGTCACCCTCAAGGGCGTGACCAACGCCGAGATCGGGCAGGCCATCGTCGGCGGCCAGGGCTCGTGGGACGCGGCATTCCTGCCGCTGGGCGTCACCCTGCCCAGCGAGTTGGTGTCGTTCTTCTCCGGCCCCAGCGCGCCCGACGGCGTCAACTTCGCCAGCATCAACAACCCGGCTTACACAGCGGCGGTTGAGAAGGCATCGGCGACCGCCGGCACGGCGGGCTGTGCGCAGTGGGCGGCGGCGGAAGAGGCGCTGGTTGGCAATGGCGACATCGTTCCCTTCGCCTTCTCCAGCATCGGGGTTTACGGCAAGGGCGCCACGTTCGAGCTGAGCTCGGGCAGCGTCGACCCTGCCTCCGTGCGGATGCTGGGCTGAGCTGACGATGCACAGATTCGCGATCCGCCGCGCCGGCCGGTTGCTCGTCTCGCTGTGGGTCGTGATCACTGCCGCCTTCGGGATGATCCATCTGATTCCCGGAGATCCGGTGCGGGCGGCCCTGGGGCCGACCGCACCGGCGGAGCTGGTCCAGGCCCGGCGCGCTGCGCTCGGCCTGGACGACCCGCTGTGGCTGCAATACCTGAACTATCTGCACCATCTGGTCACCGGCGAGTTCGGCAGCTCAACCCTTTCCGGGCTGCCGGTGGCGCAGGTGATCAGCGACCGGCTGCCCGCCACCATCGAGCTGGCCCTGGCCTCCTTCGTGCTGGCGATCCTGATTTCGGTGCCGCTGGGGCTGGCGATGGCGGTGGCGACCCGCAATGGCCGCCGCCGTCCCGCCGAGCTGGCTTTCACCTCGGCCAGCGCGGTGTTGGCCGCGCTGCCGGAGTTTCTGGTCGCGGTCGGCCTGGTCTATGTGTTCTCGGTGACGCTGGGCTGGGCGCCGGTGGCCGGAAGGTCCGGACCCGACTCCTATGTGCTTCCGGTGATCGCGCTGGCGATCGGGCCGGCCGCGGTGCTGGCCCGCATCGTGCGGGTGGAAACCCTTGCGGTGCTTCAGGCCGACTACATCCGCACGGCTCGGGCCAAGCGCCTGCCGAGCCGCCTGATCTACCTTCGGCACGCCCTGCCCAATGCCCTCACCGCCACCATCACGCTGGGTGGGCTCATCCTGGGCGGACTGATCGCGGGAACAGTGTTGGTGGAGAACGTCTTCGCCTGGCCCGGCCTGGGCAGCACCATCGTCTCCTCGATTCTGGCCAAGGACTATCCGGTGGTACAGGGCATCGTGCTGATCTATGGCATCGGCGTGCTGCTGATCAACCTGGTGGTGGACATCGCGCTGGCCCTGCTCGACCCGCGCTCGACGATCCGGAAGAGCTGAGCCATGTCCCGAGTGTTCCGATCGCCGGTCGGGGTGAGCGCCGCCGCGCTGCTCGCCGCCGTGCTGCTGCTGGCCGTGTTCGCCCCCGTATTGTGGGCAGACCGGGCCGCCACCATCGACACCACCCAGATCCTGCAGGGCCAGTCGGCGCAGCACTGGGCCGGCACCGACAGCCTTGGCCGTGACATTTTCTTCCGGGTACTGGTCGCGACCCGCCTGTCGGTGCAGCTGGCCATCATGGCCACCGCGGTGGGTGTCCTCATTGGACTCCTGCTGGGCGCGGCCCCGCTGCTGATCGGGGCGCGGGCCGGCCGGTGGGTCACCGCCGCGGTCAACATCGCGGTCGCCTTCCCCGGCCTGCTGCTGGCCCTGTTCTTCGCGGTCATCTTCGGCGTGGGCATGCGCGGCGCGGTGCTGGCGATCGGATTCGCCGTCGCCCCGAGCTTCGCCCGGCTGACCCACACCCTGGTGTCCACCGTCGCCGACCGCGACTACGTGCACGCCGCCCGCATCGCCGGGGTGGGCCGGCTGCGGGTGCTGGCCCGCCACGTGCTGCCCAACGTCGGCGAGCCGCTGGTGGTCAACGCCACCGTGGCCGCGGGCGGGGCGCTGCTCGCCTTCGCCGGGCTGTCGTTTCTCGGCCTTGGCGTGCAGGCGCCGCAGTACGACTGGGGGCGGCTGCTCGGCGAAGGGCTCAACGGCATCTATGTGCATCCGCTGGCCGCCCTCGCGCCCGGGATCGCGGTCGTGGTGGCGGGATTGGCTTTCAGCCTGTTCGGTGAGGCGGCGGCGCGGGCCATCGGGCTGCGCACCGTGCTGTCCCGCGAACCCGCGGCCACGTCACAACCCGAGCCGGCGCAGCCGATGAGCGCCGCCGACGTGGTGCTCGCCGTGGAGCGGCTGCGGATCAGCTTCGGTCCGGTCAGCCCGGTGCGCGACGTCGGCTTCACCGTCGGCCGCGGCGAAAGCGTCGGCATCGTCGGCGAATCCGGCTCGGGCAAGAGCCTGACCGCGCTCGCGATCGCGCAACTGATCGAAGAACCGGGCCGGGTGAGCGCCGACCGCATCGAGTTCCTCGGCCAGGATCTGCGATCGGCCAAGGAACACCGGCGTTTGCTGGGCCTGTCCCTGGCCATGGTGTTCCAGGATCCGATGACTTCGCTCAACCCCACCCATCGCGTCGGCCGGCAGCTGGCCGAGGTGGCCGAGCAGCATCAGGGGCTGGGCCGGGCGCAGGCGCTGGCGCGGGCCGTCGACCGGCTGCGCGCCGTGCACCTGACCGAACCCGAACGGCGGGCCCGCCAGTACCCGCACGAGCTCAGCGGCGGCATGCGGCAACGGGCGATGATCGGTATGGGGCTGATGGGAAGCCCGGCCCTCATCATCGCCGACGAGCCGACCACCGCGCTCGACGTGACCGTGCAGGCGCAGGTTTTGGCGCTGCTGCAAGAGATCCGGGCCAGCGACGGAGTCGCGCTGATGCTGATCAGCCACGACATTTCCGTGGTACGGCAGGTCTGCGACCGGGTGCTGGTCATGTATGCCGGGCGCATCGTGGAGGATCTGCGCACCGCAGACCTGGCCGCAGCGCGTCATCCCTACACCCGCGCGCTGCTGGCCGCCGTCCCCGATCTGGACACCGATCGCGGCAAGCCGCTGACGGTCATCCCGGGGCGGGCGGCCGACCCGGCGCAGCTTCCGCCCGGCTGCGCCTTCGCGCCCCGCTGCCCGCTTGCCGACAGCGCTTGTGTGGCAAGCGATCCGCCGCTGGCAGTGGACCCGGGCGGACACCGTGTCGCCTGCTGGCACGCCGACCGGGAGGTGAGCCGATGAGCGAGCTGAGGTTCGAAGAAGTTTCCGTGCGCTACGGAACCCGCCGCCGCGGCCATACCGTCGTCGACGGGGTGAATCTGACCGTCGCCTCGGGCACCGTCGTGGGCCTGGTGGGGGAGTCCGGCTCGGGCAAGTCCACCCTCGCCCGCGCGGCGGTCGGCCTGATTCCCCTGTCCGGCGGGCAGATCCTTCTCGATGGGCGGCCGCTGCCGAAACGTACCCCACTGCAAATGGTTTTTCAGGATCCTTACTCCTCATTGGACCCTCGGATGACCGTCGGCGCCTCGATCGCCGAGGCGCTGCCGCGAGGGGCCTTTGCCCGCAACGCCATCGCCGCCGAGGTCACCCGGCTGCTGGAGCTGGTCGACCTGGCCGCGGATAGGGCCGGGCTGTATCCGGCCGCGCTGTCCGGCGGGCAACGCCAGCGGGTGGCGCTGGCCCGAGCGCTCGCCGGTCGCCCGGCGGTCCTCATCGCCGATGAGATCACCTCCGCGCTGGACGTGTCGATCCAGGGCACCGTGCTCAATCTGGTGCGGCAGGTGCAGGCGCGGATGCGGCTGACGATGCTGTTCATCTCGCACGATCTGGCCGTCGTGCGCTATGTCAGCGACACGGTCGCGGTGATGCAGGGCGGCCACATCGTCGAGTGCGGCCCGGCCGACGACATTCTCAGCAATCCCCAGCACCCCTACACGCGGCAGCTACTCGCCGCCGCCCGCAGCGGCCAGCGATGAAGGAGAAGTCGATGATTGATTTCTCGGTACCAGAACAGCCTTCGCTGTCACCGGATGGCGGCCGCTGCATCTACGTGGTGCGCAGCTGCGATGCCGCAGCCGACCGGACCGTGCGCCGGCTGTGGTCGGTGGACACGTTGGACGGCAAGGCGTGTCAGCTCACCCGCGGCGACGCCGACACCTCGCCGGCCTGGTCGCCGCAGGGAACCCAGATCGCCTTCCTGCGCGCAGGCGCAGGCCCGGCACAGCTGTGGCTGCTGCCCGCCGGCGGCGGCGAACCCGAACAGCTAACGGATTTGCCGCTGGGCGCGGGCGGGCCGGTGTGGTCACCGGACGGGAAGAAGATCGCCTTTGGCGCGGTGGTCGACATGCACGCCGTGCATGCCCACGCGCCTATCGTCGCCGACCGGCTCGACTATCAAGCCGACGGCGTCGGCCTGCTGGGCGGGCGGCGCAAACACGTGCATGTGCTCGACCTGGAAACGCGGCGGCTGCGCCAGATCACCAGCGGCGACTGGCACGCCGGGCATCCCGCCTGGTCGCCCGACAGCACCACCCTCGCCTACGCCGCGGCGACCGCACCCGACGCGGACCTGAATCTGAGCGCCCCGGTCTACACCGTGGACATCACCACCGAAACTCCCGTCTCCCGCTTGGCCGGTCTCGCCGACGGCATAGCCGCAGCGGTCACCTTCACCGCCGACGGCAACGCCCTGCTCGTCGTCGGCACCACGTCCGGCCCGGTCGGCCACGCCCACCTACTGCACCTGCCGCTTGCCGGTGGGGAGGTTGTCGATCTGGCCGAGGCGCTGGATCGCAATGTGATGCCGGGCGGGCCGGCCTATCCGGGGGCCTGGCCGCAGTTGGCCGATGGCGGAAAGAGCGTGCTGTTCTGCGTGCGCGACCGCGGCTGCACCCATCTGTATTCGGTACCTGTCACCGGCGGCCGGCCGCACCCGATCGTCGCCACAGCAGGCGAGGTTGTTTCGGGCGTGTCGGTGGCCGGGGACACCGCGGCGATCGTGCTTTCCACCCCCACCTCGTTCGGCGAGATCGTCACGGTCGACCTGCGTACCGGGGAGCGGACGGTGCGCACCGAGCACAGCGCGCCGGCAGACCTTTACGCACGCCGGGAAGTGGAGTTCACCATCTCCGACGGCACCGTCGTGCACGGCTGGCTGATGCGCGACCCGGCCACGGCCGGCGCGCAGCCGCTGCTGCTCGATGTGCACGGCGGACCACACAACGCGTGGAACGGCGCCGCCGACGAAATCCATCGCTACCACCAGGAACTGGTCGCGCTCGGCTGGACCGTGCTGCTGGTCAACCCGCGCGGCAGTGACGGCTACGGCGAACGGTTCTTCAACGCCGCGCTCGGCGCGTGGGGCGAGGCGGACGCCAAGGACTTCCTGGAACCGCTCGATCAGCTTGTGGCGCAAGGCATCGCCGACCCCGGCCGGCTGGCGGTCACCGGTTACAGCTACGGCGGTTACATGACCTGCTATCTGACCAGCCGTGACCGCCGGTTCGCGGCGGCGGTCGCCGGTGGGGTGGTCACCGATCTGGTGAGCATGGCCGGGACCTCGGCCGAGGGCCATCTGCTGAGCCGATACGAGCTGGGCGGCCAGCCGTGGTCGGATCCGCAGCGCTACCTTGCCATGTCGCCGTATTCGCGAGTGGGCGAGGTGTCCACACCGACGCTGATCCTGCACGGGGCCGCCGATCTGACCTGTCCGGTCGGCCAGGCCCAGCAGTGGTACACAGCCTTGCGCGAGCGGCAGGTGCCGACGCGCATGGTCCTTTATCCCGATGGCGACCATCCATTCATCCTCGATGGGCGTCCGTCACACCGTATCGACTACAACCGAAGGGTGGTGGAGTGGATGCAGCAGTACGCCGACGAGGCCAAGCCGCGCATCGACATCGCACATTGGCAGCGGCGCCTGGCCGAACTGGCTCAGCGCCACGAGGTACCCGGAGCGGCGCTGGGAATTCTGCGCCTGCGGCCGGGTCAGGACGACGAGCTGGCCGAAGCGGCCTACGGAGTGCTCAACATGGACACCGGCGTCGAGGTGACTCCCGACTCGCTGTTCCAGATCGGCTCCATCACCAAGGTCTGGACGGCGACCGTGGCGATGCTGCTTGCCGATGAAGGCAAACTTGACCTCGACGCGCCCATCGCCGAGGTGCTGCCGGAGCTGCAACTGTCCGATAAGGACGTTGCTGCCCGCGTCACCATGCGCCACTTGCTCACTCACACCAGCGGCATCGACGGCGACGTGTTCACCGATACCGGCCGCGGCGACGACTGCCTGGAAAAGTATGTGGCCGCGCTGGCCGGCGTGATGCAGAACCATCCGCTCGGGGTGACCTGGTCCTACTGCAACTCCGGCTTCAGCCTGGCCGGGCGGGTCATCGAACGGCTGACCGGCGGCACCTGGGACGCGGCCATGAAGGAGCGGCTGTTCACGCCGTTGGGCTTGCGCCACACGGTCACGCTGCCGGAGGAGGCGCTGCTGTTCCGCACCGCGGTGGGACACGTCACCGGGCCAGATGCGCAGGCCGTCCGCGCTCCGGTGTGGATGCTGCCGCGTCCGCTCGGCCCGGCCGGGCTCATCTGCTCCACCACCGCCGACGTGCTCGCCTTCGCCCGCCTGCATCTCAACTCAGGCGCCACCGCCGACGGCACGCAGCTGCTCTCCCCGGCCGGCACCGAAGCCATGGCCGCCCTGCAGGCCGAACTGCCCGACAAGCACACCCTGGGCGACTCGTGGGGACTGGGCTGGATTCGCGACGGATGGGACGGGCGACGGCTGATCGGCCACGACGGCAACACCATCGGCCAGGCCGCCTTCCTGCGCCTGCTGCCCGAGGAAGGCTTGGCCGTCACCCTGCTCACCAACGGAGGCCGCAGCCGCGACCTTTACGAGGAGCTATACCGGGAGATCTTCGCCGAGCTGGCCGGCGTGCAGATGCCCGCTACCTTGACGCCGCCCGCGGAGCCGGTGACCGTCGACGTGCAGGCGCACCTGGGCACCTATGAACGCCACAGCGTGCGTTTGGACGTCTTCGAAGGCGAGGACGGCCCGATGCTGCGCACCACCCTGTCCGGGGAGATCGCGGCGCTGCTGCCCGACCCGGTGAGCGAATATCCGATGGTGGCGGTCAGCGACAATCTCTTTGTGGTGCGCGAGCCGCAAGCCCAGACCTGGACCCCGGTAACCTTCTATGAACTGCCCTCCGGCGAGAAGTACCTCCACTTCGGCGTGCGGGCCACCCCGAAAGTGAGCTGAAGATGGATTTACCCACGATGCTCGCCGACATCGCCGAACTGGTCGGCTGCGAGTCGCCCTCGGCCGACCTGGCGGCGGTCGCCAGGTCCGCCGACACGGTGTCAGCGGTCGGTCAGCGGTTGCTCGGTGCGTCGCCAGAGCGCATCGTCATCGACGGCCGCACCCACCTGCGCTGGCGCTTCGGCGCGGGCCCGGCCCGGGTGCTGGTGCTGGGCCACCACGACACGGTGTGGCCGCTCGGCTCGCTGGCCACCCATCCGTGCACTGTGGACGGCGGAGTGCTGCGCGGCCCCGGCTGTTTCGACATGAAAGCCGGTGTCGTCATGGCGATGTGCGCGATCGCGGCGCTGCCCGACCGGTCCGGGGTCACCCTGCTCATCACCGGGGACGAGGAAATCGGTTCGCCCACGTCGCGAGGGCTGATCGAGACCGAGGCGGCGGGTTGTGCCGCGGCGCTGGTGCTGGAGGCGTCAGCGCCGGGTGGGGCGCTCAAGACGGCGCGCAAGGGTGTCGTGGGTTATCGGGTCGGTGTGCACGGCCGGGCCGCGCACGCCGGCCTGGAGCCGGAGAAGGGGGTCAACGCCGCCGTCGAGCTGGCCCATCAGCTGCTCGCGGTGGCCGCGCTGGCCGACCCGCAACGTGGCACCACCGTCACGCCAACCGTGACCGCCGCCGGGACTACGGCCAACACCGTGCCGGCTCAAGGGGAGTTCACGGTCGACGTTCGGGTGAGCGACGCCGCGGAGATGGCCCGGGTCGACGCCGCCATGAAGGCGCTCAAGCCGGTGCTGCCCGGCGCGAGCATCGAGCTGGGCGGCAAGTCGAACCGGCCGCCGATGCCGGCCAGCGCCTCGGCGGAGCTGTTCGCCCGCGCCCAAACGCTTGCCCGGCAACTGAATCTGCCGCCGCTGACCGGCGCCGCGGTGGGTGGCGGTTCCGACGGCAACTTCACCGCCGGCCTCGGTGTGCCGACGCTCGACGGCCTCGGCGCGGTGGGCGGCGGGGCTCACGCCGACGACGAACACGTGCTGATCGACGAGTTGCCAGGCCGCACAGCCCTGGTCTCCGCGCTGATCGGCGATGTGCTGGGAGCAGCGCGATGACTGCCCTGCCGACCGCGGCGCAGGAGGCAGCCCGCGCCGCCCAGGCCGCCGGGGTGCAGCTGCGGGAGGTCGCCGATTTGGCGGGATTCGTTGCGGTACAACAATTATTTGAGGGAATTTGGAAGCCCGACCCGCACCACCCGCCGGTTACCACCGAGTTGCTGCGCGCGCTGACCAAGGCGGGTAACTATGTGGTGGCCGCGGAACGCCAGGGCCGGATGGTTGGCGCGTGCGTCGCGTTCTTCGGCCCGCCCGGCGAGGCGGCGATGCACAGCCATATCGCCGGTGTGGTACCCGATCAGGCCGGCCGCAGCGTCGGCTACGCTGTAAAGCTGCATCAGCGGGCGTGGGCCCTGGACCGCGGCGTGCGCACCATCTCCTGGACCTTCGACCCGCTGGTAAGCCGCAACGCCTACTTCAACCTCGTCAAGCTCGGCGCGGCGGCGGGGGAGTACCTGCCCAACTTCTACGGCGGCATGCACGACGGCATCAACGGCGGCGACGAGACCGACCGGATGCTGGTGCGATGGGAACTCGCCGCGCCGCGCTCGGGGGTGACCGGCGCGGAGCAGGCGGTCGTCGCCCTGGGCCGCACCGCTGAGGGCGGCCCGGCCATCGGCTCGCTCGACGGCGACACCCTGCTGGTAGCGGTACCGGTCGATGTGGAAGCGTTGCGTGCCAACGATTCCGCGTTGGCCCGGCGCTGGCGCGGGGCGCTGCGTGAGGTGCTGGCCCCGCTGATGGCCGACGGGGCCCGGGTCACCGGCTTCGACAAGACAGGTTCTTATGTGCTGAGAAGGGAAGGCCGATGAAGCTGACCGGGGTGGAGCTGCGCCGGATCCGGATGCCTTTGGTGGCACCGTTTAGGACCTCGTTCGGCACTGAGAACGACCGAGACGTCCTGCTGATCCGGGTGGTGGCCGAGCAGGCCGAGGGCTGGGGCGAATGTGTGGCGATGTCCGACCCGCTGTACTCCTCGGAGTACGTCGACGCGGCGGCGGATGTGCTGACCCGGTTCCTGGTGCCGGCGCTGACCGCGTTGCCCCGGCTGGACGCCACGGCTGTCGCGCCCGCGCTGGCCAAGTTCAAGGGGCACCGCATGGCCAAGGCCGCGCTGGAGACCGCAATCCTCGACGCCGAGCTGCGCGAGCAGGGCCGCACGCTGGCACGGGAGCTGGGCGCCGTGCATGAGCGGGTGCCGTGCGGCGTCTCGGTCGGCATCATGGACTCTATTCCCGAGCTGCTTGATGCCGTGGACGGCTACCTCGCCGAGGGCTACCTGCGGATCAAGCTCAAGATCCAACCGGGATGGGACGTGGAACCGGTACGGGCGGTGCGGGAACGCTTCGGCGACGACGTGCTGTTGCAGGTGGACGCGAACACGGCCTACACCGTCGGCGATGCCCGCCATCTGGCCCGGCTCGACCCGTTCGGCCTGCTCCTCATCGAGCAGCCGCTCGACGAGGAGGACATCCTCGGCCACGCCCACCTGGCCAAGACCGTGCGCACACCGATCTGCCTGGACGAGTCCATCGTCTCGGCCCGTGCCGCGGCCGACGCCATCAAGCTGGGCGCCTGCGAGATCGTCAACATCAAACCGGGCCGGGTCGGCGGTTACCTGGAAGCCAAGCGCATCCACGATGTGTGTGCCGCTAATGGGGTACCAGTGTGGGCCGGCGGAATGCTGGAGACCGGCCTGGGCCGGGCCGCCAACGTGGCGCTGGCCGCGTTGCCCGGTTTCACCCTGCCCGGCGACACCTCCGCCTCCGGCCGCTACTACCGCACCGACATCACCGAGCCGTTCGTCCTGGACGACGGTCACCTGAGCGTGCCCACCGGCCCCGGCATCGGCGTCGCTCCGCTGCCCGACCGCCTGGCCGAGGTCACCACCGCGTCGCAGTGGCTGACGCTGTAGCTCCGGCTAATCTCGGGCGATGCTCGTTTCGGCTAACCTGCGACCTCACGCCAGCCTCGGCCGGGTGCTCGACGACCTCGGCGCCACCCTGCTCGAGTTGGTGCTGGGCGACCCGGACCGGGCCGGTGACATCGGCGGCGTCGCCATTTTCGACCCGCTGGAGGAACCGGTCCTGCCCCAGCACGCGCTCGTGCTCGGGGTCGGCCTGCGCGACCCGGCCGAGATCGCCGATCTGCTGCGCATCCTGGGCCGGCACCGGGCCGCTGGCCTGGTCGTCAGGGCACCCGTTTCGGTCACCGACGAACTGTCAGCGGCGGTGATCGAATCCGGCGTCGCCGTGCTCGGCCTCACCCGCGGCGCCTCCTGGGCACAGCTGGCCGCGCTCTTGCGCTCCCTGCTCGCCGAGGGCGACGTCGGCGACGCCGAGCCGGAAACCCTGGGCGGCATGCCCTCCGGTGACCTGTTCACCCTCGCCAACGCCATCGCCGCGCTGCTCGACGCCCCCATCACCATCGAAGACCGCAGCTCGCGCGTGCTGGCCTTCTCCGGTCGCCAGGACGAAGCCGACCCGTCGCGGGTGGAGACCATCCTGGGCCGGCAGGTGCCCGAGCGGTATTCGCGGCTGCTGTCGGACCGAGGGGTCTTCCACGACCTGTACCGCAGCAGCCAACCGCTCTGGGTCGAGCCGCCGCAGCCGGGCCAGGACGGATTCTCTGTCCCCCGGGTCGCGGTCGCGGTGCGCGCAGGCGACGAGATTTTGGGCTCCATCTGGGCCGCCGTGCACGAGCCGCTCAGCGAGGAGCGCACCAGCGCGCTGCGCGACGCCAGCAAGCTGGTGGCCTTGCACCTGTTGCGCATCCGGGCCGGCGCGGACGTCAAGCGGCGGCTGCGCACAGACCTGCTCGCCACCGCGCTGGAAGGCGGTGTGGGCGCCCACGAAGCCTTGAGCCGCCTGGGTTTGGCCAACCAGCCGGTGGTGATTCTGGCGCTGGCGGTGCAGCCCGATGGCCCCGACCACAGCCTGGCCGGCGACGCCGACCACGCCACCGGGCTGCAGCGGCTGAGCGACGCGTTCGCCATGCACCTGAGCGCGGCGCATCCGCGATGCGCCGCGGCGCTCGTGGGCGACGTCACCTACGGCCTGGTCCCGGTGCCGCGCGATGAGGACGGCGAGCAGCGCGCGGTGCGGATAGCCACCGATTTCCTCGACCGGGTGGGCGGGCGGACCCGTGCCGTCATCGGCATCGGCCCGGTGGCCCAGGACGCGGCCGGCATGGCCGCCGCGCGGGCCAGCACCGACCGCGCGTTGCGGGTGCTGCGTACCGGCCGCGGCGGAGCCCGCCGCACCGCCCAGCTGGCCGACGTGCACGTCGAGTCGCTGCTGCTGGAGCTGCGTGACCTGGTCACCGCGCGCGGCGACCGCCCCACCGGCCCGGTCGCCCGGCTGATGGCCTACGACGCGCAGCATGCGGCGAACCTGGTCGAGACGCTGCGGGCGTGGCTGGACGCGTTCGGCGATGTCATCGCGGCATCCGCGGCGATGTACGTCCACCCCAACACCTTTCGCTACCGGCTGCGCCGGCTGGCCGAGGTCGGCGGCATCGATCTGGCCGACTCGGAGGCCAGGTTCGCCGCGATGCTGCAACTGCGGGTGGTCTCACCGAGCCCGTGAGTCCTCCACGGCCAGCCACTCGCCGATGCGGGCTGTCGCGGCCGCGACGAGAGCAGGCGGGGCGTCGCTGGTGTCGATGGAGGTGCGGGCCAGCGAGGCCAGCTGATGATCGGAGAGCCCCAACTCGGTGCGGGCGAGGCGGTATTCGTCCAGGAGCCCGACGCCGAACATGGTCGGGTCGTCGGCGCCTAAGGAACAGCCGACCCCGGCTTCCAGCAGCCGCGGCAACGGGTGCTGGGCAAGCGGGGCCACGCCCAGGAGATCGTTGGACGTGAGACAGACGTCCAGCGTCACCTTCCGTTCGGCCAGCATCGCCAGCAGCT
The DNA here is from genome assembly GCF_016862955.1 of Rhizocola hellebori. Taxonomy (GTDB): domain Bacteria; phylum Actinomycetota; class Actinomycetes; order Mycobacteriales; family Micromonosporaceae; genus Rhizocola; species Rhizocola hellebori. Next base: position 43,296 of record NZ_BONY01000002.1, on the reverse strand, counting down.
CGGGATCGTGCACGGCCTGCACGCCGTGAGCTATCCGGGTCGCGCCGAGCACCTCCACCGCGGCCCGCACACTGTCCGGTCCGCTCAGCTCACCGGCGTGCGGGGCCGCGGTCAGGCCTGCCTCCCGCGCGATCGCGAAGGCCTCCGCGAACGGCTCCGGCGGAAACGCGACCTCGTCGCCGGTCAGCCCAAGCGCACGCACGCCCGCGTCGACATAGCGGCCGGCGAAATGCGCCATGCTCACCGCCCAATCCGGACCCAGATGGCGCATGGCCCCCAGCGTCAACCCGAACCCGATGCCGTGCCGTGCCGCCGCCGCGTGCCCCTCGGCCAGGGCCATCTCCAGCACGTGCTCGGCGGGGCCGAAACTCGGATAGAGATTGGGGTCGAAGTGTGGCTGAACCCAGACGACCCCATCGGCCGCGGCGTCGTCGACTATCTCACGTACCAGCCGCATAAGGTTCTCCGGGCGGATCCGCGTCACGTCGTAGACCGCCTGGAACATGGTCTGGAACTCCGCGAACGTGGTGAAGCCGCGCGGATTCGGGGCCGGCAGCCCCGCTTCGGCGGACAGCTCCTCCAATGTGGCCGCGCGCATCGCGCCCAACATATGCAGGTGCAGCTCCGCCTTCGGCAACAACCTCAGATCACGTCCGGTGTCCACCGAGACACGATATCGATCCTGGCCGCAGGCCGCTGACCGGTAATCTCATGGCCGATGAACACACGCCCGGACCAGCGGTCGAGTTCTGCAACGCTTTGTCCGCCCGCGACGGTCTGCCGCCGGCCTACCGGATCGATGCCGCCGCAGAGGAAATCGAATGGGACCGCGGCGCCGGCGGGTATCGGCTGCCGACGGAAGCCGAGTGGGAGTTCGCATGCCGCGCTGCTACGACCGGCCCACGCTATGGCCCACTGGACGACATCGCCTGGTACCGCGGCAATTCCGGCGGCCGGGTGCACGAGGTGGGCGGCAAGCAGCCCAACGGGTGGGGCCTTTACGACATGCTCGGCAACGTCTTCGAATGGTGCTGGGACCTCTATGACCCGCAGGTCTACGGCAGCTATCGGGTGCTGCGCGGCGGTGGGTGGTTCGACGAGCCGTGGAGCTGCCGCGCCTCGGTGCGCCACCGCAGCATGACCAGCTATCGCATCGACGACGTCGGTTTCCGCCTGGCTATTTCGCGGTCGGATCGCTGACCCGGCCGACAAAAATCGGCACCTGGTCCTTGCCGCCGACGATGGCGAAGGCGAAAGGCCGGTCGGCGGAAAACCGGATCGGCGGTTTCATCTGGGCGCTGGCGGGCATGGACATTTCGGTGATCGCGGCCGCCTCCGTCCCCCATTCATCGACACTTATATTTGCCTTGTGTACCGCTTGGGCGAGGAAAAGCCCATCGGCAATGCCGCTGAAGTCGGCGCCCGCACCGAAAGCCGCCCGCAGCCCCAGGCCGGGCAGCAGCGTCGCCAGGTCGAGGGAGGTCTCGAACTCCCATCTGGGCACAGCAATCTCCACGGGGGCCTCGGTGAAAGCCGCGCGCACCTTGGCAATGCCGGCCGGGGTCAGCGCATCCACCGCCGCGCCCACCGGGGCGTTGCCGGCCGGCTGGTTGCGGGTAACTCCGTCGGCCACCAGCAGCGCCGGGACCTCGGCCTCGCTGCCGCAGCCGGCCAGCGGCGCGGCAGCCAGCACGGCCAGGCCTAGCAGCAAAGCCCTGCGGCTCGCAGTGACATCCTCGAATCTACTGGCGTGCACGATTCCCCCTGGCGTGACCATCGACAAGTCGTTCGACGCCGTTAGGCCCCGGCCGGTTCCCGATCGTCCTTGCCGCGGGCCCACATCGACGCGCCATAATGAACCTCGACACTGCTGGCGCGCCACCGCGGAAACGGCGTGGGATATGACTCCTGGAAACCGTTGGCCGATAAGGCTCGCCGCCTTCATGGCCGGCCTGGTGTCGATCGCGGCCGTCGTCACCGGCTCCGCGGTCGCCGAGCCGCAAGTCCTTGTCGTCCTGCAGATGAACCTGTGCGCCAGCGGCTTCGCCGGCTGCTACACCGGTCGCTCGGTGCAGCAAGCCGCGACGCTGATCAGGACCTATGCGCCGGACGTGGTCACCGTTAACGAGATCTGCCGCAACGACATCGCTGCGCTGCAAGCCGCGCTCCGGGCGGCCTCGCCGGGCGCGACCGTAGCGGGCGCGTTCCAGGCCGTCCCAGCCGGCCGGACCGGCCGCGCTACCCAATGCCGCGACGGCCAGGACTACGGCATCGGCGTGGTGGCCCGCTTCGCCCATCCAACCCAGACACCCGAGTTCCACGGCAGCCCCTATCCCATGCAGAGCAGCGGCCACCCGGAGCAGCGGGTCTGGCTCTGTGTGCGGGCGCAAGGCCGGTTCGTCGTCTGCACCACCCACCTGGCCCTCGACGCGTCGACCGCCTCCGCCCAATGCGGCTACCTGCTCGGCACGGCGGTGCCCTCGCTGCGGGCCGGCCCGGCCAAACCGGTGGGCGCGGTGATAAGCGGCGACTTCAACCTGCCCTACGACGGCAATGCAGGCCTGCGCGGCTGCACCCCGCCCGGCTACCTGAGCCGAACCGATGGCGGCCTGCAACACATGCTGGCCACCACCGACTTCACCGTGCTGGCCAGCACCCGCATCGACATGGCCGGCACCACTGACCACCCAGCCCTACTATCCACCGTCGTGCGTCGACTATAATATCTTGCCATCATGCAAGCATGATGCGCATGCCCGGAACGACGTTGCGCCTCGACGAGGTCGAGCACAAGATGCTGCAATTGCTCTGCTTAAAGACCGGCCTCTCGCAAAACCAACTCCTTGTCGAGCTGCTGCGCCTGGAGTTCGACAAGCACGGCATTACCCGCGAGCAGGTTCAGCAGATGGTGGCCGACCCCGATCGTTTCTGGAAAGCCATGGGCCGCCAGGCGCCGATGATCCCGGCGGAGGTCCACGGTCAGGTACTGGCCGACCTCGCCGCTCTCGACGATGACCCAGACGAACAGGCGGCCGCAGCATGAGCCTCAAGCCGATAGTGTTCGACGACTCAGCCTGGGCGGCATTGCTCTTTCCCCCGGTCGAAGTCGTAGAGCTGAGCAGTTGGTCGGCTGTGGAGGCAGGATTGGTGCCCGGCACCGACTTCTCTTCATCGCACTGCATTGTGGAAGCTGAGGCGGCGCGTGCCGCTATCCTGACCCGTCGGCCAGATACCTACCGGTGGCGCAAGATTCCCACGTTTACCTTCGTCTGAGAGCTGTGATGTGGGGCCCTGTCGCGGAATCTGTCAGTGGGGGAAGGGGACTCTGGGGCGAGGGGTGACTTCGTCGCGGAATCGTTCGATGAGGTGGCTGACCTCGAGCATGGTTTCGGTCTGCCGGATTCGTTGCAGGTAAAGGGATTGCGCTGCCAAACCGGCTAGGTCGAAGGTGAAGTACATGGCCATCAGCGGGTTGACGAAAAGCGCCGTCGTGTCCGTGCGGCCGTCCAGGCGCACGTCTCCGGCGGCGCCGGTGAGGGCTGCGGCGATCTGGCCGTTGACAATGCTTGCCCGGTCTGGGGTGCAGGCTTGCGCGTAGGCGACCGCGTCGCGGTAGAGGGCCGCCTCCCGGCCGTGCGATGGGACGGTGAACGCGCCCAGGTAGGCGCCGGCGCGGTCCAGGGCGGCGATGTTCTCCAAGACCTGAACGTGATTGATTCCGTGGTACGCGTCGATGCCGAAACCGATGGAGGCCACCAGTTTCGTGGGCACGGGCGTGCCGTGCACCGCGGCCAGGCTGGTGGCGTCCTCGACCGGGGTGCCCAGCGCCGCCTCGTCGCCGCGCATGAGGATGTCGGTGCCGCCGTCGACGAGCACGATCGTGTCGAGGTCGAGCCGTTTGGCCAGCCGCCGGTAGGCGCTGCGCAGCGGCCGCACCCCGGTGCGCGGGAAGGCGTAGACGGTGGAGGGCATGCTGTGCCGGGCAAGCCAGCGGGCCAGCACCCGTTCCGGGAAGTAGTCGCCGCCCGCGGTGGATTCGTCGGTGATCGCGGCGACGCCAGGTTCCAGCCAGGCGTCCTTGTCCAGGTCGTAAAGGTTGACGATGGAAAGACTTGCCCAGTGGACAGTCTTGCCCGCGTTCATCAGGGACAGGCCGAGGGGCAGACCGGCGTAGACGTCGAAGCCGCCGCCTGCCCCCGCGATCAGGACGCGTTGGGAGTCGTTGAGGGCCTCGAAGAACGGCAGTCGCCACACCAGATCATCATGGTCGCCGGCATCCTTCGCCGCACCCGGTTAACCGTCTCCGAGCCGGATCAGGACTCCAAGCACCTGCATTTTCACGTCAACTCCGGCGAGCCGGTGGCCTAGCCGGGGAAGTGGCCGGCCCGGCCGAGCTGGGCGGGGGCGGTGATGCCCAGCTGGTCGGCGATCCAGACGCCGGTCTGGGCGGCGGCGGTGACGTCGACGCCGGTGGCCTGGCCGCTGCGGTTGAGCAGGTAGGCCAGGTCCTCGGTGGCGATGTTGCCGGTCGCGGCCGGGGCGAAGGGGCAGCCGCCGATGCCGCCGAGGCTGGCGTCCAGGGCGGTGATCCCGTTGGCGGCCGCGGCGACCGCGTTGGCGTAGCCGGTGTTGCGGGTGTTGTGGAAGTGGGCGCGCAGCGATGCCTGCGGCTGGGCCGACCGCGCGATCTGAGCCAGCACCTCGACCTGGCTGGGCACGCCGACGCCGATGGTGTCGGCCAGGCAGATCTCGTCGGCGGGGGCGGCCTGCGCCAAAAGCTGGGCGACGTGATCGGGGGAGACCTCGCCGGTGTAGGGACAGCCGAACGCGGCGGCGATGGTGAGGGTGGCCCGCATCCCGGCCGACCGTGCGGCGGCGCACACCTGCTCCCACTGGGCGAGCGACTGCGCGGTGGTCATGCCCTGATTGCGTTGGGAGAACTCGTCACTGGCCACCACCACATAGTTGATCTCCGCTAGGTCGCAGGCGGCGGCGCGGTGCATGCCGCGAAGGTTGAGCACCAGCGCCGTGTAGACGACCCCGGCCGGGCGCGGCGCGGCGGCGAGCACGGCTTCGGCGTCGGCCATCTGCGGCACCCGGGCCGGGTGCACGAAGGCGGCGGCCTCGATGCGGCGCAGCCCGGCGTCGACCGCCCGTTGCAGGTAGGCCACCTTCACCGAGGTGGGCAGCAGCGCCTTCTCATTTTGCAGACCGTCGCGCGGTCCCACTTCCACGATCTCCACCGGCAACAGTCTCCTCTAGCGAAACGGCGTTTCCAAAGCATAGGATCCGCTCGTGATCGGCGCACTCTCCGATATTCGGGTCATCGAAACCGGCACCCTGCTGGCCGGGCCGTTCTGCGGCCAGCTGCTGGGCGACTTCGGCGCGGAGGTGATCAAGCTGGAGGACCCGGGCAAGGGTGACCCTATGCGCCAGTGGGGCAGGGAGAAACCCCATGGCCAGTCGCTGTGGTGGCCGGTGGTGGCGCGCAACAAGAAGTCGGTCACCTGCAACCTGCGCACGCTCCAGGGGCAGCAGCTCGTGCGCCGGCTCGTGCGCGACGCCGATGTGCTGCTGGAGAACTTCCGGCCCGGCACGCTGGAGAAGTGGGGTCTGGGCTACGAACAGCTAGCTGAAATCAACCCGCGGCTGATCCTGGTCCGGGTCACCGGCTACGGCCAGACCGGCCCCTACGCCTCGCGCGCCGGGTTCGGGTCGATCGGCGAAGCCATGGGCGGCATCCGTTATGTCACCGGCGAGGCCGACCGGCCGCCGTCGCGTTCCGGGATCTCGATCGGCGACTCGCTTGCCGCCACCTACGCCGCGTATGGCACGCTGGCCGCGCTGCACGCCCGCGAACGCACCGGACGGGGCCAGGTCGTCGACTCAGCCATCTACGAAGCGGTGCTCGCCATGATGGAGTCGCTGCTGCCGGAGTGGGCGGTGGCGGGATATCAGCGTGAGCGCACCGGCCCGATCCTGCCCAACGTCGCGCCCAGCAACGTCTACCCGACCGCCGACGGCGTCGACATCCTCATCGCCGCCAACCAGGACACCGTTTTCGGCCGCCTCGCCGAGGTGATGGGGATGGAGGTTCCTGAGCGCTACGCCACCCACGGCGCCCGCGGCGCGCACCAGGCCGAGCTGGACGAGCTCATAGCAAAGTGGACAGTCACCCGCGACTCGGCGGAGTTGCTGGAGCAATTGCACGCGGCCGGGGTGCCCGCGGGCGGCATCTACACCGCGGCGGAGATGATGGCCGACCCGCACATCGCCGCCCGCGAATCCATAGTGACCGTGCCACATCCGGACTTCGGCGAGCTGCCGATGCAGAACGTGGCCCCCAGGCTTTCCGCCAACCCCGGCTCCGTGCGATGGGCCGGGCCGGCATTGGGTCAACACAACATTGAGGTGTACCAAGGCCTGCTCGGCCTGACCGACGCCGAACTGGAGGACCTGCGTGGCAGCGGAGTCATCTGACCCGCCCTTCGGCCGCCGGCTCGGCTGGGGCGTCAGCCCGGCGGTGGTGCTGGTGGACCCGGCGCGGGCTTATCTGGTACCCAAATCACCATTGTTCTTGAAGTCAGGACGGGCCGCGGTGCGGGCGATGGCGCGGCTGGCGAAGGCGGCACGGCGCAGCGGGATTCCGGTGCTGCACACGGCTGTGCGCTACGCCGACGCCTCCTGCGCGGAGGCGCCGTTGTTCGCGGCCAAGGTGCCCGCGTTGAGCCTGTTCGCCACCGAGCTGGCCCGGCCGCCTGCGGAACTGGCCGCGCAACCCGGTGAATACACGGTCGTCAAACATTATGCGAGCGCCTTCGCGGGCACGGACCTGGCCGCCTGGCTGGCCTCGCACCGCATCGACACCCTGGTGATAGGCGGATTTTCCACCAGCGGCTGCGTGCGGGCGACCGCGGTGGACGCGCTGCAGAACGGATTCCGGCCGATGGTGGTGCGCGAAGCCTGCGCCGACCGTGAACCCGGCCCGCACGAGGCCAACCTGTTCGACCTGGACGCGAAGTATGCCGATGTGGTGTCGCTGGACGAGGCGTTGAGGAGATTGCGGTGAGCCTGGATATCGAGGTGTACCAAGGCAAGCCGCCGGTGACCGTGAAACGCGGCGCGGCCGCGCCGTTCGGCTGGTGGCCCGCGGTGTGCGTGGCGCTGGTCGCACTGATCGACCGTATCGAGTACAACCTGCTGGCCGGGGCGCTGCCCGCCATCCAGAAGGAGTTCGGCTTCGACGACGGGCAGGCCGGGGCGATCGCCACCGCGGGCGCGATCGCGGCGGTGGTGCTGCTGCTGCCGGCGGGCAAGCTCGCCGACACCGGCCGCCGTTCGTGGACGATCGCGGGTGTCGTTGCGGTGTGGGCGCTGCTGACGCTGGGCACCGGCCTGGCCGGTTCCTACCTGGCCCTGTTCGGGGTGCGGCTGTTGCTCGGCGCGGCCGGACAGCTCTACAACCCGCCCGCCTCCAGCCTGCTGGGTGACCTGTATCCCGGCCCGTCGCGTGCCCGCGCCTTCGGCCTGGAACGCATGGCCTACTTCGCCGGGCTGCCGATCGGCGTCATCGCCGGGGGCGCGCTCGCCACCGCCTTCGGCTGGCGCACCGGCTTCTTTCTGGTCGCCCTGCCCGGCGCGATCATCGCGCTGCTGGTGCTGACGATCAAGGAACCCATTCGCGGCACCGGTGACCGCCTCACCACCTGGTACGCGGACGACACCCTCCACGCCGCCCCCGCACCCACTGGCGCTGTGGTGCCGATGCTGACTCAGGTTCGGCAGCTGTGGCGGATCCGCACGCTGCGCAGTGTCGTGATTGGACTGAGCATTCTCTTCTTCGGGCTGGGCGGCCTGTTCTTCTGGATGCCCTCGTTCTACCAGCGCGAGTTCGGCCTTGATGAGGCCGGGGCGGCCGCGGTCGGTGGGGGCGCCGGGCTGGTGGGCATCCTGGTGGGCATCGGCGTCGGCAGCTGGCTGGGGGACCGGTGGCACGGCCGCCGCCGGGGCTGGCGGGTCGCGCTGGGCGGATGGTCGCTGCTGTTCGGCACGGCCGGGCTGACCGGTGCCGTGCTGCTGACACCCTTTGTCCCACAAGTGATCTGCTTCGCGCTGGCCAACGTCGGGTTCGCCGGGGCCATCGCCAACCTCACCGCCGCCAACGCCGATGTGGTCGCCGCGGCCCGGCGTGGCCTCGGCTTCGCTGTGCTGCAAATGGTGGTCACCCTCGGCGGAGCGCTGGGGCCGTGGCTGATCGGGGAAGCCTCCGACGCCACCGGCTCGCTGCGCCTGGCCTACGCCATTGTCATCGCCCCGCTGGTGGTGGGAAGCCTTGTCGTGCTTGCGGCCTGGCGCACCTATGACGCCGACGCCGCGGCTGCGGTCGCGCAGTCGACTACCGTATCCACGAAACAGGAGGTATGAGGTGCGCCCGCACGTCGAGCTCATCCAGGAAAACGACTACGTCTGGCACGGCGCGGAGCTGATCGGCGGCGAAGGCCGCGCCAGCGAGCGGCGGCTGTCGGTGGACGAGGAGGACGGCTCGGCATCGCTGCGCGTCGACTTCCACACCGACTGGGGGCGGGGGCCGGGCATCCATCATGCCAACACCGAGTACCACGTGCTTGAAGGCGAGATGACCTACGGCGGGCGCAAGATCGGGGCCGGTGGTTATCTCTATGTGCCGCAAGGGGTTCCCGCCGACTGGCTGCGATTCGCCGAGGGCACCCGCATCCTGCACTACCGCGAGTACGGCGACGCCGGCTTCGACCCGGTCGACTCCGTCGCCGCGCCGCGCCGGCCGGGCGCCCGCGAGGAGATCATCGTACTCGACACCGAGGCGATGGCCTGGGACGCGGTGCCCAACGCCGGCCCGATGCCGGGGCTGTTCATCAAGTACCTGCATGTGGATCCGGTGACCGGTTTCTACACGCGGCTGGTCTTCGCGCAGGAGGGCTGGTCGGATCACCGGCTGGCGCACCACCCGTGCTATGAGGAGGCTTACACCGTCGCGGGGCACATGGAGTACAACTTCGGCACGCTGGATCTGGGCACCTATTTCTTCCGCCCGGCGCGGGTCAAGCACGGTCACTTCACCACGATGGAGGGCGGCGCGACCTGGCTGCTGCGCTCTGACGGCGAGCTGCTCAACTGGTACACCCAAAACGAATGGGTGCGGTGGGGCGGCGAGGCGATCAACTATGGGCCGCAGGAGGCGGAGCATCCGCTGCGCTGGTCGCACTCCTCGCACCAGCTCGGCTCCGGCCCGTCCCGGCGCACCGCGGCCGATCTGGCTCAGCTGCAGGCTTCCGCGAAGTTCCAGGGCGACCCGGAGGTGGTTCTGCACGGCCAGGGCGACGACCCCGGTTTCCTCGCCATCGCCAAGGCGCTTGACGCGGCCCGGTTGCAGGACGGCCACGGGCACACCCATTGGGGTCCCGACCACCACCACCTTGAGCACCCGCACGAGCGCACCGACTCCCACGCCCACAATCTCGGCGCCGGACGCGCCTGGCGTCAGGGTGACCCGATTCCGGCGCCGATCCTGTCGTCGCTGCCGGTGCGCAGCCGTTCCCGCGGCCGCTGGGACGGCGAAGGAATGTGACCGCTCAGCGGTAGAGCTCCGCGATTTCCTTGGTGTACTTGGCGAGTATGGCCCGGCGCCGCAGTTTGAGCGTCGGGGTCAGCTCGTCGCCGCCCGGATCCCAGCTGCCCTCCAGCACGGTATAACGTTTAATCTGCTCGACCCGCGACAGCCGCGCGTTTCCTTGCGCCACACCGGCTTCGATCGCGCCGGGGATGGCCTGCGCGCCGTTGCGGGCGGTGAAAGCGGCTACCGCATCGGCATCGAGGGAGATGAGCGCAACGTTATAGGGCTTGGCGTCGCCGATCACCACGACCGCCGCCACCAAGGGGCAGGCCGCCTTGACCGCGTTCTCGATGTTCGTCGGCGACATGTTCTTGCCGGCCGCGTTGATGATGAGCTCCTTCTTGCGGTCCACAATGGACAGATAGCCGTCGGCGTCGAAGCTGCCGATGTCGCCGGTGCGAAGCCAGCCCTGCTCGTCGAGCGCCTCCGCGGTCAGGGCGGGCTCGCCGCGATAGGACTTCATAATCATCGGCCCTTTGATGAGCACCTCGCCGTCGTCGTCGAGCCGGATCTGCGCCCCCGGCAGCGGCAGGCCGACCGTGCCGGGCTTGATTTTCCCGGGCGGGTTCGCCGTGCCGGCCCCGCACGTCTCCGACATCCCCCACACCTCGCAGACGCGGATTCCCAACGCCAGAAAGAACTCCAGCGTCTCGAGCGGGATCGCGGCAGCGCCGGACATGGCCCATCTCACTTGATCTAGGCCAATTTTTCTGCGTACCGGCAAAAGCACCACCCGATCGGCGATGGGCCACAACACGGGAGTGCGGTTGTACCCCCGGGCGAGCGCCCATCGGAACATCGCGCGGCGCAACGGCGAGGCGTCGAGCACCGCCTCCTCTATGCGGGCCTTCATCTTCTCCCATACCCGGGGCACGGCAACCCAAAAGGTGGGCCGCACCGAGGGCAGCGCGGCGATCAGCGCCCGCGGATCGGACACACAGGTGATCTCCGCGCCGTAGAGCATCTGCAGATAGTGGGAGGACAGGCGGTCGGCAATATGAGCCGAGGGCAGATAGGAGGTGCTGCGATCGCCGGGCTGCGGATCGAAGTAGGCGGTCACCGCATCCGCCTCGGCGAGCAGGTTGGCGTGGGTGAGTTCCACCCCTTTGGCCGGGCCGGTGGTGCCCGACGTGTAGATCAGCGTCAGCAGGTCTTCCGCCTGCACCGAGCGCCACACCTGCTCGAAGTCGTCATCCGGATCGGCCTCCAGCGCGGTCAGCTCCTCGACCAGGATCAGGTGCTCGATCGGCGGCATGCGGTCGGCGTATTGCTTCTCGCAGATCACTACCTTGGCCCCGGAGTTGGCGATGATGTGGGAGATCTGCTCCGCGGAGGAGGTGTTGTAGATGGAGAAGGGGACAGCGCCCAGATGGATGGCGGCGGTGTCGGCGAGATGAAACTCCGGCCGGTTGGCCATCATCAGCGCGATGGTGTCCCCTTTGGACACCGCGAGCCGGCGCAGCCCGGCGGCGAGCCTGGCCACCCGGCGCGCGTAGTCGCCCCAGGTGATCACCGTTTCCTGACCGGAGGCCCGCAGGGCCACCGCCTGCGGCGCCCGCGCGGCGGTGATCTGGAACGCTTCACACAGGCTCTTGACCTTCACCGCAACCTCAATCCGATCATCAAGCGGGTGGCTTTGGCGAGCAGCGCCAGGTGTTTGCGCGCTGATCTGTTACCTGGCCGATCCAGGGTGAGCAGGCGCTGGCTGGCCACCGTTTGCGCCTCGGTGTAACCGAGCAGCCCTTCAATGCCGTGGCGGCGGCCCACTCCAGAGGCTTTCATGCCGCCCATGGGCGCGTCGTAGGAGGCGAAGGCGGCGCCGTAGCCGTCGTTGATGTTCACCGACCCGGCCCGCAGCCCGCGCGCCAGCCGCCCTGCCCGCGTCACATCGCGGCTCCAGACGCTGGCGTTGAGTCCGAACTCGGTGTCGTTGGCCACCTCGACCGCTTCCTGCTCGCTGTCGAACGGGTAGATGGACACCACCGGCCCGAAGGACTCCTCGTGGTGCAGCGCCATCTTCGCGGTGACCCCGCTGAGCACGGTCGGCTCGAAGAACAGCGGCCCCAGGTCGGGCCGGGCCTTGCCGCCGATCTGAACAGTCGCCCCGCCCGCGATCGCTTCGTCGACCAGCCGGGAGACCCGATCGAGCTGACCGGGGTGACTCAGCGAGCCGACGTCGATGTCGTAACCGTTGCCGGGGCCCACTTTCAAGGCCTCGACCAGTGGCAGGAACGCGGCCAGAAACTCCGCATAGCGCGATCTGTGGACCAGCAGGCGCTCCACGGAAAGGCAGAGCTGACCGGTGCTGGAGAAGCAGGCGCGCAACGCACCGCGGGCGGCTTTGCCGATGTCGGCGTCGTGCAGCACCAGCATGGCGTTCTTGCCACCGAGCTCCAGGGAATAGCCGATGAGCCTGGGCGCGACGGCCTGCGCGACCTGACGCCCGGCCGCGGTCGACCCGGTCAGGGTCAGGTGGTCGGCCCCGGCGAGCAGCAAATCGCCGATCTGGCCGGGCTCGCCGGTGACGATCTGCCAGACCTCGGGCGGCAGCCCGGCCTCGATCAGCTGCTGGCGCGCCCACCGCGCGGTCTGTGCGGTGAGCGTGTCGGGCTTGTGCACCACCACGTTTCCGGCCAGCAGCGCCGGCACGATGTCGCCGACGGCCAGGGCGAGCGGATAGTTCCACGGGGTGATCACGACGACCACGCCGAACGGCACCCGATGCTCGACGACCCGGGTGAGCATCGGCATCGCACCCTGCCGCCGCCGCGACCGCAGCGCCCGCGGCCCTTTGCGGGCGTAGTAGCTGCTGACCAGAGCAGCGTCGAAAACCTCTTCGGCGGCGCTGACGCGGGCCTTGCCGGTCTCGGCCTGGATCAGGTCGAGGACCTCCTCCCGCCGGCCCAGCACCTGACGCGCGAAGCGGGCAAAGACCTTGGCCCGCCGGCGTGCCGGCAAACCGGCCCAGGCGGGCTGGGCCGCCCGCGCGGTGGCGAAGGCGAGCGCGACATCATCCGGTGTGGACGCACCAACCGTCATGCCGTGCACGCTATCTACTCGCGGAGAAAAAACAAGCAGTTGTGCTTGATTTTTTCCCGGCCTTCGCGAAAGGTGGGGGCATGCTCGTCCATCTGGCCGTCGAGGCCGGTATCGCCACGATCACCCTGGACTCTCCGCACAATCGCAACGCTCTGTCCACTCAGCTGATGCAGGAGCTGTCGGCCCATCTGGAGCAGGCCACCGCCGACGAAGGCGTGCGCGCGATCGTGCTGACCCATACCGGCCGCGTGTTCTGCGCGGGGGCCGACCTGTCGCAGGCGGGCGAAGGCATCGAGGAGGGCCTGGGCAGGCTGCTGAACCTGTTGCGCAGCATGGTCGAGACGCCCAAGCCGCTCGTCGCCCGGATCGACGGCCATGTGCGCGCCGGTGGGCTGGGCCTGGTCGGCGCTTGCGACCTGGCGATCGCCTCGCCGAACGCGACCTTCGCCTTCACCGAGGCCCGCCTCGGCGTGGCCGCGTCCGTGGTTTCGCTGACCACCCTGCCCCGCATGAGCGACCGAGCCTGCGCCCGGTACCTGTTGACAGGCGAGGTTTTCGACTCGGCCACGGCGGCCGCCATCGGCCTGATCACCGAGGCCGCGGCAGACCCCGAGGCCGCGCTGACCGCGCTGCTGGACGGCATCCGGGCGTGCTCACCGCAGGGCCTGGCCGCCTCGAAGCAGCTCACCACCCGCGCCGTGAGAGCCGCCTTGACCTCCCACGGCCAGGAGATGATAGATCTTTCGGCCCGCCTCTTCGGCACCCCGGAAGCGATGGAAGGCATCATGTCCTTCCTGCAGAAGCGCCCCCCAACCTGGGCAGCCGCTCCATGACCGCGGCGGTGCGGGCGCCGCGGCAGGATCGCAGCCGGGTGACGCGCCAGCGGTTGCTGGAGGCGGCGTTGGAGTGCTTGGCCGATCTGGGGTGGTCGAACACCACCGTGGTGGTGGTCGCCGAGCGGGCCGGGGTTTCCCGGGGCGCGGCGCAGCATCACTTTGCGACCCGCGAAGCGCTGGTGGCCGGCACCATCTCACACATGAGCGAGTTGCGCCGGGCCGAAATCGCGGCGCACGAAGGCGTTCCACACTCCACTGTGGAGGTTCTTGAGCTTCTGTTCGGTTTCTACAGCGGCCCTGTGTTCCGGGCCGCGCTTCAATTGTGGGTCGCTGCTGCCGCCGACGAGGGGTTGCGCGCGCTGATCGGGCCGCTTGAGGCGGAGCTCGGCCGGCAGGCTCACGCGATGGCCGTGGAGCTGCTGGGCGTCTCCGAGAAGGAGCCCGGGGTACGCGAAACCGTTCAGGCCACGCTGGATCTGGTCCGCGGGCTGGGCCTGGCCGCTCTGCTGAGCGACGACGATCGCAGGCGCGGCCGGGTGCTGCGCCAATGGGCTCGCACCCTTGACGATGTCCTGCCGCGCCAGCGGAAACGGTAACCGACGACGCGGCATATTTCCATGCTTGTATCTCAGAGGGAAACGGTGTTTCATTGTCCGAAACACACCGTCCCTTCGAGAGGAGCACAAAATGTTCAGGCGAGCCGCCCTCCTACTCGTCACGCTGGCCGCGTTCACCGGTGCCGGCGCCGCCCCGGCCTCGGCAGCCGACACTTCGGCACCCGGGCCGTTCGTGGTGGCCTACACCGACGCCTCGGTCACCCTCAACGGGCGTTCGTTCACCACCCGCTACTACTACCCGGGCACCTCGACCGCGCAGAACGCGCCCGTCGCGGCCGGGGAGTTTCCCGCCATCGCGTTCGGCCACGGCTTCTTCCAGGCCATCAGCAAGTACACGAGCACGGTGAAACACCTTGCCTCGTGGGGATTCATCGTGGGCCTGCCCAACACCCAGACCGGGCTGTCGGTCAACCACGGCACCTTCGCCGATGAGATGAACGCGTCCCTGAGCTACCTGGTGGCACAGGACGCTGTCAGCACGTCGCGTTTCTACCAGCATGTCCGGCAGGACAAGCTCGGCCTTTCCGGGCACTCCATGGGCGGCGGGGCCAGTGTGCTGGCCGCCTCCCGCAACCCGGCCGTCACCGCGGTGGCCAACCTGGCCGCGGCCGAGACCACTCCCTCCGCGGTCACCGCCGCGGCGACCCTGTCCAAGCCGATGATGCTGGTGGCCGGGGACCGCGACACCATCGCCGGGATCTCGGGTAACCAGCGGCCCATCTACAACAGCAAGCTCGCGCCCAAGCAGCTGCGCACCATCCGCGGCGGATTCCACTGTGGATTCATCGACTCCACCGGCCTGTTCTGCGACAGCGGCTCGATCACCCGCGCTGTGCAGCTGCAGATCACCCGCCGCCTGCTGACCGACTGGTTCCGCTACTACCTGGCCGGCGACACCGCCAGCTATGACCTGACCTGGGGCACGCCCGCCCAGACCGACCCGCAGGTCATCTTCGAGGGCGTGGCCTGATCCCGTTGTCTTTGGGGCCGGCGTCTTGAGGCCGGCCCCAAAGACTTCGTGTTCAGTGAACGTCGACGTTGTCGACGACGAGCGTCTGGCCGTTAGGGGTGACGTAGAACTGGATGCGGATGGCGGCGTGGGTGTTGGTGGCGGTGAAACAGGTTTGCAGCTGTGTCCAGGCGTTGCCGCCGGGCAGGTTGGTGAAGGCTTTGTAGGAGGCTTCACTTCCGCCGGGCCCATCGAGTCCCCAGATGACAAACGTCCCGCTGGCACCGCTGCCGGTGCCTTGCGACGCGACCTGCGCGCTGCCGCAGAAGGTGTCGCCCGCGTTGACGGTGAGCGCGACATCTTGGTAGATGCCGCCATTGCCGTCGGCGGAATTGGTCGCCATGAACTTCGTACCCTCATAGGGGTCGTTGCCCGTGACGCCCGGACCGTAGGCGAACCAATTGGTCTGCGGCATCGCCTGCCACGAAGCGAGACCTTGATTGAACCCACCATCGATAGCCAGACTGCGATGAACGTCGACGTTGTCGACGATCAGGGTTGGGGTGTTAGGGGTGACATAGAACTGGATGCGGATGGCGGGATGGTCACGGGTAGCCGTGAAACAGGTTTGTATCTGCGTCCAGGCGTTGCCGCCGGGCAGGTTGGTGAAGGCCTTGTAGGACGCTTCGCTTCCGCCGGATCCGTCGAGTCCCCAGATGACAAACGTGCCACTGGCGCCGCTGCCGGCACCTTGGGTGGCGACCTGGGTGCTGCCGCAGAAGGTGTCGCCGGCGTTGATGGCGACCGGGACGTCTTGGAAGATGCCGCCATTGCCGTCGGTGGAGTTGGTCGCAGCGAACTGGGTGCCCTCATAGGGCTCGTTGCCGGTGACACCGGGACCGTACACGGCGATGTTGGTCTGCGGCATCACTTGCCACGGTGCGAATCCCAGGTTGAACCCACCGTTGACCGCCAGGTTCTTCGA
The DNA here is from genome assembly GCF_016862955.1 of Rhizocola hellebori. Taxonomy (GTDB): domain Bacteria; phylum Actinomycetota; class Actinomycetes; order Mycobacteriales; family Micromonosporaceae; genus Rhizocola; species Rhizocola hellebori. The sequence continues at coordinate 27,221 of NZ_BONY01000002.1, read as the reverse complement.
TCCTGTGGACGGAGGTGACGAGCCCGTGTTGACATCAAAGGCGATGAGGTCGTAGAAGTCGCCGACATAGGCTTTCTTGATCCACTCGCCGGTCTGGTTGGCGGCCCAGGGATCGCCTGCGCCGGACCAGTTGCCACCGGCATCGGTGTACTGGCCGTAGAAGGCCTGGTTTTCGACCGGGTTCCCGTTGAGCGAGCTCGACCACCGGACAGGCGAGTTGGGCGGAGCACCCTGAACCACATAGTTCGTGCTCTCGCCGGTGCGGTAGCGCGGTCGGTCCACGTCAAGCATCGCGCGGCCGCCCGGCAGCCACGGCCTGCAGGGGTTGATCGATAGGTTGGCGATGACGTTGCCGGAGAACGTCAGATCGACCGAGACCGTGCAACTGGTGCTGGCCTCGTACACGATCTTGCCGCCCCGCTCGCCGACCCCGACCTCCCGCACATACTTGACGGCAAAGGTGTAGGTGAGCGAGAACTGGAGCCGGTGAGCCGTGACACCTGGCTTGATCTGGAACGGTTTCGGCTTGGCATCGGCCGGGGTGACAACCGGCGGCCCCAGCTCAGGGATCAATGGGCGCCCGGCGATCTCGCCGACAATCCTGGCGTAGGCGTTGCTGCCGGTCTTGGCGTCATAACACCACTCGACCGTCACGCTCGGCTTGGCCACCACGGTGCCGGTCTTTTCGGTGACATTGTCGGTCCACGTGTGTGGCGAGGCGGAAGAGCGTATGCATGCCTTCTTCTTCTTGGACTGGTACTTGCCCGATCCCACTCCGATGGTGAGGTGCGTCGTGCCGAGGCCCTCGCAGAACAGGATCCTCGCGCCCGGGCGGTCGTTGCATTCGGTCCAGATGACGTCCGAATACAGGTCGGCCGCGAACGCGGTCTCCAGCTCGTCGCCGCCGTCATAGGCCGACGGGATGAAGAACGAGCTGCCGCTGGAGCCACCGCCGGAGCCGGAGATGGTGTCGGAGTAGTCCAAAATGGCTTCGAAGCCGGGCGTGCGGTCGAGCAGATAGGCCTCGCCTTCGAAGTACACGTCAGAGGTGCAGTCGATGCTTCCCGAATAGTTGACCTCGACCGACACCCCGCCGTCCTCCTCACCGAACTCGCGTATGTCGGTGTGCAGGCTGAAGTTGCACCCGCCCTGTACCCCGAAGGACAGTGTGGTGTACTCGCCCGCCTTGGGCGCCTGGGTGACCGGTGGCGACGCGGCCGCCGCCCCGGACTGCGGTGGCGGCTTGCCGATCAGGGCGAGTCGCGGGTTGTCGTTCGCGATCGCCGTGGTGGCGTTCGCCAACAGCAGCGACACCACGGTCAACGCCATCGCGGCCGACCGGGCGAGGTGTTTTTGCCTTCGCCGCATAGGTTCTCCCTCCATAGACTTTGGACGCAGATTGTGTTCTGGCCCGGGACGCGGGGACAGATCAGCGGCACTGCCCCAATCGAGATAGCCCACTAAGTCACTTGTGATACGCTTGCCATCCGGGCGTTGGGAGCGCTTCCATGTGCTCCTGTCAATATCCAAAGTCGCCGGTGAGTGAACTCGCCGGTCGCTTGTGGTTGGCAGCGCCCGCGCCCGTCGCCGTCGCGTCGGAGGGTCACCGTGCTGTCGGCTCCGGGTGGCCGGGACCGCTCACCCGACCGGTACAAAGGAGAAATATTCGATGAAACTGAGAAGCTTCATCACCTCTGTCGGCGTGCTGGCCAGTGCGATCGTGGCGTTCCACGGCGCGGCCGCGTTCGGTGCGCCCACCCGCTATGAGGCCGAGACTTCGCCCGCGACATGCACCGGCACCATCGACTCCAACCATGCCGGCTTCTCCGGCAGCGGATTCTGCAACGGCAACAACGCTGTTGGCGCGGCTGTGCAGTTCACCGCGAGCGCCTCGGCGGCGGGCACGGCGACGTTGGGAGTGCGCTTCGCCAACGGCACCACCACCAGCCGGCCGGCGAGCCTCATCGTCAACGGCGCCACCGTCCAAACCGTACAGTTCGAGGGAACCGGCGCGTGGACGACCTGGGTCACCAAAACCCTTACGGTGTCGGCGAACGCGGGCAACAACACCATCCGGTTGAGCCCGACCACCGCCAACGGCCTGGCCAACGTCGACTTCCTGGAGTTCGAGGTGGCCGGCACGCAGCCGCCGCCGGGAAACGCGATGGCCGTCGTGGCCGCCATGCAACCAGGCTGGAATCTGGGCAACTCCTTCGACGCCACCGGCGCCGACGAGACCTCGTGGGGCAACCCGCGGGTCACCCAGGCCCTCATCAACGGCGTGAAAGCCCAGGGCTTCAAGAGCATCCGGATTCCGGTGACCTGGGGCCAGCACCAGTCGGCCGGTCCGGCGTACACCCTCGACGCCGCCTACCTGACTCGGGTCAAGGAGGTGGTCGACTGGGCCTTGGCCGCCGACCTCTACGTGATGATCAACATTCATCACGATTCGTGGCAGTGGGTGGCCAACATGCCCGGTGACCACAACAACGTACTGGCCCGCTACAACGCGATCTGGACCCAGCTGGCCAGCAGGTTCCAGGCGTCCTCGGCGAAGCTGATCTTCGAGAGCATCAACGAGCCGCAGTTCACCGGCAGCTCCGGCGATGCCCAGAATGCCATGCTGCTCAACGAACTCAACACCTCGTTCCAGCGCATCGTGCGCCAGTCCGGCGGCAACAACGCCACCCGCCTGCTCGTGCTGCCCACGCTGCACACCTCGGCCGATCAGCCCCGCGTCGACGAGCTGGTCTCCACCTTCACCGCGCTCAACGACCCGAATCTCATTGCCACGGTTCACTTCTACGGCTTCTGGCCGTTCAGCGTGAACATCGCCGGTTTTACCACCTTCAATGCGGAGGTGCAGCAGGATCTGGTCAGCCAGTTCGATCGGGTGGCCAACGCGTTCGTGTCCCGCAACATCCCGGTCATCATCGGTGAGTACGGGCTGCTGGGCTTCGATCGTCAGGTGGGCACCATCGAGCAGGGGGAGAAGCTCAAGTTCTTCGAATACCTGGGTTTCTACGCCCGTACCAAGCGGCTGACCACCATGCTGTGGGACAACGGCCAGCACTTCGGCCGCACCTCGCTGCAGTGGAGCGATCCGGAACTCATCGGGCAGATCAAGTCGAGCTGGACCACCCGTTCCGGCACCGCCTCCAGCGACCAGATCTTCAACGCCCGCGCCTCCGCCATCACCGCCAAGACGGTGACGCTGAACCTCAACGGCACCACGTTCCTGGGCGTCCGGCAGGGCACCACCGACCTGGTGGCCGGAACCGACTACACCATCTCCGGCAGCCAGCTCACCTTCACCGCCGCCGCCCTCACCCGGCTCAGCGGCAGCCGAGCCTACGGGGTCAACGCCACGGTCAATGTGCGGTTCTCCCAAGGCGTCCCGTGGCGCATCAATATCGTCACCTATGATCCGCCGGTGTTGCAGAACGCCAGCGGCAGCTCCGGTTCGTTCACCATCCCGACCACCTTCCGCGGCGATCAGCTGGCCACCATGGAGGCCAAGTACGCCGACGGCACCAACGCCGGCCCGCAGAACTGGACGTCGTTCAAGGAGTTCGACTTCACCTTCGCTCCCAACTACAGCAGCAACAACATCGCGCTCAAGCAGGAGTTCTTCAACGAGGTCAACAACGGGGTGCGCGTCACTCTGACGTTCCACTTCTGGAGCGGCACCCGCGTGACGTACTTCGTCACCGACTCGGGTAGCACCATCACCGGCTCCACCAGCTGACCGAAAGCCGGCGGGTCAAGATGTGCGTTTGACCCGCCGGCCCGCTTCGCTGGGTCAGGCCCAGGTGACGCGATGGGCCGTGAACTCGCCAGAGCCGATGTACTCCCGAGCATCGCTGATCATCACGCCGGTCATGCTGCCGTCCGGGTTGCCCCATCGCGGCCTGGCCTCAAGCATCGAGGGGATGCCGTCGCCGTTGCCGTCGCCCAGGTACATCGCCACGTGCCCATACTTGATCAGCAGGTCGCCGACCTGGAGCTGAGACTTGTCGATGCGTGGCAGGGCGTTCTTCATGTCCGTGGAACTGGCCCATGGGAACCACACCCCGGCATACTCGAACATCTTGAAGATCAGGCCAGAGCAGTCGAAGCCCTTCACCCCGGCCGGCTGGAAGTAGTTGTTCTGGTTCAGGCACGAACCGTTGTGCCACATGTTCTGTTGCGGGATCACCCCGAAGCGCCACGGATCTGCGCAGCCTCCGGTGTAGACGGAGTCGAGCTGGGCCAGTCCGAAGCTGATCGCCTCGCGGATATTCTGCAACGGCGATTCGCTAACCTGGCAATGGTTCATGTAGAACGGAATGCCGTGGGCGGGGATACCCACGGCGCGGGCGCCGTCGAGGTCCACCAGGTACTCGTCGCCCGGCACGATGGCGACGTTGGCGATCGCTCCGATCTTCCACTCGCCTGGCGCAGCGACATAGGTCTGGTCGGCGGTGATGCCGACCCATGGCCGGTTGACCAGCACACGCGCCGAGTGCCAGCCGCCCGTGCCGTTGAGCAGCCCGTTGCTCACCTGATAGACGCCGCCGTAGGCATTAACCTTCTCCCAGCAGGCGATGAGATGAGGATCGGTGCGATAGAAGGTCCAGTCCGCATGGGCGGCCGGGCCCGCCAATGCAACACCCAGGACGGCCGAGACTGCCACGACGCCGATGCGGCGCAGAAGTAACATGGCGTTCTCCCTTTCTGTAGCCGGGATCTGACGCCAAGATGCGACAACCCAGTCATACAGATGGAATGCGCCACGTCACACGCTTTCCTTTGCGCCGGCCCGTGCGTGGTTGCGCGCCGTAACTCCCGTGCGGCAACGCCACCTCCGTGCATGGTCACCCCCGGCGGCTCCGCCGCCGACCCGCAACCGCTAGATCATCCCCAAGCCCCGGAAAGGGGTGGGCGGCGGGGCAGCGCAGCGGTCAGCGAGAGTCGGCGGCGGCAGGAGGTCTACGGCACCTACATCTCTGCCTCACTTTCCTAACGCAGAGATGTAGGTGCTGTGGAAGGACCAGGTGGGGTGTTGTTGCCAGCCACCTTTGCTCTGCACCCATAGACGCACATTGACCTTGACAACCCGCATTGACCATGAAGTTGCGCCTATGGGTGCAGAGCAAAGGTGCGCGCACAGCACACCCCTCCCGAGTGAGCGGGCGCGGAAGGGGGCGGGCGCGCGGGAGTGGGGAGGGTGGGTGCTAGGGGCTGGGGTTGCGGCGGGGCCATCCGGCGCGGCGGCCTAGACGGGCGAGGAATCCGCCGGATGCGGCGTTGAGGGTGGGTTGCCCTTGTGGCGAAGCGGGCCCCGCTTCGCCGAAGGCGGGCAGGATGCCGGTGATGGTGAGGACCTGCTCGACGATTCCCTTTGCCCCTCGCACGGTCAGGCCGATCCCGGCCTTTTCCGCGTCTCGTTTGGCCACGATCAGGCAGCGGACCCCCGTGGAGTCGAGGAAACCCAGCTCAGTGAGATCCACGATGATCGCTGTGGGCCGGGCCGCGACCACCGCGGCGACGGCGTTGTTCATGGTTGACTCCGCAGCCAGATCGAGCTCGCCGGCCAGGCGCAGGAGGGTTACCCCGGCCCGGGTTTGCGTGTTGCAGGTGAAAGGCGATGGGCTGCTGTCGGTCACGACAAGTGCATATCACAGCGCGCGTTGGGCGCGCGACAGCCGATCGGAGCTATAGCCGCCGGTACGAGCGCAGGGTCAGGATCGCCTTGAGCGTGACGATTCCCCGCCACCGCAGGGCTGCCGCCGCGCTGGGCGGTGCCCAGGTGATGGGCCAGCCCCCGTCGGGTTGCTGGATTTCGAGCAGATGGTCGAGGTGCGCGTCGAGGCGAGCCTGGCTGAACATCGATCGCCATCGCGAGTCGGCGACGGGCGCGACGTGCAGCGGCGATAGGCCGTAGACCGACGGCTGGGGATCGAGGTGGAACATCGGCCTGGCGGTCAGGTGCTCAATTACCGCGCCGGCGTGCTTGTCGGCACGAACCCGGTCGGGGACATGTTCAAGAAAGACCAGGATTTCCATCAAGGCGTGGACGTCGTCGGAGAGCGGCTGGTTTTCCAGCGCCCACCAGCAATAGCGCGTCGCCTCGTCCCGCCACGGATGCGCAAAGCCGAGCTGGTAAAGCAAACCGGCCAGACCCGCGGTGGGGAAGACATCGGGCCGGTAGGTCCAATCCGCGAAGTGCTCGGCCCGCGGGTAGCCCTCGATGACCGGAAAGGCAAGTGGGACAGCGCCACCGGCGTCGGCCCGCGCGGCGGTGGCGGCCAGGAAGTCGCAAGCACGCCCCACCATCGGCGCGTCCAGGGTGCCGACCATCGCCAGGGTCTGCAAGGCGATCTCCACGTCGATGGGGAGGCTTGCCGGGCAGAGTTTGTCGGGCTCCAGGCCGTGGCCGAAGCCGCCATCGCGGTTCTGGTAACCACGAAGTGCCTCCACCACACCGTCGGCGGGCTCATGGTGAAAGCAGGTGGCGAAGGCGCGCTGTTCCAGCAGTCGGGCCTCGGCGCGGATGAAGCGCTCGGCGGCGGCAAACGGATCGTTCATGGGGCCAAGTATCGGGCTGGGGCGCGGCCGGCGTCTTGAACGATTCGGACACTCCCGCGCCACGCTGAGCTGCGGTTGTTTGAGAGCTGCCGGGAGCTGGGCATCAACTGCCGCGGACCAAACCCCGATCCGTACTACGCCAAAGGAGTTCAATCATGACCGTCGCCGGGCTCATCTCCGCGATAATCGTCGGCCTCATCATCGGCGCGCTGGGCCGGCTGGTCGTTCCGGGCCGCCAGAGCCTGCCGATCTGGATCACCATCGTGGTCGGCATCGTCGCCGCCGTGATCGGCACCGCGCTCGCCCAAGCCGTTGGTGTGGCGGTGACGGACGGCATCGACTGGATCGAAATCCTCTTCCAGGTCATCCTCGCGGCGGTCGGCGTCGTCCTGGTGAGCCGCATCCGCTCGGGCCGCAGTCCCGTGTAAGGCATCGCTTCCCGCCCATGAAATCCGGGGCCGGCCGCTCGGGCGGCCGGCCCCGGCCCGCCTCCCAGGAAGCGGCAAAGGCGGGCCGCGCAGACAGCGGCGAAGGCGGCGCGCGGATCGGCTACGGCGGGCACAAGGTGGCGGCGCGGCTCGGCCCGGCCGAGCGGCAGGTGGCGGCGCGGTTCGGCGTGGGCGAGCGGCAGGTGGCGGCGCGGCTCGAGCTAGGGCGAGCGGAAGGTGGCGGCGCGCAGGTCGGCTTCGATGCGGGAGGCGGCGGTGAGCAAGGGCGGCAACAGCTCCTTGCGCATCGACTCCAATGAGGCCCGGCTGGCGTGGGCTGAAACATTAACGGCCGCAACCACTTTGCCGGTCTTGTCGCGGATCGGCGCGGCCAGCGCGCGCAGGCCTTCTTCAAGCTCCTGGTTGACCAGCGACCAGCCCTGGGTGCGCACGCGCAGAAGCTCGGCGCGCAGCGCCGCGGCGGAGCCGACCGTGCGGGAGGTGAGCCGTTCCAGTTTCACCTGGGCCACGTACGCGTCGAGCTCGTCGTCGGGCAGGCCCGCCAGCAGCACCCGGCCCATGGATGTGGCGTAGGCGGGGAAGCGCGTGCCGACGCTGATCGCCACCGTCATGATGCGGCTGGTGGGGACCCGGGCGACGTAGACTACGTCGCCGCGGTCGAGCACCGACACCGACGAGGACTCGTTGACCTCGCTGACAAGCGCCTCCAGGTGCGGCTCGGCGACCTCGGGCAGCGACAGGCTGGAAAGATAGGCGTAGCCCAGATCGAGCACCCGTGCCGTAAGCGAGAACAGCCGACCGTCGCTGCGCACGTAGCCCAGATCGGCCAGGGTCAGCAGGAATCGGCGGGCGGCCGCCCGGGTGACTCCGGTCGCGACGGCGACCTCGCTGAGGGTCAGCTCGGGATGCTTGGCGTCGAACGCGCGGATCACGGCCAGCCCACGTTCCAGCGACTGGACGAAATCGGCGTTCGGTCTGGTCACGCCCTGCGTCATGAGCCCTCCACCTCGGACAGAACGCGCTGCGCCACGGCGAAGGCGGCGTTGCCTGCCGGAGCGCCCGCGTAGACGGCCGCATGCAGCAGAACCTCCTGGATCTCGGTCGGGGTCACCCCCAGCCGGACCGCCGCTTCGATATGGATCGCCAGCTCGTGCTCACAGCGAAGCGCGGTGAGCAAGGCAAGGGTAAGGCAACTTCGGGTGCGCAGGTCCAGCCCGGGTCGCGACCACACCTGTTCCCAGGCGCTGCTGGTCACCCATTGCTGAAACGGCGCGGTGAACTCGGTCGTGTTGGCCTGGGCGCGGTCCACATAGCCATCGCCGAGCACCGCCCGCCGGGTGCTTTCGCCTGATGTCATTGCCCCTCCCGGGTCTCATGGGCCAGCAGCGCCCGGTCCACCAGGGCCGTGGCGGTGTGCGCTGTCTGGACATCGGAGGTCGCCAGCAGCGCCAGGTTGGCGGCCATGGCGTCGTCGTGGACCCGCAGCCCGTCGAGGCTGGCGCGCAGCCACGCCGCCGCCGACCCGGTCGAGGTCAGCAGCTCGCGTTGGGCGCGAAACTCGGCATGCCAAGCGCCCGCGGCCCGCCCGTGCTCCTGGATCATGGCGGCCAGCAGGGTTGCCACCAGCCCCGGCGCCTGCATCGCGCAGGAGACAGCCATTATCGCGGCGATCGGATTTCGCTTGTGCGCCATGGCCGACGATGCGCCGGGCGCCGCCTCGCTGACCTCCGCCACCTCCGACTGGGCCAGCAGCGTGATGTCCCGCGCCACCTTGCCGACCACCCCGGCCGCCCCGCCGAGCGCAGCCGCCAGCTCCGCGACCCGCAGCCGGTTGGTGTGCCAGGAGAGCAAAGGCGTTGCCAGGCCCAATTTCTGAGCATATTTTCCTTGGTACCCGATCAGCCTGCCCACCGGCCCGCCAAGCTGAACGGCCAGCCGGGCGCGCCGCACCTCCCGCAGCCACGCGGCCGCCTCGTCGAGCGCGACCAGCCATCCCGCCGCGGTCATCCCGAAGGTCACCGGCTCGGCCAGCTGGAGCAGCGTGCGTCCCGTCATAGGCGTAGCACGATGCTCGCGGGCCAGCCGGGCAGCCGCTTCGGCCGCCGAGTCGAGGTCGGCAAGAAGCGCGCCAAGGGCGCGATGGGCCACCAGCATCCCCGCCGTGTCAAGGATATCCTGGCTCGTCGCTCCAAAGTGGACAGATGCGGCCACCTCCTCGGTCAGCCGCGCCCGCAGCGCCCGCACCAACGGCAGCACCGGATTACCCGGCGGCCCCGCGTCGGCAGCCGGCTTCCCCGCCGCCCCTGTGCCCGCGCCGGGCTCACCCGAGCCTGCTGGATCCGCGTCGTGGTCGCTCATTCCGGCGGCGGCGTTGGCGAGGTCGCTGATGTCGAATTGCTCAGCGTGGCACAGCTGGGCGATCGCGGTGGCGTGGGCCTGGGGGATCAGGCCCTCATCGGCTTGCACCGCCGCGAGCGCCGCCTCGGCGTCGAGCAGCGCCTGCAGCCACGCCTCGTCGCTGACCGCGTCGCGCACGGCACCCCGAGCCTGCAGCTGGTCGAAGAGCCCGGGCCGGTCAGAGGGCGAAGAAGGTGGTCTCATGCTCGCCCTGCAGGTGGATGTCGAAGGTGTAGCCGTCATCGGCGGCGCGGGCCAGCAGGGTGGCCCGGGCGGTGTCGTCGAGCGTGGCCAGCACCGGATCGGTGGCGTTGAGCTGCTCCTGGTCGGGGAAGTAGATGCGGGTCACCACCCGGTTGAGCAGGCCGCGTGCGAAGACCGACAGGACCAGGTAGGGCGCCTTCACGGTGTGCAGCGCCCAGTTGCCCTCCTCGTCGGTGGGGCAGCGGCCGAATCCGGAGAACTCGTCGGTGACCTGCCAGCTTTCGATCAGCGCGTCGGGCACGGGGGCGTTGACGCCGTCGAAGACTTTTCCCCGTACCCAGAAGGAATGGGGTTGAGAAAGCGGGACCACCAGCGGGCCTTCAGGGTAGGGCAGGGCGTGGGTGAAGAACGGGCCGATGGTTTGCGATGGTGTCATCAGGGCTCCATCGGGGTTGCCGACTGTCCACCCAGGACAATGTCGAAACGGTAGGCCAGCGCCCATTCCGGCTCGGTGGCGCTCAGGTCGAAGGCGGAGATGAGCCGCTGCCGGGCGGCCGGGTCGCGCACCGAGTTGAGGACCGGGTCCTGGTCGAAGAGCGGGTCGCCGGGAAAGTACATCTGGGTGATGAGGCGCTGGGTGAACGCCCGCCCGAACAACGAGAAGTGGATGTGCGCGGGACGCCACGCGTTGTCGTGGTTACGCCAGGGATAGGCGCCGGGCCGGATGGTCTGGAAGCGGTAGTGGCCCTGCGCGTCGGTGACGCAGCGGCCCACGCCGGTGAAGTTCGGGTCGAGCGGAGCGGGATGCTGGTCGGCCCGGTTGGCGTAGCGGCCGGCCGCGTTGGTCTGCCACACCTCGATGACCGAGTGGGGGATGGGACGGCCGGTGTCGTCGCGCAGCACCCCGTGCACGATAAGGCGTTCGCCGATCGCTCCCTGCCGCGTCAGGTCGCTTTCGTGCGCCTCCACCGGACGATCGCTGAAGGTCGGCCCGGTCAGCTCGGAAACGCTGAGCTGCAACGGAACCGGGGCCTTGCTCGGCGCGCGCAGCAGGGTCGACTTGTAGGCGGGCCACAGCAGCGGCGGATGCACCGTCATACCTCACTCCTTTTCACCAGGTCGCGCAGCAACTCCAGCTCCTGCGCGGTGGGCTGCGGGGTCACCGCGACTTGCGCCGCTATCGCCAGCGGCCATCCGGTCTGGCGGCGGGCGGTTTCCGGGTCGACCCCGGGATGCACGCTGGTGAGGGTGAGCTCGCAGGTCTGCGGATCGGGCTCGAGCACCCCCAGGTCGGTGATCACCATGACCGGGCCCTTGCCGCGCAGGCCAAGGCGGGCCCGATCGCCGGGCCCGCTGCCGTGCCCGACCGAGGTCACGAAGTCGAGCCGCTCCACGAAGCTGCGCCGGCTCTGCCGCACGATGAGGATCACCTCGCGACAAGACGCGGCGATCTCGGGGGCGCCACCGGCCCCGGGCAGCCGCACGCTGGGCCGCCGATAGTCGTCGCCGATCACCGTGGTGTTGAGGTTGCCGAACCGGTCGACCTGAGCGGCGGACAGGAAGCCGACGTCGATGCGTCCCGGCTGCAACCAGTAGTTGAAGATCTCGGGCACGCTCACCACGGCATCGGCGGTTTCGGCCAGCTCGCCGTCGCCGATGGACAGTGGCAGCTTGCTGGGCTTGGCCCCGATGGCCCCGGATTCGTAGATGAGCACCAGCTCCGGCGCGTGCAGCCGGCGGGCCAGGTTGGCTGCGGTGCTGGGCAGACCGATGCCGACGAAACAGGCGACGCGCCCGGCGAGCGCCCGCGCCGCGGCCACCGTCATGATCTCTTCAGCTTCCCAGTTCATCTGCCAGCCACCCGGTGAAGGTATCGCGGTCGCGGCTGATGGCGTCCCATCGCCGGTAATAGAGGTTGTCCCGGTCGTAATAGCCCTGGGCGTAGGACGGCTTCGCGCCGCCCGGCACCACCGCCACCGCGGTGATCACCCATGACGGCAGCACGACGGCGTTGGGACGCGCGTCGAGTTCCTCGACTATCTCTTCCACTGTTACCAGGCAACGCTTCGCGGCCAGGACGGCTTCCTTCTGCACCCCGGCCAGCCCCCACAGCTGCACGTTGCCCTTGCGGTCGGCGCGCTGGGCGTGGATGACGGCCACGTCGGGGTTGAGCGCGGGCACGGCGGTGAGCACCTCGCCGGTGAACGGGCAGGTCACCGTGGCCAGGCTGGAGGTGTGCCGGACCAGATCGGTGCCGGTGTAGCCGCGCAGCACGGCGAAGGGCAGGCCGCTGGCACCCGCGGTATAGCGGTTGGCCATGCCGGCGTGGCTGTGCTCCTCGATCTCCAACGGGGCCGGCCAGTCGTTTTCCACCGCGTCGCGCAGCCGGTGCAGCGAGCCGACGCCGGGGTTGCCGCCCCAGGCGAAGATGAGCCGCCGGGCGCAGCCCGCGCCGATCATCTGGTCGTAGACGATGTCGGGCGTCATCCTCGCCAAGGTCAGGTCACGTCGGCGCTGTCTGATGATCTCGTGCCCGGCCGCTACCGGGATAAGGTGGGTAAAGCCCTCGAGCGAGACCGTATCGCCGTCGTGGACCAGCGCGGCGATGCCCTCGGCCAGACCGACCAGCTCCGCCATGTTCACGTCCTCCGGAATGCCTTCGCTTTGTGCGCTGTGCGAACGGACGTTCTCTCAACGCACATTAGAGAACCATCCCGACCGCAGTCAATGGGTTGACGCTCCCCGTGCCGAGTCGTACGTTCTCGTAGAGAACGAGCGTGCGATCTCCGAACAGGAGCCCTCGAATGAGACGAAGTATCGCCACCCTAGCGCTCGCCACGGTCCTGCTAGTGGCCGGTTGCTCGAACACGCCGGCCAATACCCCTAACACGACACCTGGCGCGCCTGACACGGTGAACGTCGGCGTCATCGCCATTCTTGACGTAGCACCGATTTATCTGGGCAAGTCAAAAGACTTCTTCACTAAACGCAATATCAACCTTAACCTCATCCAGGCCACCGGCGGGGCGGCCATCGTGCCCGCCGTGGTCAGCGGGCAATATCAGTTCGGCTTCAGTAACATGGTCTCGCTGCTGATCGCCAGCAGCAATGGCCTGCCGCTCAAGGTGGTCTGCAACGGCAACAACTCCACCGGCGTCGACGGCTCCGACTTCGCCGCGCTGATGGTGAAGGCCGACAGTCCAATCAAGACAGCCGCCGATCTGGCGGGCAAGACGGTCGCCGCCAACACGCTGAAGAACATCGTCGACACCAGCGTCCGGGCGTCGGTGCGCAAGGCCGGCGGCGATCCCAAGTCCGTGAAGTTTGTCGAGCTGCCGTTCCCGCAGCAACCGGCACAGCTTCAGTCCGGCCAGGTCGACGCGGTCTTCGTCGTCGAACCGTTCCAGCAGGCGGTGCTGGCTCAGGGCGGCCGCAAGATTGCCTCGTCCTATGTGGACGTCGCGCCGAATCTGGTGGTGGCCTCCTACTTCACCTCGCAGCAGATGCTGTCGGGCAACCCCGATCTGGTGAAGCGCTTCACCGAGGCGATGAAGGAGTCGCTGGCCTATGCCGACTCCCATCCCGACGAGGCGCGGCAGATCATCGGCACCTACACCCAGATCGCGCCCGAGGTCATCGCCAAGATGACGCTGCCGAAGTGGCCGGCCGACGTCAACCGCCCAGCGGTGCAGACCCTTGCCGACCTTGCCCTCGGCGATGGCCTGCTTGCCAAGGCAGCCGACCTGAACGCTCTGCTGCCGTGAGGATGAGCCGGGCCCTGTGGGGTCTCGCCGGGCTGGCGATCTTCGCCGCGCTCGGCGAGGCCCTGCCTCGGCTCGGCCTCATATCGCCGCTGTACGCGCCGCCGCTGAGCCGCATCCTGTCCTTGCTCGGCGACCAGGTCCAGCAGCCCCGGTTCTGGACGGCGACCGTCGACACGCTGAAGACCTGGGCGCTCGGGCTGCTCATCGCCGTGGTCGCCGGGGTGGTGCTGGGGGTGGCCATCGGGGCCGTGCCGGTGCTGCGGGCCGCGACAGCCTCGACCATCGAGTTCCTGCGGCCTATCCCGTCGGTGGCGCTGATCCCGCTGGTGTCCCTGCTCTACGGCGCCACCATCACCTCCACCCTGGTGCTGGTGGTCTACGCGTCGTTCTGGCAGGTGCTCGTCCAGGTGCTGCACGGCGTGGCCGACGTCGACCCGGTGGCCCACGACACCGCCCGCGCCTACCGGCTCGGCCGCTGGGCGCGGGTGCGTTACCTGTTCTGGCCGACCGCGCTTCCCTATGCGGTGACCGGGGTCAGGCTGGCCGCGTCGGTGGCGCTGATCCTCGCCATCACCGGCGAGCTTCTCATCGGCTCGCCCGGGCTCGGGCGCGAGATCGGCAACGCGCAGGACAGTGGCGCGGTACCCCAGATGTATGCCTTGGTCATTGTCACCGGCCTGATTGGCTTGGCCGCCAACCTTTTCGCCCGCATGGCCGAGCGGCGGGTGCTCGCCTGGCATCCCGCCATCCGCGGTGAGGTGCCGGTATGACCCTCGCCAGACGGATCGTCACCCTGCTCGGGTTGCCCGTGGTTCTGGTCGCCACCTGGTGGTTCCTCAGCGCGGGCAGCACAGACTTCTACCGTCCTTCGCTTCAGCGCATCGTGACAGCCTTCCAGCAGACCTGGTTCAGCGAGCGGCTGGTCGTCGATGTGCTGCCCAGCGTGGCCCGGCTTGCGGTCGGCTATCTGATCGCGCTCGTGATCGGCATAGCGCTGGGCATGATGATCGGCGCAAACCGTTGGCTGCGAGCGCTTTGCGAGCCGGTGCTGGAGTTCCTGCGGGCCATCCCGCCACCCGTCCTGGTCCCGATCATCATGCTGGTCGCCGGGATAGGCAACACCACCAAGGTCATCGTGATCGTCTCCGGCTGCGTCTGGCCGGTGCTGCTCAACACGGTCGAAGGGGTGCGCGGGGTCGACGAGGTGCTCGCCGACACCTGCCGCAGCTACCGGATCACCGGCCTGAACAGGTGGCGTCACCTGGTGTTGCGCTCGGCCAGCCCGCAGATCGTCACCGGCGCAAGGCAAGGCCTGTCCGTCGGCATCATTCTCATGGTGATCAGTGAGCTGTTCGCCGCCAGCAGCGGCCTCGGCTTCACCATCGTGCAGTTCCAGCGCGGTTTCCAGATTCCGGAGATGTGGAGCGGGGTGCTGGTGCTCGGCCTGATCGGAGTTGTGCTCGCCCAGCTGTTCACCATCGCCGAGCGCCGCATTCTGGCTTGGTATCACGGGATTCGTTCCAGTCAGCGGGAGTGGTAAATGCTTGAGGTGCAGGGGCTGCGCAAGGTCTACGACGGGCACGGCCGCCGGGTCGAGGCCATCGCCGACCTGACCTTCACCGTGGGCGGAGGCGAGTTCGCTTGCGTGGTCGGGCCTTCCGGCTGCGGCAAGACCACCCTGCTGCGCTGCATCGCCGGTCTGCTGCCACCCACCTCGGGACAGGTACGGGTAGCCGGTGAGCCGATCGCGGTGGTGTTTCAGGAATACGGCCGCAGCCTGTTCCCGTGGCTGCGGGTGGCCCAGAATGTCGAGCTGCCGCTCAAGGCCGCCAAGATGCCGCGTGCGCAGCGCCAGCGCCAGGTCGACGAGGCGCTTGCCGCGGTGGGGCTCGCCGACGCCCACGACGCCTACCCCTGGCAGCTCTCCGGCGGCATGCAGCAGCGGGTCGCCATCGCCCGCGCGATCGCCTATGGCCCAAGCGTTCTGCTCATGGACGAGCCATTCGCCGCGGTCGACGCGCAGACCCGCGCCGACCTGGAGGACCTGATCCGTTCGGTGTGGCAGCGGCTCGGGGTCACCCTGCTGTTCGTCACGCACGACATCGATGAGTCCGTCTACTTAGGACAGCGCGTCATCGTGCTGTCGTCCGCGCCCACCCGCGTCGTCGAAAACATCGTTATCGACCTGCCCGGCGAGCGCGACCAGCTCACCACGCGCGCAGACCCGCGCTTCGCCGAGTTGCGCGCACGCATCTATGCCCACATCAAGAAGCTGCCCAGCCAGCGGGCTGAACATGGGAGCACACATGACCTATCTCGATAGCACCCTTTGGGAAAACAGGCCGCTGCACGGCGGCCAGACCACCATCACCGAGCCGGCCACCGGCAAGTCGCTGGGGGCCACCGGAGTAGCCGATGCCGACGATGTGGCCCAGGCGGCGGCGAAAGCCGTTGCGGCGCAACGTGACTGGGCGGCGGCCAGCTTCGAGCAGCGGGCCGCGGTGCTGCGCCGCGCCGGTGCGCTGATCGAGCAACACGCGCCGGAGCTGCAACGCTGGATGATCCGGGAGACCGGTTCGGTACAGGGGATGGCCGGGTTCGGCACCTATGTGGCCAGTCAGGAGTGCTACGAGGCGGCCGCGCTCGCGTCGCGGCCCATCGGCGAGATCCTGCCCACCGCCCAGCCGCGGCTGAGCCTGCTCAGGCGGGTGCCGGTCGGTGTGGTGGGGGTCATCTCACCGTTCAACGCGCCGCTGATCCTGTCCAGCCGCTCGGTGGCGCCCGCGCTGGCGCTGGGCAACGCGGTCGTGCTCAAGCCCGATGTGCGCACCTCCATCAGCGGCGGGTTCATCCTGGAGAAGGTGTTCGCCGACGCCGGGTTGCCCGAGGGTTTGCTGCACGTGCTGCCCGGCGGGGCCGACGCGGGCCAGGCGCTGGTCACCGATCCGCGCATCCGGGTCATCTCCTTCACCGGCTCGACCGCCACCGGCCGTGCCGTCGCCGAGCTCGCCGGGCGTCACCTCAAGCGGGTGCATCTGGAGCTGGGCGGAAACTCGGCGCTGGTCATCCTCGACGACGCCGACACCGATCGCGCCGTGTCCGCCGGAGCTTGGGCCTCCTTCCTGCACCAGGGCCAGATCTGCATGACCGCCGGGCGTCACCTCGTGCACGAAAGCGTCGCCGACGCCTATGTGGAGGCGCTTTCCGCGCACGCCAACAACCTTCCGGTGGGCGACCCGTCCGCCGGCGACGTGGCGCTCGGCCCGCTCATCGACGAGGCCCAGCGCGACAAGGTGCACGGCCTGGTCACCTCCACCGTCGATGCCGGGGCGCGGCTGGCCGCCGGGGGCAGCTATGAAGGCCTGTTCTACCGGCCGACCGTGCTCGACGGCGTGCGGCCCGACATGCCGGCCTACGCCCAGGAGGTCTTCGGCCCGGTGGCCCCGGTGGCCCGCTTCTCCAGCCTGGACGAGGCCGCCCAGCTGGCCGCCGACTCCGGCTATGGCCTGTCGCTGGGCATCCTCACCCGTGACGTGAGCAAAGGGCTGGCCCTGGCCGACCGGATCCCGACCGGGATCGTGCACATCAACGACCAGACCGTCAACGACGAGGCGGTGGCCCCATTCGGTGGGGTGGGGGATTCGGGCACCGGCGCCCGCTTCGGCGGCGCGGCCAACCTGGAAGCCTTCACCGAACAACGATGGATCACCGTTCGCGGCGACGTCCCGGCCTACCCGTTCTGATGCGCACCCAGGTCGCCATCATCGGCGCCGGCCCGGCCGGGCTGGTGCTGGCGCACCTTCTGCATCTGCAGGGCATTGATTCCGTGGTACTGGAAAGGCAGACCCGAGAACACATCGAGCGCCGCATCCGTGCTGGCGTGCTGGAACCGGCCACGGTCGACCTGCTGCAGGAGATCGGCCTGGCCGGTCGGCTGCTCGCGGAACGGCTGGTGCACAAGGGTTTGGAGCTGCTCTTCGACGGCGTCGGCCACCACGTGCCGCTGGCCGAGCTGGCCGGGCGGGAGATCACCATCTACGGTCAGCACGAGCTGGTCAAGGATCTGGTGGCCGCGCGCCTCGACACGGGAAGGCCGCTGCTGTTCGAGGTCTCCGACGTGGCCCTGCACGACCTGACCTCCGACCGGCCCCGGGTCACCTTCGTGCAGGACGGTCAGACCCAAGAGCTGCAATGCGATCTGATCGCGGGCTGCGACGGCTTCCACGGGGTGAGCAGACCGTCCATTCCCGACGGTGTGCTCACCGCCTTCGAGCATCTCTACCCGTTCGCGTGGCTGGGCATCCTCGCGCAGGCGCCGCCTTCGGCCGACGAGCTCATCTACGCGTACCACCGCGAGGGCTTCGCCTTGCACAGCATGCGTTCCCCGCACCTGACCCGCCTGTACTTACAGGTGCCCCCCGACGAGCAGCTCGCCGATTGGCCCGACGAGCGCATCTGGGAACAGCTGCGGGTGCGGCTGGCCCGCGACGACCCGGCGTGGCAGCTGACCGCCGGCCCGATCGTGGAACGCAGCATCACAGCCCACCGCAGCTTCGTCGTGGAGCCCATGCAATATGGCCGGTTGTTCCTGGCCGGCGACGCGGCCCACATCGTCCCCGCGACCGGGGCCAAAGGCCTCAACCTCGCCGTCGCCGATGTCGCCGCGCTCGCGCAAGCCATTGTGGAGAACCGGCTTGACGGTTATTCGGAACGGTGCCTGCGCCGGGTCTGGCGGGTGCAGCACTTTTCGTGGTGGATGACCTCGATGCTGCACCGCGTGGCCGACCCGTTCACCGAGCGCCTGCAGCTGTCCCAGCTTCGCTACCTCACCAGCTCCCCGGCCGCGGCCACATCCTTCGCCGAGAACTATGTCGGCCTGCCCTTCGATGGAGGAAACTGACATGCGAGACAAGCCGCCGTTCCGGGCCGACCACGTGGGCAGCCTGTTGCGCCCGGCAACCCTGCTGCGCGCCCGCGAGGAAAAAGCCCGGGGCGCCATCTCCGCCGAGCAGCTGCGCGCCGTGGAGGACGACGCGATCCGGGGCGTGGTAGCGATGCAGCGCCAGGCCGGGCTGCAATCGGCCACCGACGGCGAGTTTCGCCGCACCTCCTGGCACATGGACTTCATCTACCGGCTGGGCGGCATCAACCAGGCCGACGGGCGGATCACCGTGCAGTTCCGCAACGCCGACGGGTTGCTGGAGTTCACCTCGGCCGCGCTGGCCGTCACCGGGCCGGTGCGCCTGGGCGAGCCCATCTTCGGCGACGACTTCGCCTTCCTCAAGTCCGTAGTGGACGACGGCGTGACCGCCAAGCTCACCATCCCGTCACCGAGCATGGTCCACTATCGCGGCGGCCGCGCCGCCATCGACCCGGCGGTCTACCCCGACGAGGAGCAGTTCTGGGCGGACCTGAGCGCGGCCTACGCCCAGCAGGTGCAGGGGATCGCCGCGCTCGGCTGCACCTACCTGCAGCTCGACGACACCTCGCTGGCCTACCTCAACGACCCCGCCCAGCGCGCCATGCTCGCCGAACGCGGAGACGACGCCGAGCACCAGCACCTGCGCTACATCAAGCAGATCAATGCGGCGATCGCCGACCGGCCCGCTTCCCTCAACGTCACCACCCACATGTGCCGGGGCAACTTCCGCTCCTCGTGGGCGGCCGAGGGCGGCTACGATTTCGTCGCCGAGGCCCTCTTCTCCGAGCTGGCGGTCGACGGTTTCTTCCTCGAGTACGACGACGAGCGCTCCGGCGACTTCGCTCCGCTTCGCTTCGTACCCAAAGGAAAACAGGTCGTGCTTGGATTGGTCACCACCAAGAGCGGCGCGCTGGAATCCAAGGACGACCTCAAGCGCCGCATCGACGAGGCGGCCCAGTACATCCCGCTCGACCAGCTGTGCCTCTCCCCACAGTGCGGCTTCTCCTCCACCGTCGAAGGCAACGTGCTCACCTACGATCAGCAGGTCGCCAAGCTGTCCCTCATCGTCGAAACCGCCGCCGAGGTCTGGGGCTAGCGCAGGGGGACCATCGGAAAACGGTAGCGGATCATCGCGGTACCAACAATGCTGCAGAGATGACGGTTAGCGCGACTCCACCACCGCAGGTTCTGGCGGCATTCGGCGCCTATCGGGAAGCGGTGCCGCTGCCGGGCGGCCAGGGCCAGACCTGGCTTTCCGGGGAGGTGGTGCTCAAACCCGCCGGGCTGGAAGCGGAGACGATCTGGGTTGCCGAGGTGCTGTCGGCTCTCGTGGCGACGGCCCGGTTTCGGGTGGCCCGGCCGGTGCGGGCCTCGGACGGAAGCTGGGTGGTGCAGGGCTGGCAGGCCTGGCAGCGCACGCCCGGGGCACCCGATCCCCGGCGCTGGGACGAGATTCTGGTGGCAGGGGAGGCTTTCCACGAGGCGCTGGCCGGGATGGCGCGACCGTCGTTTTTGGATGAACGAGACGATCCGTGGACCTACGGCGAACGGCTGGCGTGGGAGGAGCTGCCGCTGCGCGGCGGCGAGGCTATGGCCGAACTGCTGCAGCCGCTGGCTTCGGCGCGCCGGGAGGTCCAGCTGGCGTCCCAGCCCGTCCACGGCGACCTGCTGGGCAACGTCATGTTCGCCGATCGGCTGGCCCCCACGGTGATCGACTGGCCGGTCTACTACCGCCCGGTGTCGTGGGCGCTGGCCGTGGCCGTGGTGGACGCCCTGACCTGGCACGCCGCACCCGCCACGCTCGTGGACCGCCTGAGCGACCGGCCGCAGTGGGACCAGATGCTGGTTCGCGCGCTGATGTACCGGATCGCCACCAGCGAGGGCCGTCGCCGCGTGGGATTGCCGGTACGGGAACACGCCGGCGTCTACCGGCCTGTCGTGGACCTGATCCTCGCCTGACTCTTCCCATCGGGTATACCCGATGCGTATAGTCGATGACATGACCGTCTCGTACGCGCTTCTCGGGCTCCTGCACGAGGCCGACCGGCATGGCTACGACCTCAAGCAGAGCTACGACCGCATGTTTGGTGGCACCCGGCCGTTGCGCTTCGGCCAGGTCTACCGCACGCTCTCGCAGCTGCAGCGGGACGGCCTGATCGCCATCGTCGGCGTGGAGGCGGGCGCGGGGCCCGACCGCAAACGCTATTCGATCACCGCGGAAGGGGTGACGGACTTGGAGCGCTGGCTGGCCGAGCCGGAGGAGCCGCAACCTCAGCTCCAGACGGTGTTGTTTCAGAAGGTGATGCTGGCCCTGCTGTCGGGCCGGTCCGCGGGGGAATACCTGGACGCGCAGCGCGGCGTCCACCTGACGGCGATGCGCGAGCTCACCACGGCAAGGCGCACCGCCTCCCTGCAAGACGGGTTGCTCATCGACTATCAGCTCTTCCACATCGAGGCGGATCTGCGCTGGATCGACCATGCGGCCGGCCGCCTGGACACTCTGGCTGCGGAGATACAGCTATGAACGAGCAAGCGCCACTTCTGATCGGCCGCGGGTTGCACAAGAGCTTCGGGCCCACCCTCGCGCTGCGCGGGGTGGACCTTTCGCTGGCAGCGGGCGAAGTGCTTGCGGTGATGGGGCCCAGCGGCTCCGGAAAATCCACGCTGCTGCACTGCCTGGCGGGCATCCTCACGCCCGACTCGGGCGAGGTGACCTTCGCCGGGCGCCGCATCGACCAGTTGCCCGATCGGCAGCGCAGCCAGTTGCGGCGAACGGCTTTCGGCTTTGTGTTCCAATTTGGACAGTTGGTGCCCGAGTTGCCCGTGGTCGAGAACATCGCCCTGCCGCTGCTGCTCACCGGAAAGAAGCGGCGGGTGGCCCTGGCCGCGGCCCAGGATTGGCTGCAGCGCCTGGGGCTGGGCGACATCGGGCAGCGGCTGCCGGGCGAGATCTCCGGCGGGCAGATGCAGCGGGCCGCCATCGCCCGCGCCCTGATCTGCGGCCCAAGCGTGATATTCGCAGACGAGCCGACCGGTTCGCTCGACTCGGTGGCCGCCGACGAAGTGATGGAGCTGCTCATCGACACGGCCAAGGCCACGGGGGCCGGGGCCGTGCTGGTCACCCACGAGCCGCGGGTCGCCGCCTACGCCGATCGCCAGGTCACCGTCCGCGACGGCCGGATCGCCCAACCTGCCACCGTGCTGGGGGCGTCATGAACCTGTTGCTGGGGATCCGGATGGTGCTCGGGGGCGGCCGGGAGAGCATGGTGCGCATGGCGCTGATGGCCATCGGCATCGCGATCGGGGTGCTGCTGGTGCTGCTCGCGCTGACCGCCCTGCCGGTGCTGCAGACCCACACCGACCGCCTGGCCTGGCATCGCACCAATGTGAACAGCCCAGCCACCGCACCGGATCCGGCGCTGTGGCTGGCCGTCACCGACCGGTACGCGGGCAAGGACGTCATCCGGGTGCACGTCGCCGCGCTCGGGGCGCACCCGCCTGTCCCACCCGGCATCAGCCGGTTGCCCGGCCCGGGCGAGGTGTTCGTCTCGCCCGCGCTTGCCGAGCTGATGGCGGCCACGCCCAGCGATCAGCTGCGCGACCGGTTCCCGGGGCGGATAGCCGGAACCATCGGGCCGGAAGGGCTGATCGCCCCGGCCGAGCTGGTGGGCATCGTGGGGCAGGCCCCACAGCAGTTGCGCCAAACCCTTGGCGCAACTGAGATCCGCGGCATCGAGCAGCCGGGCGAGCGGCGCGATCTGATCGAGCTGCTGGGAATCCTCGTCGGCATGCTGGCCGCGCTCATCATCGGGCCGGTGGCCGTTTTCGTCGCCATGGTCACCCGGCTCGGCGGTGCGCGCCGCGACGTGCGCTTCGCCGCGCTCCGGCTGGCCGGGGCGACCCGATGGCAGACAGCGGTGTTCGCCGCGGTGGAGACCGTGGGCGCGGCCATCGCCGGAGTTCTGCTGGGCTGGGCGGGGTTTCTCGCTGTCCGGCCGCTGGCGGCGGGCTATATCACGCTGGGACACGGCATGCCGATCTTCGCTTCGGATCTGCGGGTCCCCACCGGGCAGCTGGTGCTGGTGCTGCTGGCCGTGCCGTTGCTGGCCGGGGCCACCACCTTGGTGAGCCTGCGTCCGGTGCAGATGACACCGCTGCAGGTGCGCCGGCGCACGCGGCGGCGGCCGCCCTCGGCCTGGCGGCTCCTGCCGGTGGCCGTGGGACTCCTTGGTGTCTGGGCGATAACTAAGGCCCAAGCCAACCCGGCGCTCGCCGAAGACCTTCGGCTCGGGCCACTTTCGCTGCTGGCCGCACTGTCCATTGTGGTGGGACTCTTCCTGTCCGGATCGTGGGTGTGCATGTGGATCAGCCGGGGTATGGCGCGGCTGAGCGGCAGCGCCACGTCGCTGATCGTGGCGCGGCGGGTGGCGGCCGACCCCTACAGCACCTTCCGGGCGGTCAGCGGTGCGGCCCTGGCCATATACGTGGCCACCTGGCTGAGCCTGTCCGCCGCGCACGAACGGCAAACCCAGCGCGACGTCACCTCTGCCCTTGATCCCGGAGTGGTCGCCGTACACGTGCAGGGGGCATCGCCGGAATCGGTTGCCGCGCTCATGTCCGGCGATGCGGTGATGGCGCGGGTGGGCCCCAACGCGAAGGTCGTGGTGGCGTGCGCCGAGCTGGCCAGGGTGACCTCGGTGCGCTGTCCGCTGCCGACCGACCCCAGCGGATGGGACACCCTCGAAGGCGCACAGGCGGAAGACCTTTTCATGCTGCCATATCCCGGGGTCAGCGCCGCCGACTACATCTTCGGCCCCAGGGCTTTCGCCGAGCCCGACGCCGAGTCCGCCCAGCTTCCCATCCAGACACTGTTCATACCCACCGACGGCACCCTGGCCACACAGGAGCGCTTGCGGACCCTCGCCGCGGTCACGATTCCGGCTTCGCGCAGCAAAACCGACGACGACCTGCCCGCGCGAGAGGCCGTGGACACGTCCGGCTTGGACGCCGCCCTGCCGCCGGTGATGGTCTTCGTGCTGCTCGTCGCGGCGTGCAGCCTCACTGTGTCGGCGATCAACGGGCTGACCGAGCGCCGTCGCCCGTTCGCGTTGCTGCGCGCGTCCGGGGTGCGCCTCGGCGAGCTGCGCCGCATCGTGCTGCTCGAGACCGGAGTTCCTTTGGCGGCAACGGTTCTGGGCGGGGTCGGCGTCGCCATGGTGGCCGCCTATGTCAGCGTCTCGCCCAGCGAGTGGGTGTGGCCGACCGGCGGCTTCCTCGCCGGTCTCGGCGTCGGGGTGCTGGCCGCCTTCGCGGTTTCCTTGATTGCGTTGCCGCTCATGGATATCGCCACCCGCCACGACAGCATCCGGTTCGAGTGAGCCGGCTATACCCGATGGGTATAGCCAGCTTCCGGGTCAGCGTGAACGTCCGTTGTTGGCATCGCCCAGCGCGAACGCGACTGAGCTGCTGGTAACCGGAGACCGCCCCGGCGGCGAAGAGCTCGATAACGCCCGAGCCCGTGCCGCGCAGCTTGATGAAAACCAGGTCGCCCAGACCACTGGTACCCGCATGATTGGTGAAAGAGGTGAACGGCGCCGCAGCCTGATGGGCCTCGATGTTTCCGGCGATGCGCACCCATTGCTTGTTGGACCCCGACCTCACGGCTGGTATGGGTCAGGCGGCGGATAGGCCCAGGCCGCTGACGAGGACAGCACCACCGACCCGGTCCGCGTGGCCAACAGCATCGCCAGTCCAGCCATCAGCCGGCTGCTCCATGACCGTGCGGCATAGCTTGGTCTGCCCTGGAATGGAAGATCGTTTACATTCACGTCGGTTCCTTCGCGAAAGCGCCTCGGCACGGCGAGTGGACAGTGTGGACACCGTCTCCGCGTGGCCTTGCAGGTGGCTTTCACGGGGCACATATCGATCGGCCTTACGGGTTATCCTGGCTGCCGCGATGGACTTTCATGTATTGGGCCCGCTGGTCGCCTACGCCGACGGAACCCCGGTGGAACTGGGGCGACGCCAGGAGCGGCGGCTGCTGGGTCTGCTGCTGCTCGAAACCGGTAACCCGGTGCTCATCGACCGGCTCGTGCAGTTGCTGTGGGAGCAGAACGCCCCGGCCAGTGCCCGGGCGGCGCTGCACACCCATGCGGCCCGCCTGCGGGCCCGGCTGGCCCCCTTCGGCGTGCGGCTGGAGACCAAGGACGCCGCATACCGTTTGGACACCCCACGGGACAGGGTCGACGCGCACCGGTTCACCGACCTGGTCGCGGCCGCGACCGCGATCCAGCATCCGGTCAGCCGGGCGGCCAAGCTCGGCGAGGCGCTGGCGCTGTGGCGCGGCGAGCTGCTGGCCGACGTGGTGGAAGAAGATCTTCGGGAAAGGCTGGGCAGCCGCCTGATCGGGCTGCGCCTGCACGCCGTCGAAGAGAAGGCGCTGGCAGACCTGGCCACCGGCCGGCACGGCCAGGTGGTCACCGACCTGACCACACTGGTCGAGCAGCATCCGACCAGGGAAACCATGGTGTGTCTGGTGATGACCGCGCTGTACCGCTGCGGGCGTCAGGCCGAGGCGCTGGCTGTCTACCGGTCCACTCGCGACCAGCTGGTGGAGCAGCTCGGCATAGAGGCCGGGCCCGATCTGCAGCGCCTGCACGGGAAGATCCTGCGCAACGATCCGTCGCTGACCGAGCCGGACCTGTCCGCGACGGACGGATCGGTGGCCGTGCCCCGGCAGCTTCCGCTCGATGTGCGCGGTTTCGCCGGCCGTCAGGCCGAGCTTGAGCGCCTCGACCGGCTGGTCGCCGGCCAGTCCAGCCTCACCACCGTGGTCGCGGTGTCGGGAATGGGCGGTGTGGGCAAGACCGCGCTTGCCGTGCACTGGTCACACCGGGTCAGCGAAGCCTTCCCGGACGGCCAGCTCTACCTTGATCTGCACGGCTTCGATCCTTCCGCTGCCCCGGTGACGGCCGAGGAGGCCGTTCGCCGGTTGCTTGACGGGCTTGGGCTGGCGCCCAAACATGTCCCGGCCGCAGCCGATGCGCAGATCGCGCTCTACCGCAGTCTCACGGCCACCCGCCGCCTGCTGGTGGTGCTCGACAATGCTTGCGACACCGGCCAGGTGCTGCCGTTGTTGCCCAGCGGGCCGGCCTGCATGGCCATCGTGACCAGCCGGGACAGGCTGACCGGGCTGATCGCCTCGGCGGGGGCTTTCCCGCTTGCCGTGCCGCCGCTGGCGCTGGACGAGGCCCGCGCTCTGCTGGCCCTGCGCCTCGACCAGACCCGGATAGCGCAGGCGCCCGAGGCCGTGGACCAGATCATCGAGCGATGCGCGTCGCTGCCGCTGGCCTTGACCATGGTGGCCGCCGAGGCCGCCATGCGCACGGACATCCCGCTCGACCATCTCGCCGACGGGCTGAGCGCCATCCACCACCGGCTCGACGCGTTCGGGGTCGGCGACGCGGGCGTGCGCGGGGTGTTCACGTGGTCATATCAACGGCTCTCGCCCGCCGCGGCCCGGGTGTTCCGCCTGCTGGGCGTGCACCCGGGCCCGGATGCTTCGCTGAGCGCCATCGCCAGCCTGGCCGGGCAGCCGGTGGCGCAGATCCGTCCCCTGGTCGACGAGCTGGCACGCCTTCACCTCGCCAACGAGGGCAGCATCGGCCGGTACGGGTTGCACGATCTGGTGCACGAATACGCGGCCGAGCTCGTGGAGCCCGATCCGGAACGCGATGTCGCCACCAGGCGCATGCTTGATCACTATCTGCGGTGTGGCTACGCGGCGGCAATCAGCTCGTACCCGACCCGCGACCGGCTTGAGCTTCCGGAAGCGATGCCGGGCGTCACCCTGGCGGATATCGTCGACAAGGATTCCGGCCTCGCCTGGTTCGCCGCCGAGTACCAGACGCTGCTCGCCGTCATCCGATCGGCCGCCGACACCGGGCATGACACCTACGTCCCCCGGCTGAGCTGGACATTGGAAAGCTACTTCGATTCGCGTGCCGCCAACCGGGACTGGCGCGAGATGGACACGGTGGCCGTGCGCGCCGCCGAGCGCTGCGGAGACCTGCTCGGCCAGGCCGTCGCCCACCGCAGTCTGGCCCGGGTCACCGGCCGCCTAGGCCTCTACGACGACGCTGAAAAACACTGCCGCCGAGCCCTGGAGCTGTTCACCGAGCTGGGCGATCCAGCCGCGCAGGCTCACAGCCACGTAGCCTACGGCTTCATCACCGAACGGCTCGGCCGCCTAGACGACACCATCGAGCACACCCGCCACGCACTACACCTGTTCCGCCAGGCCGGACACGTGGTAGGCGAAGCGCGGGCGGTCAACAACCTAGGCTGGTGTCACGCGATGCGCGGCGACTACGAGGAAGCGCTCGGCTACTGCCGCCAAGCCGTTGCCCTGCAACAGGTAGCGGGCAACCGCACCAGCGAGGCGCTGGCCTGGGACAGCCTAGGCTACGTACACCGCCAGCGAGGCACCTTCGCCGAAGCGATCGATTGTTACGAACATGCCGTCGCCCTGCACCAAGCGGACTCCAACCAAGCCTACGAAGCCGAGGCATGGCAGACCCTAGGCGAGGTCCACGTCGTCGCCGGCGACCTGCCCAACGCCCGCAAAGCCTGGCTCCGCGCCCTGGCAATGCTGCGCGACCTCGACCCCGCCGAAGCCGCCCGGCTGCAAGCACAACTCGACTCCCTAAACCACGCCTAGCCCGCCCCTCGACCGCCGCGCGACTTTCACCCCAGCCGTTTCGCGCTCAGCGTGCGCCGCAACCGCTTCCACACCACAGATTTCCGCGGTGCAGACTCGGCGATCCTCTCCCGGCAGCATTCCTCGGTTGCGCGCTGTGAGTTTGTGTGGCATTTCTTGGCGCCGGTCCGTGGTGGTTGCGCGCCGCGAACTCCCGT
>NZ_BONY01000001.1 GCF_016862955.1 Rhizocola hellebori | reverse complement strand
GCGGCTCGCTACGATCGCGCGGCTCGCTACGATCGCGCGGCTCGCTACGATCGCGCGGCTCGCTACGATCGCGCGGCTCGCTACGATCGCGTTCACTGTCAGGTGCCGGTTGCCTGGGTGACAAGACCAAAAGGCGCACCGGAGAGATCTGTCGACGCCCAACGGCGACGCCGACCGATGACAGTGACAAGTTCGCAAGCGCACCGATGCCGGCGCTCAGCTGTCCGGTCACGCCGCCGGAATGCGTCTCAGATCAGATCGAACAAGGCGAGGAATCCGTAGACAGCTAGGCCTAAGAACCCAAGAGCTGCAGCTGCTATGAGCAGGCCGCACCCGACCCCGGCCAGCACGCTCCACCATCTTGGTGGTGCGCCGGCTCAGGCCCGGCGAGAGGCGTCCGATCGGCGGTGTCTGACCGTGCGCGGTCCAGCAAGTCTTGGAAGCGGCGACTTGCCTTTGGCCCCAACCGGTGGGGCTCGTAAATCGGGTTCTGGTTATGCGGCCTGCGTGTATTCGTTGATCAGCCCGCCGAGAATCGGGCGTTGTCGAACTCGTGCTGTGGCGAGGTCGACTACCTGCGACGGTGGGTTCGGTTGTTGCTGGCCGACCGGGCCGTGTATGCGGATAGATCCAGTGCCGTGCGATCAGCTGCCGGTGCCAGCGCAACAGTGTCGCCGGGGTGACAAAGAACGTCGACCACTGCGGTCGGGGAAGCAGGCGCGATAGCGCAGCCAGCACCACCGATCCTCAGGCTGCAAATCAGGGCGGCCTACCTGCCGACGAAGCACCGCCACCTGATGACGCAACACCAGCAATTCCACGTCCTTGGCGCCGCCGTCGTGAGCGAGCCGCGTGAGCGTCTGAAGGATCTGCCGCAGGACCATGTACACCAACGAGGCCGACATGCCCCGCATCGTCACCGCCTACACGCCCAGGACCACGCACGAAACCGCACGTCGCGGCAAACGAATCGGGGTTTACGAGCCCCACAAGCTCAAGCAGACTCATGTTCGACGCCGGGATGCACCCGACAGAGCTGGCCGCCCTGCTCGTAGTCTCCACCAAGTCCGGCTACCAGTGGTGCCGCACGTGGAAGAGCGCAGGCACGCGGGCATTAGCGTCCAAAGTCCACCAGCCCCGGCACGCACACTGGCTCAGGCTCAAGTGCAACACCTGGAGGCCGCGCTGAACAACGGCGCGGTCGCTTCCGCGCCTGGATGTCAGGGTAACGAACTGCTGGGGCAAAACGAAATCGCCGCCCGGCCCGGGGTCTCCCGGAGGGGCGGCGTCAGTCGCGGGAATGCGTCTAGATACGCCGCCAGGCCGGGTGGTAAATCCCGTTGCCGGACAGAATGGGTCGGGCCGCGACACTCAGCACCGAGCAGCCGCACAGCAACAGCTGTTGCGGTTCTATGCTCGTCTGCTCAAACATCACGAATCTCCTTGAAGTGAAACGGCTGAGCACCACGGTAAGGGGCGAACGCGACCGCTTGGCAACGGAATCAATTTCGAATGTGTGCCAGATCGCAGGCCGGCCGCATATCAAAAACATAGAAGACATATATCGATCTTCGGCATGGTGTGAGGCGCCCACCACCTACCGGAAGGAGTTCAGATGTCACGAAGAACCCGTCTGATGACCTTGCTGATGCCGTTGTGTCTCATCGTTTCAGGCGCCCTCGCCGGCCAGTCCTATGCCGCCCAGTCGGTCACCGCCGTCTACTACTCTCAAGGACATGCCATCACAGTGGTGACGAAGTCCGACGGGACCAGCCACGTCTTCGTCGCCACGCTGGCCGACGGCGCCAAAACCCCGCCCGCGGCCGGCAGCGGCGCGGTCATCATGGAGCCGGTCGAATGCTCGATCGGGGGCGCCTACGCCCATGGCCAACTCTGCGGTGTCAACCGTGTGCGCTGGTCGGGCTGGCACCCGACCATCTATTTCATCGACTACACCGGAGCGGATTGGCCGGTTTACGAAGCTGCGGTCGTGTGGAACCAGTCGACCGCGCTCAACGTCGGCTACCGAGGACCTTGGGCATGCCCCGGCCCAGGCTACAACTGTGTTGATGTGAACGCCTTGAACTACTACGACGATTGCGGCCCGTCGGCGCCGCCCAACACCTGGGTTGGGTGCACCGACTACACCATCAGCGGGTTGACCATCGTCGACGCGAATATCAGGATCGACACCGGCTTCACCAGCAACCTCGCCAACAACCAGAAGGTTACCTGTCACGAGATGGGCCATGCTCTGGGCCTGGACCACAATGTGTGGAACGACAGCTGCCTCTACTACGCTCCGAGGATGAGCACCACCGTCAACCCCAACTGGGGCGACTTTGCGATGCTGGAAGACATTTACTGACACCCCAGGCGGTCAGGCCTGCTGCGTCGCAGCAGGCCTGACCTGTGTGCGCTGTAGGACACTTACGTGACACGTGAGACGGGGCAGTGGTTAAGCGGCCAGGGTCCGCTCGCCACGGTGCTGCTTTCCGATTCCGTGCACACATACGACGCGCACCACAGCCTCCAAGCGTCGGTTATCCGCATCCGGTACCGACGTCGTTGGACAAATACTCTAACGCACATTCGAGCTTTTCTGGAACCTCATCCTCCGTGCCCTCGCTGGCATCAGGTCTCCGCCGGTCACCTCAAGAACGCCGCATCATGCCCAGTCCTCGCAGGACAAACAACAAAACGTTCCTTGGAGGTTTCCGATGACTAAGGAAGGCAGCGCCATCAACACCCTGTGGGGCTCGTAAATCCGATTCGTTTGCCGCGACATGCGGTTTTGTGCGCGGTCCAGCGCATCTAGGCGGTGACCATGCAGGGCATGTCGGCCTCGTTGGCGTACATGGTCCTGCGGCAGATCTTTCAGATGCTCACCCAGCTCGCCCGCGACGGCGGCGCCAAGGAGGTCGAACTGCTCGTGTTGCGGCATCAGGTGGCGGTGCTGCGCCGGCAGGTTCACCGCCCCGATCTGCAACCAGCCGACCGGTTGGTGCCGGCTGCGTTGTCGCGTCTGCTGCCCCGACCACAGTGGCCAGCGTTCTTCGTCACCCCCGCCACGCTGCTGCGCTGGCACCGGAATTTGATCGCCCAATATTGGACCTATCCCCACGCACGTCCCGGCAGGCCACCGATCGACCGGGAACTGCGCTCGCTGGTGCTGCGACTAGCATCGGAGAACCCGACTGGGGCCATCGCCGCGTGCAGGGTGGGCTGAACCGTCTGGGCTACCAGATCGCGGCGAGCACGGTCTGGAAGATCCTGCACCAGGCCGGGATCGACCCGGTGCCCCGCCGCAGCGGACTCCTTTGCATCGTTGCGGCCGTCAGCGCAATCACGCTAGCCCGGCGCGATGAATGGATCAAACCGAGGCGCGGCCCTCCCCGTGCTCAACCCGGCTGCGTTGTCGAGACTGCGGCGACGGTCATTCGCTCACAAACTACCTGGCGGTCCGCAGGGATTCTGCCTGCCAACGAGTAGCTCGTCCTTTCGAGAGACGTAGGGTTGAAATGGGTCGATAAAATGCCTGCAGCGAAAGGAGCCCGGGCACATGATCACCAGCGATTAGCGAGATAGCGGCGTGGGTTGGGCTAGCCGTCCTCGGCGGGCTGCTCGGCAATGTCGCGACAGACCTAGTCAAGTTCCTCTTTAGAAGGATGTTCACGCGAGACCGACAGCTACGGAGGCGCGGACACGCTGAGTGAGTGGTCGCCGTGCGGCGATCCGGCTACGGACCCTTGCCCGCACGCCCTCGAACACGTACCAATGCCCAACGCTCGTCCTCGTTGAGCTTGGCTTCGAGGACCCTTGTTTGCTCAGGATGTCACGTCATGGTGATGTTGAGGCTGTGGCAGACGGCAGCCTCGTCGTCTGGCTTGGCGTGCTGGATGGCGGCGCGGGTCTGTTCTGGGCGCCGAACAGTGTTTCAAGATCGCCGATCGTGAGCTTGTAGCCTGGCTCGGCTTCGCCGGCGGAGGTGGTTGGCCTGGGGCGTATTCATTGGGGTACTGGCAGCGGTAGTGGCTGGCCGTGGTGAGTTTGCATTTTGCGCACCGCGGCCTGCCCCCGCAGAGGTCAACTCGCGGTGTCTGGCGTGGACACCTTTACTCGGCCGTTTATGATGGATGGCGACCTCGGTAAATGGTACTGAGCACGTCGCTGAACCTAGTTTTAGCTGGGGGTCAAGGGGTCGCAGGTTCAAATCCTGTCATCCCGACAGCGAGAGGGTTTCCGCAGGTCAGAACCATGCGGAGGCCCTCTTTTCGCGTTTGGTGATCTTGCCGAGGTCGAGCATGCCGTTGCTGGACTCCTTGACTCGGTGAGGTGACCCGATGCCGTTGCTGGACATCGACAAGATGGCGAAAGGACTGTCGCGGAGCTGGGCCGGTTTCCTGCGCGACTGGGACCGCCATCTGCGCGCCGGTTGAGGATCGGGGAGCGGATCTAGCCGGCACGCAGACAGTTTCTGGCCGGGGCATGTGTTCCGGCCAGAACTACTTTCTTTCGGCGTCGTGCCTGGACCGACTTTCGGCCAATGCCAGCATGTAGGCCTGGAGGGCGTGTGCGGCACGCTGTTGGCCTACCGGATCGGGCAGCACGCGTTGCGGATCTACTTGTTGTTCGAACCGGTCGCATAGCCAGTACCGACACCGCCGCAAGCGAAGCCAGCAGGACGACGGCAAGGCATAACGAGCGAATCTTTTCTGTCTATGCGAACACAAACGTGTTGTCCTGCTTGCGGAATGAGAAAGGATCGCAAGGTGCAGGGGTAAGTCCGCTCCCTGTAAGGACGGTGACTCGGTGAAGTAGGCCATGACATAGGCGGTGCCGCAGCTGTAGCGGGGCCGGTGGCGGGGTGGAGGCTGCCTCCATTGCCCACCACCGGCTCAGACCGCGTTGCCTAGGTGGCAGTGCAGGATTGGGTTTGTGGTCGGGTGAAGTTGCCGTTGGCCAGAGTGGTGATGCCGAACACGTTGCCGTTACCGTTGGGCCGCAGGGTAATGGTGGTCCCGTTCACGGTGGCGGTAGCGTTCCAGGCGGAGGAGAACCGTTGCACCGACGCCAAGGTGAGCACGACCGTCCAATTGTTCGTGCCGGTGACTGTGACCTCGGTGTTGAACCGGTCGGCCCATCTGGTCCCGTCCCGCATGGTGACGGTGCAGTTGCCACCAGGCGACGGACTTGCTGACGGACTGGCTGACGGGGACGGCGAGGCGGTCGGGGCGGTGCCCTGGGTGATGGTGATGGTGGAGATGCTGCGCGCGGGGATGTTGACGGTCGCCTGGCCGCTGCCGAGGGTCACCGGTTGTGCTGCGGCGCCGAGGTTTTGCGAGGTGGCGATGTATTGTGCGCTCGCGATGTTCTGGGGCGTCTGGATGACGGCGTTGCTGATCGCGCTGTTCGAGCGGTTGAGGATCACGAGCGTGATCTTGTCCCTGCCCTGGTAGGCGGTTACCTCAAGGGGAGAGGTTCGCGAGCTCTTCGTCAGGGCCACGCGCCGGTCGCCGGGGCGAACATATTTGGCGTACTGCGAGAATGCCTGGCCGCGGCGCAGGACCGCGCCTTTGGTTGTCCCGAACTGTGTGTCGCCGTCACCGATGAACGAGTAGAAGCGGCGGCCGTACCACCAGATGTAGGCGCTCCAGTTGGCTTCCATCGACCTGTGTACGGTGCGCATGATGTCGTCGAGGGTCTCGTTCCAGACCGTCTGGTTGCTGGGGTTGCCCCAGATGTTGGAGCCGGCGCCGTCGGCGGCGTGCAGGTTCCATTCGGTCATCCACTGGTTCTTGCCGTTCTGTGCTGCCAGCGGGTAGGCAGACAGGTTTCCGCTGTTCTCGGCGTCGTAAAGGTGGCCGCCGACGTAGCCGATATTGTTGCGAGCGGTGGCGTCCTGCAGCGTGGGGTCGGTGTAAGCGCGGTTGAACCTGAGAGATTCGCCGACCAGCAGCCTGGTGTTCTGGACGTTGGCTCCCTGGCTGCGAACCCAGTCGCGCATCTCGGTGCCGGTCCAGTCCATCGAGTCGTAGTTCGGGTGCCAGTCCGGCTCATTTTGCACCGAGGTGACGTCGATCGTCACACCCTGTTGACGCATGAACTGGACATAGCTGTTGAGGTGCGCGGCGTAGTCGTCGTAAAAGTCGGTGCGCAGTTTGCCGCCGTCGGTGCGGCTGTTGTTCGTTTTGAAGCTGGCGGGAGCAGTCCAGGGCGAGGCGAGGATCTTGACGTCGGAGCTGGTGGATTTGGCCGTTCTCAGGCTATCGGCGTACAGGCTCCACTCGCTGGACACCGGCGAGATGACGGTGCGGACGATGGACAGGCCGAGCTGTCCTTCGCCCGTGCCGACGAGCGTCTGGGTCTCGCTGGTGGTCCACGGGCTGCCGGAGCCGTTGAAGATTGGGGTCGCGGCTCCGAAGCCGTCGATCGTCTGGAATGTCGTGGCGGTGTTGACGGTGATGTCGGGCGTCGCGGCCTGTAGGGGCAAGGCCGTAAGCGCGCTGGCTGCCATGGTGACCACGGCGACCGCTGTGGCCGTTAAGAAAATCCGGGACTTCTTCACATTGACTCCCTTGCGGATGATGTCCTAGGCATCGAGAGGTTTCGCCCCAGAGAATCCCGATAGGCATAGAGCGCCTAGTCTTCGCTGGTGCGACCATTCCTCGGCGGCCCGATCGGTGAGGGACCACGGCTCAGGCTCCGAGACGCAACGTCTGTGCAGCCGATTTCAGGCAAGTTCGCTGGAGGTCATGGCACTGCGAATCGAGATCGCATAACGGGTGGCTGCTCTGGATCCAGTCGATGGATCTGAACCGCCACCGTGCACGCTGCGACTCAACGGCAGGCACAGTGAGGCCAAGCCAACATGCAGAACCGATCCAGGCTGCCCGGCGCCCACGACGATCGGCTCGTAGAAACAGTTCCAAGTATTGATCGAAACCTTTCATGGCGCAAGCCCCGGATCGCATGGGAATGGTGGGTTGGCGTGGCATGAGCGCGGCGGGTGTCGTGAGCAGACCAACAGATCTATTTCCCAAGCAGGGATGACGCCGCAGGTCCTCAAGGTGGCAGCACCCCAGAGCGCCCGGATCGACGCAGGGACATCGGGCAGACCAGTCATGACCGATGGACGACGAGCTTCTGGTTGACAATGAGGTGCGGGCCTGGCGGCCAGCGTCCACGCCACGGCGCGGCTGGTCGCAGTCGTATGTGCAGATCTGTCGCGGTTGGGAGAGAGGCACCCGTTGACCATGGAAGCGGTGCCGCTCGGCGCTGAATATGGGCCGCTCGGCGCATCGCCCCTGTCCTGCATTGAAATATTTCGCTATAAACAAGAAACCGTTTCATCGCGATCAAATTCTTCACCCGCACCTCTTTCATCTCGCGGGTGGCCAGCGCGAGGCAGCGCGTTCGGCCATCGGAATAGTCAACGCTCACATGGCCTTTCGGCTCGCTCCTTCGTGCCGGGCGCGGATGGGGTCCAACCGTCCACGGGCGACAGCCGCTCCAGACTGCCGTGGCTGGCTGCACCTACTTCGTAGGGGTGCAGATCGGTCGATAGCAGTGCGGCGAGATGGCGATCGCCTTCGGCCGGGAGCTCGAGAGGCGTCGCGGCTGGGCTCCCGCTTGCCCGCGACATCCCTACCCACGGGTTTGTCATGCGTCCGATTTCGCGAACTGCGAAAGGTACCCAAAATGAAAAACCGAAAAATCGTGCAGCGTTCCGCGTTGCTTACCCTGATTGCCGCGGTCCTGACCGCGGGCACCGCGTTCATTTTGAGCGGCTCAGCCAGCGCCGGCACGACCCTCGGTGCTTCGGCCGCTGAACGCGGCCGTTATTTCGGCACAGCTGTTGCGGCGAGCAAGCTCGGCGACTCTGTCTATGTGTCCATCCTGAACCGCGAGTTCAACATGGTCACGGCTGAGAACGAGATGAAATGGGACGCCACCGAACCGTCCCAGAACAACTTCACCTACGCCAACGGTGACCGCATCGCCAACCAGGCACGGGGCAACGGATCGCGGATCCGCGGTCACGCGCTCACCTGGCACAATCAGCAGCCGACCTGGGCGCAAAACATGAGCGGCAGCGCGCTTCGCTCGGCGATGGTCAATCACATCACCAACGTTGCCACGCATTACCGTGGCCAGATCTTCTCCTGGGATGTGGTCAACGAGGCCTTCGCCGACGGCACGGGCGGCGGCAGGCGCGATTCCAACTTGCAGCGCACCGGCAACGACTGGATCGAGGTGGCGTTCCGGACCGCCCGCGCGGCCGACCCGGGCGCCAAGCTGTGCTACAACGACTACAACACCGACGGGGTCAACCCGAAGTCCACCGCGATATTCAATATGGTGCAGGACTTCAAGAACCGTGGGGTCCCCATCGACTGCGTGGGATTCCAATCGCACCTTACCAATTCGGTGCCCGGTGACTATCAGGCCAACCTGCAGCGCTTTGCCAACCTCGGTGTCGATGTGCAGATCACCGAGCTGGACATCTCCGGAGCCAACCAGGCCGCCGTCTACGGCACCGTTACCCGGGCCTGCCTTGCCGTTGCCCGGTGCAACGGCATCACCGTGTGGGGCATCCGTGACAGCGACTCGTGGCGCACCGGCCAAAACCCGTTGCTGTTCGATAACTCCGGCAACAAGAAGGCCGCCTACAACACCACGCTCAGCGCGCTCAACACCGGACCCACGCTGAGCCCGTCACCGCCATCCTCGCAATCACCATCGCCGAGTGTGTCGCCGTCGTCTCCGCCGCCGGGCGGCTCCTGTACTACGACGTTGCGTGATGGTACGAGGTGGGCTGACCGGTTCAACACTGAGATAACGGTTAGCGGGGCGGCGAACTGGACGGTGGTGGTGGCTTTGACGCCGCCGCAACGGTTCTCTTCGGCGTGGAATGCCACTGCGAGTGTGAGCGGGAATCTGGTGACGTTGCGGTTCAACGGTAACGGCAATGTGTTTGGTATTACGACGCTGGCCAGCGGCAACTTCACCCGGCCGCAGGTCCGTTCCTGTACCGCGACCTGACGACCCATCGGCGCACATCACTTCATAGGCATTGCTCGATCTGCCGGGCGGCCATTGGGCAGCGGCCGCCGGCAGATCGCGAGAATGCCATGACGACGGGCCTCACGATGCTGGACGACGGTGTCGGCGAGCACACCAGCATGATGGGCGGCGTAGTGCGTGTCAGCACTGGTGGTGTGGATCCCGTTCTGGTGGTCGTCGTAGACTGCCCGCGTGACGGGGACGATCCCGAGCGGTCCGAGCCGTGGCAGCCGCAAAGATGAACCGACGATGGCCGAGATCGCCCGTCTGGCGGGGGTATCGACGCCGACGGTATCGCGCGTGCTCAACGGCCGATCCGGCGTGGCCTCGGAGACCCGGCGGCAGGTGGAGGCGGTGCTTCGCGAGCATGGTTACCGTCGGCCGAACGGGGCGGCGCCGGTACCCAGCGTCGAGGTGGTGTTCCACGGATTGGGAAGCCACCTGACCGTCTCGATCCTGCGGGGCGTGGAGGAAGTCGTCCGTAAGCAGGAGCTCGTGGTCGGTTTCACCGAGGTGCGCAGCCGGGCAGCCACGGAGCGCCCATGGGCCGAGCAGCTGCTGACGCGCCGCCCGGTCGGGGTGATCGCAGTGCACTCCTATTTCACCTCGCAGGAACACGCCCTGCTCACGGCCAGCGGTATCCCGCTGGTGGCGCTTGACCCGTCTGAGATGCCGCCGGACACGGTCCCATCGGTGGGTTCCACTAACTGGAACGGTGGGGTTGCGGCCACCCGGCACCTGCTGGAACTTGGTCATCGACGGATCGCTCTCATCGGCGGATCGGCTAGGTCCCTGGTTGCGCGGGCAAGGCTGGATGCCTGCCGAGCGGCGATGGATGCGGCGAGTGCGCCGCTCGATGAGCGGTTGATCCGCACGGGACATTTCCTTTTCGAGGACGGTCTGGAATTGGGGCGTGATCTGCTCAACGTGGCAGCGCCGCCGACTGCCGTCATCTGTGGCAACGACCTGCAGGCGCTCGGCGTCTATGAGGCGGCGAGAGAAGCTGGCCTGAATATCCCGGGCGATCTGAGTGTGGTCGGCTTCGACGACCTGGACTTCACCCCCTGGTGTGGTCCGCCGCTGACCACGGTGCGCCAGCCGTTCGAGGAGATGGGGGCGGCCGCTGCCAGGATGGTCCTCACGCTGGCCACGGGCGAAGCCCCGGACCAGACGCGGGTGGAGCTGCCGACCACGCTCATAGTGCGTGGCAGCACCGCCCCACCCGCCCACCGCTGAGACCGTGTCTAACCGCGCCTGCAAACATTTCACATTTTCAGTACGAATGAGGGCGCGCGCCAGCCGCATGACGGTGCACTAAAACGCCCAAATGGGCCTGCTGCCCAAGATCGGGTGCTCCGAAACTTTCAGCCACTGTACTGATCAAGTAGCCGTGGTGGCCGCTGGTTGTGACGCGCGGTGACGGCAACCTGTTGCATGCATATAACGCTCTCTCCCAAGGCAATGCGCGTTCTGGAAAGACCGGTTGCCCGTACATGGATTGGCTCAGACCGATCGCTCAGGGGCATTGAACTTTCGGAAAACTTCCGGTACATATGTCTGATAGAAATGTTTCGAAATTAGCCTGTAACGCTTTCGGCACGCGGCAAAGGCACCGATGTCCGTCTGGGCGGTGGAGGCAGCCGCCCCATCACGGGTCGGCCCGCTCCGCCTGAGCGCATCGTGGCCCGCTCGCCGTACACGTTTTCGACACGTCTGCAATCAGGCGACGAAAGCCGGCTGATCACGCACCAAACCGCAGAGCCATCGCACGAACTTCGGCAACCATCGCCAGCCGCACCACGCATCTGCCATTGATTCGGAAGGAAGCTTCATGACGAAACACAAACGCCTGCTGGCCTCCGTAGCAGCCGCGACGGCGTTGATCGCCGCGGTGCTCTTCGCGACCAGCGCCGCCAACGCCGAATCCAACGGCGGCGTAAGAGTAATGCCATTGGGCGACTCCATCACCGACGGCCTCACCGTGCCCGGCGGATACCGCATCGGGTTGTGGCAACGACTCGTATCCGGGGGCCGCACCGTCGACTTCGTCGGGTCGCTGTTCAACGGACCGGCCAGCCTCGGCGACCACGACCATGAAGGCCACTCCGGCTGGCGCATCGACCAGATCGACGCCAACATCTCCAACTGGCTGAGCGCCAGGACTCCGCGGACCATCCTGTTGCACATCGGCACCAACGACATGATCCAGAACCCCACCAACGCCCCGGCTCGCCTGGCCACCCTGCTCGACCACATCATCGCGCAGGCACCCAACACCGAACTGTTCGTGGCGACCATCATCCCGCTGTCGGGTCAGGACGCCCGAGTCCGAGCCTTCAACACCGGGCTGATCAACGCCGTACAGGCCAGGGCCAACGCCGGCAAGCGGGTGCATCTGGTCGACATGTTCAACGCGCTGACCACCGCCGACCTGGCTGACGGAGTGCACCCCAATTCCGGCGGCTACAACAAGATGGCCACCGTTTGGTTCAACGCGCTGCAGTCGGTGCCGGGCAGCCTCGACCCACCCGTCACCCCTTCACCCACCGCCGTTCCGCCGTCGTCTCCGCCGCCGGGCGGCAGCTGCACGACGACGTTGCGGGATGGCACGAGGTGGGCTGACCGGTTCAACACCGAGATCACTGTCAGCGGCGCCACCAACTGGACAGTCGTGGTCGCTTTGACGCCACCGCAACGGTTCTCCTCGGCGTGGAACGCCAGCGCGAGCGTCAGCGGGAATCTGGTGACGTTGCGGTTCAACGGAAACGGCAACGTGTTCGGCATTACGACGCTTGCCAGCGGCAACTTCACCCGCCCACAGGTCCGTTCCTGTACCGCGACATAGGCACCGCCAATCCATCCCAGTGATGGGCCGTGGAGGCAGCCACCCCATCGCCAGTCCCGAAGCGGGAGCCCGCCGCATCCCTTGCTGCACCTACCTTGCACTACTTACCTCGAAGGAGAGCCCTAGTGTCCATCAGCTTGGGCCGTTTTCAGATCCGTTCGACGGTTGTCGCGCTGACAGTCGCGGCACTCACGGTTGCTGGAGCGGTAACAGTATTGGCAAGAACCACATCCGCCGCCGCGGAAAGTGTTGCGGCCGCGCCTGTCGAAGACGAGGGCGCTGACTGCGCGGTCACCCTCCCCGGCTCATTGACCTCCGACTCCAGGCTTCCCGACCCGTTCACGAGACTGAACGGCACGCGCATCACGACCAAGGCCGATTGGCGCTGCCGGCGTGCGGAAATCAGCGAACTGGCGCAGCGATATGTCTACGGTGACAAACCCGCAAAGCCCACATCGGTTACCGGTACGGTCTCCGGCACCAACATCACGGTGAACGTCAATCACAACGGAAGAAGCGCCAGCTTCTCGGCCAGCGTTCAGTTGCCCAGCGGCACCGGGCCCTTCCCGGCCGTCGTCGTCGTGGGCGGATTCGGAGCCGACACCGCGACCATCAGGGCTGCCGGAGCCGCTGTCATCAGCTACGACCCGCTCGCGGTTGGCCGAGAAGGCACACCGCGAAACAACAAGCAAGGTGCCTTCTACACCATCTACGGCAACACCAGCAGTACAGGATTGCTGGCCGCCTGGGCCTGGGGCGTCAGCCGGATCATCGATGTCATCGAGCAGTCCGGCGGCAGCATTCTCAAGGCCGATGCCATGGGCGTCACCGGCTGTTCGCGGTACGGAAAGAGCGCCTTCGCGATCGGCGTGTTCGATCAGCGGATCGCTTTGACCATGCCCATCGAGTCCGGCAGCGCCGGCGCACCCATCTTCCGTGGAATCCCCGGCGAAACGGGCTCTCAGCCGCTAAGCAGCGCCTACAACGAGCAGCCGTGGCTGGGCGACGCGTTCAGCCAGTTCACCGGCAACCCGAACACGGTGGTGGCGACTGGTTTCAGTTCCACAGCATCTCCTTTGCGTCGTATGTGGACAGTCCGCTATTTCTCGACGCGTTCGACGGGGTTTGGCGTGGTCCAGCTGGCTAGGAGGTTGAGTGCCTCCAGGGACGGGGTGCCGGGTTCGGCGGTGTAGGCGTTGAGTCGTAGGCCGGCATCGGCGGTCAGTTCCATGGATTCGTAGGTGAGGGTGAGGTCGCCGACCTCGGGGTGGTGCAGGCGTTTGACGCCGGTGCGATGCAGCCGCACATTGTGGGCGGCCCATGAGGTGCGGAACCGGTCGCTGCGGGTGGAAAGTTCGCCGATCAGGTCGGTCAATGCCCGGTCGTAGGGGTCGCGTCCGGCTTCGCCGCGTAGCAGCGCGACGGTGTCGGCGGTGAGTTGTTCCCAGTCGAGGTAGAAGTCGGGGGCGGCTGGGTCGAGGAAGATGAATCGGGCGATGTTGGGTGTGCGGCCGGGATGGGCGAACAGGGGGGAGAAAACGGCTCGGCCGAGGTGGTTGGCGGCCAGGATGTCCAGGTGCCCGTTGCGCACGTAGGCCGGTGCGGTGATCATGGCGTCGAGGATGCGCTGCACCCCCGGTCGGACTTGCTGTTTGGCCGGTCGGCGGCGGGCGCGGGTGGCGGTGCCGGCGTTGACGGCGCGGATCAGGTCGAAAAGGTGCTCACGCTCCGCTTCATCGAGCTGCAGGGCGCGGGCGAGGGCTTCCAGGACGCCGTCGGAGACGCCACCTGCGTTGCCGCGTTCCAAGCGGGTGTAGTAGTCGACGCTCATCCCGGCCAGCAGGGCGACCTCTTCGCGGCGCAGGCCGGGCACGCGCCGGTGGCCGGTGCCGTACTGGGGTAGTCCTGCCTGTCCAGGGGTGATTTTGGCGCGGCGGGAGGTGAGGAAGTCGCCGATCTCGTTACGCCTGTCCATGCACCTGACGCTACGTGCTCGACGGCCCGGGTGAGGGGTACTAGCGGTACCTGGAAGACCAGGCACTGCCACCGCGAGCGCGCAGCGGATTAGCTGGATCCAAGGCGGGTAACCCGAAAAGATCCCGCCGCCGTATACCGGCCAGGTCTACTACACGTGAACAGACAATCGGAGAGGTCTTCATGCGCGCCACCATGATGTACGCCGCCGGAGACGTGCGGGTCGAGATCGTGCCCGGCCCCGTGCTGGCTGAGCCGACCGATGCGATCGTGCGGGTGGTGCGTACCTGCATCTGCGGCTCGGACCTGCATCCCTACATCGACCAGCTGCTGCCCGGCATCCTCGACGGCAGCACCAACCCAGGCAAGGTGTTCGACCGCACGGTCAGCCTCGACCAGATACCCAACGGATATCTGGCGATGGACCGCCGGGAAGCCCTCAAAGTCCTCGTTACGCCATGAGTGAAGGAAACGTCATGAGTACGCAGAATCGTTCGGTCACCCTGAACAACGGTGTGCAGATGCCCATTCTGGGCTTCGGTGTGTTCCAGGTGCCCGGTGAGCAGACCGAGCAGGTCGTCGCTGACGCGCTGGCGGCCGGGTACCGGGCTATCGACACGGCCGCCTCCTACGGCAACGAGGAAGCGGTCGGCCGGGCGATCGCCGCCAGCGGCATCGCGAGGGAGGACCTGTTCGTCACGACGAAGATGTGGATTCAGCACACCGGCGAGGACACCGCCAAACGCGAATTCGAGAAGTCGTTGCGGCACTTGGGGTTGGACTATGTGGACCTGTATCTGATCCATCAGCCGCTGGGGGACTACTACAGCTCGTGGCGGGCGATGCAGAAGATATACGGCGAGGGCTGGGTCAAAGCGATCGGGGTGTCGAACTTTTACCCGGACCGGCTCGTCGACCTCATCACGCACAACGACATCGTCCCAGCGGTCAACCAGATTGAAACCCACCCGTTCTTCCAGCGCACCGCCGACCAGCAGCTCATGGCCGAGTACGGGGTGCAGATCGAGTCGTGGGGCCCGTTCGCCGAGGGAAAGAACGACCTGTTCACCAACCCGGCCCTGACCGGCATCGGCGCCGCACACGGCAAATCGGTGGCGCAGGTGGTCCTGCGATGGCTGATCCAGCGCGATGTCGTGGTGATCCCGAAGTCGGTAAAGCCCGAACGGATGGCCCAGAACTTGGACGTGTTCGACTTCGCGCTCACCGATGACGAGATGGCGCGCATTGCCGCCCTCGACACCGGCACCTCACTGTTTTTCGACCACCGCGACCCGCAGATGGTCAAGTGGCTCGGCGGACGACGCGTCGACTGACGGCCTCCGCTCCCGGGAAGGAACGCACGACATGAGCATGTGGAAAGCGGAAGACCTCGACCGGATCGGCAAGGCAGAAGAGTTGCAGCTTGCCTCCCAGCGTGACGACGGAACAATGCGGCCATACGTCACGATGTGGGTGGTCCGCGCCGGGGACGATTTATATGTGCGATCGGCCCACGGGCCTGGCAACCCTTGGTACCGCAGGGCAAAGGCCAGTGGCGTCGGGCGGATCCGGGCCGGCGGCGTGGAACGAGACGTCGCCTTCGCCGGCGCCACCGAAGACGCTCACGCTGATATCGACGTGGCCTACCACGCCAAGTACGACCGTTACGGGCCAGCCATCGTCGGCACAGTGGTGGGCGCCGATGCCGCGCCGGTCACCATCCGCCTCATGCCTGCCTCATGAGAGGAAGCGTTGTGGCACCTAACGAACAGGCCCGTAAGAATCACGACGAACTCATCGACGAAACACTGGCTGCATCGGGCGGCGGCAATAAGACAAGCTAACCCGCGCCACACCAAGCAAGGAGACCCCGTGATGCAAAGCCGACCGCTGGGACGCACCGGCGTCATGGTCAGCAACCTGTGCCTGGGCACCATGATGTTCGGGGACTGGGGCACCAAGGACCACGACGACAGCATCAAAATCATTCACCGAGCCCTCGACGCCGGGATCAACTTCGTCGACACCGCAGACGTCTACTCTCAAGGCGAGTCGGAAGTCATCGTTGGCAAGGCGCTCAAAGGGCGGCGCGACAATATCGTACTCGCGACAAAATTCTTTATGCCCTTTGATGATGACCCGAATCACCGCGGCGCATCACGGCGCTGGATCATTCAAGCGGCCGACAACTCGTTGCGGCGCCTGGGCACCGACTACATCGACCTGTACCAGATGCACCGCTGGGATCCCGCCGTGGATCTCGACGAAACCCTTGGCGCGCTTACCGATCTGGTGCGCGCAGGTAAGGTGCGATACATCGGCCACTCCACCTTTCCCGCATCCACCATTGTGGACGCACAGTGGATCGCCCGTGACCGCGGCCGCGAGCGGTTCGTCACCGAACAGCCCACCTACTCGATCCTCACCCGCGGCATCGAGAACGAAGTGCTGCCCGTCTGCCAGCGCTACGGCATGGGCGTGCTGTCCTACAGCCCGCTGGCCGGCGGCTGGCTGTCCGGCCGCTACCGCAAAGACGCCGACCAGACCGGGCCCACGTCTGTGGCACGGCAACGCTTGGCCAACCGCTTCGACCTTTCGCTGCCGGAGAACCAGCGCAAACTCGACGCCGCCGACGCCCTGGCCGCACTCGCCGCCGACGCTGACCTGAGCCTGATCGAGCTGGCGATCGCCTTCGTCTTGCGCCACCCGGCTGTCACCTCGGCGATCATCGGCCCACGCACCATGGAACACCTCGA
This sequence comes from Rhizocola hellebori, assembly GCF_016862955.1. GTDB lineage: Bacteria > Actinomycetota > Actinomycetes > Mycobacteriales > Micromonosporaceae > Rhizocola > Rhizocola hellebori. The sequence continues at coordinate 442,824 of NZ_BONY01000001.1, read as the reverse complement.
ATCCCAGCTGACCGTCGCCGACATCACGCTCACCGACGACGTCCTGGACCGTGTCGACCAGATCGCCGCGCCCGGGATCACCATCAACCCGGCCGACAACGGCTGGACAAGTCCGTACCTGCAACCAGCCGCCCGACGCCGCAACTAACCATTGTTCGGAGTGCCGATGCCCGATGTGCAGCGTTAAAGCTGCACCGCGCGATCGCGAAGTGACATGGAGGACACCCTGAACCAGTGGTTCAGGGTGTCAGGCAGAGTTGTTTATGTCAGATGAGCGGGCAGCTGTTGCGGTACTGCGAGATGCCCGACATGTTGGACAGCGGGCAGAGGAACTGGCTGAAACGGGTATCGTTGTCGATAAATATCTTGAACCAGGGGATCATGGTACGGGCGAGGTTGGTGCTCGGCTGGCCGATGTAGTTGTGGCCGGCGCCGGTGATCTGGATGTAGCCGCGCTCGGTGGTGGCGGGAATGGTGTTGTACATAGTGGTCAGGCGCGATGGTGGTACCAGCGTGTCGTTCTGCATGGCATAGATGAGGGTCGGAACCCGGTCAGTGGAAAGGTTTCCTGACGGCAGGTAGGGAGCGTTGCCGATCGCGGCTTGCAGGGAGGGACGCCGCAGGGCCGCGTCGAGGGCGCCGCCGCCGCCCATGGAGTGTCCGGCCACCGCCAGCCGGGTGGCGTCGACTCGGGTGCGCACTGAACTGCGCTGGGTCAGGTAGTCCAGCGCCGCGAGCAGCTGGGTTCCACGGCTGGTGGGGCTGTCGTTGAGGTTGTTGGTTTCGATTCCGAACACGACGAAGCCCTGCGAGGCCAGCCTGGGGCCTAGCCATGCGATGCCGGGCCACGTGCCGTTGAGGCCGGGGGAGATGGCGATCGCGCCGAAGGTGCCCTGGCTCGTGTCGGTCGGGTAGTAGATCACGCCGCCGCCGAAGCCGTTGCCGCGGGCCACGCTGACCGAGGCGATGGCGAACGGTCCGGTGGTTGCCGCGATGCTTGCGGCCGTAGGATTTGGGCCTCGCTGATACGGGTTGTCGGCGGCGAGTGCAGGCTGCGGTGCCGCCATGCCGGCGACCAGCCCGAGGACGACAGCGGTCCCGGCTACAGCCTTGCGGGCGAGCCAGGCTCGCGCCGGCCGGCTGGCCAGCGCTGTGCTCTCGTGTTGCGACATAAGGGTTCCTCCTAGGTGGGTGTGGCGAGGGATGCCACGGGGACGAATCGACGGCAGGGCGCCGCACCGGCGGGTGCGCGCGGTGCGGCGACCGTCGTGACAAGGGATCGATGCTGGCTGGGTGACACGGCGGAGCTCGTGGCAAGCTGTATCGATTCATTTATGTGCCGGTTTCGATCGAGGTTCGGGTGGGGCAGGACGCGACGAAGGGCGGGCTCCATAGGCAAAGCGATTCATCAAATCCAAGCGGCGCAGCGACTCTCAGGCTGTCGAGGACGGCCCACGCCTACTATTGCGCCGCTCGCGCGATTTGAATCGATTCATAAACGCCTATGTGATGACACTAGGACAACGCATGGGGATCGGTCAATAGCCACGTTTCTCGTGAGCGGCCAGTGCGGAGGCGCGCACGCGATCCATTGGACGAAGCGCGATGGGACCATTGCCAAGGCGTGCATGCGATCCACTGGATGCGGCGCGATGGGCCGGAGGCGTCCGCGCCGCCTCGCCCCTGGGCGCGGTCACTGCCGAGGAAACGAATCTCCCGCCGTTTGCGAGGTGGCGGCTGCTTTAGGGCGGAGGAGCGGTGCTTCGGCGCACCACGAGGGTGGGGGAGAGCTTGATCTGGGCCGAGGGCTTGTTGCGCTCGGCGATGCGGTCCAGCAGCAGCCGGGCGGCGTTGACGCCTATCTGGTGGCCCGCTTGGTCGACGGTGGTCAGTGAGATCGGGCCGAAGGAGGCGAAGGTGGTGTTGTCGTAGCCGGCCACTGAGATGTCGCCAGGCACCGACAGGCCCGCTTCGGCGAGTGCTTCGAGCACGCCCATGGCCACGATGTCGGCGCCGGCAAAGATGGCCGTGGGACGTTGGCCGCGGGCCAAGAGTTGTTGCGCGCCGCGGTAGCCGCCCGCCTGGGTGTAGGTGGTGGAGACAATGTTGATTTCGTCGGCGAGGTCATTGGCCAGCATCGCCCGCCGATAGCCTTCGGCCCTTATAGCGTTCGGCATTTCAGCGATGCGGGCAGGGTCGGTTTCGAGGTGCTCGATGTGGGCGATGCGGCGATGCCCAAGCCCGGCGAGGTGATCGACGATTAGTGCGGCCCCGGTGAGGTCGTCGTCGGCGACCGTGTCGTAGAAGGCGGATTGCCCATGGCGGCCGATGACCACGGTCGGCACCGTTCTGGCGACGTGTTCCAGGTGCGATCGTGACGAGATGGGCGCGATCAGCACCAGGCCGTCCATGCTGCGGTCGATCATCGCTTCGGTGACCCGGGCTTCGGCCGCCTCGCCGTTGCAGCCAGCTCCGTGCAGCACCTGGTAGTTGGTGCCCTCAAGAAACTCTTCCATCCCGTCGAGGATGTCGGGGAAGAACGGGTTGCGGATGTCGGGCAGCATCACGCCGATGGTGTAGGTCTGGCCGCGCATGCCCCGGGCCGCCGCGTGCGGGCGGTAGCCCAGCTCGGCGATGGCCTTGCGCACCTTCGCCTGCATCGCGGGGCTGGCCCCGTAGGCATTGTTCAATACCTTGGACACGGCCGTGGTGGAGACCTCGGCGTGCCGAGCGACATCCACGATGGTGATCCGTCGCGGAGCTGACGGCTGATCCATCCCATCACCTCGGGTTATCGGGGAACGTTGCCCAGAGTCTAGGGCGGTTGATGTTCGTTGCCCACCCCGGGGATCTTGCCTACCTCTTGACGCCGCTGACATGACCTCCTAGTGTCGGTCGAAACATTTTGGAAAACGTTCCCCATTGCAAATGTGCCTGGCTGGACGCCTGGCAGAGCGGCACTGCCCCCGGAGTCACGACGATCCGCCAAGCAGTGCGGGACCTGGTCGTACCGCGTTGGCATTGGCTCTGCGCGACCATGAACTGAAACGTTTCAATGAAAGTAGACCCGCCAGTGATAGACGCCCCGAACGTTCAGGCTCCTGATCCGGTTGCTCCCGATCCGATTGCCGTCACCCCCGGCCGCAGCCGGGTCAGCCCGCCGTGGTGGTTCGCGCTGCCAGCGATGGTGCTGTTCGCCTTCGTCGTCCTCGTGCCCAGCGCTAGGGGCGTGCACTACGCCTTCACCGACTGGGACGGTCTGGACCCGAACTACGCCTTCATCGGCCTGCGCAACTTCACCGACATGACCAGCGATCCCGATGCGATGCAGGCGATCTGGCACACCCTGCTGATCGCGGTGGCGATCACCATCATCCAGAACGGGTTCGGGCTGCTGCTGGCGCTCGGGGTGAACACCATCATCAAGTCACGCAATGTGCTGCGGGTGTTCCTTTTCGCCCCGGCGGTGGTGACCCCGATCGTGACCGCCTACCTGTGGCGCAACCTGCTCGGGCCGGAGGGCGCGGTCAACAGCCTGCTGGGGGCGGTGGGGCTCGACTCGTGGCGGCAGAACTGGCTCGGCGATCCGGAGCTGGCGCTGTGGTCGATCGTGGCGGTGATCGTGTGGCAGTTCGGCGGCTATTCGATGGTCATCTTCCTGGCCGGGCTGCAATCGGTACCCAAAGAAATTTATGAAGCGGCAGCCATTGACGGGGGCGGGCGGGTGCGGCGGTTCTGGTCGGTCACCCGGCCGCTGCTGGCTCCGGCGTTCACCATCAACCTGATGCTGTCGATCATCGGCGGTATCAAGCTTTTCGACCAGGTGTACGCGCTGACCGGGGGCGGGCCGGGGCACGCCACCGACACCATCTCGACGCTGATTTACAAGGACGCCTTCACGTTGGGGGAGTTCGGCTACAGCATCGCGCTCGCGGTGGTGCTCACCATCATCGTCGCGGTCGCCTCCACCGGGCAGTACTTCTTCCTGGCCCGCAACGAGAGGGCAGCGTCGTGAACCGCTATCGCTGGAGCACCTTCGGGCTGGAACTGGCCATGGTCGCGATAGCCGCAGTTATCGGCTTTCCGATTTACGTTCTGGTCAACCTGGCCCTGCGGGCGCCGTCGGACACGTCGTCGCCGATCCGGCCGACCACCTCGCCCACGTTCGACAACTTCGCGCAGGCGTGGCAGGAGGGCGGCCTGGGCGGTGCGCTACTCAACAGCATGCTGGTGACGGTCGGCAGCGTCATTGTCGTGCTGGCCATCTCGTCGCTGGCCGCTTACCCGCTGGCGCGGGCGACTGCCGCCTGGTCGCGCGGGATGTTCCTGCTGATCATGCTGGGGCTGGTGCTGCCTTTCCAGCTCGCGACCTTGCCGCTGTACCAGACGATGCGCGATCTGGGTCTGCTCGGCTCGGCATGGGCGCTGATCCTGTTCTACTCCGGCCTTCAGGTGCCGTTCACCGTCTTCCTCTACGTGGGATTCCTGCGTGCCCTGCCCCGCGACTTCGAGGACGCGGCGCTCATTGACGGGTGTACCTCGCTTGAGGCCTTCCGGTTCGTGGTGTTCCCGATGCTCAAACCGGTGACGGTGACAGCGTTGGTGCTCAACGCGGTTTCGGTCTGGAACGACTTCTTCACCCCGCTGCTGTATCTGAGCGGCAGCGCGCAGCAGACCATGCCGGTGGCGATCGCCGGGTTCGTCGGGCAGTACGTGTCGGACTGGAACCTCATCTTCGCCGCATTGGTGATCAGCATCGTGCCGATTCTGGCCATCTATTTCGCGTTGCAGCGCAGCATCATCAACGGTTTCGCCGGAGGACTGAAGGGATGACACACACCTTGGAACAGAACCTGCTTCGCCCTTACGGCTTGCAGACCGAGCAGAGGCATGAACCGTTGGGGGTGGGGGAGCATCACCCCCGGCTGTCCTGGAAGCTGCAAAGCGACCGGCGCGGCGCCGCGCAGAGCGCCTACAGAATCACTGCCGCGCAACGGGTCGCCGATCTGGACGACGCGACACGCCTGCTGTGGGACAGCGGCCGGCGTGAGTCCGGCGATGGGCTGCTCGTGCGGTGGGACGGCCCGGTGCTGCAGTCGGCCACGCGATACCACTGGCGCGTGGAGGTCTGGGACGAGACGGGAGCCGCAGCGGGCCAGGCGCAGAGCTGGTTCGAGACCGGTCTGCTGCGCCGCGACGATTGGACCGCGGTCTGGATCGGCCGTGACCCGGCGAGCCTGCCCCATGTCGACCCGCCGCAGGACCGCGAACCCGAAGAGGCCAACGGTTTTGAGGCACCGCCGTTGTACCTGCGCCGCGAGTTCGAATTGGCGCAGCCGCCGGTGCGGGCCCGGCTGTACGCGACAGCGCACGGCATCTATGAACCCCGGCTCAACGGCTCGCGCGTGGGCGACGCCGAGCTGGCGCCGGGTTGGACCGAGTACCAGCAAAGGCTTCAATACCAAACCTACGACGTCACCTCCCTGGTGCGGGAAGGGCGTAATGCGCTGGGCGCCATCGTCGCCGACGGCTGGTGGTGCGGGCATGTCGGCTTCGACCCGCGCCGCCCGGCGCAGCACTACGGTGAGTGCCCGGGATTTCTGGCCCAGCTCGTCATCGACTTCGCCGACGGCTCGCAGCGGGTGGTCGCCACCGACGGCGGCTGGGCTGAAAGTCCTGGAGCGATCAGGTCCGCCGATTTGCTGATGGGTCAGCACTTCGACGCGCGCGAGCATGTTGCCGGCTGGGACTCCCCCGGTGGCGGGGACGGCTTCCAGCCGGTGGCCGTGCTCGACACCGAACCCGGGCCGTTGGTGGCCGAGCCGGACCATCCGGTGCGCGTCACCCGTGATCTGCCGGCGATGCAGGTGAACCGGCGTGGGGCCGGGCGGTTCATCGTCGACTTTGGGCAGAATCTGGTCGGCCGGGTCAGGCTGACCGTGCGAGACGCTGCAGCTGGGCGACGGATCGTGTTGCGGCACGCCGAAATCCTCACCGATGGCGAGCTTTACCTGGACAACCTGCGCCGTGCCCGGGCCACCGATGTCTACACCGCCGGTGGCGAGCAGGTCGAGGTGTTCGAGCCGCAGTTCACCGTTCACGGCTTCCGGTACCTCGAAGTCGACAACTATCCCGGTGAGCTCGCCGGAACCGATGTGGTGGCCCGTGTCCTGCACAGCGACACACCGTGGACAGGGCATTTCGAGTGTTCCGACCAGATGGTCAACCAGCTGCAGTCCAACATTGCCTGGGGGCAGCGCGGCAACTTCGTGGCGGTGCCCACCGACTGCCCGCAGCGCGACGAGCGCCTCGGCTGGCTGGCCGACGCCCAGATATTCACCCCGACCGCGAGCCGCAATGCCGACGTGTCAGCGTTTTTCGCCCGCTGGATGCGCGATGTCGTCGACGGGCAGGACGCTGGCGGCGCGTTCCGTGATGTCGCCCCGGTCGTTTCGCTGAGCCGCGAGGCGGCGCCCGCGTGGGGCGACGGTGCCGTGATCATCCCCTGGCATCTGTGGCGCACGTATGGCGACAGGCGTGTGCTTGAGCGCTGTTTCGACGCGATGGCGGCCTGGGTCGCACATATCAAGCGGCACAACCCCGATCTGCGGTGGCGGCATCGCACCGGAAACTCCTACGGCGACTGGCTGCAGCTCGAGGTCACCACCCCGCGAGACCTGCTGTCGACGGCATACTTCGCCCGCAGCACGCAGATCGTCGCGCAAGCCGCCGAGGTGCTGGGCCGCCACGAACAGGCGGCACAACATCAGGCCCTGCACACGGCGATCCGCGCCGCATTCATCGAGTCCTACGTCGGTGACGACGGAACGGTCGAAGGCGGCACCCAGACCGGATATTTGCTGGCGCTGGCTTTCGGGCTCCTGCCGCAGGAACTGGTGCCGAAGGCGGTCGAACATCTGGCCGCCGACATCGAGAAACGGGGCAACAAACTCACCACCGGATTCGTCGGGGTGGCGCTGCTGTGCCCGGTCCTGGCCGACCACGGAAGGGCCGATCTGGCCTACGCCCTGCTGCACCAGACGGAGTTCCCTGGGTGGGGGTACTCGATCCGCCACGGTGCCACGACGATCTGGGAGCGCTGGGACGGCTGGACCGACCACAGCGGATTCCAATCGGCCACCATGAACTCCTTCAACCATTACAGCCTCGGCAGCGTCGGAGACTGGCTTTTCGGCCGGGTCGCCGGCATCGACCAGGCGTCCGGGTCGGTGGCCTATCGCGAGCTGCTGCTGCGGCCACTGCCCGGCGGCAAGCTGACTTGGGCCCGCGCAGAGCAGGAGACCGTGCGGGGGCAGGTCGCCTGCGGATGGTCGATCGCGGATGGCCGGATCACGGTGACGGTCACCGTGCCGCCCGGCAGCACAGCATCACTGGAGATCCCCACACCCGAGCCGGGCAGCGTGCGCGAAAGCGACGCGGTCGCGGCGGACCAGCCCGGGGTTCTCGGGGTCGAGGCGTCAGCCGCGGGGGCAATCCTGCGGCTGACGTCCGGCCGCTACACCCTCACCGCCGTCGCGCCTGGCGGCACCTTCACCGATTAGTGATTGAAACCGTTCTCTTTCCTCGCAGGAGACAATATGAACATACGCATCCCCTCGGCCGTCTTGGCGGCGTTGACAGCCGCCACCGTATTGACCGGTTGTAGCGGTGGCCCCGATGCCGAAAGTGGCGACTCCAAGGTGCTGACCCTGGCGTCGGTGGATCAAGGTTCTATCGAAGACGTCGTTAAGGCGTTCGAGGCGGCCAACCCCGGTGTGAAGGTCAACTTCACCACGGGTGGCGCAGACCAGTACCAGCAGCAGATCCGCACTCAGCTGGCCTCCGGAACCGCGCCCGACGTGATGTCGGTCTGGCCGGGCAACGGAAACCCTGGCGCCACCTACGTTCTGGCCAAACCGGGCTACCTGCTCGACCTGTCGAGCCAGCCGTGGGCCTCCAAGCTGCCCGCGGGCGTCAAGGGAGTAACCCAGTACGACGGAAAGACCTACAACGCCGTCTTCGGGCTCAACGGGATCGGCGCCATCTACAACCAGGAGGCGTTAAGCAAGGCCGGGCTGACCGCGCCCACCACCTGGACCGAACTTCTGGCCTTCTGCAAGGCCGCTGCGGCCAAGGGAACGCCGGCCTTCGCTCTGGGCAACCAGGACAACTGGGTGACGCAGATCGCGTTGTACGCCCTGGTGGCCACCACCGTCTACTCCGCCGACAAGGACTTCGACACGAAGATGCAGGCGGGCCAGGCCACCTTCGCCAACTCGGAATGGCGCACCGCGATGGCCAAGTACATCGAGATGGAAAAGACCGGCTGCTTCCAGGCCAACGGGCTGGGCACCAGTTATGAGGCCAGCCAGGACCTCGCGGCGACCGGCAAGACGCTGGGCATCATCCAGGGCAACTGGGTGGTCGCCCTGCTCAAGGGCAAGAACCCCGCGGGCACGTTCGTGCTCAAGGCGTTGCCCGCCACCGACGATCCGGCCAAGTTCTTCATCCCCGGCGCGGCAGGCGCCGGATATGGCGTCAACGCCAAGGCCAAGAACAAGGAACTCGCGCTCAAGTTCATCAGCTACATCATGTCGCCGGAAGGCATGTCCGTGTTCAACAAGAAGCAGGGCAGCTTGCCGGCCCTGCCGAACACCGGCTACACCATCGATCCCTCGCTGGCCGAGGTAGCGAAGTTCATCAACGACGGCCGCACTGTCCCGTTCATGGACCAGCTGTGGCCTAACGCCAAGGTGCAGCAGACCATGCTCAGCGGTCTGCAGGAAATCTTTAGTGGACAGTCCACACCGGACAAGGTCCTCGCCGCCATGGACACCAACTACAAGGCCGGAGCCTGACCGCCACGCCCGCGGCCGGTCTCCGTGGCCGGGCGGGGTCACCAGGTCGCCCTGAATGACCGGTGACCCCGCTGTCCGGCCAGAAAACACTGAAATCCGATTACTCGCCCGGCTGATTGCGCCGGGCGAGGAAGGAGTCACCGTGTCGACAGCCACGCATCGCGTGCTCGCCGGGCTGGGGATGTCATTGACCCTGGTCATGTCGCAAGCACTCAACGCCACCCCGGCCGCCGCCGTCGGAGGCCAACCCCATGTCGAAGTCGTCAACCTTCGGGTTGACGGCAGGCACGGCAGGGCGCTGGGCATCGACAACACCAATCCCTTGCTGGGATGGCAGATGGCTGAGACGAGGCATGCCGCGGCTCACCCCTGCTATCGGCCGTTTTCGCGAGCGGCCTGCCCGGGCGACCGGCAGACCGCCTATCAGATCCAGGCCGCGACCAGCGAAGCGAACCTGAGAAAGGGCAGGCTGATCTGGGACTCCGGCAAGGTCGCCTCGGCGATCCAGTCGGGTGTCCGCTACGGCGGGCCACAGCTGGCTTCCCGCCAGCGGGTGGTCTGGCAGGTGCGGGTCTGGGACGCTGACCACAAAGCATCTGATTGGAGCGAGTCGTCGTCGTGGGAAATGGGGCTGCTCAAGCAAAGCGACTGGGGGGCGGCGCGCTGGATCGAGTATCCGGGGCGGACCGAGACCCAGCCCATGCCGATCTTCGCGCGCCAGTTCAGCATCGACCCGCGTAAACAGGTCAGCAACGCCCGCCTGTACCTGTCCGGTGTCGGCCTGCAGCTGCCGACCCTCAACGGCAGGAAACTCACCGACGAGGTGCTCGCCCCGGGAAACTCCAACTACCAGCTGTCCAGCGAGTACCGGACCTACGACATCACCGGCAAGCTTCGCAAGGGCGACAACACTTTCGGCGTCCAGCTGGGAAACGGCACCGCCTATGTTCGCCGCAGCGTCACCAACCCGGCCGTCGGCCGGACGTCGCCCTATTCCTGGTGGCAAAGCCAGCCCAAGGGAAACGGCGTCCTGGCCGCTGACGCGGAGGCCAACGCCACGACTGTGAAACTCGACAGCGTCGCCGACTATCACGTCGGCGGCACCATTAACGTCGACACGGGCAATGGCGGCGACAGCCTCGAATCGCGGACCATCACGGTGATCGGCACGGCCGGCGCGGACGGAACCGGCATCACGTTCACCCCCGGCCTGGCCAAGCCGCACACGGCCGGCGCCTCGGTGACCGGCTCGGGCAACAACATCGCCGCTTCCGACCCGAGCGCAGGCGCGGCGGTCACCCCGCGCCTGATCGCGCGGCTGGAAATCGCCTACAGCAACGGGTCCAGCGAGGTCATCGTCTCCGATCGCAGCTGGCGCAGCGCGCTGGGCGCTCTGGTCACCGACGGCTGGTATTCCGGTGCCGACTACGACGCGCGCCGCGAGCAAGTCGGCTGGGACGCGCCACGCGCCGACCTTTCGGCCACGGCGACACGGCGCGACGGCTCCGCCATGGGCTGGATCGACGCGGGCATCGCCCCGCCGCCGAACCTCGCCACCAAGCTCGTTGCCCGCAACGCCGAACCAGTCAAAGTGGTGGAGACGTTCACACCCGTTTCGGTAACGAACCCGGTGCCCGGCACGTGGGTGTTCGACTTCGGGCAAAACATCGTTGGTTGGCCGCAACTGCGTCTGGGCCGCGGGGTTCCCGGCGGCACCGCGATCCGGATTTCGCCGGCCGAGTCGCTCAACGCCGACGGCACCGTGAACCAGGAGTCGCTGATGGGCGGCGGCGGGCGCCGTGGGGTGGATCTGTTCAACACCTACACCACCGCGGGACTGGTCGACGGGGAGGTTTGGACGCCAGACTTCAACTACTTCGGCATGCAGTGGATCCAGCTGACCGGGCTGCCCGAGGGCTACGTGCCCACCAAGGACACCATCAAGGGCCTGCGCTTGCAGGCGGCAACGCCCACGGCCGGCACGGTCACCACTTCCAACGCGCGCATCAACCGCATCCACACCATGGCCCGGTACTCGTTCGCGAGCAACATCATGTCGACGTTCACCGACTGCCCCGGGCGCGAGAAACTGTCCTACCCGGCCGACTACACGATGCCCATGGGCTCCATCCACCGCAACTACGACCTCGCGGCCTACCTGAAAACCACTATCCATCATCTGGTCGAGGGACAGTCCATCGCCGACAGCCCCATGGCGGGCAACGTGGCGCTCAAAACCCCCGTTTACGACTGGGGTTACACCGGCCGCTTCGGCGATGAGATCAACTGGGGCAACGCGATCATTCTCGTGCCGTCGATGCTCTATGAGCTTTACGGTGATACCGAAACGATGAGCCGCTATTACGACCAGATGATCGACTTCGCGGATTACGTCCAGCGTCAAAAGGTGGGGACGGGCGCCGACGCCCACATCGTCGACGCCGCCCTGGCCGACTGGGTCTCCGCCGACCAGACGTCGGGCCGCATCACCGGTACCTGGGGCTACTACATCATGATCAGCAAGCTGGCCACGATGGCGCAGCTGACCGGCCACCAGGCCGACGCCCAGCGCTACCAGGCGCTGGCGCAGGAGATCAAGGCCGCGTTCCACGCGCACTTCTACAACACCACCCTGCGCCGCTACACCACCGACGGCGACGCGGGAACCACCGGCGCCACCCAGGCGGCGCAGGCGCTCGCGCTCGACTCCGGGCTGGTGCCCGACACCGAACGCCAGGCCGTCCTCGACGCGCTCGTCGAGCTCGTGTACGCCTTCCATCCCTCCGGCGACGGCCCGCACTTCAGCGGCGGCACCATCGGCATGGCCCCGACCATCCGGGCCCTTGCCGCCGGTGGGCGCGACGATGTGCTGTGGGACCTGATACAGGAAGATGAGCAGCCCAGCTACGGGTTCTTCATGGCATCGACCACCGCCAACCCCAACGGTCTGACCACGATGGGCGAACGCTGGAACCTCGGTGACTCCAAGAACCACATGATCTTGGCGCAGATCGAGGAATGGTTCCACACCGGCCTGGCCGGCATCCGCGAAGCGAGCGGCTCCATCGCCTACCGGGCACTTGTCATCCAGCCGAAGATTGTCGGCGACCTGACGTCGGTGAAGGGCAGCTATCAGACGCCACAAGGCATCGTGCGTTCAGAGTGGAGCAAGGGGCCGAACCGGTTCGAGCTTTCGGTGTCCGTGCCCCCCAACACCACCGCCGAGATATGGGTTCCGCGCCAAGGCGGGCGCGTCGTGCGTGAGCCTCGCCGGGCCGAGTTCGTGCGGCTCGACGGTGACTACGCCGTGTACCGAGTGCCGCCCGGATCATTCACCTTCGTATCCGTTCCGAGCTAAGGGAATGTGCTTGGTCTCCACGGGGTGGCTACGTGGAGACCAAGCACATGCCGTATTGGAGTCATTGGTGGATCGCGACTTTCCGGCCGACTTCCTGTGGGGGGCGGCCACTTCCGCGCATCAGGTGGAGGGCGGCAACGTCAACAACGACTGGTGGGATTTCGAACACGATCCGGGCTCCGCGGCCCGTGAGTCGTCTTTGGACGCTATCGATCATTTTTCCCGGTACCGGGAAGACTTCGCTTTGCTCAAAGCGCTGGGCCATAATACCCACCGGCTTTCGCTGGAGTGGTCGCGCATCGAGCCCGCGCCGGGTGAGTTCAGCCGCGGCGCAATGGCGCACTACCGGCGGGTGCTCGCCGCGCTTGCCGACGCGGGACTGACCGGATTCGTTACCCTGCACCACTTCACCCTGCCGCGCTGGTTCGCCGCCCAGGGCGGCTGGCTCGGCCCGCAAGCCGTCGCGTTGTTCGCCCGCTACTGTCACCACGTCGCCGCGGAGCTGGGTGACCTGATGCCGTTCGTGTGCACCATCAACGAACCGCAAATGGTCGCGTTGCACGGCTATCTGGAGGGTTACCACCCGCCCGGGATCACTAACCCCACCCTGTGGAAGCGAGTCGGCCGGGTCCTGCTGCAGGCGCATCATGCTGCGGTGCAAGCGATTCGCAGCGCATCCGGCAGCTCATCGGTGGGACTGGCGCTGCAGCTGCCCCTGTTGGCCCCCATCCGCGACGACGAGGCCTGCCATGCGCTTCACCGCGTCATGCAACACGAAATCGTCGACCTGTACCTGGAGGGCCTCATCGGACCCGATCGCGGGGACTGGCTCGGGGTGCAGTACTACCGCAAGCAATGGGTGGATCCGGCATCGCCCACGATATTCGCGGACCCACCGGAAGGCTCGCAGCTGACCCAGATGGGCTGGGCCGTGCACCCCGACGGCCTGCGCCAGATTCTGCACCGGGCCAGCGCAACCGGTCTGCCGCTTTACGTTACCGAGAACGGAATCGCCACCGAAGACGACACCGAACGACTTGACTACCTGCACACCCACCTCGCCGCGCTGGCCCAGGCCCGAGCCGAAGGCGTTGATGTGCGCGGCTACCTGCACTGGTCGGCGTTCGACAACTTCGAGTGGAGCGAAGGATACGGTCCCAAATTTGGGCTGATCGCCGTCGAGCACGACAACGACTTCAGGCGCGTGCCAAAGCCCAGCGCTTACGCCTTCGCCAACGTCGCCACCACAGGACGCCTCGACCTGTTCGGCCATGGCCGGGCGACCGCATGAGCGGGGCGAGTATCAAAGACGTCGCACGGCGGGCGGGCGTCTCGGTCGGCACCACCTCCAATGTCCTGAACCGGCCCGAACTCGTGCGGCCGGAAACCCGGGCCAAGGTGCTGGCCGCGATCGACGAGCTCGGCTTCGTGCGCAACGAGTCCGCGCGCCAGCTGCGCTCAGGCGGCAGCCGCATGCTCGCCTACGTGGTGCTCGACGCGGGCAACCCGTTCTTCACCGATGTCGCCCGGGGCATCGACGAGGTCGCCCGCGACGCGGGCTTCGCGCTGTTCCTGTGCAACAGCGACCAGGACCCAGCACGGGAGGAAGAGTATCTCGATCAGCTGCTGCAGCACCGGGTGCACGGGGCTCTCATCACCGCGGTGGACTACGCCAACCCCAAGTTGCTGGCGCTGCGGGCACTCGGGGTGCCGGTCGTGCTGGTCGACCGGGCACCGCAGGAGTCCGCCGACTGGTGCAGCGTAGGCGTCGACGATGTCCAGGGTGGCGACCTGGCCATCACCCACCTGCTCAAACAGGGACATCGTCGCATCGCCTTCGTCGGCGGGCCGTTATCCATCACCCAAGTGTCTGACCGCCTGCTCGGTTGCAGGCGCGGCATCGCCCGTCTCGGGCTTGCCGAGGAAACGCTCGTCAATGTGATCACGGATGCTCCGAACGTCGCCGAGGGCCGCCGGGCCGGTGAGTGGCTTGGCGGGTTGCCGGTAAACCGTCGTCCTAGCGCGACGGTATGTGCCAACGACCTGCTGGCACTGGGAGTGCTGCAGCAGATGACCAGCCGGGGCATTGCCGTCCCCGACCAGATGGCGATCGTGGGCTACGACGACATCGAGTTCGCCGCCGCGGCGGCTGTCCCGCTGACGTCGGTCAGCCAACCCCGGTTAAGTATCGGGCGCAGTGCCGCGAGACTGCTTCTCATGGAGGCGGAGGCGGGCTCTGACCACAATCACCAGCACATCCAGTTTCCTCCCAAACTTGTTGTGCGCGCCTCCTCCACGACAGCGCCGGATCCGGTCAGATCGGCTCATCGGGTGATCCGCCCGCAGCGCTGATCGCCATGTCCGGTTCGGGGAGCCGCTTTTCGTTTCCCCTTCTTCGCTAATCGTTGAGGATTACCACGATGAGGTTCCGGGGGCCGTGAACCCCCTCCACTCGTTGCAGTTCGATATCGCTGGTGGCCGACGGGCCACTGATGAACGTGAGCGGCCTGCGGGGGTCGGCCCGTGTCAGCAGCTCGGGGACGGACTGCACCACCTGGGCGGCGCGCACCACGCACACATGCCGATCGGGGATGAGCGTGATCGCGCGGCGGCCCTGGTCGGCCGCAGCGTCCAGGACGATGGTTCCGGTATCGGCGGCTGCGGCCACACACGCGGTCAGGACAGCGTCGACGGTATCGAGGTCTGCATAGGACAGATCGCCGTCATCGACCACGGCGGATGCCGGCATCCATTCCTCGGGTAGGCCAGGCGGAACGACGACCCGGTGGGTGCCGTGCAGCGCGGTTGCCAGGACAGAGCCGAGCGTCTGCGGCGTTGCCGAGTGGACGGTCGCCTTGTAGTCGGTGAGCCTTTCGGTCAGTAACTGCAACAGTTGTGGTGCGCCGGGCGCATGCTCACCGGTGCGCCGGTAGTCGCGCGGCGGGTCGACCGGATCCGCCGGGGCCGACAAGGCGTAGCGGATTCTGGCCAGCACCTCATCGCGCGCCGTCACGACGTGCCTCGATCGCGGTGCCGCCGCCGCCACTGGCCGAAAGCGCGCGCCGTCACGGCGTGCCTCCATCGCGGTGCCGCCACCACTGGCGGAAAGTCTGCCTCGGCGGTGAGGGCGCGTCCCGGGCGGCGGTCCACGCGGACAGCGGCGGCGGCAGCCTGCGAATGCGGCCGCGGCGGGCAAGCAGCCTCCCGGCCCGCATGGCCCGGCCTGCCCAGCCGAACAGGCGGGGAGACGACATTACCCAGGAGGCGAGGGTCATCGCGATCGCCTCGGCTGAAGGCGGTTTCCGTGTTTGCTCCGTGCTGCGGGCACGCAGGTGCACCAGGATTGAGGGGATGTCGATGCGCACCGGGCAGGCGTCGAAGCACGCGCCGCACAAGGTGGAGGCGTATGGCAGCGAAGGGTTTTCCAGCACGCCGGTCAGCAGCGGAGTGAGCACCGCCCCGATGGGGCCGGGGTAGACCGACCCGTAGGCGTGGCCGCCTGTGCGCTCGTAGACCGGGCAGACGTTCAGGCAGGCGCTGCACCGGATGCAGTGCAATGCTTCGCGCCCCACTTCGTCGGCCAGGACAGCGGTGCGCCCGTTGTCGAGCAGCACCAGATGAAACTCCTGCGGCCCGTCGCCTTCGGTGATGCCCGCCCACATTGACGTGTAAGGGTTCATCCGCTCGCCGGTGGACGAGCGCGGCAGCAGCTGCAGGAAGACCTCGAGATCGGTCCAGGACGGGATGACCTTCTCGATGCCCATGACCGTGATCAGCGTGTCGGGCAGGGTCAGGCACATTCTGCCGTTGCCCTCCGACTCGACCACGACGAGCGTGCCGGTCTCGGCGATGGCGAAGTTCGCGCCGGAGACTGCCACCTTCGCGGTGAGGAACTTGCGCCGCAGGTGGGCTCGGGCCGCCATGGCGAGCTCTTGGGGTTCGTCGGCCAGACTAGCCTCGACACCGGGCATCTCACGCAGGAAGATCTCGCGGATCTCGGCCCGGTTGCGGTGGATGGCGGGGACGAGGATATGCGACGGCTTGTCGTGTCCAAGTTGGACAATCAGCTCGGCCAGGTCGGTTTCCCACGCGGCTATGCCGGCCTCCGCCAGCGCCTCGTTGAGGCCGATCTCCTGGGTGACCATGGACTTGACCTTGATGACTTCGTCTGCGCCGGTGGCCTGGATCAGGCCGGTGACGATCCGATTGGCTTCAGCGGCGTCGCGTGCCCAGTGCACGACGCCGCCGCGCTTGGTGACTTCCTCTTCCAGCCGTATCAAATGTTCGTCCAAGCGGGCCATGGTGGCGGCCTTGATCGCCTGACCGGCCAGGCGCAGCTGCTCCCAGTCGGCCAGCTCGCCAACCACGGCTTCGCGTTTGGCGCGGATGGTGGTGGTGGCGGCGCCAAGGTTGCGGCGCAGCTGGGTGTCGGCCAGCGCGGTGCGGGCGGCGGCGGGGAACGACTCCGAGGCGTGCAAGGCCCCGACTCCCGCCGGGGCATGCGCGGGCATCCCCACAAACACTTTGCTCATGACCCGGCCTCCCTATCCGCGCCTGCGTTCCTGGCGGACGGCGCTACGCGGCCTTGCTTTTCAGCCGTAACGGCGAGCGGCACGGCGCCGCCTGGGCCGGATTCGGTGGAAGCGAGAATTTCGGCGATGTGCAGCGTGCGGGTGCCGGCCGATAGACGGGTGAGGCCGCCGCCGATGTGCATCAGGCACGACGCATCCCCGGCGGTGAGCACCTCGGCGCGGGTGGAGAGCACGTGGCCCATCTTGTCGGCGAGCATGGCGGTGGAAGTGTCGCTGTTCTTCAGCGCGAACGTTCCGCCGAAACCGCAGCATTGTTCGGCATCCGGCAGCGGTGTCAGCTCCAGCCCTCGAACATTTCGCAACAGCCGCAACGGTTTGTCGGCCACCCGCAGCATCCGCAGCGAGTGGCAGGTCGGGTGATAGGTCACGCGGTGCGGGAAGTAGGCGCCCACGTCGGTGACGCCGAGGACATCGACCAGGAACTCGCACAGCTCGAAGGTCTTGGCGGCCAGCGCGGCCGAACGCTCGGCCAGCCGCGGGTGACCGAGGCGGCGCGCGAGTGAAGCGTGCTGATGGCGCACCGACCCGACACAGGAACCGGACGGGGCCACGATCGCCTCGGCAGCTTCGAAAACGTCGGCGAAATGCTGAACCAGGGGCAGGGCCTGGCGTTGATAGCCGGTGTTGATGTGCATCTGGCCGCAGCAGGTCTGAGCCGGCGGGAAAACAACCTCGTGCCCAAGGCGTTCCAGCAACCTGGTGGTGGCCTGCCCCACGCGCGGGAACAGCGTGTCGGCCAGGCAGGTGACGAAAAGCGCGACACGCATCGCGTCACTTCCCGCGCTTCGCGGACGCCGTGACCTTGGTGGCGCTGGATTCGCGCACGACGAGGTCGGGCCGGAACACCACGTGGCGGTGTTCGTGCGACTGGGGCTCGTTGACTTCCTCCAGCAAAAGCTGGGTGGCCGCGCGGCCGAGCTGCTCGCGCGGCTGGCGCACCGAGGACAATGGCACGGCTGCTGCGGCGGCGAACTCGATGTCGTCGTAGCCGACGATGGCCATGTCGCGCGGAACGCTTACCCCATGGGTGGTCATTTCTTGCAGGACGCCCAGCGCGAGCAGATCGTTGGCGCAGAACACCGCTGTGGGTCGTTTGGCAGCAGGCAGTTCCGCGATCGTTTGCCCGGCCTCGCGGCCGGCGGCAACGGTGAGGTTCGAGGTGCTGAAGAGCCGAACGTCCGGCCCATCGTTGAGTGCGGCGGTGAACCCGGTATGGCGGTCGGAGACCTGGCGGATGGAGAAAGGGCCGCCGACGAAAGCGATCCGGTGGTGGCCCTGCTCACGAAGGTGTTGTCCGGCAAGCTGTCCGCCGAGGACATCGTCGACGGCCACCGAGCAGCGTTCGTGGCTTCCGCTTCCACGGTCGACCAGAACAACGGGGATGCCACGCTCGACCAGCCTGTCCAGGCGCGCATTGTTGGTCTCGTCCACCGGGGTGATCAGGACGCCGAGAACCCGTTGCCCGCCAAGCATGTCGAGATGACGTCGCTCTCTAGCCGTGTCCTCGCCGCTGTTGAAAATCATGACGTTGACACCGCCGGCCTCGGCGGCGATCTCGGCGCCGCGCATGACATCGGTGAAGAAGGGGTTGGCCAGATCAAGCGCCACCATCGCGACTGTCTGGCTCCGGCCGGCGCGCAACTGGCGCGCGGAGTCGTTGCGCACATAGCCGAGCTCGGTGATGACACTGAGCACTCTGCGCCGGGTGGCAATCGCGACGGTGTCGGGATGGTTGAGCACATTGCTCACCGTCCCGACCGAGACCCCTGCCCGGTGGGCAACCTCCTTGATGCTGACGGTCGCCATGGCTCCTCGCGGTGTGGCAAATGGGTGCAGCCCTGGGGGCCGCGGCGGATTCAGATTACGCCGGAAATGAATCGTGTCAAACATTTCAGCGACCAACCGTATGTGTTGAAGTGCAGGTCCACCAGGTGGAGTGCCAATCTGTTGACAGGCTCGCAGCGAGATCGTAGCGTACGTCTCACTCAGGATGTAAAACGATTCAATTTGATCTAGGACGTGGATCGCGGGAAGGGGGAGGTGGATGGCAAACAGCGGGAGGCGGGCATTGCTCGAGGTTGAAGGGCTGACGGTCGAGTTCCCCGGCGTACGCGCCCTCGACAACGTGCACTTCGACGTTGCGGCCGGCGAAGTTCACGCCCTCGTCGGCGAAAACGGCGCAGGCAAGTCCACGCTGCTGAAGGTCCTCGGCGGGCTGCACCGGCCCAGCGCGGGTGCGATCCGGCTGGGCGGCAACGCCTACCGTCCGCGGCGGCCGTCCGATGCGATGCACGCCGGGATCGCTGTCATCTACCAGGAATTCAATCTCTATCCCGACCTGTCGGTGGCAGAGAACGTCTTTTCCGGGCGCGAACCCTTTCACCGGTTCAGCCGCGGCATCCGGTACGCCGAGATCAATAGCCGCGCTGCCGCCCTTTTCGCCACCCTCGGCGTGAGCATCGATCCCGCCGCTGCGGTAAACAGCCTGACTGTTTCCGAGCAGCAGCTCGTGGAGATAGCCAAAGCGTTGTCGGTCAACGGCCGGATCATCGTCATGGACGAGCCGACGGCGGCCCTGTCGGCAGACGAGGTGGCCCGGCTCCTGGATGTGGTGCGCCGCCTGCGGGCTGAGGGGCGCAGCGTCATTTACGTCAGCCATCGCCTCGATGAGGTCTTCGCCGTCGCCGACCGCGTGACCGTGCTGCGAGACGGAAAGCATGTGCGTACCAGCCCATTGGCCGGCACCAGCACCGATGAGCTTGTGCGGTTGATGGTCGGCCGCGACATCGCCTCGATGTTTCACCGCGACGACGTAGCCGACGGCGACGTCGTGCTCGAGCTCGACCGGGTCAGCGCCGGCCGTCAGCTGCGCGAGGTGTCAATGACCGTGCGAGCCGGGGAAATAGTCGGGATCGGCGGCGTGGCCGGGGCGGGACAACCGGAACTGTCCCAGGTGATCTTCGGTGCTGTTCCGTTGAAGTCAGGGCAAATGCGCTTGGGGGGCAACGCTTACCGGCCGAAGGGGCCGGCCGACGCGATGAAGGCAGGGGTCGGCTTCCTGCACGAGGACCGTAAGACGGCCGGAATCCTGCCCGACCTCACCGTGCGTCACAACCTCACCATCTCGGTGCTGGACAAGGTGCGCGGCGCCCTGGGCCGGCTGCTGTCGCCGAGCGCAGAGCTCGACATATTCAGCACCTACCGTGCCCGCCTGGCCATCCGCACCACCGGCCCGGACCAGCTCATCGGGCAACTGTCCGGCGGCAACCAGCAGAAGGTCCTTTTTGGACGGGCGCTGGCCCCGGGTGCGCGGCTGCTCATCCTCAACGAACCCACCCGGGGAGTCGACATCGGCGCCAAGGTCGAGATCCATCACCTCATCAATGAGATCACCGCGGACGGAGCCGGTGTGATCATGATTTCTAGCGACCTGCCGGAGCTGCTCGGCATCAGCGACCGCGTCTATGTCTTTGCTTCGGGGCAGATCGTGGGCCACCTGACCGGCGACGATCGCACCGAGGAAAACGTCATGCTGTGCGCGACCACCGGCCGGAAGATCTTCTCCGAGGCGGCGTCATGACCGCCGTGCTGCGCCGCGTACCCCTGATGCTGCCTTTGATTGTGGTGGTTCTCGTCCTTGGATTGGCGACGGACAGCTTCCTTACCGGCGGCAATGTGGAGAACGTGCTGGTGGCCGCGGGCATCGTGGCGCTGCCGGGCCTGGCGATGACGTTCTGTCTGGCCATGGGGGAGTTCGACCTTTCCATCGGCTCCACGGTTTCCCTGGCCGGCGTCATCTGCTGCAGCTCCCTGATCGCCGGGCAGCCGCTGTTCGTAGCGATGGCGTTGGCGCTGGCTGCGGGCGCGGCGATCGGCCTGGCCAACGGGCTCGTGGTCACCAAGCTGGGGGTCACCCCGTTCATCGCCACGCTGGCGACGCTGGTCATCGTCCGCGGGATTTCGTTGGCTTACTCGGGCGGGCACGATCAGATCGTCAGCTCCACCGGGCTGAAGTATCTCGTCGGCGGACGCCCGCTGGGCATCCCGATGCCGATCGTGCTGGCGGTCATCGCGACCGTCGTGGCGTGGTGGGCCATGAACCGCACCAGATTCGGCCGCTGGGTCTGCTCGGTGGGCTCCAACCGTGAAGCGGCACGCGTTTCCGGCCTGCCGGTGGACCGCATCCGCATCGCTGTCTACGTGCTGGTCGGTGTCGCGGGCGGAGTCTGGGGGCTGCTGATCTCCAGCCAGCTGCAGAAGGGCAACGGCCAGCTGGGCATGGGCTTCGAGCTGGACGCGATCACCGTCGTCGTGATCGGCGGCACCGCGCTGCTCGGCGGGCGCGCCTCCATCGTCGGCACCGTCCTGGGGGCGCTGCTCATCGAGACGATCCGCAACGGGCTCAACCTGCTCAACACACCTCCGGCCTACCAGCGCGTCAGCGTCGGGCTGCTGCTCATCGCGGCGCTCGCGATCAAAGGCTTGCGTAGAGCCGATATCCCTGTGGCCCCAACCGTTGTGCCGGAGGCAACCCGATGAAACGATCACTGGGCGGGCTCTGGGACACCTGGGGCATCACCGCGATTTTGTTGCTGCTGCTGGCCGTAGCGCCAGTGCTGACACCGGATTTCTTCAGTCTGGACAACGCCCAGTCGGTGCTGCGGGAAAGCGCCTATCTCGGCATCGTCGCGGCGGGCATGACCTTCGCCATCGCCAGCGGCGCGTTCGACCTGTCGGTCGGCGGGCAGCTGGCCCTGTGCAGCGTGGTCTCCCTGATGGGGTTCGCCGCGGGTGGCACGGTGCTCGCGGTGGCCGCCGCCCTGGCCACCGGGCTGGCGTGCGGGCTGGTCAATGCCAGCCTGATCACGAGGCTGGCGGTGCCTCCATTCGTGGCCACCCTCGGCACGCTGTTCGTGTTCCGGGGCGTGGCGTACATCCTCACCAAGGACGGGCCCAAAACCCTTCCCTACGACCAGATCGGCTCGCCATTCGTCAAGATCGGTGGGCTGAACGTGGCCGGTCTGCCGGTGCCTTTCCTCATCATGCTCGCGGTGTACGCGGCGGCCTGGCTGCTCATGCGGCGCACCGCGACCGGCCGGCGGGTCCTGGCCTACGGTTCCTCACCCGAGGCGGCCCGGTTCTGCGGCATCTCGCCTACCCGGCTCAGGGTTTTCGTCTTCGCTCTGGTGGGGGTGAGCGTCGGCATCGCCGCGCTGACCTACATCACCCGGGTGTGGACCGCAGATGGCTCGGCCCAGGACGGGTTCGAGCTCAAAGTGATCGCCGCGGTCGTCCTTGGGGGCACCAGCCTCAAGGGTGGCAAGGGCACCCTGATCGGCACGTTTTCCGCCGTGCTCCTGGTCAGCGTGCTCAACGACATGCTCGTCAGCGAGGGTGTCCCGTCCGCCTACCAGCGCATCGTGCTGGGCGGCGTACTCATCATCGCCCTGACCATCGACGGGCTACGGACCCGCTTCGCCGCACCAGGTTCTCTGCGGCGAGCGGTGACTGGACTGGGCGGAAGAACGCCCAAAACGGGCCTCGCCCGGTAATCACGCACCAACCGGTGGCGCATGCGCGCTACAGCATATTTGAAACGATTCACTTCGGCTAGGTTCAAGCGTCCCATGGAAGGGCATCAGTATGTTCAGAAAGGGTCTCCTCCCTCTCGCCGTCGTCGGCGCGTTGGTCATGGCGGGCTGTTCGGACTCCAACTCGCCCAGCGACACCCCGAGCAAGTCGGGCAAGGTCGTCGTCGGCTTCTCCGTGTACGACATGCAGTACGAGTTCTTCCAGAAGATGGAGAAGGGCACGCGTGAGGCTGCCGTCGCCAAGGGCTGGGAGTTCAAGCTGCACGACGAGAAGAGCGACGAGAACGAGATGGTGACCGGCGCCCAGGCGCTCATCGACCAAGGTGTCGACGTGCTGATCATCAGCCCGTTCAAGCCCAGCGCGCTAGGCCCGATCATCGCCAAGGCCAAGGCCAAAGGTGTGCCGGTCATCGTCGACGACATCGGTGGCGGCGGCGCGCCTTACGACGCGATCGTCATCTCCGACAACGCCGGCGGCGGCAAGCTGGCCGCCGACTACATGGCCAAGCAGATCGTCGCCAATGGCAAGACCAGCAAGAACGTCGCCTCGATCACGTGTGAGCCCTCGGCGGTCTACGCCGCGCGGCGCAACGCCGGGTTCAAGGAGGCCATCGAGAAGCAGGGCTTCAAGGTGGTCGCCGAACTGTCGGGCAACTCCAAGGCCGAAGAGGGCTACAAGGTCATGAAGGACATCATGGCCAAGAACCCGGATGTCGCCGGGGTGTTCTCCTGCAACGACCCGATGGGTGTCGCCGCCGCGAACGCGGTCAAGGACGCCGGCAAGAACCCGGTGACCGACATCGTGACCGTGGGCTTCAACGCCGACCCGGAGGCACTGACCGCGATCAAGGCTGGCGGCCTGGCCGCCACCGTCGCGCAGGACCCCAACGCGATGGGCGCGCTGACCGTCAAGCTCGCCGACCAGGCGCTGAAGAAGGAGACCATCACCTTCGGCAACGCGGCCGAGCGGGAGGTCTTCAACCCGGTTCTGCTGGTGACCAAGGACAACGTCGCCACCATCAAGTAATTCCGGCGGGGGTGCGAGCGGCGCTCAGTCGCTCGCACCCCCGCTCGGCCATGGGGCAATACAGGAGAAGATATGAACGACCACGCTGACATCAAGGCCGCGCTGCGAGCCATGCCCATCGAGACGCCATCGTGGGCGTACGGCAACTCGGGCACCAGGTTCAAGGTGTTCACCCAGCCGGGCGTGCCCCGCGACGCGTACGAGAAGGTTGCCGACGCCGCGATGGTGCACCGCCTCACCGGGGCCGCGCCCAGCGTGGCGTTGCACATTCCGTGGGACCGGGTCGACGACTACACCGATCTGGCCCGCGCCGCCAAGGATCAGGGCATCGCGATCGGCGCGATCAACCCCAATGTGTTCCAGGACAACGACTACAAGCTGGGAAGCGTCTGCCACCCGGATCCGGCGGTGCGCCGCAAAGCACTCGACCATCTGTTGGAGTGCGTCGACATCATGGACGCCACCGGGTCGACGATCCTGTCGCTGTGGTTCGCCGACGGCACGAACTATGCCGGGCAGGATTCGATTGCCGCCCGGCAGGATCGCCTCGCCGCCGCGCTGGCACGGGTTTACGACCGGCTCGGCCCGCACCAGCGAATGCTGGTGGAATACAAGCTGTTCGAGCCCCACTTCTACACCATGGACCTTCCCGACTGGGGCACTTCGTATGCGCATTGCGTGGCGCTGGGGGAGCGGGCGCAGGTGCTGGTGGACACCGGGCATCACGCGCCCGGTACCAACATAGAATTCCTCGTCACCGTGCTGCGCCGCTTCGGCAAGCTCGGCGGCTTCCACTTCAACAGCCGCAACTACGCCGACGACGATCTGATGGTCGGTGCCGCAGACCCGTTCCAGCTGTTCCGCATCATGCACGAGCTGGTTCGCACGGGCGCGATCGGCGCTGGCTCGGAGGTGGCGTTCATGCTCGACCAGTGCCACAACTTGGAGGCGAAGGTCCCGGCATTGATCCGATCTGTGCTCAATGTGCAGGAGGCCACCGCGAAAGCGCTTTTCGTGGACGCCGACGCGTTGGCGGCGGCGCAGGCCAACGGAGACGTCCTCGCCGCGCATGCGGTGCTGACCGACGCCTTCTCCACCGATGTGCGGCCCCTGCTGGCGCAGATGCGCACGGAGATTGGCCTGGACCCCGATCCGGTAGCCGCCTACCACGCCAGCGGATACCAGCAGCGCATCGAAGCCGAGCGGGTGGGCGGCAGCCAGGCCGGATGGGGTGCCTGAGCCGATGCACACTCCCGCTGAACTTGTCGCGCGATCCAACCGGCTGGGCGCGGACCCGCGAAACACCAACTACGCCGGTGGCAACACCTCCGCGAAGGGAACAGACGTTGACCCGGCGACCGGGCAGGACGTCGAACTGTTGTGGGTCAAGGGTTCCGGCGGTGACCTGGGCACGCTGACCGCTGCCGGCCTCGCGGTGCTGCGCCTAGACCGGCTGCGGGCGCTTGCCGCCACGTACCCCGGCGTCGAACGCGAAGACGAAATGGTTGCGGCGTTTGACTACTGCCTGCACGGCCGCGGCGGCGCGGCCCCGTCGATCGACACCGCGATGCACGGTCTGCTCGATGTCGCGCACGTCGACCACCTGCACCCCGATGCCGGAATCGCTTTTGCCACCGCCGCCGACGGGGAAGCGCTGACCAAGGAGTGCTTCGGCGACCGCGTGCTCTGGGCACCGTGGCGGCGGCCCGGATTCCAGCTGGGCATGGACATCGCCCAGCTGCAACGCCAGAACCCGCAGGCCATCGGCGTGATCCTGGGCGGGCATGGCATCACCGCCTGGGGCGCGACCAGTGCCCAGTGCGAGGCCAACACGCTAGAAATCATCGCGACGGCGCAAGCGTTCATCGAAGAACGCGGCGTCGCCGAACCCCTTGGTGCCGTGATGCCGCAATACGGTGCGCTGCCTGAGTCTGGGCGCAGAAAACTGGCCGCCGCGCTGGCACCCGTCATTCGTGGGCTGGCCAGCACCGACCGGCCCCAGGTCGGGCACTTCACCGACAGCGAGGTCGTGCTGGACTTCCTGTCCAGAGACAAACACCAGCGGCTGGCCGATCTGGGGACTTCATGCCCAGACCATTTTCTGCGTACCAAGGTGAAGCCGCTGGTTCTCGATCTGCCGCCGACGGCGGAGCTGAGCGAGATCATCGAGCGGCTGGCGCTGTTGCACAGCGCTTACCGCGAGGACTATGCGAATTACTATGCGCGCCATGCCGAGCCGGGATCACCGCCGATGCGCGGCGCCGATCCCGCGATCGTGCTGATACCCGGGGTGGGCATGTTCTCGTTCGGGGCGACCAAACAGACCGCGCGGGTCGCCGGGGAGTTCTACGTCAACGCCATCAACGTGATGCGCGGTGCCGAGGCCATTTCCACCTACCGCCCGATCGACGAGGCGGAGAAGTTCCGCATCGAATACTGGGCTTTGGAAGAGGCCAAACTGGCCCGGATGCCCAAACCCGCACCGCTGGCCGCACGCATCGCGGTGGTCACCGGAGGCGGGTCGGGCATCGGCCGGGCCATCGCCCATCGCCTTGCCGCCGAAGGCGCATGTGTCGTGGTCGCCGACCGCGACGAGGCCGCCGCAGCGCGGGTCGCCGAGGAGATCGGCGGCACCGACGTCGCGGTGCCGGTGTGCGCCGACGTCACCGACGCCGATGCCGTGGCCGCCATGGTCGAGGCCTGCGCGCTCGCCTTCGGCGGCGTGGACCTCGTCGTCAACAATGCCGGGCTGTCGATATCCAAGCCCTTGCTGGATACCACGGATGCCGACTGGGACCTGCAGCACGACGTGATGGCCAAGGGGTCGTTCCTTGTCGCACGCGAAGCCGCTCGGTCGATGATCGCCCAGGGCATGGGCGGCGACATCGTCTACATATCCAGCAAGAACGCCGTTTTCGCCGGCCCCAACAACATCGCTTACAGCGCGGCCAAAGCCGACCAATCTCATCAGGTACGCCTTCTCGCCGCGGAACTCGGGGAGCATGGCATCCGCGTCAACGGCGTGAACCCCGACGGTGTGGTCCGTGGCTCGGGCATCTTCGCCGGCGGCTGGGGCGCCCAGCGCGCCGCCGTCTACGGTGTCGAGGAATCCGAACTCGGCGCGTTCTACGCGCAGCGCACCTTGCTCAAGCGAGAAGTCCTGCCCGAGCATGTGGCCAACGCCGTGTTCGCTCTCGTGGCCGGGGAACTGTCGCACACCACCGGCTTGCACGTGCCCGTCGACGCCGGCGTCGCGGCGGCGTTCCTGCGCTGAGTATGGTCCTTCCGGCCAGCTACACCAAGTTCGACGAGTGGTACAACTACCGCACCAACCCGCGTTCCACGGCACGTGTCCTCGCCACGCTCAACGAGTCCCTCCTACTCCGGCGGCACGATGAACGGCGATCACCCCATCACCTGGTGCAAGGAATACGTGGGCGGCCGGTCGTTCTACACCGGAATGGGCCACACTCAAGCGACCTATTCACATACGCCACGGTTACCACCACGCTCACCGGCGTGCCTGCCGGCACAGCCAATGTGTACCTCACCTTCGCCGGCACCGGCAGTCTCTTCGACGTCGACGACTTCACGTTCGTGAAGCAGTAGCCGGCCGGGCGGGCCTCCATCGTCTTCCCGGATTTGGAGGCCCGCCCCTCTCTCGATGATTTTGTCCAACGTGGACAGCAAACACTGTGCACGGATCACGCCGGGTTTTCGGCTAGACGACCGTGAGTGGGCCAGGGGCGGCAACTTGAAACCCCTGTCGGCGGCTGTGCTGGCCCACTCCCGGCGGCCGTCTCCCGGGAGATCTCGGACTAAATCGGGAAACGTTGCCCATGGTCCACGACTCTGAATCTAGATACGCCTCTTGACGTCTTTGGCGTGAACTCCTAGTGTCGGTCGCAACATTTTGGAAAACGTTCCCCGTATCAAATGCTCGGCCGCCGGTGCAAGGCGGCGCCATTCCGGAGATCACGGTGGGCCCAACAGGGCTGGTGCGGATCTGCTCATGCCGCATTGGCCATTAGTGCTGCACGCCCGACAAATGAAACGTTTCAAACGAGATGGACTCAAAATGACCTTCGCCCACGAAGCGCACGCCGACGCTGCCGACCTGCTGGCGGAGCTGACCCTTGAGGAGAAAGCGGCGCTGTGTCTCGGCTCGGGCATGTGGCACACCACGGCTGTGCCGCGGCTTGGCATCGCGTCCATCATGGTCTCCGACGGGCCGCACGGGCTGCGCCGCAAGCCCGATCAGGGGGATCAGGCCGGCATCTCCGGGAGCCTGCCGGCCACCTGTTTCCCGACCGCCTCCGCTTTGGGGTCG
Source organism: Rhizocola hellebori (assembly GCF_016862955.1). GTDB lineage: Bacteria > Actinomycetota > Actinomycetes > Mycobacteriales > Micromonosporaceae > Rhizocola > Rhizocola hellebori. The sequence goes on along the minus strand of NZ_BONY01000001.1, from coordinate 415,068 downwards.
TCCTGGGATCCGCAGCTGGTGTTTCGTATCGGCCAAGCGATTGGTGAGGAAGCGCGCGCCCAAGGTGTCGCTGTGGTGCTGGGTCCGGGGATCAACATCAAGCGCTCCCCGTTGTGCGGCCGCAACTTCGAATACTTCTCTGAAGATCCTTTCCTTTCTGGGGTACTGGGTGCGGCCGTGGTGGCGGGCATACAGAGCCAAGGTGTTGGGGCCACGGTGAAGCACTTCGCTGCCAACAACCAGGAGACTGACCGGTTGCGCGTCAGCGCGGAGGTCGACGAGCGCACGCTGCGCGAGATCTACCTGCCCGCGTTCGAACGCGTCGTCACGCAAGCCGGCCCTTGGGCGGTGATGTGCGCCTACAACAAGATCAACGGTGTCTGGGCGTCGCAGAACGAGTGGTTGCTGGATCAGATCCTGCGCCAGGAATGGGGATACAGCGGCCTGGTGATGTCCGACTGGGGTGCGGTGCGCGATCGGGTTGCCGCCCTTGCCGCGGGTTTGGATCTGGAGATGCCACCCAACTTCGGCGTGAGTGACGTCGCGATCGTGACCGCGGTGCGTGCGGGCACCCTCGACGAAAGCGTGGTCGACCAGGCGGTTCTTCGCGTCCTGCAACTCGTCGACAAGGCCCGTATCACAGTGTCTACACCGGACAGAGTGAACGTGGACGCCCATCACGCCTTGGCCAGAGCCGCTGCGGCCGAGTGCGCGGTGCTGCTGAAGAACGAGGCGGGCATCTTGCCCCTGCGCCCAAAGGCGGGTGAGCTCGTCGCGGTGATCGGCGAGTTCGCCCGCACGCCGCGGTATCAGGGAGCCGGAAGCTCCCAGGTCAATCCCACCACGCTCGACATACCGCTGGACGAGCTGCGCAAGGCGGCGCCAGCCAGTGTGGAGATAGGTTTCGCCGCCGGATTCGGCGTCGACGCCGATGTCAACGACGGCGAACTCGCGGCCGAAGCCGTCGTCTTGGCCAGCCGTGCCCGCACTGTCGTGGTGTTTCTCGGCCTGCCCCCGGCCGAGGAGTCGGAAGGCTTCGACCGGCGGCACATTGAGCTTCCGGCGAACCAGACCGCATTGATACCACGGCTTGCCGCCGTCAACCCGAACCTGGTCGTCGTGCTGTCCAACGGCTCGGCGATCCAGCTGTCGGACTGGGAACATCACGCCCGGGCGGTTCTGGAGTGCTGGTTGTCGGGTCAGGCCGCCGGCGGCGCCGTCGCCGATCTGCTCTTCGGCACCGCAAACCCCAGCGGCCGCCTCGCCGAGACACTGCCGCTGCGCTTGCAGGACAGCCCCTCATACCTCAACTTCCCCGGCGAGTCCGGCCATGTCCGCTACGGCGAAGGCGTCTTCGTCGGCTACCGCGGTTTCGACGCGCTTGACCGCGAGGTCAGTTACCCCTTCGGCCACGGCCTGTCTTACACGACCTTCCACTACACCGATCTGTCGGCCACCGTCAGCGGCCAAGCCGAAGACGGCGATCTCGCTCTGACGGTGACCTGCACGGTCACCAACACAGGCGAGCGGGCCGGCGCGGAAGTCGTTCAGCTTTACGTCGGCGACCCCCAGGCCCAGGTGGCCAGGCCGGTCCGCGAGCTGAAGGCCTTCACGAAAGTCGGCCTCGCGCCGGGCGAGGCGATCGGCGTCACGTTCGACCTCGACGCACGTGACCTGTCCTACTGGTCGACTGCCAGTCATCGATGGGTCTGCGAAGGTGGCGTGTTCGAGATCGCCATCGGCGCTTCCTCACGCGACCTTCGTCTTATCACGGCGGTCGACGTCAGCACGCCACCGCTTGCCATTCGGCTCGATGGCATGGCCACCCTGCACGAGTGGCTCGCCGACCCTGCCGGCGCGGCCGCCATCAAAGAAGTGCTCGGCGCCGACGAAGATGGCCGGCCCCGCGGCATCCTCGCCGACGAGGAACTCATCAAGGTCATCGGTGGTTTCCCGCTCGACAGCCTGGCCGCCTTCCCCGGCACAGGAATCGACCATGCGGTCATCGCCGATCTGACCCAACGAATCCAACCACGACAGTCGCGCTAATACCCGCCTGCGTGGCTTGGCCGGCCCACGCCTGGTGAGCCGGCACTGCAGTTGCCGAAACACAGGAGGATCCTCATGCACGATGGCGAATTCTCAAGGCAACACCCGCGCTTGCGGACATCTGCCAAAGCTCTGATCTGCGCCGTGGTCAGTGTGGTGGTGGCCGTGGCGGTCACGATTCTGATGCCGGCAAGCCCTTCGGTGGCGGCCTTGCCGACCTGGCCGGCGAACCCGAACTGGCAAAGCCTTGTGCCGGGGCCGTCCAGCGACGACGTAAGGCCCGTGAGCGTCGTGCGCACACAAGGCTCGGTGACCAACGCCGCGGCGCTGGTCCAGGGCACCGGTACCACCGTCATTACCGTCCCGTCCGGAGGCCAGCCCGCCGCGATCGTTCTCGACTTCGGCAAAGAGGTGGGCGGAACGCCTTACGTCACGGTGTCGGCGTCCACGCCCGCGTCGAACACGGTCCGGATATCCACCAGCGAGGCGATCGGATTTCTCACCAACAGCAGCGGGGCGTTCGTCAACGACAACGGCTCGCAAATCAACTTCACGGTTACCAGCGCGCAGCGGTACACCGGTGCGTTGCGCGGCGGCTTCCGGTTCATGGCCATCGAGCTGCGGACCGCAGGAACCGTCAGCCTGACCGCGGCCGGGTTGAACTTCCGGGCCTACCGCGCCGGCCCAGCCCAGTACCAGGGCTGGTTCATGTCCAGCGACGACCAGCTCAACCGGATGTGGTACGCCGGGGCCTACACCACCCAGATGGACATGGTCCCCACCGGTGTCGCCTCCTGCTTCACCCAGCCGGTCATCTTCGACGGCGCCAAGCGTGACCGGGCCATCTGGTCCGGCGACCTCATGATCACCAATCCGGTGGCGCAGCTGTCGCTGGGCACCAACAGCGGGCCTTACGTTCGGGGCTCCATCAGCGCCATCATGAACCTGCAGGCGTCCAACGGCCGGCTGACCAGTGCGGTCGGCTTCCGGGGATGCGGCGCCTTCGATTACGCCGTCACCTATTCGGCCTACTCGGCCATCATCGCGGTCCAGTACTACCGATACACCGGCGACACCGCGTACATCACGTCGCTGTTGCCAAGGCTGGAGAACGCGACGGCGTATCACGCGACCCGGCTCGACGCCAACGGCCTGATCGTCACCAACGACAACGACTACTGGCAGACCAGCCAGAGCGGCGAGGTCACCGAGTACAGCCTCGCCTACTACGAGCTGCTCCAGAACATGATCTGGCTGGAGGGCAGGGTCGGTACGGCGGCCAGGGTCACCGACTACACCAACCGGGCCAACGCGCTCAGGACCGCGATCAACTCCCGGTTGTGGAACGCGAGCGCCGGCCTCTACGTGCACACCAACACTCGGACCAACGTCTTCCCGCTCGACGCGAACATGAACGCCATCCGCCTCGGGGTGGCGACACCGGCAAGCGTGCCGGGCATCCTGAGCTACTTCAGGAGCCGCTGGCAGGCCCACGGAAGCCCGATCACGCAACCATCTCCCAGCATGACCGACCCGTATGGGCACACCATCGAGCCGCTCAACAACACCTGGGAAATGATGGCGCGGATGCAGGCCGACGACACCGCCGGCGCGCTCGAGCTCATGCGCCGCCTCTGGGGGCTTCAGGTCGATCCGAACAGCGGGTTCTACACGGGCACGTTCTGGGAATTCGTCATGAGCGACGGACTGCCCGACCGTGGATTCGACAGTCTCGCGCATGCCTGGGGAGCAGGCCCGACCCAGGTGCTCACCGAATCGGTCCTGGGGGCCACCGCCGTCAACCCGGGCTACTCCACCTGGCAGGTAAAGCCGCATCAGGCCAACCTCGCCTGGGCCCAGGGCCAGGTTCCCACGGCCAACGGCTCCCTGATCGTCAGGTGGGCACAGGACACCGCCAGCCAGTTCCACCTCCAGGTGACCTCACCGAGCGGTACCAGCGGGGAGGTGTGGGTGCCGCTCGCCTCGGCGGGCAGCGTCAGTTCCGCGCTGACGGCCGGCGCCAACTTCGTGCGGCGCAGCGGGCTTTACGACATCTACACGGTGGGCGCCGGAACGTTCTCGTTCAGCTCCGGGCCTTCGGGAGCGACGCCGTCTCCGTCGGTCTCGCCCACCTCGTCCCCGTCCAGCCAGCCCGGCACCAACGTGACCGTGCAGGCTGAATCCTTCAGCTCGCAGAGCGGGGTGCAGGCCGTCAGCGCCAGCGGCGCCAATGGCGGCGCGCGGCTGGGCTACATCGCCGCGGGGGACTGGGCGGGTTACAACAACGTCAACGTCGGTGGGGCCGTGTCCTTGCGGGCGCGGGTTTCCTCAGGCGGCAACGGCGGCACGTTGCAGGTGCGCACCGGGTCGCAGACCGGCACCATCATCGGCTCGGTCAGCGTGCCCTCCACCGGCGGCTGGGACACCTACACCAACGTCACCACAACGCTTTCCGGCGTGCCCGCCGGCACCGCGAACGTCTACCTGACCTTCGCCGGTACCGGCAACCTGTTCGACGTCGACGAATTCACCTTCGTCAAGTCCTGATACACCGGCCGGCCGGGGCGGGATCTGCGCCCTGGCCGGCCATCGCCCTTTGCAAACGAAGGAGATCCCATGCGGCTTCACGGGATGTTATGGGAACGCTTAGATCGCCACGGGCGGCGCACCGCGGTCATGGCGTTGATCGGAATGCTCGTCGCTGTGCTTCCCGCGGGCTCGGCCTCGGCCGGTTCGCAAGCACCCACCTCTGGCCTACATGACGCAAGCGGTCTGCCTACTTGGCCGGAAAATCCTGACTGGCAACGCCTTGTGCCCGGACCGTCCAACGATGACGTCAAGCCGGTCAGAATTGTCCGCACCCATGGCGCCGTGACCAACGCGCAGGCGCTCACGGATGGCAGTGGCGCGACGGTGATGACAGTGGAACCCGGCGGGCAGCCCGCCATCATCGTCCTGGACTACGGCCAGGAGATGGGAGGAACACCGTTCGCCGTTGTCTCGGCAAGCACGCCGGCACCGCCCGCCACGACCAACAACCTGCGCATCTCCACCAGCGAAGCCCTGCCTTTCCTCAACACCAACACCACGACGACGCTGTCGCGTGAGGCGAACGCCGGTGCGGTGAACGTCAAAGTCGCTGCTGCCACGCCGTTCTACGTCGGCTCCCCAATCGTGCTCGGCACCGAGACCCGGACCGTGACCGCGGTCGGGTCCGCCGCCGCGCCCAACACCTCGCTGGTCCTGCTGGCCTCGCCGGGGGACACAAATGTCAATGTCGCAGGCGTTGCCGGGTACACCATAGGCAGTCCTTTGACCCTTGGCTCCGAGACGGTCACCATCACGGCGGTGGGCACCTCCGCAGGCGCTCCGACCACCGTGGTGTATCCGGTGGCCGGGGGAGCGACCAACCTCAAGGTGGCAAACGTGGCCGGGTTCGCCACCGGTCAGCGTCTGCTGCTCGATTCCGGTGCCGGGCTTGAAGTGCGCACGGTCAGCAGCGTCGGTACTGCCGCGACAACATCGCAGCTGTTCGATGCGGCGGCCGTCGGTGACACGAATGTTAAAGTGACGAGTGTCAGCGGCCTGACGGTGGGCGGCGAGATCGACATCGATCCCGGGCCGGGCCAAGACCATGTCACCATCACCCAGGTCGGCACCGCGGGCACCAACAGCACTGTAGCGGCACAGAACGTCAACTCCGGACAGCCGGTGCCCGCGCTGGCCGGTGCGAACTGGGTCTGGAACGTCGCGGGGGCAAGCACCGTCACGCCGCCCGGGACCATCTATCTGCGCAAGACGTTCAACGTTGCCGATCCGGCGGCGCTGGCTAGCGCTGTGCTGCGGGTCAACGCCGACGATGGACATGCGACATACGTCAACGGCGTTCAGGTGTCCAGCTCCGCCGGGGCCAACAACGCCTGGCGCACCTCGCAGATCTCGGACATCAAGTCTCTGCTCGTGCCGGGTACCAACGTGATCGCCATCGCGCCGTTCAACAGCGGCGGTGCGGGCAGCGTCATCGCGGCAGCCGAACTCGACGGGACCCGGATCGTCACCGACGCCTCGTGGAAGGCGCTGGCCGGCACACCTGCGACACCTCCGGCCGGGTGGAACACCGCCGGCTTCGACGACTCCTCGTGGCCCGCGGCGGCGATCAGCGGTGCCTACGGGATCGCGCCCTGGAACTTCAACGTCACCGAGCCGCCCGGGCCGACCACACTGAGGGTGGCGAGCGTGGCGGGATTCGCCGTGGGGGACACGATTTCGGTCGGTGCTGGCGCGAGCCGCGAGACCAAAGTCATCCAGACCGTCGGCACGGCCGGGCCCACCGGCTCCGGGCTCACCCTGACCACACCACTGTCCAATGTGTACGACGTGGGCGCGGCCGTGCTGGATCTGACCAAACCAGGGACAGGCGTGACATTCACCCCGGCACTGGCCAACCCGCACACCACGCTGAGCACGCTCGCTTCACCCGGCACGGGTATCACCTTCTCGCCAGCGCTGGACCTTGCGCACGCGTCGGGGACCACGATCCGCGGCGCAGGCAGCGGCATCACCTTCACGCCCGCGCTCACCGGCGCGCACCGCACCGGGGAGACCGTTTCCAGTGCAGGCTCAGGGATTTCGTTCACCCCCGCACTGACCAACCCCTACCCGGCGGGGACGACCCTGACCGGAACCGGGACTTACGTCAACGACAACGGCGCGCAGATCAACCTGTCCATCACCACCCCGCAGACCTACACCGGCGGTCTCCGCGGCGGATTCCGCTTCGAATCGATCGAACTGACCACCCCGGGCACGGTCACCTTGACCAGCGCCGGCCTGAACTTCAAGGCCTACCGCGCACCGGCGGACAAGTACGAGGGCTGGTTCCTGTCCAGCGACGACCAGTTCAACCGGATGTGGTACGCGGGCGCCTACACCGCGCAGATGGACATGGTGCCGGTAGGCGTGGCGCCCTGCTTCACCGTGCCGGTCTTCTTCGACGGCGCCAAACGCGACCGGGCGGTATGGTCCGGCGACCTCATGGTCACCGACCCGGTCGCCATGATCTCGATCGGCTCCAACAGCCATCCCTATGTCAGGGGATCGATCGACAGCATCGTCAACCTACAGGCCGCAACCGGCCGCCTCACCAGCGCGGTCGGCTTCCGAGGTTGTGGCGCCTTCGATTACGCGGTCACCTACTCCGCCTATTCGGCCATCATCGCGGTCCAGTACTACCGCTACACCGGCGACACCGAATACCTGGCCGGGCTGCTGCCCAAACTCGAAGCAGCAACGGCCTATCACGGGTCGAGAGTGAACGCCAACGGCCTGATCGTTACCAACGACAACGATTACTGGCAGACCACCCAAACCGGCGAGGTCACCGAATACAGCCTCGCCTACTACGAGCTGCTCCAGGAGATGACGTGGCTGGAAAGCCACGTCGGCACACCGGAGAAGGTGGCCGAGTACACCCAAAAAGCGGCCGCACTCAAGGAGGCCATCAACTCGCGGCTGTTCAACCAGACCGCCGGTTTGTACCAGCACACCGACACCCGGCCCAACGTCTTCCCGCTCGACGCGAACATGAACGCGATCCGGCTGGGTGTCGCCGCGCCGGACAAGGTTTCCCCCATCCTGACCTACTTCAAGGAACGGTGGCAGCCGCACGGCAGCGAGATCACCCAGCCGGCGCCCAGCATGACCGATCCCTTCGGCCACACCATCGAACCCCTGAACAACACCTGGGAGATGATGGCCCGCATCCGCAGCAACGACGCGGCCGGTGCGCTGGAACTGTTGCGGCGCCTATGGGGTTTGCAGGTCGACCCCAACAGCGGCTATTACACCGGTACCTTCTGGGAATTCGTCCTGAGCAACGGCTTGCCCAGCCGCGGGTTCGACAGCCTGGCCCACGCGTGGGGCGCCGGCCCGACGCAGATCCTCACCGAGGCTGTCCTCGGCTCGACAGCAGTCGATCCGGGCTACCGGAGCTGGACAGTCAAGCCCCAACCCACCGACCTCGCCTGGGCGCAAGGACAAGTACCGACACGCTATGGCGCCCTGTCGGTGAAGTGGGCTCAAGATGTCGCGGACGGCCAGTTCCACATGCAGGTCGTCTCGCCGTCGGGCACGAGCGGAGAGGTCTGGGTGCCGCTGGCCACCGCCGACACCAGCACCAGCCAGGTGCTGGCCGGCAGCGCCACCTTGCTGCGCCGCAGTGGCAACTATGACGTGTACCGCGTCGGTGAAGGACGATTCGAGTTCAGCTCCGCGCCGGCGACGCTCGCTTCGCTCAGCAAGCTCGTGGCGGCCTTCACCGCACAGGGGAAGATCGGCATCATCGGCTCGGTCAAGTTGCAGGTGCGGATCGCGGTAGCGGCGATTCTTGCCCTGCTGGGCCGTGAGTCAGAAGCCATCAGGCAGCTGGAGGACTTCAAGCGACTCGCCAACGACCCGCACGTCGTCAGGGATGCGGGCGCACGCGACGCCCTGGTCCGAGAAACTGACGCCGTCATCGCGTCGCTGAGAAGCACCGGCTAGCGCTAACCGGCATGGGGTTGGTGGCGGCGTAGACGCTGTCCACCAACCCTTTTGGTCAGACCACTACGTGGAACGTGTGTCTATTGCCCGCGCGTTGTGGTCTGTTCCGGCCGGGGTGTCGTTGGTGGTGGCCAGGAGGCAAGCAGAGCGAGGGGGTGGGCGGTGGGTGAGCCGGGTTCGGCGGCGGGGACTGTGGATCTAACGGTGTAGCTCCGAATTGGATGGATCGAAACATGTGGGTCGTCAGTCCCGCAGCGTGGTGATGGCCTTCTCGATCCGCCGTGTGCGCGTTTCGGGCTTCTTCGCGCGTTCGATAGCGCTCACGTGCTCGCGCTTGTGGCTGTAAGCGAGACGGTCGTAGGCGGCCCGGGCGACCGGGTCGGCGTCCAGAGCACGGGCGAAGTCCGGGGGCTCGATCACGACACGGGGCTCGGTATCAAGTTCTATCTCGACCTCAACCTCGTCGCCGGTCACGACACCGGCGGCTTGCCGATTGGCGTTGCTCAGGCCGAGCAGGTGCCGGCCGCGCATGATAGCGACTCGGCTCTTCCATGAATGCCCGTTGATCGTGATCGTCACCGGCGGCCGTCCGCCTGCACCGAGCGCCTCCACAATCTTTTGCGGAATTTCCAGCCCTCTCATGGGCTCCGGAGGCTCAACGCGGGTCCTAAATTTCATGATGTACTCCCTCCACCTTGCCAACTCTAGGGTTCCTGGCCTCGCCGCAGTGGTGAGGCCAGGAACTGTGCGTGGGGCCTGTGGGTCCGCTGGCGCAGGTGGTGATCTTCCGCCGGCAGCTTCCCTCGGCGGTTACTCGGCGTAGGGCTGGTCCGCTGCCTGGGCGCTGTAGCCCAGACTCCAGATGTAGCCGTCCGGGTCCGCGAAGGAGCCGCCGTACCCGCCCCACGGCAGGGCGGCGGCGGGCTTGAGGATCGTGGCGCCGGCCTTCTCGGCCACCGCGATGATCTCGTCCACTCGCGCCTCACTACGCACGACGTAGGTGAGGACAAGCCCGCTGAAGCCGCTGCCTGCAGGGCTCGTGCCAGCCAGGCCGGCCAGGCCTTCGCGGCCGTAGAAGCCGACAAGAGAGCTTCCATCCGATTCAAAGAACACGGAGACTCCGAAGTCGTCCTTGATCTTCCAGCCGAGCCCCTCTGTGTAGAACTGCTTTGACCTGTCCAGGTCTTGGACGCCCAGGAGGATCGAGCTGACGTGCGCTTTCATGCTTTGGGTTTCAAGATTCATAGTTGTCAAGCATGTGGTGAGTCCCAGCATCCGGGCAACGCCGATCTTGGCAAGGTGCGTTAACCTGAAGCTAAACGTAGAGGTGGTGGCGGCCATGGAATTGCGCGACATCGAGATCTTCCTGACACTGGCCGAGGAGCTGCATTTCGGGCGTACCGCCCAGCGGCTGCGGGTAACCCCGGCCCGGGTCAGCCAGGCGATCAAGAAGCAGGAGCGCCGCGTTGGCGCGCCGCTGTTCGACCGCTCACCACACCACGTGGCGCTAACCCCGATCGGCCAGCAACTCCACGCCGATCTGAAAACCGCGTACCAACTCATCCGCAACGGCATCGACACCGCAGCCGCGACCGCACGCGGCCCGGCCGGCACCCTCTCGCTGGGCACATTCGTCAATCACCGTGAAAAGATCGCGCCGGTCATCGACCTGTTCCGGCAGCGGTATCCACAGTGCGAGCTGCGCATGCGGGAGATCACCTTCAACGATCCGTTCGGACCGCTGCGCACCGGCCACGTCGACATCGCACTGCTCTGGCTCCCGGTACGCGAGCCCGATCTCACGGTCGGGGCCGTCGTCTACACCGAGCCGCTCGTGCTCGCCGTGGCCTCCACGCACCCACTGGCAGTCAGGGACACGGCCGAGATCGAAGACCTCGCCGGGCTGACCGTCCCAGTGACAGAGAACCCGGTCCCGGACTACTGGACGGAGGCGCACACACCCCGCACCACACCGACCGGCCAGCCGATCCACCGCGGGCAGATCGTAGCCACCCTCGAAGAGGCGCTCACCGCGATCGCCGGCGGCGAAATCGCTGCACTCGTCGGACAGCACGCGATCACGTCACACCCCCGGCCCGGCATCACCTACGTGCCCATCTCGGACACGCACACCCTCCAATATGCACCGATCTGGCAGACAGCCACCGAATCGCCCCTGATCCGCGCCTTCGAACAGACCGCCCAGGACGCCACCCGCCGACCCTGATCTACACCCGAACACGGGTCGGTCCGAGGGCGCCCGAGCAAACGTCTCCTCACGCTGCCGCGATAGGTGACGCTGCGGCAATGAACTGAACTGTCTGAGCTTCCTTTATGGCGGACTATAGGGCCAATGAAATCCGTTTGGGTGCTTTTAATCTCATCGGACATCTTCGGGCCGTATCAATCCGTCCTCGATCGCACGGGCCACCATGGCGGCCTTGTTCCCGGCCTGCCGCCCGGAATCAAGGTACTTGGCGCGGGCACGCCCTATGTACTGGTCTACTGTTTCCACGCTGATGCCCATCTGCGTTGCCACCGCTTGTTTCTTTGGAAGCTGGAACCACAGCAGCAAAGCGCGGCGTTCCTGATCGGACAGTCGCGGCCGGTGCGGGCTCGTATCGCCGAGCATGGCACGCGCCACCGATGGTGTGACGTAGGCCCGGTCCTCGGCGGCGGCGAGCACGGTGCCGATGAAGTGTTCCTTGCCCTCGTCCTTGGTCAGATAGGCAACGGCACCTGCTGCGAGGACTGCACGGATGGTCTCGTCGGATCGCTCCGCCGAGAAGACCACGACCCGATGCCGCTCGGCCAGCTCGGCGACCCTGTCCGCCACCGATCCACCGAAAAGGCCCAAGTCGAGGATCAGAACGTCGGCCCGGCCGCCAGGCCCCGCCAGCACTGAGTCGATCTGTCCGCCGTCTGCGAGCACGTGGATGCGGGCTGGCTGGTCTTGGTGAATCCACGCGCGAATGCCGTCGAGTACGACTTGGTGGTCATCCACGACGGCAACGGTCACGAGCTCCTCGGCGCCCAGCGGGTTCGTACCCACAACAATTCCTCCTCTCTACTGGCGAACATTTCGATTTCCGCGGGCGCTGGCATAGCCTGCGGCAGCGCACCTGCGTCAGCAACTACGCTGATGTCGACCTGGATCGGTTCCTGCGTACACACGACAGTTAATCTGGCCTGTGTCCGGGTGGCGGCAAGCAGGTGGATCGGCACTTCGCATAGGGCGCGCCGCACCTTCACCGGCAGATCGGGTTCCACGCCAACGGCTTCGAGAGTCACCGCCACTCCGTTACGTTCGGCGTTGGTGGCACAGGCCCGCAACTCATGCAGCAGTGGGCTTGGGCTGTCGTCGTGTTCGGCCAGGAGACGGCGCAGTCTGGCGGCCTGCACGCCGCACCGCTGCTGGACATGTTCTGCGCCTGGGTCAAGGGTGCTTGCGGCCAGGCCTGCCAGCAGTTGGCGCACATCATGACCGATGTCCCGGTAGCGGCGCCTACGGTCGGTGTGAATCCGCTGCGCCGCTTCGCGATTGGTCGCCAAAACCATCTCAGCAGACGAAATCTGGGAGGCTCGGCGGGCTGTGTTTTCGAGCGCTTTGCCGCCAGCGGCGACCCCGAGCTGAATGGCGCCCGCGCCATAGAACACCATAATGATTCGAGCGACGTCGATGCGGCTTAAATCCCGGGTAATCACCAGGGCGGCGAAGGTGACCGCGATATTGGCCAGCATGGCCGCCCCCAGCCAGCGGAGGGGATGGCGCCACCAAAGCAGCATGGCGAACCACGCGAACGATGCCCACCCCCAGTGGGCCAGAGCGAAGTTCTGCTGAGGCGAAATGGCGACCGCGTTCGCGGCCACTGCTGCCAGCAGAACCATCGTCCCCGCTATAGGCACCAAAGCCGACATCGGTGCCGCGCGCAGAAGCTGGACAGAGGCGAACGTTCCGGTGATCGTGAACAGCCACCAGGCCGCCAGCGCCACCCACGCCGCCCGGTAGGTGTGCCAGCCGGTTGCGATGCCCAGCAGATCGTTGCCGACATGCCAGGCGCCTGCCACGACGATTGCACCGATCAGCGGGCCCCGCGCATAGCGCTGGGCCCTTGCCAAAGCGGCAGCGGTTACTGTGGCCATGTCAGCGTCCAGGTGGTGCCCTGCCCGGGCGCGGATCGCAGGTCGGCCTGGCCGCCGATCTCACGCATGCGCCCTGAAACCGACTCTCGTGTGCCGTGGCGTTGCGCAGGCACGTGCTGTGCATCGAAACCGACGCCGCGGTCGGCCACGGTCACGGTCACAACGGCCCCCTGCCGAGCCAGACGCAGCCACACTTCCGTGGTCTTGGCGTGCTGCGCCACATTGCGGATCAGCTCGGCAACCGCGGCAGCGAGCTCGTCGCAGACCCAGTTGGGGGCGGCGCACGCGGCCAGGTCCACGTGTGTGGTGAGGCTTGCCGGGACGCCGGCCGCAACTCGCCGCAGGGCCAGGTCGAGCCGGGTCTCGGTCCAGTCATCGGGATGCTGTGCCGACGAGATTTCTTCCATAGCAGACAGATCTGCGCTCGCCTGCCGCACAAGCGACGGGGTGCCTGCGTTTACGGCACCCGCACTGACCAGAGTCAGCGTGGTCAGCGCGGTGTCGTGGACCTGCCGCAGCTGCCTCCGGGCGTCCAAGCGCCGCGCCGCTTCCACCGCGGCTTGCCGTTCGGCGGTCTGCATGTCGGCGAAGGCCTTGTCGGCGTGCCCGGCCGCACGCCTCACGAAAATCATGACGGTGACGGCGGCGGCAAGCTGGAACACCATCAGCGTGGCGTGTTTGCTCATCGGCTGGCCGGCGAGCCAGAAGCCCGCGCCGAATGCGGCCACCACGGTCAGGCCGGCCGGGACGGCGAACAGCGGCTTGCGCGCGACGGGAAGGCTGACCACACAAAGCGACGCCACCACCGACACCCAGCCCGAGCCGTCGTCCACGATCTGCAGTGGCACCAGCGTCTTCTGGGCCAGGCAGAGCAAGACCGTCACAGCGACGTCCCCACCCACCGCCAGCGTCGTGAGCCCGCGCCGCAGCACCAGCCATGAATAGCAGCCCACCCAGCCAGCGAACAGAACAACCGCGGTGATCAGCCGGGTCTGGTTCACCGGTGCGACGGCAGTCATCAGTGCCACCGGAGCGCAGACGACAACCTCGCCCGCCCTCAGCCACACGCAGATCCTGGCCGCCGTGTATTCGAGCGGTGTGCGCCGGACCGATTGATCACTCACATGACCCCCAAAGAGGTGTCTGCCGCTGAACCATCCACAGATCCCATGCTCAGGCCATGAAAACAAATACCAGAACGGGCGCTCTAACCACAGCCATACTGGCCGTCGAGTTCCTTACTGTTGTCTGCGCAGTGGTGCCTGCCGTGGCACAGGTCAGTAGTTCACCGCTGCGGGTCAGCCTCAGCCCCAACGGCACAGGCGCTTCAGGCAACGCCACCTCCGCGGCAGCCAGCGCCGATGGCCGGTGGACCGTGTTCATCAGCGATGCACCCGAGTACGGCGACGGCTACCGCCAGAAAGTGGTGATCGCCGACGCACTGTCTGGCACCGCCACCGCGCTGCCGATCGCGGCACCGCAGACATGGTATTACTATCCGTCAATCAGCCCAGACGGCAGCACGATCTCCTTCGCCGAGTCCGACCGGTACGGCTCCCGCCGTCAAGCCATTGTCGATCGGGTAACCCGTCAGATCACGTATTTGCCGCGGCCGGACGGGCAGGCGGCATTGGGCATCTACCCCAGTCCCACCTTCATGAGCCATGAAGGACGCTATCTGCTTTTCTCAGTACAGTTCCCCAGCGAAATCACCGGCGGGCCGTACAACAACTACTTTCAGGCAGCCCGCTATGACCGGCAGAGCGGCCAATACACATTGGTAGGGCTCAACAACGCTGGCGGTCTGTCCAGTTGGTACTCGTACACCGGGTGGCTGTCGGCAGATGGTCAGCATGCCTACTTTTACAGCGACTCACCGAACTTGCCCGAGCCCAATTCGAACGGGTCAGGCTACCGCCTCTTCAGACGCGACATCGCTGCGGGCGAGACCACCTTGTTGGGCCCGCTGTCGTGGGGATTTCATGCCAGTCCGAACGGCAGGTATGTCGCACGCGCTGGCAGCGACGGCATCAGCCTGCACGACCTGCAAACCGACGAATACTCCCACGTGGCCATCCCCGCCGGGCCAGTGTGGTGCTATCAGCCATCCCCTGAAACCTGGGTCAGCGACGACGCCACCCGATTCATCTTCCAGGCCTGCGCCCCCAACAACGCCGGTAGCCAGTACTGGCGTTACGACACCGGCGCCCAAACCCTCGAACCGATTGTTTCAGGCCATATCTGGGACTTCGCGGTAGCAGGCGATGCCGAGACGGCCACGTTCTCCGGCCCCGACAGCATCGCACCCGGTGAAACCGGAGGTTTCTATGACGTGTACGTATCCACGCGCACGCCCATACAATCCGAACCGGCACGCTATGTGGCGCTGGGCGACTCTTACTCCTCAGGTGAGGGGACATTCATCTACCATCCCGACTCCGACAGCGCCGAGCTGCCCAGCAAGTGCCATCGTTCGCCTCAGGCGTACGGCCCGCTCCTGGCCGACGCGGTGAACCTGGGCGGCTTCACCTTCGGCGCGTGCAGCGGCGCCGTGACCGACGACCTCTACGTCGCCAATCCAGACAACCCCCACGAACCAGCGCAGCTCGACCGAATCACCTCCGACACCGAGATCGTCACCATGACCATCGGCGGCAACGACGTCGGCTTCAAACAGGTGCTCGAAAGCTGCATTAGCCGCACCCTGGGTGAGGACAACTCTGGATGCGCCTACGAACTCGGCCTCGAGGTGGACGAGCGGATCGCCGCGCTCGCCTGGCAAACAACCTCAGAGTCCACGGAACGACCCATCCATCCACTGACCAGCATCTTCGCGGACATCCACAGCCGCGCACCTGATGCACACATCTACATTGCCGGATATCCGCGCCTCTTCGGCACCCTCACTGACGGCTACGAGCAGGCCGAAACGCCAAGCGGCTACAAATGCGTGGTGGCTACGATCGGCCCGATCACCGCGTGGGTGGACCACGCCGACGCACAATGGCTCAACGCCAAGGCCGACGCGCTCAACTACATCATCAACGCGGCCGTAACGCAGGCGCAGGCCCAGCAAATTCCAGTCACCTACGTGGATCCAGCTCCCTTTGCCGGGCATGGCCATTGCGACACATTCGACCCGTGGATACACGCGGTCAAACTGGATCCACAGCTAAACCCGCGGCCAGAAAGTTTCCACCCGACAGTCACAGGCTTCCAGGAATACAAGGCGATGTTCCAGCTCGCCATCGGCCAGCCCTGATACACACCGATTGGGAAACCTGCCCAGCCGGGCAGGTTCCCCTTCGGCCTTACCCGCCTCGTATCCGACACCCACGGGTTCGTCCATCTGGTGGGTTCCAGCTCACTGTCTGTGGTGCCGTATTCGGGTTCGTTCTGTCGGGTCGCCAATCTAACTCAGCTTCTTCTAGTGGTGCCCATCAGTTCCTATCCGCCGCCGCGGCTCTGCTCAATTGATTGGCATCGCGGCTGGCGATGGACGGCTCACCGGGTTGCTTGTCGCACGGCAGGGCTAGTGTCGGGATCATGATGTTCTGGCAGCTGGCCTTCGATGTGCACGACCCAGCACGGATGGTGGCGTTCTGGGCTCGTGCCCTGGGTTATGTGCCGGTGCCTCCGGCCCAGCCCGACACCACCTGGAATGCGCTCTACCGTGCCCGGCTCGGCGACGCCGCCGCTTTCGGCAACCGGCTCTTCGACCCGGAAGGGCTGCGCCCGCCGATCTTCTTCCAGCAGGTTCCCGAGTCGAAGGTAGGCAAGAACCGGCTGCACCTCGATCTGTATCCCACCGGACGTGATCGTGCCCTTTCGCTGCAGCAGTGCATCGACATCGTCGAGCGGAAGGTCGCCGACCTGGTCGAGGCGGGCGCCACTGTGCTGAGCCGCAACACCTATGACGAGCCGGGCGACCAGCAGTATTTCGTCGTCATGCAAGACCCGGAAGGCAACGAGTTCTGCGTCAGCTGACACCGCGAGCGTCTGCCCAGCGCAGGTGGGACGCAGGCGCGAAATCGATCGCAGGGCAGAGGTTGTTCCCCACGCCGTAGGTCGCCGCCTTGGTGGAGGGCGCCGTTGACTGCAACTAGACGGCTGGGGTCTGCGACGAGCCAACTTCACGGGCGAGCGGCGAGGCAGGAGAAGAGGGCCACAGCGTGACCACCGCCACGACGACAGGCACTCCACTCGCGACACCGACGGGAATCGGTTGGACTAGGTGAGCAAGGCCACAATGAATTGAGTCAATTATGTGGCTCTGTCGATAAGCTATCTGTTCTGCCGAAACACTGATAAGTCGTGGTACCACGGTCGCGTGTCCGACTTGTCGGCATGAGGAACGACCACTCATCGGTAGCGTGGAGCCGGAGGCGTCCGCGGGGGTGAGAGGTGCTGATACGGCTACTAGGTCCGGTTGACGTAGTGATCGACGGGGTAGCCAGGCCAGTGCAAGGCTTGCGCCGCAGGGCTTTACTTGCGGCGCTAGCGTTACGGCGCGGTGAGGTGATCAGCGCTGAGACGCTCATGGACGTGGTGTGGGGGCCACAACGGCTGTCCACCAACGTAAACACGCTGCAGCGCCATGTCTCGTACCTGCGTGACAATCTTGGCGATCGCAACGCGATCGTCGCTCGGCAGGGCGGCTACCTTCTCCAGCTCGATCCGCGGTCCGTCGACGTCGAGCTCGCCGAGGATCTGATCAAGCAGGGGACTCGGCCGGTCGATCCGGCGCGGCGAGTGGAATATCTTCAGGACGCCCTGCGCTTGTGGCGCGGTCAGCCGCTCGCCGACGTGGTCGGGGTGGCTTGGCTCGACGACCAGGCAGTGCATCTGGATCAATTGTGGCTTCAGGCATCCCGGGCGTTGATCGAAGCGCGGCTCGCGCTCGGCGAGCACGCGGCACTCGTGCCGCAACTGGAGCAGCTGGTCAAGGACTCTCCGCTCGACGAACAACTGAACGCGCACCTGATGTTGGCGCTCTACCGCAGCGGCAGGCAAGCCGATGCTCTCGAGGTGTTCCGGCAGCTTCGGCGCACCCTCGCCGACGACTTGGGTATCGATCCGAGCCCGGCCCTGCGCGAGCTTGAATCGGCGATGCTGCGCCAGGAAACCGGCTTGCAGACCGCGCTGCCCCCGGCACCTGCCGGATTGCGGGTGCGCCTGGGCGAGTGCGACCTGTTCGGCCGCGGCAGCGAGCTGGCCGCGTTGCGGGCCTCGGTTGCTGCGGCGGACATGGCGGTTTTCATTGTCGGAGAAGCGGGCATCGGCAAGTCCCGGCTCGCAGCCGAGGCCGAGCGGTTCGCGGCAGCGCGTGGCATGACAGTGCTGCGCGGCCGCGCCACGTCTGCTGACATCCAGTTCCGGCCGTTGAACGAGGCACTGATGTCGACGCTGCGGCGATCCGGGCCGGTTGACGATCCGCAGCTGCGCCCATACCTGCCGGCGCTGGCACGTCTCCTGCCGGAGCTGCGGATCCACGCGACGGCTGAATTCGACGATTCCCTTGTCGTGCTTGCCGAGGCGGTCCTGCGGTTGCTGATCTTCCTTGGCAGGCGCGGTGGGTGCCTGCTTGTGCTCGAAGATCTCCACGAGGCTGATGCGGACACGCTCGCGATCGTGGACTATCTGATCGATAATCTGGCCGGGAATTCGCTGCTGCTGATCGGCACCACGCGTACCACGCCTGGTGCAGCGATCGATTTGGTACGCGCCGCACACCTCAGGCGCATCGCCGACGTGATCGAGCTTGCCGGTCTTGACGACGACGCGGTGCGGCAGCTTGCGGGTGCCTGCCTTGGCGTGGCGGCGGAGCAGGTGCCACCACCCGTCCTCGAACGGGTTACGGAAGCGGCCGACGGCGTGCCCCTGCACATCGAGGAGCTGCTTGTCGGATTGGTCGACGACGGTGTTCTGGTACACGATGGAGCAAGGTGGACGATGCGCGGCTCGGCGATGGCGCCGATGCCAATGAGCCTGGCGGCGACGCTCACCAGCCGGGTAGAACGGCTTGATCCCGATACGGTCACAGTTCTGCGTGCAGCAGCCATGTTCGGCCGCCGGTTCCCGGTGCGGAGCGCCGCCACAGCGGCCGGCGTTGACGAGGACACATTGGTGCGGAGCCTGCGCGCGGCGGTCGATGCGCAGCTCGTCGAGGCTCAAGACAGCCCGCTCTGGTACGGGTTTCGCCATGCCCTGACGGCCGAAGCAATTGTCGCCCGTTTGCTGTCGATCGAGCGCACGATGCTGGCTGCGCGGGCGGCTCAGGCCCTACAAGCCGCTGCGGACGACGGGTTCCCTGGCTGGGAAAGAGTTGCCGGCCGGCTGTGGGCCACGGCGGGTGAGCCTCGACGAGCGGCGCAGCTGCTCGGCGTCGCGGGATGCCAGGCCGTCGCACATGGAGCGCTTTCGACCGGGACAGCCCTGCTGGAGCAGGCCCTATCGATGGCGTCGGGCGCCGATGCCGACGGCTTGGCGACGTCGCTTGCCGTGGAACTGGTTGACGCCTACGCGAACGCCGGCCGTGTCGCCGACGCAGATGCGATTAGCGGCCAGCCGTGGCTTTCGGCGACGCCTGAGTCGCGGGCCGCGATGCATATACGGATGGCCAGGGTGGCCGAGGCGTCCGGGCATTGGCAGCGTGGACTCGGCGAGGTGGCATGCGCCCGGACATTGCTGGGGTCGCGGCCCGATCCGGCACTGGACGCTGTCGAGGCGGAGCTCGCCTTCGGCAACCCGACCGCGGACCGGTACGCGAAGGCGACCGTCCTCGCCGAACGGGCTCTCATCGGCGCAGAGGCGGCGAACATGCCCGAGGTCATGTGCCGTGCGCTGAAATCGCTTGGCGGGGTCGCCCGGCTACGTGACCTCGCCGAGGCCGACGCTCTGTACCAGCGGGGCCTGGCGATCGCGGAGGCCCACGGATTGGTCAACTGGCGGATCAGGCTGCTGTACAACCTGGGTGCCGACGATGCGATTCGCCATGGAGACACCGGTCGGCTGGCCGACGCGCTCACTGCGGCCGAGAGCGCGGGCGCGGTCGCCACCGCGCTGTCTATCCGCCTCGAAACCGCGGTGGCGCAGATCTGCCGGGGCGAGTTCACGGAGGCGGCCGCCGCCGCTCGCAGCGTGGAGGAGACCGCGGCCCGGCTTCGCCTCACCAGCATGCAGCGCGTCGCGCTGGGTGAACGCATCATGGCGGAGGCTCATCGCGGTCACCGTGCCGAGGCACTACGGTTGATGGCGATCTTCCAGGGTCTGGGCGGTGAGGACGACGATTTCGCTTCCGCGGTACACGGCTTTGGCCTGGCGATCGGCCACCTCCTGCACGAGGATCGGGCCGCAGCCGTTGCCGAGCTCGATGCCGCCGCGGCTCGAGAGGCGCGGCAGCCCACTTCGTACCTGTCTTTCATACAGGGCCCGCATCTTTTGCTGTCTGTCCTGAATGGACAATCCGGCCGGGCCGAGCACGCCAAGATGGCAGGCTCCGTTCAAGCCCAGGCAGGATGGAACAACCTGTTCATTCTGCTGGCGGGTGCCGTCATCGATGCGGACACAGCCGCCGTGGAACGCTTCCTTCACGAGTCGCAGGCGTACCCGACGGCTCGGCATCTCGGTTTGCGTCTGGTGGCACCACATGCGCTCGAACATCATTGGGGGGAGCCGAGCGCTTGGCTACGGACCGCGGAGGGCTACTTCCACACCACCATCCCGCCGATCGCCCGGGCCTGCCGGGAACTGCTGCGCCAGGCCGGAACGCCGGTGCCGCAGCACCGCCGGGGGCACGGTGACTTACCGCCACTCGCCTTGGCGCACGGCATCTCGGTACGGGAGCACGAGGTGCTCCGTTGCGTCGCCGACCGGCTGACCAACCTCGAGATCGCACGGCGCCTGTTCCTGTCCCCGCGCACCGTGGAAAAGCATGTGGCCAGCCTGCTGGCGAAGACCGGCGCCGCGGAACGCACCGCGCTGATCACCTTCGCCGACCGCATCAGGAGCTCGCAGAAATCTGGGTAATGCCGACCGAGAATCCTCGTGCGTTACGGCGGGCGCCGGTCGTGGACTGCTGGGCAGGATTGAACGGTCCTCGACAATAGGAGTAATCGTGACTCGAATTCTCACCGCAACAGCATCAGCCGCAGTGGTTCTGTTCGCCGGTTCCACCTCCGCCGGGCCGTCTGCCTGGGTGGTGGCGCCACCACCTACCTTCAGCGAGGCCGCAGAAGTCGTGCTGACCGGCGTGACCGTCGTCGCGCCGGACGACGTCTGGGTAGTCGGTGCATGGACCACGGACATGAGGCGCACACTGGCAGTCCACTGGAACGGCAGCAGGTGGAGCTTGGAACCGACTCCAGACCCCACAGACGAGACCAGCGTTGCCGGTCTGAACGCCGTCGATGCCGTCGGGCCCGATGACATATGGGCGGTCGGCGACATCGAATCCCCCAATGCCGCAGTGAAGATAGCGCCCCTGCTGGTGCATTACGACGGCGTCGCGTGGACCGAGCAACCCGGCCCGGCCGGGCTGACCGGAGACCTCGCCGACATCGATCTGCTCACCGCCGCTGAAGGCTGGGCTGTCGGCACCGGCAACTCCCGGCCATTGATCCTGCGCCGGACAGCCGGCCAATGGCAACAGTCGCTGGCGCCGCCGTTAGCCGTTCCTTCCTCCCTGGCATCGGTATTCGCCGTCTCGCCGACGGACGCGTGGGCCGTCGGGGCCCAGCTGCAGAACGGCCGATCGGCCGCGCTGGTCCTGCACTGGGACGGCGTCCGATGGAGTCAGGTGCCCATTCCGGCCGACATCGCCACCGTGGCCCTCAGCGACGTGGCGGCAAACTCGGCAACGGATGTGTGGGCGGTCGGTACGAATTGCATTTTGCTGTGTACGTCACGTGTGCTGCACCTGACCGAGGGCGGATGGCGGCCGGAGATCGCTTCGGCCGGGGTCACGCTGACCGCGGTACTAGCGCTTTCCCCCACGGATGTATGGGTTTTCGGCCAATCAGGGCCGCCCTCGGCAGTGCTGGACCACATCGAGCACTGGGACGGCACAGGATTCACCGTAGATCGCAGTGTGCCGCCGCCGCCGGTAACAACCTCATCAGATCACCCGGCGTCCGCGCTGGCACTGGCTTCTGCCGGCGTCGATAAGCAAACGGGGACCATGTGGACTGTCGGCTGGATCCAGGGAACCGTCAGGACCGCTCACGCGCTCTTCCGCGGCTAACGCTGCCATTTCACGGCCGTGGCCGCCCGCTGGTCGATGCGGGCGGCCACGGACTTTCTCAGGTCCCGGCTCAGAACACGAACTCGAATGCTTCGCTTCTGTGGTTTTGGCTGAGTGACACGAAGTCGATGAACTCAGGCTCGACGGACCCGTCGGAGAAGAACAAGTCGACCTCGAACCCGAACCTCCACGTGTCGTTTCCGTCCGGGACGATGCTGATGGTGACGCTGTTGAAAGTCAGCGTTTCCCACTTGATGCCCGACCGCACCGTCATCGGAAGCGGTCCACGGGTCGTGCCGTCCTTGAACTCGCCGAAGAACCCACTGGTCGTGGAGGCGAGCGCACCGTTTTCGTCCCGTACCTGGACCCGGACGAACGTGTTGTCGTCCTTGTTTTCGTCTAGCGTGAAGAACGTGATTGTCGCGCCGGTAAGGTTCGCGCCGACCGCCGCCGGAGCAACGCCGCCGGACTGGACAGCTGTGGCAGCCGACGCCGTGCTCGCCGTAGCGAACAACAGGGCGGTGCCGGCGGCAACCGCCAGCAGAAACCGCCCCGTCATCCTTACACGATTCATGTTGCCTCTTTCCGTTGTTAGCCTGAGGCGAGCCTGTCTCGCCTCTGCCCACAACGCTGGCATCGTGCGCTGAAGCCGCCCGGAAACACCTGCGGAGAAGGCCTGAAACGTCACTCGGTTCTGGCGATGTTGTTGTTTGCGCCACGAGCGCGGGACGGAAGGCTGATGAGGTAGGAGACCTTGCCTGCTGCGGTGAGTGGCCAGCAGGGCTGTCCGTTCCTTCAAAGACAGCACCGGAAAAGAGGTCGGCGCGCAGCGACGATGGCCGCGCACCGGTCACCGTTCCCTTGTGATATCAAGTGAATGCGCGTCCGATTGAGGCATCTAGTTGAGAGGCCGAGATCGACATAGCCGAGTCGGCATAGGTGCGAGATCGATTGAACAGCACGCGACCCCGCAACCGCGGAGGTACCTGTCGGCTGGTTGTAGGCGGATGGCCTGGCTGGACGCGGTGAAGGGCTGGACACTGTGTGGGGCAAGCTGTCACGACATTCTGGAGGCCGCCGTGGGTCCACATCGCCGCGGGGGTGGGTTGCGGCCGGAGGTGTTCGTGGTGGCGTCGACCGGCTTGGCGACGTTTGTGGCGGGGGCGGCGGGGCTGCTCCAAGATGAACTGCCCGTGGCGGTGCCTGCCTTGGCGGTCGCGGCGATGCTGGGCTCGTGGGCGTTGTACCGCCAGCTCAGGATACCTGCGTCGGCTGAGGCCGCGGCGCGGCACGTGCCCAGTGCTGTGGACATCGTCGGCGGCGGGGAGTCGGTGGGCGCGGCCGCGCGGGTGGTGCCGCGGCAGTTGCCTGCGGCGGTACCCCTTTTCGCTGGCCGGGCTGGCGAAGTGGCCTGGCTGACCGGCCTGCTGCGTGATCAGAAAAATCAGCCAGTGGCGGGCGCCGCGGTGATGATTTCGGCGATCGGCGGTACGGCCGGGGTAGGCAAAACAGCGTTGGCGGTGTACTGGGCGCATCAGGTGGCCGAGGAGTTCCCGGACGGGCAGCTGTTTGTGAACCTACGCGGGTTCGACCCGGCAGGGTCGGTGATGGACCCGGCCGAGGCGGTGCGCCGGTTCCTGGACGCCCTGCAGGTGCCACCCCAGCGGATCCCGCAGGATCTGGATGCGCAGGCCGCCCTATACCGCAGTGAATTGGCAGGGCGGCGGATGCTGATCGTGTTGGACAACGCCCGCGACAGCGTCCAGGTGCGCCCGCTGCTACCCGGAGCGGCGACTTGCCTGGTCCTGGTGACCAGCCGCAATCAGCTTTCCGGGCTCGTCGCCGCTGACGGCGCCCATCCGATCACCTTGGACCTGTTCACTCGGGACGAGACGCGCCAGCTGCTGACCCGCCGTCTAGGCCCCGCCCGGGTCGCCGCCGAGCCCGGCGCGGTCGAGCAGATCATCACCGCGTGTGCGCGGCTGCCCCTAGCGTTGGCCATCGTGGCCGCCCGCGCCGCCAACCAATCCCACCTGCCCCTGCACGCCCTGGCCGATGGATTACACGACAACAGCAGCGGCGGGCGGCTCGACACACTGAGCACCGATGACCCGGCCACTGACGTAAGGGCGGTGTTGTCCTGGTCCTACGAGGCCCTGACCCCGGCGGCGGCGCGGTTGTTTCGGCTGCTGGGCCTGCACCCCGGCCCGGATACCTCCGCGGCGGCGGCGGCCAGCCTCGCCGCCGTTCCGCTGCCCGAGGCGCGGGCGCTGCTGGGTGAGCTGACCCGGGCGAGCCTGCTCGTCGAGAGCGTCTCGGGCCGTTACACCTTCCACGACTTGCTACGTGCCTACGCCGCCGAACAGGCCCACCGCCTCGACCTCGACCAGCAGCGCCACGCCGCTACGCACCGGTTGCTGGACCACTACCTGCACACCGCCCACACTGCCGTCCGGCTGCTGCAACCGGCCCGCGACCCGATCACGCTCACCCCGCCCCAGCTCGGCGTAATCCCGGAACACCCCACCGACTACCAGCAGGCCGTGGAATGGTTCACCGATGAGCGTCCGGTGCTACTGGCCGCTGTCGATCACGCCGTCGTCATCGGGTTCGACACCCACACTTGGCAGCTGGCTTGGACCCTCGACGACTTCCTCGGCCGGCGGGGGCACTGGCACGACCAGGTCGCCGCCGGGCAGGCGGCGGTGGCCGCCGCAGGGCGTCTGGCCGACCCCGCCGCACAAGCCCGCGCCCACCGCCGTCTGGCAGCCTCCTACATCCGGCTGGGCCGCCTCGACGACGCCCACACCCAGCAGCACCACGCCCTCGACCTGACCGCCCAAGCCGGAGACCTGGCCGGGCAGGGCCATACCCATCTCAACCTCGGCCAGGTGTGGGAGCGGCGCGGCCGCCCCGCCGACGCCCTGCACCACACGCGGCAGGCCCTCGATCTGTTCCGGGCCGCTGGCCACCGGCGCGGGCAGGCCCACGCCCTCAACAACATCGGCTGGTACCACGCCCTGCTCGGCGACCACCAGCAGACCCTCACCCACTGCCAGCAGGCCCTGCCCCTGCACCAGGAACTCGACGACCGCCACGGGCAGGCCGCCGTCTGGGACAGCCTCGGCTACGCCCACCACCACCTCGGCCACCACGACCAGGCCATCACCTGCTACCAGCACGCCCTCGACCTTTACCGGGACCTCGGCGACCGCTACCACCAAGCGACCATCCTCACCCACCTCGGCGACACCCACCACACCACCGGCAACCTCCAGACGGCTCGCGACACCTGGCAACAAGCCCTGGCCATTCTCGAGCAACTCGAGCACCCCGACGCCCACGCCGTCCGGGTCAAATTCCACCACCCCCACCAGACGCCCCAGGGCGAGCAGGACGATCGAAAATCGTGAGCCAGCCCCAGTTCCGGACCGGACGCCGAACCGCGCCGATGGGGGGCTGGAAGAAGGCCTCACCGCGGCTGCCGCGGCCAACGAAATGGCTGCGGTCGGCTGGCATGGCATCAGGCGAATCGGTCGGCTGATGACTCGGGGACTCGATTCAGCTGAGGTAGTAGTTGGCCCTCCAGCGGGCTTGTTCGCCTATAGAGAAGTTGTCGAAGTCGCCGGCAGCCTCGCACTCGAGCAGGTAGCGCAGCGCTTCTGCAGCATCCTCACCCCCAGCGGCCTCCAGGTGCGCCTTGGTGGCGGAGAGTCCTGCTCCGCAGAGCAGTTGGACGTCGATTGAGCAGTGGGCGTCCCAGCTCGATTCCTTGGCCAGCCAGATGACAAGTACGTCGCTCAGTTGTCCAGCGTTGAACAGCTGCAGGCAACACAGGTTCATGAGCTCTCTGTCCTGGTCATCCTGCCCAAGATCGGCTTGGGCTTGCAATATGTCGCGTATGCGGGGCAGATCAGCTGAGGACGGGTGCAGTCCATAACGACGAAGGCTCTCGTCTATGTCCATGGAACTCCCTTCGGGCGGCGATCCGGGTCAGCTGCACAAATCCGTCGGTTTCTTGTGGAGTCTCAGGATCCCGGTGACGGATCTTTATCGGGACGTGGGGTGCGTCACTCTTGATCGGGTTGTCCACGCAATGGTGACGCTCAAGGCCAGCGGCAGGGCGCGCTGAGTTGTGTGGCCTCAGCTTGCTGGGATGCTGTGTACTCTTCGTCATGGGTGGAACGGCGTTGAGCGTGCTGAGTCCGTGTACCGCAGGCTATGTCGCGCCGATCGTGCTGGAGGAGATGGCCAGCGAGGGCCTGGTCCGGTACGAGCCCGACCCAGGCTACTGGCAGTCTGCCGATGGCCTGCCCTACGGATACGACATTCAGTCGCCAGACTTCGAGATTAGTGTCGAGGAGCTGCAGTTCGTCGCAGAGGCGGCCGGCACGGTCATGTGCTGTGACATCGTGTTGCACATCTTCGTCAGCGACCTGGGCGGCCGACCTGCCCTGGCCCGCATTGCCGAGCGAGTGGCACGGCGGGCCGACGGCTGGGTGTTCATCGATTTCCGCGCTGCGCCTTCGGCAGAGCTGCTCCACTATCTGGCCAGCGCCGGTCGCTGCGTTCGCGTCGACGACGCCGTCTACTTGGACGCAGCGGCGATGACTGCCTGGATCGCTCACCCTGACTTCCACGTCGTCAAGTGACAGTGTCCGTCGTCGTGCTTCTGGCTCAGTTCGGTCGGGATTTCTGGCGTGGTGGTTCGGGTTTGCGGACTTTCAATCGGGAGATAGGCCTGGCGGTGGTGGCCGGCACCTCAGTGCGTAACGGGTCGTTGTCGTAGACGCGGAAGGTGCGGTCGGCTGCTTCAACGGTGACCCCCGCCTGAACCTGCAAAACCGCTCGATAACGCTCGGTCACGTTCAACTCCACCAACACTCGGCGAAGAGTTACGCATCATCCGGAGCCATTTCGTAACGCATCAAGCGGAGTCGGACATCGTGTTCCGATGCAGCTTGACCTTGTTGACACGAAAGGCGTCGCCCTTGGTTACTGGCGCGCTAGGGCAAGATGGCTCGCGTGAGTTCGTGGAGGCAGGTCGACGACTTCATCGTTCAAGGCCGCATCCTTGACGCGATGCAGGAGATACGGGAGGTCCGGAGCTGCGGGTTGAAGGAGGCGATCGACATATTTCACGAGCGGTACGCGCATCTTCGAAAGGTGCGACCTGATGACTTCACCGTGTCGTCAGCGGTAGGTGCGAGAGCAACGCGGTGAGGACAGCGGCCTGTGTCGTATCTCGACAGGTGGTGGAACAATGTCGTTGTGGACACGCGTCGTCTGATCGTCGCGTTGCTGGCCTCGCTTGCCGCCGCCAGCGAGGTTCCTGCGTCCACACAATCGCTATCTGGCCTGGTATGGCTGGCTATCATGACTATCGCGGCCGGTCTTGTCGCGTGGGTTGCGCTGCCACTGGCACCACGCACTTTAAAAAAAATCACGTCAATCTGACGCCTTTCCATCTGCTATATGGCAGCCGCGGGCCTGAACTGACGGACAGTTGTGGCGCTTCATCAGCCGAGGCCTCAGGGCCAGCGGACTTTGAATCTGGCGATGGGCTGGATAGTGGGCGGGCACCTCGGTAATTTGCTGGCCGGTGTCGTCGTAGATGCGGGAGGTGACTGCGAGGGCGTAGGCAGGTTGGCCTCAACTTGCGGCCTATGGCGAAACCGGCATCGCGCTGGCTCATCCATCCTGCGGGCTGATCCCGTCGCTGCCTGAGCGCGGATAGCCAACGCCATAGCGGAGATTAGGACGCCAGGATGTCAAAGTGCAGGCCGAGGAAGAACAGTATGGCGGCCAGAACCCTCAACAGTCTTGCTGGCTCCGCCCGGTCCATTAGCCAGCCGAGACATTTGAGTATGACGACCACCGCGGCATACACGACAATCCAAGGCAGTACGAGCAGCGTGAAGTCCACAGCGAGAACCGCCCCGGCCACAGGCGCCATGGCGACAGCGAGCAACAACAGCCCGACGCGGTTGAGCCACCGCGGACGGCCGAGTCGATCGGCTTCCTCGTCGGCTATCTGTCGCCATTCCTGCCTGTCGCTCAGGAGTAGCCACATCCCCAGCAACCACAAAATACCGACGATGGGCCACAACCAAGGAGATTCGATGGCCGGAGATCTGAGGACGTGGAATATGAGGTAATACAGGACCACCGGCGGGGCCACCAGCCCCGAGACCACAAGCAGCACTGCCACTGGGCTCCGATTGGCAAGGCCATAAAGCACCTGGCCGACAGAGGGCCGAAGCTGTTTCGCCCACTTGCCCGCACCTTTGAGCCGCTTTGCGCCTAGGAGATCAAGAATGATCGTCACTGCGGCTACGCCCTGGGCCACTTTGCCCGCGCGGCCCCATGCGTAGAGATCCCACCACCACAGATGATGGTGGGGATCTTGCGGCCCGTGCCACCACAGCCGGTATGCCTCCAGCAGGTCGCCCACCCGTCACATTCTGGTGACTCCCGTCGATGTATGAACTCCTCCGGCCGGGGGCTTGACTAACTCGGCCAGATCTCGTCGAGGCGGTGGTGGGGTTCACAATCCGTCGGCTGACGGGGTTTGCTCAGCCATGAGGTCGATTCTTGTGGGTGGGTTGTCGGACGCGGACGGTGGACGGTGGTTATGGGTGTGGTGCGGTATCTGGGGCGGCGGCGGTCGAGCGGTGGTGGGCAGCAGCCGGTGGGTCGGCTGGAGCTTGCGTCGATGACTCACGCGCTGATGGAGTCTTGGGCCAACAGGGCCGATCTGAAGGCCTCGGTGCTGTTGACGTTGCAGGGCGGCGCGCTTGTTTTGTCGCTCAGCGGATATGAACGCCTGCTTCAGTCGAGGTCGCCGTGGCCGGCCAAGGTGGGGGTGGTCGGGGTTGGCCTGCTTCTTGTGGCGACCTGTCTGGCGGCGTTGGTCATTATGCCGATGCTCGGCTCGGCCCGTAGACACGTGGCCCAGTACCGGAATCATATGATTTTCTTTGGGCACCTGCGGCTGTGGGAGCCGCAGGCGCTGGCCGGGCAGCTCCGCAGCCTCACCGCGCAGGAGAGGCAGGTGATGACGGCTCATCAGCTGGTCTCGCTGAGCCGCATCAACTGGAGGAAGTACCGGATGCTGCAGGGATCGGTGCTGCTCACCATCGTCGCGGTGGTGATACTGACGTTTTTGTTCGTCACTGCCCCGTTTTCTGGCTGACAGGTCTCGTCCGATCGGCGACTTTGGCGGATCAGCTATCGCGATATATTGATGATGTGGCGGTCACTTGGCCCGCGGTGAGTTTGCTCGGTCGGCTGGCTGAGCCGGCGCGGGCGGCGATGCTGTCGTTGGGGACGAAGGCGCGGTTTCCGGCCGGCCGTTGCATGATGCGGCTGGGTGAGCCGTCCGGGCACGCATTTCTTTTGATCGATGGTCTGGTGAAGGTTCATGGTAACGACAGCGGACATGAACCGCTGCTGGCCATCCGGGCGGGCGGTGATCTGGTCGGGGAGATGGGAGTGCTTTCTGCCGCGGGACGTTCGGCCTCGGTGACGACGTGCTCGGCGACCATGGCGCATGCGATTTCTGCCGCTGACCTGCGCGCGTTTTTGTGCAGCCAGGCGGAGGTGTCGTTCGCGCTGGCATGCCTGCTGGCGGATCGGTTGCGCTGGGCCAATCAAAGGCGAATTGACTTCGCCGCCACCGACGCTGCCTCGCGCGTGTGCCGAGTTTTGGTGGCATTGAGCGACATGTACGGTCGACCGGCCGCGGAGGGTCTGCAACTCGCGGTGCCATTGACACAAAGCGAGATCGCCTCGCTGGCCGGCGTCGGGCTGGCAACGGTGGAAAAGACGTTGCGGGCCTTGGCCCGAGACAAGATCCTGCACCGCGGCTACCGCCGCATCGTGGTAAGCGACCCGGAGGAGCTGTGGCGCAGGGCCGACACGGGAAACAGCTAATGCTTTTGCGGATCCCGTAACTGTACGGAATGGCAAGTCTTGCTTTCGGGCAAGGTGGACGGCCAGGGGAAGGGGTGGCAATGGTCGATCCAGCCAGCGTGGATCGGTACCTGTGTCTTGCGGTCGATGTGGTCGGCTACGGCCGCAACGACGATCCGCGGCAGGCGCGTATTCAGCAGGAGCTGCTCGCTTCGCTGGAGGCAGCGGCCGAAGCCGCGGGCCTGGATCGCACCTGCTGGTTGCGTCAGGCCAAGGGCGACGAGGAGCTGTGTCTGGTACCCGCGAAGGAAATGCTGCCTCGAGTGGCTGGAGCGTTCAGCCAACAGCTGGACATTATGTTGCGCAACCTCAACGCTTCACGCGACCACCGGGACCGGATCAGGCTCCGGCTCGCCATCGACGATGGGCCGGTGCAGCCGGCCGCCAACGGATATTCGGGTCAGGCCGTGGTGGGGGTGAGCCGCCTCGTCAACAGCGCTGTCGTCAAAAGGGCGCTGGAATTGGCTGACGACGCTGTGCTGGCGGTCATTGTGTCGCAGGTGGTTTTTCGTGATTGGATCGGCAGCCGATTGTCCGATGTCGAGCCAGAGTGGTTCCGCGCGGTCCAGGTCACCGAGAAAGAGTTCGATGAGAAGGCCTGGCTGTGGCTGCCGGGCACTGACACTCATCGCCTGAGTCTGGTCGTGCCGGAGGGCGCACCTGACCGGGCGGGCGCGACCACCGCAGGCGCCCCGCAAAGCGTGACCACCAAAGTCATGGGGGAGTTGACGATCAACGGCGGGTCCAACGTGTTCGGCATTCGCAATGGATGATGGCAGCGATCAGCTCTTCCAGGCCGTGGAGATCGCGTTCCACCGCGATGTCACCATCCGCGGTGGGGTGAACATCTTTGGCATCAACAACGCGGCCCTGCCGGTGCCGACGGTGCCCCCGGCAGACCGTGATGAGGCTGCGGCATGGTTGTTCGGCCCGGCGAGTCCGCCTCCTGCCAACAGGTTGAGCACATGGCTGGATCCGGCCGCAATGGTGTTCGATGTGGTCGAGCGGCCCGAAACCGACGAGCTTTTCGGTTGGTGTGTCAACGGTCCGGCGGCAGCCGCCCAGCTCGTCTGCGGGCCGGGCGGTCAGGGCAAGACCGTGCTCGCTTTGCAGCTTTGCCAGCGTCTTCGCGACAGAGGATGGCTGGCGGGTGTGGTGAGGTCAACCGAAGGCGAGCGGCTGCTCGCGGCGGCGGCACACTCGGCCACGCTGCCCGACGTGCAGGGTGCGCTGCTTGTGGTCGACTACGCCGACGCGAACGCCGAGCTTGCGGCCGCGTTGCTTGACGTCGTGGCAGGTGTGGACCGTGAGGTGTCGCCGGTGCGGCTGCTGCTCCTGGCGCGTCAGACCGGCCGTTGGTGGAGCGAATTGGTGACCAGGCACAGGAGCGGACTTGGACTGGTCGATCCCCAGGTTCGTTGGCTTGCCTCGCTGCCCGAGTCGCTGACCGCGTCGGGTCAGTCGCTTGACCAGAGGACGGGACTCCTGTGGCGTGCTGCGGCCGAATCGTTTGCCGCTAAAGCTATCGCTGAAGGCTTGCTCGCCAACGAGCTCGCGTTACCGCGGGAGCCTCCGGGACCTTTCCAGACCACATTGGACCTTTACGCCGACGCACTCATCAGTGTGCTTGACCAGATCGAGCCGACCACGGCGACGCGCGCCATGGACCCGATTGAGCACTTGCTGGAAGCCCACGAGCACCGCCAGCTGAGGCTGGCTCTCGCCGCGGCGGCAGGCGACATCGATCTCGGACCGGAGCCGATGCGGCTCCTCGATGTCGTGTGCCTGCTCCCGTTTCAGCACAGCCGTGAGGCCGCTCGCGCGATGGCCGCCCTGCCGCAGCTGGCGGACGTTCCCGCAGCGACGGTCGACGCTCTGGTCCGCACGCTGGCGGGCATGTACCCAGGCGACGTGTCGATCTGGCAAGCG
Organism: Rhizocola hellebori; assembly: GCF_016862955.1. Classification (GTDB taxonomy): domain Bacteria; phylum Actinomycetota; class Actinomycetes; order Mycobacteriales; family Micromonosporaceae; genus Rhizocola; species Rhizocola hellebori. Next base: position 383,192 of record NZ_BONY01000001.1, on the reverse strand, counting down.
CCCAAGCCGGATCGGCTCTGCGATCTGCACCTTCTGAAGGGGGCGATGGATAAGCGCAGCGATGAAGATTGGGCCGTCCATATCACCAACCTCACCCGCGGCAGCAGCGCCGCGCAGGCCGGTCATGTCATCGCGACGCTTCTGCGCGCGCTGTCCGCACCCACCGCCGACACCGTGCACCAACTGGGTGCGAGACGGCTCGGCCATGCGGTGGCGGCCCTGGTGCGCATGAGCCCTGCCACCTACCTTCCCGCGCTGGTAGCCGCCGACCACCACGAGCGCTTCACGGCCTTGATGCTGGAAGCCATTCGCGACCCGGCCACCGAGCTGCACGTGGTCAGGGCCGTTGACCAGCTTCTGGCCGACCAGCTGTTGCCCCGCCTCAGACAGGTGGCCGTGCAGGTGTCGAGACGACTCGCTGTGCCATCCGACAGTCCGGGCAAGGCCTATATAGATGACCTCATCACCCTCAGCCGGCGGCTGTCCGAGGCGGGTCACCACGGCGAGGCATTGACGGCCGCCCGGCAGGCGACCGGTCTGCTCGTACACGTTCCGTGCGGCATAAGCGAATCTGGCGATTGGGATCCTGGTGAGGCCGCGACACACGCCTCGGCATGGAACAACCTGGGCAGCAGGCTGACCGAACACCGTCAGATGGAAGAAGCGATCGCGGCGTTCACGCGGGCGGCGCAGATCCGTCGGCGTCTGTCCGATATGGACGAAAGACTTCATCTTCCCGCTCTGGTGGCTGCGCTGGTGAACCTGTGCGCATGCCAGATCGACGCGGGTCAAGCGCAGGAGGCGATCGGGGACGCCCGCGAGGTCATCGAGGCCATCACCCGCCAGGCCGCCACCAGCGCCGACTACACCTATCGGCTGGCGCTGGCATGGGGAAACCTGTCCGACGCCCTGCGGGCCAGCGGGCGCATCGGCGAAGCGATCGAGTCGGCGGCGACCGCGATCGAGTTGATGAACGAGCTGAGCACGCAGCAGCCTCTCGTCTATCGTTTAGGCACGGCCTCGGCGCGGCTGCGTCTGGCGGCCTGTCTGGCCACCCACCAACTCGATCAGCCGGGCGGCAGCGAGTCGGTGAGCCTCGCCATCCGGCTGGCGGGTAGCGCGGCGGAAACCTTTCGAGCTCTGTCCACATTAGATTTTGACGGGTACCGGTCACACTTCGCGAACGCGCTGCAGACGCTGGCGATATGCGCGGCCGCGGGCAGAAGACCAGTCGACGGCCTAGCCGCCATCGAAGAGGCACTGGCCGCTCACCGCCGCGAGCCAGCGGAAGCCGCCGACGGCGTGGACCTTGCGGCCTGCCTTACCGTCAAAGCGCTTTTGCTGATTGAGGCATCACGGGCGGGCGCGGTCGACAGCGCCCGCGAAGCAGTGACGCTTTATGAGCGCGCGGCGGTGACGCACCCGCACCTGCGGCGCGACCTCGCCGCGGCATACGGCAACCTTTCCTACGCTCTGCTCACAGCCCATCGCCACGACGACGCGGTTGCGGCTGCGCAGCAGGCGATCCTGATTCAGCATGAGCGCAACGCAGAGCCCGTCTCCCCGGCCGAAATGGTGGAAATGGCGGACGGCCTGGCGAACCTGGCGCTGTGCTTTGTCGACGCTCATCAGTTCCAGAACGCCTACGAGGCTCAGGCCAGCGCCGTCGACCTTTACCATCAGGCGGCCGGCGACTATCCCATATCTCTCAAGCGCCTTCGCAACGAATCCGAGAACCTGCAGCGGCTGCAGACCGCGGCTGCGGCTCCCGACACTTCCCGCTCGGTCGGTATGCGAGGCCGATTCCGCAAGCATTGGCCACTGGCGCCTATACGCCATCTGCTTCCCGGCATCGGGACAGGCTTTTGGGTCACGCAGCTGGGACCTCACCGCTCACGCCCGCGCCAGCTTCGCGAGGAGATGTTCGGCTGGTTCGAGAGAATCCTTACCGGGGGACGTTCCGGTGGCGGAAAAGGTCCGAGTGAAGCGCTGTCAGCGGCCGCCATGGCTCGCCTTGCCACCCCGGCCGTCGCTTCGACGGCTGCGCCGCCGCTGTGGCACAAGGCCCTCACCATCAGACCGGGAATCCCCACGGCGCCAGTCACCGTCCTCCAGCACAGCCCGGCGCTCGGGCAGGCGGCCCGCGGCGGGGGCGTCCTTCTGCTGGCAGTAGTCTCGGCTTTCGTGCTAATCGGCAACGGCCCAGTCGTCACCTATCAGGCGGCACCGTCGGCCAGTGCCAGCACCACCACCACAGCAACAAATTCGCCCCAGTCTTCAGCTTCGCCTTCGGCTGACCCTATCGCCTCCACCCAAGCTGTTGCCGCCGCGCCGGGGCCTTCTCCATCCACCACCGGGTCGACCTGCTGCCCAACCACTACGCCGCCGGCGGGGACTTTTCCCATCGGGATCGACTTGACCGACCTCACCATGTCCTCGTCGTTCACCCTCAGCGGAGTGGCCAACGCGCTCAGCTCCCGCCAGCCCCAGGCCATGTCGCTTGCGCCTGCCGCCTACCAGCTTTCGGTCGGTGGCAAGACCTTCGCCTTCAGCGTGACCACCGCCGGTACAATTCAATATGACGAAGATGCGTCCTATTTGGATGGTCGAGGCACGGCTACCCTGACCGTACGCGGCCATCGCGTCAACCTGGACATGCGTCAGCTGTCCTACGCCTACTTCGGCGTGCCTGGATACAGCAGCATCATCCCGACCAGCAGCATAAAGACCATCTCCGTCTTTCCTGGACGACACCAGGTCACCGGCTTCACGACCACTCTCGACTACACCGTCCACCCCGACGGCTCAGTCACCACCACCCAATCAGAGCCGTTCCTGACCGTCAGCGGATCCAACACCGTGGTAGGGCACGGCCTGACAATCCATGTCGACATGCGCGAGCTGACCTATAGCAAATTTGGCGTGGGCGGAATCAGCAGCATCATCCCCAAGGATCCGGTAGCGACAATCAGAGTGTTCCCTGGAGGCCACCAAGTCACCACGGCCAGCCTCAACATCCATGATTTCACCGTCAGGGCAGACGGCACCGTCAGCTCCGGCTTGGCGTTCCTGTCCGCCAACGGCGACACGCTGGTGGCCCACGGCTACTTGATAACCATCGACGCAACGAGGCAATCGGCCCCGACCTTCGAGCTCACCGCGATCGGGTCCGTCCTACCCAGCCGGACCCCGCACACCTTCACCCTGGCCCCTGGGCGGCACCGGATCGTCACCGCCAACGCCACCTTCTACTTCACTGTGCAAACAAACGGCACGGTGACCTACGACCCCAGCCTCACCTATCTCGCGGGAAGCGGCACTGACACGCTCATCGTCAGCTGACCGTGACTTTGACCCTGATTTGGTGGCGTGATCGGGCGTTGTCGAGCGACGAGTGCCGGCCCGAGGTCGGGCCGGCACTGTGGTTGCTAATCGGTGCTACAGGGCCATCAGCCGGAATCCGGCTGGGCCGATGACTCGCGCTGACCAGAAGGTGCCGTCGCCCTTGCCCGGGTACCAGGCCAGGGTGTCGTCGTTGTAGAGGGCCAGCATGTCGGCCTTGGCGTCGCCGTTGAGGTCGGCCAGGGACATGAGCTTGAATCCGGCCGGCCCGATGACTCGCGCTGACCAGAAGGTGCCGTCGCCCTTGCCCGGGTACCAGGCGAGCGTGTTGTCGTCGTAGAGCGCGAGCATGTCGGCCTTGGCGTCGCCGTTGAGGTCGGCCAGGGACATGAGCTTGAACCCGGCCGGCCCGATGACGCGGGCAGACCAGAAGGTGCCATCGCCCTTGCCCGGGTACCAGGCCAGCGTGTTGTCGGTGTAGAGGGCGAGCATGTCCACCTTGCCGTCGCTATCAAGGTCGGCCAGCGACATCAGCTTGAACCCGGCCGGCCCGATGACGCGGGCAGACCAGAAGGTGCCATCGCCCTTGCCCGGGTACCAGGCAAGTGTGTAGTCGGTGTAGAGGGCGAGCATGTCCTTCTTGCCGTCGCTGTTGAGATCGGCCTTGGCGACCTGAAGGAACCCGGCCGGGCCCATGGTGCGCGCCGACCAGAAGTTGCCGTCGCCCTTGCCCGGGTACCACGCCAGCGTGTAATCGTTGTAAAGCGCCAGCAGATCGGCGAGCCCGTCGCTGTTGAGGTCGTTGCGGGCGCCGCTCCAGGTGCCGCCCCCACCTCCGCCGCCTCCGCCGCCGCCGCTGCCCGGCCCGTACCAGGCGGTCTCCACGTCAGCGTCACCAGGCATGCACGACGCGGCGACCGAGACCGATTCCGTTGCCGCGCTTGCGGTTACGGCCGCAGCCGAGGAGCAGGCGGGCGGGCTGACCGAGGCCCAGCCGAGGTTTTGGATGCCGATGGCTTCCCGCCCCGCGGCCGGGTCGGCAAAGGTGCCGAGATCCTTTGTCAGGTAGGCGGCGTTACCGCCCATATTGAAGTAGTCGACGTTGGTACCCACATTGCAGTATTCGTCTTTGTAATCCTCTGTTCGGCGGATCGTCTGGATGACGGAGCCCGCCTTGAAGTACACGCCCTCGCCCTGGGCCAACACCGGGCTGGTCGAATGCGTCGTGGTGGTTTCGAACTTGTCGACGACATCGATGTGGAACTTCAGCTCGATTTCGGTCCGCACGCTTGCGGCCAGTTCGATGATCTTGATGCGCCCCCCGGCATCCACGTCGCCGGTGTAGCCGATCCGCGCGTCGTGGCTCCAGGAGATGCCCCAGTGATGGGTCGAGGACACCGATCCGGAGATCGCTGTTGGGGTCGGAAAGTCGATGTTCTTCAGGTGGGTCTGTTCGGCGTCGGGCGCCCATTTGGGCGGACCGTAGTAGGCGTAGCTCTGGTCGTAGTGCTGCGTGTTCTCACACGGTGGCGGCACGGCTGCGGCCCCCGTGCCGATGCCCACGATGGACAACGTCGAGGCAACCGTTGCCAAGGTTGCCAGCACAGCTCTGCGTCGCATTAGGTCTCCTTTCGGGACTGAATGGCGTTGATTTGGCAAAGCTGAGACTGACGCTGATCGTCCCCGCCGTGTCCTCATCCTGTCCTCGCAAGATCACATCGACCGGGGATAGCGGGCAAAACCCTTGCGGCGCAGTTGATCGTGTGGCTCTCGGTATCATCGCGTCGTGGAGGACAGCGAGTTGTGCCTGCAGTGTGGCCATCCATTCGATCCGCACGCGATCATCTCGACGACCGGCGATCCGGTTGATGGCGGGATCATGCTGTGCCCGCGGGTCGATTGCCAGTGCTACTCCACCTGGGGACTTGACGGCGGCGAAGCCAGACGGATACCTGACCGGGTCGAGGTGGAGATTATCCGCGAACAAATCCAGCGCGAAGGTTCATGATTCAACGTGGCGCATCGGTCGTGGCGGCGGCGCGGGCTGAGGGGGCTGCGCGGCTGACGATTGCTGGAGCCTCGTGGATCAGCTTGTCATCGGTGAGGGCCGAAACCATGAACAGCGCGAAGTCGATCCGGCGGGTGATGTTGCTGTTGAGGGCCGGGTCGCCCACGTGCCGACGCCATATCGGCAGGCCCTGGCTGTCGCCCTCTTCGAGGTCGCTGCCGCGCACCACGGTCCAGCGGGTGTCGCTGGCGAAAATCCGGCGGCATGCCTCCACCTGGTCGCGCAGGTCGGCGACGCGAAATAGCCGCGTCAGCGGGCCGAAGGCCCAGACGAAAGCGCGCAGGCGCAACGGGTATCGATCCAGTCCGTCGCGGGAGATGTGCCAGCCGCAAGAGAACACCAGGCGGGCCCCGGGCGACGCGTAGTCAAGCACCGCTTGGGCTGTTCCGGTGGAGTAGCCCTGCACGCCCCACGGCATCAGAACAGTCAGCACCCCATCGCAGCCTTCGACCGCACTGCGGATGGCCTCTCGGTCGTTGGTGTGGCCGGCGACGATCGTGATGTGGTCCCGGAACTCGTCGAGCTTCGCCACGCTCTGCGCGCGGCAGACGGCCACGACCTCGTAGCCCCTGGCCAGCGCGTGCCGGACCATATAGCGCCCCAGCTTGCCCGAGGCGCCTACGACACAGATCTTCACCATTGCCCCTCCCGGCGACCGCGCCTTACAAGTGTAAGGCGCTCTCTGTACCGTATCCTTACACCTGTAAGGCAGTCAACCTCGCGCTGAATCGGAGAGCCGACTGGTGCCCAAGCTGAGCAAGCAACTCGTATTCGAGGCGGCCGTGCAGGTGGCCGATGAGCGGGGCCTGGCGTCGGTGAGCATGCGAAAGGTCGCCGAGCGGCTCGGGGTCGAGGCGATGTCGCTGTACCACCACGTGGCCAACAAGGACGAGATCCTGGACGGAATCGCCGACGTGGTGTTCGCCCAGATCGAGCTGCCCGGCCCGGAGGTGGACTGGAAAGACGCCCTGCGCCAGCGCGCCGTCTCCACCCGCTCCGTCCTATCGCGACATCCGTGGGCGCTGGGCTTTCTGGAATCCCGGCGCACCCCCGGGCCGGTGACGATGCGCCACCACGATTGGGTGATCGGACGGCTGCGCGAAGCGGGATTCACCATCGCGATGGCAGCGCACGCGCTCGCGGTCGTCGACAGCTACGTTTTCGGGTTCGTGCTTCAGGAACGGACGCTGCCGCTCGACACGCCAGCCGAGGTCGCGGACGTAGCAAAGGGGATGTTCGATCTGATGGAGGCGGGCGCGTACCCCCACCTCACAGAGATGATCAAGGAGCACGCTCTCCGGCCCGGCTACGCCTTCGCCGACGAGTTCCCGTTCGGGCTCGATTTGATCCTCGACGGCCTCGAACGGTTGCAGAATCCGAACCGGCCATCTGAATGAGCGGTTCGGATTCTGGGTAAGTGGCTTAGACCGCCACGAACTGGAATTGCTGAGACGACTCGGAGTAGCTGCATCCGGCTAGGCGAAGCCGGGCGTTCGGGGCGGTCGACTTGTTCTCGACCTGCGCGCACAGGGAGTTAATCTTGGTGCGGATCAGGTCGTGGAGGAACCTGTTGCTCGGCTCGGTTCTCCAGTCCTCGCTGGTCCATTCGGGGTTGCACCAGAACTGCTGCACCAGAGTTCCGGGGCGCACCTCGGGGACGCTGTTGGCCACGAGATCCCAGCAGAAGCCGTAGGCCACGTTGACCAGCCATAGGTAGATGCCGTCGCCACGATCGATGCGGTTCCACTGTTGCTGCGTGTTCCACGGCTGGCAGGGCACCTGGGCGATGCCGGCGTTGGCGAAGGGGCCGTTGGGGGCCAGGCACATTCCCGACCTGTGGTTGACGATGAGGTAGGCGACGTAAGCGGGCGCGACATTCGAATCCGGTTGTGGTGCGGCGTGCGCCGGGGTGCCGATGGCGAGCGCGCTGACCGTGACCGCGGCGGCCAGCAGTCGCAGCGTAGTTCGGGCCTTCATGGTTGCCTCCTGGTGTCTGGGATGGACCGGGCGGGCGTGTTTGGCGCCTTCAGGAGCCCACTGTGGTCTGACAGGGGCGGTGCGCACACTGGGAATCTGCCCAGGATCGGGTCGCTCGCGTGCCTAGGTTCTATCGGCTGGTTGCGCCGGCGTCGCCGAGCAGGCCGAGGCGGTGGGCGAGGGCGGCGGCCTCGGATCGGGTGGAAGCGCCGAGTTTGCTCAGGATGCCGGAGACGTGGAAGCTGGCGGTCTTTTCGGCGACGAACAGTGCCTTGGCGATTTCGCGGTTGGTGTGTCCCGCGGTCAGGTGTGCCAGGACTTCCAGCTCGCGGCGAGTCAGGCCGAAGGGTGCCGCGTCTGCCGCAGGCGGGGTTTCTTTTGGTGGTACGAGCTGGATGCGGGCCCGGCGGGCCAGCCGCGTGATCTCGGTGAGCAGCGGTCGCGCGCCGATGTGTTGCGCGAGCTGGGCAGCGACGCGCAGCGGCGCGGCCGCCTCGGTTCTGGTGACGCGGGTGGACAGAAGCGCCTCGGCCCGCCGCCAATGGGCGTAGGCGGCCGGGTACGGCTCGGCGAGCTGATCCCAGCCTGCGGCCACCTCGGCCCACGCCGCAGGATCGGGACGGCCGTGCAGGCGTGCGTGTTCGGCGTGGCATTGGCGCAGCCAGGCAGTCGGTTCCGGCACCGATTTCCCGGGGGGCCGTGCCGCGCCGGCTTCCTGGGCGCCGGCGAGCAGGTCGTCACCCCGGCTGCCGATTTCCTGCAACGTTTTCACCGCTTCCGGCGCTTTACGGGTCCGTAGCGCGGCGGCCTGTTCGGCCAGGGCCCGCAGGCCGAGGGCGGCCAGGGTAACCCGGCCGCGGGGTTGGGCGCCGCTGGTCAAGAGGATCCCGTCGCCGGCGGCCACGGCCGCGTCGGCGTGGCGGCCCTCGGCCAGCGCCAGCTCGGCCAGGGCGAAGGCCCGGATCTCGCCGAGATGGGGCGCCTGGCTGCGCGTTACGTGCGCCTCTGTTTGGTCGAGCAGCAGGTGTGCTTCTGGCAGGTCACCGCGGGCGATCAGCAGCCTGGCCCGCCACAGCCGCAAGAAGATCCCCTTGACGCTGGTGGCCTGGTCCCGCTGCACCAATTCGCGGCTGCGCCGGTCGGCGTCGGCCCAGCGCCCGAGCCGGAACTCCAGTTGACCGGCGAAGCCGTGCAGATAGTCTCCGTAGGTGTTGGCCGTGCCCAGGCGCTGCATGACCTCGGAACCCTCCAACGCCAGCGCGAGTGCGTCGGTCAGCTGGCCGGTGGTCGCGACGGCGTAAACCTGATTGATCCACGACCAGCCGATCCCGTCGATGTCGGCCTGCTGGAGGGCGACCGCACGGGCGCGGTGTAGATGCGCCACCCCCGCCCACGGGTCGCCCAGGGCATGCAATGCAGCGCCGAGCGTCGCCTCCGCCCGGCCCTCCTCCAAGCCAGCGCCGACAGCACGTGCCATGGCGCAAGCCTGCTCGGCAACCTCCCGGGCCTGCTGCGCCTGGGAAACCAGCATCAGTGCCTGGGCATGCGCGGCCAATATTCGCGCCCGCTCGGCCGACGGCGGTGCGTCCGCGAGCATGCCGACCGCGTCGGCGTAAGCGGCAAGAGCGCCCGGATCACCGGCCAGCCAAAGGAAACGGCCCAGCCGTTCCTGCAACAGCGCGGCCCGCACGGGCTCGGCTTCGCCGTCGAGGGCGGCCACCGCGGCACGCTGCAACGCCACCGCCCGCGCCGGTACGTTGGTGTGGTGTACGGCCTCGGCCGCGTGCGCCAAGACGCCGGCCCGGTCCAGCCCGGCCAAGGCGGCCGCGTCGGCGACCCGATCCCACAGCGCCGCGGCACGCTCGAAGTGGCAGGCCGCGTTGGCGAAGGCGTAGACCTGCTCGGCGGCCAGGCCTGCCCTAACCGCAGCCGGCAGGGCACGTTCGGCATCCAGCGCGGCATCCCAGTGGTAGGCCAGCTCGGCCGCGACCGTGGCCTCGGTGCCATACGTCCAGTCGCGGTGCGCGGTGATCGCTGTGGCCAGGCCGGCATGCAACCGCACCCGTTCCACCGGCAGCAGCTCGGCCAGCGCCGCCTCGCGCATCAGCGCATGCCGGAACGCCAAACCTCGACCGTCCGGATCGGCCAGCAACACCTGCTCGGCCACGGTCTCCCTTACCGCATCGGCGAACTGCGGCTCGGTCAGGCCGGCAACGGCCGCGATCAGCCGGTGATCGACCCGTCGTCCAGCCGCTGCGGCAGCGGCCACCACGGCCTGAGCCTGCCCGGACAGCCGCTCGACCCGGGTCAGCAACGTGTCGCGCAACGACCCAGGCAAACCCGGATGTTCGCTGCGGCGCCAGGCGGCCAATAATTCCTCGGCGTAGAACGGGTTGCCGTCTGACCTTACGAAAATGTCGTCGGCCAACTCGGCGGGAGCCGGCGTCTGCAGGATCGCGTCGAGCAGCGCGGAAAGCTCGGCCCGTTCGAAGGGGCGCAGGCCGACCCGATCGACCCGTTCGCTGCGGCCGAGCTCGGCCAGCAGCGGGCGCAACGGATGGCCGCGCCCCAAGTCGTCGCTTCGATAGGTGAGTACCAGCAGCAGCCGCTCGTCGCGCAGCCGCCGCGCCAGGAAGGCCACCAGGTCCCGGGAAGCCCGGTCGGCCCAATGCAGATCCTCCAGCACGAGCACCAGCGGCGCTTCGCTGCCTAGGCGCCCGAACAGGTCCAGCAACAGCTCCAGCAGCCGGGCCTGTGCCGCGGCGCTGTCGGGCGAGGGTTCGGCGCGTGGGTGGCCAAGCTCGGGCAGCAGCCGGCCAACCTCATCCCGGGCGACACCGAGCAGCGCGTCCAGCTCAGCCGGCTCGACCGAGCGCACCAGCCCACGCAGCGAGTCAACGACCGGCGCCCAGGGCAGGCCGCCCTCGTCCAATGCCACGCAACCGCCGACCAGGACCCGCGCGCCTGACCGCTCGGCCAAACCGGCGAACTCACCCACCAGGCGAGACTTGCCCACGCCCGCCTCGCCCGCGATAAGCACCACCGCCGACCGGCCCGCGGCCGCACGCTGATGGGCCGCGTCGAGTTGGGCAAGCTCCTGGGACCGGCCGATCAGCACCGGGCTGGACACCCTGCTCCACATATCGACCAGTATGAGGAGCCGAGCAAGCGCTTAGCTTTCGGCGGCCGGCAGTCGCAATCGGTAGATGTTGCGTAGCTGCCCGTTCACCGGGGCTTCCTTCCAGTACCGGAATCCCAGCTTCTGGCAGACATTCTGCGATGGCTTGTCGACAGCACGCCATCCGAGAACGCCATGAAGCCCTCATCGCAGAACAGCTCGACAAAACGCGGCCGGTCGGCCTCAACGACATGGCGCACCGCAACCCGGGGGATAGGCACGCCCTCCAGTATGGCGTTAGAAGTTGCAGTTTTCGGCCGGGATCCAGCCGTCGCGGTTGGGCGCCTCGGCCCCGTGGCCGTAGTACCAGGTCCCTGGCGAGTAGGGGGCGGGTGGCCTTACCACATGAACGCGAAACCCACGCCCGGCACTCAGGGTGAGATAAACCGGCCCCCACGGGAACTCACGCAACCAGCTGTTCTGGTTGAGGATGCACACTGGGCCACCGTCATCGGCAGCCGCCGGGGTGGCTGCCACCAACGAGCCGGTGGCGGCAATAGCCAAGGCCGCCAACGCCTGGACGAGTCTGCGCTTCATCCGGATTCCTTTCGGTTGGGGTGTTGTTGCCAACCGATTGTCCACAGTGAATGTGCCCCAAACCATGGGAAGACGTTCCCACGGCCTTGCCAGGTGTCAGTCCAGAATGGATTAGTGGCACGTCCACACCGGGTCCATGCCGTCATTATCGCGTTTCCGGGGTTTCAGCAAGAAGGGCCGACACCGTTCACGGTGCCGGCCCTTTCGAGGGGTTGCTGTGCGCTAGCAGATGGTGCAATACCACTGGCGGACAAGGACATTGCCGGCGCCGCCATTGTCGGCGATGTTGTCGTCGTTGTAGCTGAAGGTCAGAAACGCGGACGGGTCTGCCGGCGTGACCGGCGATTGCCGCGAATACTTCAGGCAGCCGCTGTCGAAGCCAACCGGGAACCATCGCCCGGCCGGGTAAATGGCGCCGGTGGCCGTCATGAACCAGCCCTTGTTCACCCTGGCGATCAGCATGTACTTGCGGGCACCGGGAATGGGGAAGCCGGCCCCGGCCGGCACCGGGTCGCCGCCGACGCTCTTGCTTGTTCGCCAGAGGTCGACAGTGATGCTGCCGGAGGCCGTGATCCGGAACGCATCATTGTTGAGCATGAATGCGGGCGGGGTGAAGGTGGTCAAAGCGTTGCCGGCCGCCGCCAACCCGTTGGTGAGCTGCGCGGTGGCCCCGGTCTGGCAGCGGTTGAACGCGGTGAAATCGTCGACGGCATAGGCCGCCCCGGCCGGAGCAAGCGCCACACCGGCCGAGGTGACCAGCATGGCGACGCCAAGCAGTAACGTTCGAAGCCTTGCCATTTCGGCTCCATCCTTTCGCTGGGAACTGGGTACTCCGAGCGTTGGGGCGACGGTGGGCCGGCGAACAATCTGCGAACGACATGCGGCGCGGTTGCGATGGCCGAGGAGCAGATGAGTGCGTGGATCTGCCGCGCCCTTGACCATTGATCAAAGCTGATGGCAGCTTGACCCGGTGGAAAGCGGTCCGGGCCTTCAGCGAGACCCCGCGCTTCTGGCGTTTTGAAACCGCGGACGGCATTTCTCTCCTGATTCCCAGGGCCGGGTTGACACCGGCGGATGACGCGGCGGTTGCCGCCGCCATGAAGTCGTTCGCAGGCCGGGTCGGGGGCGCGGACCTGCCATAGACCGCAGCGAACCCGCAGGATTCGCGTTGGCATATGCTGGCTCGGTGCTTCACGTTTCTGACCGCGGTCTCGGGCCGGTCCGCGCGGTTTATCCGGGGACGTTCGATCCGTTCACGCCGGGTCACTTTGATGTGGTCGACCGATCGCGCCGCATGTTTGATCAGGTCACGGTTCTGGTTGCCGTCAACGATGACAAGCGGCCGTCCCAGACGACCGCCGCCCGGGCGGCGGAGATCCGCGGCCTGCTCCCGGCGGATTGGGCGAACGTCGAGGTGGCGGCCTGGCCCGGGTTGACCGTGGATTACTGCCGGCGCAACGGCTGCGGGGTGATCATCCGCGGGATCAGGAACTCGGCCGATTGGATGCGCGAGCACGAACTCGCCGCGGCGAACGAAGTGCTAGGCGTGACAACGCTGTTCGTGCCTGCCCGGCCGGAGCTGGCGTCGATGTCGTCCACCGCGGTGCGGGCCCTGCGAGCGTGAGGTGTCGCTGTCATGGCCCGGCGGGCGCAACATTCATGACCTCGGTGGCCGGGAGCTGCGCGACGGAGGAACCACCTGTTTTGGGCGGGTGTATCGCTCGGCCGCGCCGGAGTACCTCACCGATGAGGGCTGGGTGCACGCGAAGGCTGCGGGCTTACGGACGATCGTCGACCTTCGGAATGCGCCCGCTGAAACCCAGCGAACAGCGGATCACCCCATTGTCCGCCCCGAGTCGCTGGGCGGGCTGGACTTTGTCTGCGCGCCAACGGAAGATCCTGACGACGTTGAATTTTTGAGGGTCTGCGGCCCCTGGCTGGATCATCCGCGGTCGTGGATGGACAACGTTCGGCTTGCCCCCGCCCGCCTCGCGGCCGTGATGCGGGCAGTGGCCGGCGCTCAACCAGCGGTGCTTGTGCATTGCGCGGGAGGGCGCGACCGTACCGGCATGATCTGCGCGATGTTGCTGGACCTGGCGGAGGCGACCACACAGGCCATCATCGACGACTACGTCGCCGGATGGCGCGGCGCCGCAACGTATTCGGGCCACGGCTGGGTCTACGACACCGATCAGCACGAGTGGCATCGCCATCACCTGCCCGCGACCCATCCCGACGAGGTTGAGCGTCAAATAGCTCAACGATTACCCGCGTTGCGTGAATGGGCACGGAGCTTTCGTACCGAAAATTATCTGCGGTCAATCGGACTTGCTGAGGGCGACATCAATGCCCTGAAGCTTCTGCTGCGGCCATGACGCCATCGGCTGCGGTGGGCAAGCCGCCACAGCCGATGGCTAGGGGTTAAGCCATTATTTGCATCGTCGGCTCACCTTCCGCGATCGGCGGCGGCGCTTCGGTGGTGGGCGGCGGGGTCGGTGGCGGCCCGGCGGCGATGGCCGCGGCGACCTCTTCGGTGGAAGGCAGGTTGAGCGAGGCGTCCTGCTGCAAGTAGATCAGGGAGGTGGGGGAGACGACCTCCCACGGCTCGCCCACCGCGACTTCGCCCTGCGGCCGGTCGTTGGCGTCGGCGATCAGCTCGTCGACCTTCGGGTAGTGCACCACCCGGCCCCGCCACGGCTCTGGCCCCCACTCGGGGATGTCGCCGGTTTTGAGATAGCGGCCGACCATGTGCTCGAAGCCTTCGCGGACAGGCACCACCACGCGGGCGGCACCGGCTTGCAGGAACGCCTCGTGCAACGGGTCGGGGCTGGTTCGTGCGGAAAGCTCTGCCCACTGCGACTGCCCGGCCCACTGGTACGGGTAGAAGACGTAGGTCATCAGCGCCCATTCCATGACGTCGGAGAAGAACTGGATCGCGTCCGCCTCCACCCAGGCCTCGTCCAGGTCGATGCTCGGAATCGCGCTGGCCGTAACGTCCACCGACCCGAACATGGTGAAGTCCTGGCCGGTCAGGATGGTCTGGCAGCCGCGGGTCAGCTCCCGCACCTCGATGGCCCGGTTGACGTCGGTGGGTGTCACCGCGGTGTAGCCCTTGCGCAGCTGGGCCACTGACAGCGCCGACTCGTACTCGCTCACCTTCGACTGGTACGCCTTCTGGATGCGCTCGAACGTGTCGTGCTGCCAGGCCTTCATCGCCTCGTCGGTACGGTAGGCGATGACCCGCATCGAGATCGCTTGCCCGTCGATCTGCTGCGAGCCGATGGCGATCGGCAGGTTGCCGGTCTTACGTGCCTCCAGCTCGACCACCTTCGCCGGTTCCGTGTCCCCGAGGTAGATGTTGAACCGCTGCCCGCCCGCGGCGATCTGGACCGGCTCCTGGCGGACGATCGCCGACGGGACACCGGAGTTCGGCGGTAGCGGTTCGGTGTCGGCGAAGTCGCCGCCGTGGGCCACCGACGCGATGATGGTGCCCGCCGCGTACCCGCTGGGGATCGTCACCTCGCCGGTGGTGACCCCGCTGCCCATCATGATCGGGACGGGGTCTTTCTTCGGATCCGGGTTGACCTCCTTCGTGGTGCGGGTCGGCGGAAAGCTGAACGTCGCCGGGACGGCGATCTGCGCGGGCGGCGGCCGGTCCAAACCGGACAGTTCGTAGCGCAGCCCGTAGCCGACGAAGTTCTGCTCGGTGATGTCGTGCGGCCGGAAATCCAGCGCCTGCACCGGTTCCGGCTCGCCCTCGGAAGCGCTCGTGTTGGCCAGGTAAACGAACTGCGCGGCCGGCTGGGGCACCACGAACTCCAGCAGCAGCCGCTCGCCGTAGTTGAAGACCTGTGCCCGGTCGACTTTCTCCAGCCACCGGTAGACGCCGCGGATGTGGTCAGCCCCGGCGCGGTTGTCGAAGTCGTGCTTGTTGGTCTCGGCGATGCGGGTCCTGGTCGTGGTGACCCGCTTGCTCGACGCCTCGCTGCGCATCGTCTCGGTGGCCCGGTCGGTGACCTCCTTGGCGTAGCTCGACGACGAGCTGTTGCTTTCGGTGGTCGTGCTGGAGTGGCTGGCGTTCAGGTCGATGCCGACCTTTACCGGCCCCCAGCCGCCGGCCACATTCATGCCGGCCGACATCGCGTTGGTGGAGGTGTTGGTGGAGCTGGCCGCGTCCTGCAACTCCGACCGCTCATCGGTGGAAAGCTCGTGGGTGCTTTCGCTGAAGCTGCTCGACGACTCGACAACTTTCTCGCTGGTTCGCGTGTCGACGATGAGCGTCCGGCCGCGAAGCTCGGACTTGAGCACGTTCTCGACATAGGCGATCTCGCCGAAGTCGTAGCGCAGATGCTCGATGCGGACCACCATGAGGTCGCCGCGGCCCAGGACGCGGGCGCGGCCGTCGAAGACCGGCAGGGCTGGCGGCGGCAGCGAGGTGGTCGGGAAGCCGCCGGGGAGGGTGTCGAAGATGTCGGGGTCGATGGTTCCACCTTGGACGATTTCGCCGTCCAGGATCCGGGCCAGCGAGGACGATCGCGAATGCGACGGGAGACCGTACCGCTGCGCCGCCTCGGTCACCCGTTCGGCGGCCGGGGCGAGGTCGGCGAAACCCTCGCCCTGCAGCCCGTCCAGAGCTGGATCACTCTGGCGGCCGAGCGCCGCCGCGCGGCCGGTCAGCCGCCGCAGATCCTGTTGGACGCGTTTGGTATCCAGGCCCGGCCTGGGTTCGGTGTCGCGTACCACGTCGGGCAGCTGGATGGTATGCCCGCGGGTCAGGTCAGCGACGATGTAGCGGTCGTCCAGGCGGGACTGCGCCAGCCGCGCGATGGCCAGCCCCCGCAGCAGTCCGGCGGCTCGCCCCATCTCCGGCGAGGTGGCTTGGCCTAGCCAGCGCACGAGGACCACGACCGTCGCGGCGCGCTGGGCCAGATCCCTGTACGGGGAACCGTTTCCCGCTCCGGGCGGCGGCAGGTGCGGGCGGGCGTCGCCGAGGGTCAGCGTGTCGTCGACACCGGCCCGGCGGCGCAGCTTGCGCACCCTGGTGGCCAGTGTCGCCAGCGGCTTGGGCAGCGGGGACAACAGCGTGCGGACAAGTTTCATGGCGAGCTGGCGGTCGTCGCGCTGCAACACCTGTGCCACCACGGGTAGCAGCGCGTCGGTGAAGTCGAACGCCTTGTCGATCAGATCGTCGTCCGGTGGCGGCAGGGGCGGTTGTGGCGGGGCCGGCCGGCGTACGCCGACGAAGCGGAACAGCGCGGGCGCTGGGGTCTGGCTCATAACCATTGTCCTTTCACGAAAATCAGAGGCATCACGGATCGGTCCATCTCGTAGGAGCGCATGGCGGCGGATATGCAGCCGGACAGGTGGTTGTAGGCCTCGACCACCTCCGGTGGGGCCTTGGTGGCGATGAAATCGGTCACCTTCGGATCGCGCAACAGCGCTCCTACCGGTTCGAGGTGGTAGGGCGAGAAAGCGGTGAAGGCGTTCACCGACCGGGGGAAATCCGGATGCGCGTCGAAGCTGTCGAACTTCAGCGATCCGGCCCGGACGGTGTTGGGGACCCAGTTTCCGTAGCTCTGCACGTAGTAGGCGAAGAAGTCGGCGGCGCCGTGCCCTTCGGGGGTGACGATGGCCAGATTGTGCGGGTCGCACAGGCCGACGAGGTTGGCCAGCAGGCTGGTGTCCACGTCGGCGTCGACGGCGTCCATAATGGACTGAAGTTGCCGCAGCGTGCGCTGTGCCCGCCTGTGCTCGACCTGGTAGGTCTGTTGCGCCACCTCCCAGCAGCCGACCTCGTAACGAGCGATCGCCACCAGCTCGGCGTTGCTGAGCGTGGTGACCGGGTGGTCCGGGTTCACCACACCGGTGGGTGCGGTCGTGTCCATCGCCGTCGGATGCTTGGCGATGTTGCGGTCGAAGCTGCCCGACAGCACCAGATCCGGATTGCCGAGCCGGGAAGCCAGCTCCCAGCGGGCGTCGGCGGCGCCGAAGTGCCCCTTGCCCGCCGAGAGCTCGAAGCCCGGTGGGGCAGGCGTTCCGGGCTTGAGAAGGATCGTCTTGTAAGGCGGCACCGAGCCGGTTTGCAGCATCTTGGCCACTTGCAGGTCGCTCAGGTGCAGTCCGGCGACACCGGGGAAGGGTTTGGGCGTGGGGTCGTGTGGCAGGTTCAGCGTGCGCAGCAGGTCGGCCGCGCCGCCGCTGGTCGGGATGGTGATGGTGGGGTTGCGCCGTTGCAGCTCAAGGAAACCCAGGTTGCAGAACAGCCGCTGGCGGCCGGTGTTGAAGTCCGGATACACCCACTGGACCACCCCGTTGACCCGCCGCTGCACCGGGAAATCCAGCGGCAGGATCCGGGAGGGCCGTCCGGTGGTGTCGATGACCGGCACGGTGCGGCCCCAATGGCCCCAGCCGAGCAGGTCCGAGACCGGCGAGGTGGCCGGCCGTCCGGCCTTCAGCGCGTTGAGCCGCGCCGCGAAGTAGTTCGCGCCGGAATGTTCGACGGCCATCACGTATCCGTCGGGCCCGAGCGCCTTGCGCAGCATGTTCTGCTGCTGCCGGCCGGAGGTCGCGATGAACTCGCGCAGCGTGAGGAACGGGTTGGCCGCCCGCGCCTTCTCGAACGGCTCCAGGAGCACCCGATGATAGGCGCTCAGCGACCGGGGATAGATGGTGTCCACGGTCCGGGCCAGCGCCGGGTGCATGAACGCCTCGGCCAGATCCTTGTGCAGGCCCCGGCGGACGAGGTCGGTGAGGGTGTCCAGGGAGAGGTTCACGGCGTCACCGGCTTGAGCAGTGGGGTGACCGTCGCGGCCAGCGCGGCGGGCTTGACGCCGAGGAAGGACTCCACGATCCTCACCCCCGGCTGGCCATAGGTGGCCACCAGCCGGATGCCCTTCTTCGCGACCGCCTCCAGCACCTCGGGCAGGAGGATGCCGGCCAGGCTGACCGCGAAGTCCACCCGCGTCATCTCCCGGCCGAAGGTGTCCTTGCCGTCATAGAGGTACCGCAGCAGGGTCGCATAGTCGTTGAGGTCGGACAGCACCTGGCAGGGCGGGAAAGGGATCATCCCGAGGGCGGTCAGGAACAGGTCGCCCATCTCGTAGTTGGTCAGCTCCCGGCGTTCCAGACGCCCGGCGGGAAGACGTTCGCCATGGTCGAGGATGACGACGGGTACGTCATCGAAGTCCGCGATCTGCTCGCGATAGTCGACGATCTCGGCGATCTGGCGGGAACCCTCGCCGCTGAAGAACCAGTCCACCTTGACTTTCACCGATTCGGTACGGATCACGCTGAGCCGGAACAGTGGCCCGGAACCGCGCGGGACTCCGGTCGTGGGCCGCCCGCCGTCAAGCGCCGTCACCGAGTAAGCGAACCGGTCGTCGGGGCTCATCGGATCGATGCGGATACTGATTGGAATACCGGCGTCCATGGGCAACCCGCCGTGCATGCCGGAGAGGTAGACCTGCATCGCCGAGCGCATCGCCGAGATCGGGTCGGCCCGCTGCCGGGCCAGCGCCATCGCCGCGACGGAGGTCAGGCACAGCAGGTCGACGCCGTCGGGCCGGGTCTGCTCCTCGAACCGGGCCAGCGGCAGGAAATCGGCGCCGAGAAGCTCCACTTCGGACACACCGGTGCCCCGCCGGGGCGCGCCGGGCGGCGGCACCGCCTCGGTGTTCTGGTAGCGCTCGAGGAGGAACTGCAGCGCCTGCTGGCTGGTGGACCGCGCCTTCGAACCCATCCGGGCGGCCGAATCGAGCCGGTGCGCCGCCTCCATGACGAAGTAGCCCCAGAACGGCGAGGACGCCAGCGCGTCCACGCCGCTGGAGAAGTCCAGCGACCACGGGTCGAAGTCGTAGTCCACCACCGGAAACAGCTCGCTCACTTCGATCGTCACGCCGGGACCGGCGATGACCTTGAGCGACGGCGCGATCCAGTGGATGCGGTCGACGTAAACGGCGCCCTCGGCCGGGCTCAGCGCCGCGACCTTCGCCGGATCGACACCCTCGGCGAGCAGCATGCTGCCCTGCGACGGCTGCAGGTCGTAGCTGATCTGCGGCAGTAGCGCGGTCCGCGACACCGCCCCGGGCAGCGGCGTCGTCCCGGGTGGCGTCAGCGTTAGCCGGGTGTTCGTCGGGCGCTTCACCGAAATCTGGAAACGCTGCGGGACCGCCGCGTCTCTATCGCTGACCTGGACGTTGACCGTCTCCATCCGGCTGCCGCTGCGGTAGCGGGCCACCATTGTCGCCGGCAGGTGGGTCAGGATAGTGGCGAACCACGACGGCAGATAGGTGATCGTCAGCTTCTCGTCGGCGAAACTGGTCGCCTCGCGTTCGACGTGCAGGATGTTGCCGCAGAAGTCGATCATTACGTAGAGCGGCAGCAACCGGTTGCCGCAGCACAACTCCAGCCATTCGCTGCCGGCATAGTCGGGCGAGTCGATGACGTCCTGAGCGGCGTCGAGCACCGGCTTCAGGTCGAGGGAGACCCTCGTGAGGATCTCGTAGTCGCTCGGCAGCAGAGAAGGCATGCCGCCATGGTCCGCACAGGTGTCACGGTCACGTCACGGTGGCTTGATCGCTGATGGCCTTGATCAGCTCGTCAAGCGCAAGCGCCCCGCTGTGCCGCCATCTCACCGCGCCATCGCGCGTCAAAACCCAATGCGGGCTTGGACCATCAGCGTCCTCGTGCCAGGGCCACCCCTCAAGATCCTCCGGATCGGTGTAGGGCAGCAGGCCGAGCTTGAGCGCGCCGCCGAAGTGCCGTGCCGCGTCCAGGGCGGTCTGCACGGCCACCACGTCGGACACACTCCACGCCGCGAAATCCATGACCAGCCAGGTGCCTTGCCTTCCGTCCGTCGGGGTGGCGCTGTCGAGCGCGTGGCAGTAGGAGGGCTCGCCGGTCAGCGTGATTCGCGGCCGGCCATCGACATCGTTGCTGACTTGATAGGGCATGGTCACGGCCCCGGGGCGACGATGGTGGTCTGAATGGTTTCGACGCTGCTTATCTTGCCCTTCACTTTGGACACCTTGCCGCCGACGGCCTTGGCCACCTTGTCATGCTCGGCTTCCTGAGTGGCCGGGTTGTAGAGCACAATCGTGCCGCCGGGAGCGATGATCCGGGCGATCTCTTCGGCGATGCCGGGAAATCCGATCGGGCCGTTCTCGGCAGTAACCACGTCGGCCACGTGATCGGCGATGGGGATCTTGTTGGCCTTGATGTCGCTTCCGGAGAACTTTCGGTAGATGAAGTTGGGCACGCGCGAGCCGGAAACTCCGGTAGTGGTGGTGCGATCCTGGATGCCGATGTTGGCGGCGCCGGGAAAGAATCCCTCACCGAAGAGGTCGATGTGGTACCTCCCGGTGGTGACACCTTTGGCGTGCGCGTCGGGGCCCTGGTCGCGGGTCCCGGTCCCTTTGGCCCAATCCGCGTAGGTGTCCTTGGCCGCTTCTGGGTGCTTCTTGAGGGCGAGCAGCGCATCGATGTCGGCCCAGACTGTTTCGGCACGCCCGTAGAACCGGCGGTAGTCGTCGAGGTTACGCCGGTCCAGTTGCCTGTTCGGGTCGGCGGCGATCGTTTTGAAGATGGTGGTGACCCAGGTCTTGAGGTCGGCTCGCCGTTTCGCGATCAGGTCAAGGTTCGCCTGAGTCGGATTCACCTTGGCTCGATTGAGCAATGCCCGGCTCAGGTTGATCGCCGAGGCTGGATCGAGGAACGCCTCACCCGACTCCAGCGGCGTAGGGGTCTGCCGGACGATGACCATGCGCCAGAAGTCCCGCGGCTGAACATCTTTCGGAACTCCGGGCGCGGACCCCGGACTCGCGCCATGTTTGAAGATCCCGACGATCGGGCAGTCGGCGCGCTGCGCGGCTACCAGCTTGGCGATGGCGTTGGCGCGATGACAGGACAGGTCCGTGTTGAAGTCGGCATCGCCCTCGATGCTGGCGAACCCGTGGATCTCGAGCTGGTACCCCACCTTGAGCTTGTCAAGCTTGGCTTCCTCGCCGGGCAGCAGATCGTCGCATCCGACCTTGAACAGGAACTGCTCACCGACGACACCAGCCTGGCTCGGCTGGCAGTCGGGTTTGGGCGCTCCGAGCTCAGCGGGCTGACAGCTGCGCTGCACGCGCTCCTCGTGACCGTCCTGCTGCAGCACATGCGCCAGCTCGTGGGCAAGCAGCCGTCGTCCCTCGTTAGTGGACGGTGCATATCCTTGGGAATCAAAGACTATGTCCCTGCCGACCGTGTAGGCGCGGGCGTTCATGGCCGCCGCCGAGCGTCTTGCGGCCTCTCCGGTATGGACTCGTACCAAGGAAAGGTCACGGCCGAATCGCGGCTCGAAGAAGGCCCGTGCCGCCGAGTCCAGCGGCTGGCCGGCCGAGCCGAGCGCCTCGCGCACCCCGCTGGGCGACTCGTCCCCGCAACTGGCGCCCTGCTCCTCACAAGGGCCGCAGCAGGCCCGGCTGACCTGCGGCGCGACCGCCGGGCTCACCGGCCCGACCGGGCCGGCCGAGCCCATCACCCGGTCGGCTATCCGATCGGCCTCGCGCTCGTAGACATCATCGGCCGCGCCGACCCGCAACTTGGCCTGGATCGGCAGCGTGCGGAAATCCCAAGTGCCGCGCGAGAAAGCCTGTTCGTTCGCACTGTCAGCGTCGATGTCCCGGCTCGGCGGGAAGGTGGTCCGGCTCGAGGCAGCGGCCGTCGTCTTCGGTGCCGTCAGCTGCGCCTCGAACATGTCGCCACCCTTCCTCGGCCCTCACCACACTATTCATACGCTGCGGCAACCCAATGTTGAATCGCATCCCTGACAGAACCCCGACACGAACGGGTACTACTCCTTTTCGATCTTGATCGCATCGATTCCGGCGCGATAGCAGCAGGAGTCTGGGGATTTGCCGCGCATGGTGAGACCGAAGGTGTGTTGGCCTTGCTCGAGATAGAGGCTGCCGTCGGTCTGCCAATCGGTGATCTCTTCGAAATGGTCGAAGCCCTTGAACTCCCCGCCGAGCTGTTTCCAGTCGATGCTGAGGACGACGTTGCCATGGTCCGGACCGCGTGATCTCTTCGTGGAGATGATGTAGCGGCCGCTCTCGGGAATGTCGAATTTCAGGCTCATCGCCGGACCTCTGTAGTCAGCCTGGAAGAGGATGTACTTGCCGCCGGAGGCTTTGTCGGAAAACGGTTCCCGCACCTCGGCGACAGCGCCCGGGTCGGTCACGATCTGCTGGTCCTCGGCCTCGATGATGGTGGCATCGTCCTCGATGATGGTGGTGACATCGGTTTCGCCTTCGCCGAAGAGCGCACTGATTGCGGCCAGGCCGATTATTAAAGCGAATACCGCGGCAATGGCGACGGCAACGACGATCGGCCAGCGGCGCTTGCGAGGCGGCGGTGGCGGCGGGGGAGGCGGTGGTGGGGGAGGAGGAGGCGGCGGGGGGACTACGGGGGCCGGGGCCACCAGGTCGAAGACCACCGAATTGCTGGTCTTGCTGGTCTCTTCCGGCGCCAGGTTGGCCGAATAGACGCGGCCGGCGACGGAGTAGTGGCCCGGCGGGGCATTGGCCGGAACGGCAACCTCTACCAGGTACGAAACCGAGCCGCCCGATGGAACATTGCGAATGGGGTCGGTGACGGTGAACCACGACGGATCGGTTCCGGCGCTGGGAACCACGCCGAACACGGCCAGATCTGAGGCGGGACCTTCGTGGGTCACGGTGAAGGCGATCTCGCCGCGACGCTCCGCGTTTAGGGTGAGCCGGTTTCCGGCCGTGGTGATCGCCCATTGGGTGGTCATGATGGCGCTCCTTCCGCGTCCGGCGCTACGATGATCTCGCAGGTGGTAGCGGCCGGTTTCTCGGCGGCCACCAGCGTTTTGACGAGCTCTAGCTGATCGGCGGCCGTATCCGGTACCCGAATGATGAAATGAAAGGCTCGAGGTTCTTCGATGGTGAAGCCGTCGACTCCGGTCGCGAGCTTTAGCGCCAGCAGCAGACCGACCTTTGTGCCTCGCCACCTGGCCAGCGTGGTCGCCTGGTGGACGAGATCGCGCAGCCGTGCCACGGGTATGCCGCCGCTATCGCCTCCCAGGTGTTCGACGGCAACCCAGCGAGCCAGGTAGGGCATGAACTTGTCGGGGGTCCGGTAGGGCGCGAACAGGTTGTCCAGGGCGGCAAGCGAGCCTTCTGTCGGCTCGTGCAGCATCTGCATGACATCGAGCAATGCCGCCATCGGGTTGCGGCCGCCGTCGGCTTGTGCCGCGGCTTGGAATACGGCCGGCAGCAGACGTTCAATCGCGTCGCGTCTCATCGCGGGTGGTCACCTCGATGTCGTGCTCGCCGGAACAGATGAGCCAGGCGCCCGGGATGGTCACCGTCTCGCCGGCATCCCGGTTCGCCGACGGCTTCCAATGCCTTAGGTCGGCGCTGCGGTACACGCCATGCGCCCCACCGGCCAGCAGCAGCCCCGTGGGGTTCGCCGGTGACTCGGTCGTGTTCGGGTCGGCGGCCGTCACCGGCTCGGCTGCCCGCGGATCGGCGGTCATCACCGCGATGGCTTCGACGGGCTCGAACCCGCGCGGGTCCCGCAGCGGCAGACCGCAGTTGACGCCCACTGACTGCCAGGCCGGCTGCTCGATCCCGGTGTCCATGAACATGACACCGCCGCGGTGGGTGGCCGCCACTGCCATGCGGTCGCTGAATACCAGGGCGCGGCACGTGCCGCCCTTCCAGCCCGCCTGAACGCTCTGCCAGGCGACGTCGGCCTCGTAGAGCCTGGCCCGGAAGCAGCCTTGGCCCTCCATCTGGGGGTCGGCCTCGCCAACGCCGGTCCACAGCCACGTTGTCGGGCCGTCGTACTGCACGGCGAGCGTCCTGGTGTCCACATTGTTCAATCCGATGTGGCGGAAGGTGCCGGAGCGGCCTTCGTCCAGCGACAGGTAGGTGCCCAACTGGCCCAGGGCCGCCAGGGCCACGCCGCGTTCGCCGTGTTCGGAAACGAATGCGCATACGGCGTAGAAGCCGCGGTCCGCGTCGGCGGCGTCGACCTGGATCGGCAGCGGCATGGCATCGTGTTCTCCCAACGCCAGCTCGAACAGCCCGGCGTCGGTGGCCAGCAGGAGACCGTTGTTGCCGTCGCGACCGGACCAGGCCACATCGTTGATGCGAGGGGCGAGCTCGGCCACTTGATGCCAGGCGTCGCCGAGATCCTTCGACACCCACACCCGCGAGCCGGTGATGCCGTCCGCGGTGCTGCGCTCGGTCACGGCAGCGACCCAACCGGGCCGCTCCACTATGCCGGGGCGCACCCGGGCAGGCGCAGGTGCGATGTGCCGCACGGTCTCGCCGGTGAATCGCTTCACCTCTTCCCAGCCACGGCCGGCGTTGGTGGAGCGAAACAACATTTCCTTAGCGCCGGCATAGAAGGTCAGCGGCTGGTACTGGTCGGCGGCGACCGTGCCGACTTGCTCATAGGGCACGCTGTCGACCAGGAGGCTTACTCCATTGACGTAGCGCACCGCCGGGTCGGCCCCCTCCAGCGCACGGTACACATTGGACAGTCGCAGCGGCTCGCCGAATTTCCAGCCCGTAGTATTCTTATCCGCGGGCAGCGGGCTGATCATCTGGTACAGGCGCTCGTGCAGGGTCTTCCGGACGGCTGCGACATGCTGCTGCGACTGGACAACGACGGTGGCCTTGATGGATACAGCCTTGTACTTCGCCCAGCTGACTCGCACACTGGTGCCCAGCGCGCGGCGATTGTCCAGATCGTTCTTGGTCAGGTCCAGGGCATGACTCTGCTGTTCGGCAAAGATCTCCTCCACCGACAACCGGAAGTCGGGCTGCTTGCGTGTCACCTCCGGCACCAGCACCACATCGACCTGGCCCGCCGGCGCGAACCGGAACATCTCAGCGCTGGTGAAGGCGTAGGCCCGCGCGACTTCGGAGCGGCCCGAGATGGCCAGCATCTCGAAGTCGCGCGCGGTGACAGCCCTTTGCCGGGAGAAGAACTCGTAAGGGCCGCGCAATAGAGCCGCTTCCAAAGGCTCGGCCGGCAGGCCACCTTGCGCGGATATGGGGTTGCCGACCTCCTTCACCCCGTCGATCGGTTTTACCAGGCGGGTCAGGGTGTTGGCAGCCACGTTGCCGTCCGGGCCACCGCCGGTGGCGTACCACAGCCGTACCTGTAGGCCCGCCCCGGGAACGTCCGCGATCAACCCGCCCGTTTGCGACGCGTTCTTGTCCGGTTGCTCATCTGGGGGCAGGTCCTCCTCGGCGCTCTTCCAGCCGGGCGGGCGCAGGTCCAGGCGCGGCGCGAAGGTGATCACTCCGGTGGCCAGGTCGATCAGGTAGCACTTTCGGCCCAGGGCGGAGCCGGTGAACGCGCCCACCCGTTCCCAAGCCTCGAAAACCCTTCCGGCGAACTCGAATGGCCGGTCTGCGTCCGAGGCGTTCGGCGACACCTCGACCGCGAGCATGACGCCCTCGTCGGGGTGGGAGGTGTGCACGATCGGAGAAGACTTCGTCTGCATGATCTGGCCGCCTTGGCCGTTTCCCACCCCGATCAGCTCGCCCTCGACGAATTCGCAGTGGTGCATCAGCACACGCACCGGTTCGCTGCCCGCGACCGCGGACACCGGCTGGACGGCGGTGAACGTGACTGGCGGCTTGCCGGCTCCGCCGGCGGTGACCACCTGCGTGCCCCTGGGTATCACCAAGGGTCCGGACGTGCCGTCGGCGCGTACGAATTCGACCATCACCGAGGCTGCGCTGGGCGGGTGCGGGCTGGTGCCGAGCAGGTTCAGGAAGGCGACGTACGCCTTGTCCGGCAACCGGTTCAGCCGATAGATCATCACTTCGGTCAGGTAGGCGAAAGCCTCCAGCAGTACCGCACCCGGGTCGTGCGGGGATCGATCTGTCCAATCTGGACAGACCTCGTGAATTCGTGCCCACGCCGCGTCGAGCAGATGCTTGAAGTCGCGATCGTCGAGATTGGGTACGGGAAGATACATAGGCGTTCTACACCTTCTGCAGGTCGAGGGCGAAGGTGATCGTGTCGACCGCCTGGGAACGGCGAATCCGATAGTCCAGACGGATGTTGAGGTATGACGCAAAGTCCAGGTCAGCGCCCGCATCGATGTCAATGATGGCTATTCGCGGCTCCCACCGCAGCAGCGCCTGGCGCACATAGTGGATGGCCAGTCCTGCCGTCGTGTCGTCGTTGGGTGCGAAGACCAGCCGGTGCAGGTGGCAGCCATAGCCGGGCCGCATCACCCGTTCGCCGGGGGCGGTGGAGATAAGGAGCAGGATCGCCTGCCTTACCGCGGCGTCGCCGTCGGCCAAGCCGAGCACCCCGCCTTGGGTCAGCACGAATCCGCTGCGGGGCTCAGCGACGAACCCGGCGCCGTTGAAGAGTATGGCGCGAGGAGGCGGTGTCACCGGTCGGTCCCCACGAAATGCTGGTGCGCGTCGAGCACCCGGAAGCTGGTGACGCCGGGCGGCGTGCCATCGGTCAGCCCGGCCAGGGCATCGGTCACCAGGCGCATGCCGCCCACGCGCACAAAGATGCTTGCGCCGGCCGCCGGCAGCACCGTGGAGGTGCAGGGCTTGATGTTGGGGCCCGCGTTCGGGCAGCCGACGATCACCCGCCCCGGGATGTCGGTTTCGACGAGTACCGGCACCGCCCCGATGGTGACCCAGCGCTGGGAGGCCAGGTTCATGACCCGGCCCTGATGGTCGCACGTCAGCACGGAACCCTCGTCCAGCCAGAGCATCGTCAGATGCCTCCTTCGGTGGGCACCAGCGCCTGTACGAAATCGACGCTCGCCGCCTGGATCTTTATCGAGTGCCCGGGCGCCCGGATCACCAGGTCGCCCGCCGCGTGCAACAACACGTCTTTCTCGCCCAGATCGAGGTGACTTCCCGCATTGTTGCGCAGGATCAGGCTTTGGTTGTCGTCGTCGACCAGCAAGCGTTGGCCGCCGGCGGTTTGCAGCGACCATCGTCGTACCCTGCCGTGCGCGGTGCCGGCATCGGGCGGGCTGACGGTGCCGTAGAGACCGCCCAGAACGATGCCGGCCGCGGGTTCGCCATGCGGCAGAGCCAGCAGAACGGTGTCGTCGACGTCCGGCAACGCGACCAGGCCGCGTCCCGGTCCGGCCCCGGTGCACAGCACGCTCAGCCATCCCGCGTCGAGATCCCCGTAGGTGGGCAGGCTGACCCGGACCCGGCCGCAGCCGTCCGGGTCCTCGACTTCGGTTACCCGTCCCATGGTCAGGGTGGTGGCGCGCGGCTGCGCCGCGGGGCGTGGCGGTTCGGTGCTGAACTGGGTCAGGTAGCCCCTGGCGTCGACCGTGTGAGTGGTCTCGGTGAGCACGTAAACTCCGGCGACGCCGGCGGCGATGCCCTCCAGCCGCACCCGTGCGCCGGGTCGCAGCCGGGCGTCGCCCACCGCTATCGCCGACACCGTTACCGCGGCCGCGGCGCCGTGGTCCAGAACCGCTTGCGCCGCCGCCCGCATCTCGTCCTCGCCGCAGCCGGGTCGTTCCACGAGCAGCCGTTCGGGTTGTCCGCCAACGTTTTTGGCGTCAGGACGCAACCTGACCTTCCGTCCGGTACGGGCCGCGTCCGCCCGCTGGTCGATCAGCGCGGCGCGTTGGGTATGCCAGCCAAGCACGCGGACCTGTTGCACCACCCGATCCAGGTTGGCTTCCACCCGCGCCGACAGCAGTGCTGTTCCCAATCGCAGCGCCACCGGGTCGCCGTACCCTTCGAGGCTGACCAACCGCACCTTCTTGCCGTCGATGACCGGGTGCAGTCCGGCGCCGTTCGCCACTTCGACAAGCAGCTCGAGGTCGTGCTGGTGGTGGTGGACGACGCGGTCCAAGCGCGGTCCGCCGTTTTCGGCGGTGACCGGCATGCCGGTAAGCGTCTGGGCCAGCTCGGACGGGCTCGTAGCCTCGAATACCTGCGTGTGGCGGCTTTTTCGCAGCCGGTGCAGCCGATCGTAGGCGCGCACCCGCAGGGTCGCAGCGCCGTCCGCAGCGTGGACGAGTTCGAATGCGGTCACCTCGCCGTCGAACAGTTGCGTCGAGTCCGGATGGACCTGGACGGTCAACTGGCTGCCCAAGGCGAACAGGCCCTCCTCGGCGGCACTGCCAGAACGGGTGACGAACGACAGCTCGCATTGGGCTGGTTGGGAAAGCGCGGCGCTGACCCGGGCGGTGACAAGTCTGGCGATCACCTCCGGGGGTAGCTTGCGTCCGTCGGAGCGCACCAGCAGCGCGGGAATCGACGCGGTAAGGGACTTGCGATCGGCCTGTGCGGTCATGGCAGCCCCCGCCGAGGGGGTGTGCCGCTAAGGGGCAGGACCGGTGCCGGTGTACCGGGCGGCGGCGCGAAGATGACCGTACCGGGCTTCAGCGTGAGCGGATTGTCGATGTGGTTGTGCTCGGCCAGCGACCGCCAGGGCAGCGGGCTTCCGAGCACCTCGTTGGAGACGAGGTCGAAACGCACTCCGCTGTACCCGGAACCCTCGGCCGCGTTGCCCGGCCCCACCGGTTGGCCGTCACCCACGACGGTCACGGCCGTGCCTGCCGTGCCTGCCGCGGCGGGCGTAGAGGACGAGGTGGCGGCCGGTGCGGCGGCATGGGCTTCGGCTCTGGTCTCACCGGCGGGCCCGCTGTCCGTCGGCGTCTGGGACTCATCCATCACCATCTGCTGTGGTACCTGTGCCGTGCTCTCCGCGGTGCGGATCATCCTCATTCGCAGCCATGACCGCCGGGGGTTGCCGCCGGGC
Source organism: Rhizocola hellebori (assembly GCF_016862955.1). Lineage (GTDB taxonomy): Bacteria > Actinomycetota > Actinomycetes > Mycobacteriales > Micromonosporaceae > Rhizocola > Rhizocola hellebori. Next base: position 354,297 of record NZ_BONY01000001.1, on the reverse strand, counting down.
GTGAAGTAGTCGAACCTTTCGGCGATGGCGGCGATTATCCCGGGGACGTTCCACGCCTTGCCCCACACCAGGCGAACCAGCGGTGGCCGCAGGGCGCCGTCTTGCTGTGCCGAGTTTTCCGCCAGTACCCACAGCTTGCGTGTGAGCGCCCGCACGTCCTCGGGACGGGACTGCCCGGGGACCAGATCAACGTCGAAGAGCACATCGAGCCGAATCTCTGTGCGGCCGCCACCGGTGAACACCAGCGGGTCGTCGCTTAGCCCGGCGCCGGTCAGCTGTCCGGCGGCGGTGCCGCGCACACGTACCCCGGCCAGCCGGTTGACTTGCACCGTTTCGGGATTGAGCAAGCAGTCCACCCGCTCGCCGGTGGCGTCCACGAGGAAGGCGACACGCTCCATCCGTCACTCACCCCGCTGTTCGCGGGCGAGCCGGAGCAGGTGGTCGGGGTCGTCGTCGCAGACCGGCGGAGTCCAAACAGCACTGTCGTCGGGGAGGTCGGGCCACTGGTCGCCGGGCACCTCGGCCCCCGCCTCGTAAGCCGGGACACCGGGCTGCCCGATAGCGGTGAAGCTGAATGGCATTGCGTGCGCGGCTACCGCTGTGTCGGGTGCCGGCCAAGGATCGTGTGCCACGTCAGGTCCTCGCGTGGAGGCGTCGGCGGCCGGTGGTGGATTCCGGCGAAGCGTTTGGCTGGCTGGCGTCAAACCGTGCGGTCCCAACAGCTTCCGCCGGTCGCCGGTCGGCGGCGCGATCGGCGCGTCGGCCGCCACAGGGACCACGGGCGCGACCGCGCAGGGCGGGGAACCCACCAATAGCCGAGGCACAGCAGCCGTGGCGGCGGGCGCCGCCACGCCCGCCGACGTCTGCGCAACAGACGCTGCCGCATCCCCCAGCGCCGCAGGCTTTTGCGCAAGAGACAGCGTCGCTGGCCCATGCCACGGCGTCGCTAGCGTTTGCACAGGGGAAGGCGCCGCTGGCCGATGCGCATCCGACGGCGCCATTGGTGTTTGAGTATCTGACGGCGTGGCTGGCTTGTGCGCATTCGATGGCGGCGTTGGTGTTTGGGCGTCGGCTGGTGTCGTTGGCATGTGTGCATTCGATGGTGCCGCTGGTGTTTTGGCGTCAGCCCGCGCCGCTTGCTTTCGCGCAGTCGATGGCGGCGGTGGTGTTTGGGAGTCGGGTGGTGTCGCTGGCTTGTGCGCAGCCGATGGCGGCGGTGGTGTTTGGGCGTCGGCCAGTGTCGCTCGCCTTCGCGCATCCCTTGGCGGCGTTGGTGTTTGCGTAAGGGGCGGTGCCGCTGGCGGGTGGGGCTGGGCTTGAGCGGCTGTGTCGGGTGGGCTTGGCGCGACGTGGGTGGTTGCCGTCGTGGCGGCTGGATGACTTGACGGATCCGATATTTGGCCGGCGGCCCGGCTCGCGGTGGGTCCCGGCGCGAAGTAGGGGGACTCCGGATCGCCGATGGGCTGCGGCCCGGTAACCCATTGCGTCGCCTTCTGGACTCGGCCAGGCACTCTCGTCAGTCCCAGCCGCTCAACCGTCGGCCAGGTGCTTGCCGGTGAAGCTGGCCCGGGTGGCCTCCTGCCGGCGTGGGTTTGGGCGGGATCCGTGTCCAGGGCGGCGGGATCCCCGGTGCGCGTGCGTACGAGCTGTAGCCACGCCTCGGGCGGGCCGGAGTCGAGCGCGGCGGCGGCCGCCCCGGGCTTGTCTTGCGGCGCGCGCATCAGCGTGGCGGCCACCCGCTGCGCCAGGGCGGCAAGCCGCAGCAGCGCCGCCGCGACCAGCTCGCGCGGCCGGTTACGACCCGCCGCCACTGCCCGGCTCCAGGTCGAGTCCCTCGTAGGCGATCACCAGCGAGTGGAGCAATATCTCCCGGCTCATCGCGTCCAGCGACTCGCTGCGCCATTCACAGGGCCAAGCGTTGGTGAGGTTCCATCGCATGACTTCTGCGGACCCGGCGACGTCAAGCAGGGCGATCGACACGTTGCGCCTGCTCACCTTTCCGGTGATCGTGCTGTGCAGCCAGTCCCACGCCTCGGTCGAGGCCGTTGCGCCGTACCATAATGTGGCCGGCAGGTAGGTGGTGCGCCCAGGGATCGCTTTCACGGTCGCGTTGTCGCCGGCCTCGCGGTACTCGATGGCGTCGACCTTCACACCGAGCCCGCTGACCCGGGTGAAATGACCGTTGGTGATGTTGTTGATCAGGAGCTTGAAGTTGAAGTCCCGGTAGGGGTCCACCCACCCGCCGGGCTGCGAAGCGGCTTGTGTCATTGAACTCACCCTCCGACGACTTCGGTCTGGGAACCACCGGCCCACTGGCTGAGCCGGAACACCACGAACTCGGCCGGTTTGACCACGGCCAGACCGATGACAGCCATGACTATGCCGATGTTTCGCTGATCCGGCGGGTTCGTTTCTTCGTCGCACTTGACGAAGAAGGCCTCCTGGGGCGTCCGGCCCAGCAGCGCGCCATCGCGCCACACCCCCGTGAGGTAGGCGGTGATATCGCGCTTGATGGAACGCCACAGTGTGTAGTCGTTGGGTTCAAATACCATCCAGCCGGTGCCCAGCTCGATCGATCTGCCCACCGCGTTGAAAAGGCGGCGCACATTGATGTACTCCCAAGGGTCTCCCTTTTGAGTGAGGGTCTTGGCACCCCAGACCCGGATGCCCTCGGAAGCGAAGTAGCGGATGCAGTTGACGCCTTGGGGGTTGAGCCTCTCCTGATCCTGGCGGGTCACCCGGTAGGCCACGCCGGTCGCTCCGCGCAGCGGCTCGTTGGCCGGCGCCTTGTGGACGCCGCGGAGCGCGTCGGTGCGCGCCCAGACGCCCGCGATGTGTCCGCTCGGCGGCACGTCGTTGACTGTCAGCCCGGTAAACGGATCCTTGATCGAGATCCGTGGAAAGTAGAACGCGGCGTTGACGGACGTTGCCGGGCGCAGCCCGCCCCCGCTGGTCGGCGCGGGCGGTGTGGCCGGCGGGGCGGGTGTGTCGGCGCCCTCGGCCCCTTCGGCGCTGTCGGACTCGGAGTCCTTGTCCGCCTTCTTTTCTGGCGGCTTCTTGTCCGGTGGCTTGGCCGCCGCTGGCGCCGATTGCGGCGAGCCGCCCTCCGTCTCCACCTCAAGCAACTGGCTAACGTCTGTGACACGGTCTTTCGTGGGATCGAGGATGGCCATCGGGAAAGTCTGGTTGGCGGCAAAGTTGGTCAGCGCAATGTGCGAGCCGATGTCGGCGAAGCCCGGGGCGGCGACAATGGCTATCTCATCGATAGCCTCAAAAAGGTCCAGGCCGGAACGGCGTCCCTGGGTGCCAGTGATCGACTTGGAGTTGCCAATGTTGACGACCCAGCAAGTGCTGCCGCCGTTGTCGAAAAAGCCGAACACCGCCCGGGTCAGGTCGGTACTCTCCAGTGTTTCGTTGCCCTTCTTCTCGCAATAGATCCGCAAGTAGTCAGCCCAGCTGTTGACAATTTTCGGCTCATCGATCGCGGCATCGGTCGGGGCGCGGCCGACGAAACCGGCGGTGCTCGTGCCGACCGGCGCTATTGGCCGCGCACCACCGGGTACCTCTTCGACATATATGCCTGGCGCGTCGTATGGGCCCATCATGACTCCTCGAAGTCGCATCGGATGACGAGCGGCTCGGCATGGCCGGGTTCGACCTGCGCGATCAGCGAACGGTTGCGGCCCCTCAGCTCGAGGCGGACCGGGCCGTGCTGCGGGACAGCCGCGAACTGGAACATCCCACGTGGATCGGTGTAAGCAGCGCCGGACATGCCAGCGACAGTGACCCGCATGCCCGCCACGGGCTGATCGCCCGGCCCGAGCACGCGTCCCTGCAGCGGCCGCATGTCCAGCGACTGCAGCCGCAACGGTTGCAACACAAGCGGCGACGTGGCTGGCGGCTCGTGCTGGACGTGCGCGGTGGCGTCCACCAGCAGACCGGGACGCGGCGTCGTGCCCAGCGCGAGCCACAGCAGCGCATCGGGCGGCTCCGGGCAGATCGTCGGCTCTCCCGCTTGGACCGCGGCCACCAGCACCATGTCGAGCAGCCGCAACGAGTCCGGGCCTATCGGCGCATCGGCCGGCGCGACCAGATGCCGTACCCGGAAGGCGGCTGGATCTGTGCTGCCAGGCATGCGCGTCTGCGTTTCGGGACGCAGCCCCAGCGGCCACAAACGCAGCGCGCCCACCGCAGGTGCGGTGTCGTCCGGCGACTGCTCGTCGGTCGTGTCGCCGAAAAGCACCGCGACGCCGGTGACCTGTTTGAGCCAGGAGGCCAGCTGGCTGGTGGCTGCGGCAAGCGGGCCGGCCGCGTCGCGGGCTTGCTTCTTACCAGTCATGCCGCAACCTGATCCTCCTGTCGGGCGGTCGGTCGTCGTTGACTGCCGTCGGATTCACATAGGACGTGCGTCGCCGTCCGTCCAGATTTAGTCAACCACGCCCGACCTGGACCTGACCTGCGTATTCGGCATTTGAATCACCGGTGTGCGCAATGTGCACCGTGGTGGTTTCGGTGAGCCGGACAGGCGCTCGCTCCAGCGACTCCAGCGTGCGCAGCACAAGTCCGAGGGCTTGGTTTTCCGGATCGCGATCGATGCCGAACAGCCGGTTGCAGTGCATGTGCACCAGGGCGCGCTGGATGTGGGGCAGCGGCCGGCTCAACCGTCCCGCTGCCTCCAACTCGGCGAGGCGTCCGGCGCTGGGCGACAGCGCGCCGTGGCGGCGGTCAAGGGCGGAAACCACTGCGCCACCGGCGATTTGGGCTGCTTCGCCGGGGACGCCGAGAAGCCGCCGGAGCGTCGCCTTGGAATCGCGAAAGGCCGCGCCCGCCGCTTGTCGTGACACAACCAAGGCACGGCACCAGCCGAGCCGTTGCTGGACGTCCAGTCCGAAAGAGCTCAGCAGGTCGTCGATGCTGAGCACGGCCAGGGTCAGCCGGTCTAGCGGCGTGCGGCGGGCCTGAATCGCGGCGAGGAGTTCGGCACACGCGCGGCTGTCCGCCGCGAAGACTTCCTCGGTGAGCTCCATCGCCTCGTTGCCGCCGTACCGTTCCACCTCACGGTCGTATGGCTCGATCGACCATCCCGCACAGATGCCCTCGCGGATAAGCGCGTCCGCGGTCGCGGCCAGGGCTGGCAGCACGCGCGCGTGCAGCTTGTTGGAATCGCCGAGGAAACGCAGCCGCAGATGGGAATCCGGATCCGCATATCGGACGAAGAACCACGACCGGGCATGCCCGGCCGCTCTCATCGATTCGGCGAACCGGCCGATCTGGCCGGCGACGGCGTCGTCGATGGCGTCGGCTGGAAGCAGCAGGTGCGCGCACAACCACCTTCCTGCGGGCGATTGCCGGTATGCCGTGGCCGACAGCGCAGGCCGCAAGGCGGTGTGGCCACCCGGTTCGGGTAGCTTCGGCACGGTCAAGGCAGGCTCGGGCGCGGACGCCGGCTCAGGAGCTTCCGTCACGAGGGGGACGGTCAACTCGGCAAGATAGTGACCTTTCGGACCCGCCAGCCACGCGCGATCCAGCGGCGGGTAGACCTCCTCGAGGCGCAGCTGGTTTGCGGTGCGCAGAGCTCGTGATGCTTCGCGGCGCAGGATCTCGACATGCGCGCCATCGTCGAGATTGACCAGAAGGCGGTTGTCCGCGGCGGTGATATAGACGTGCTGCGGGACCGACCAGGTAGCCCGCCAGCGCGCGAATGCCGTACCAAAATGGCGTTTTTCTGCGGCGGCCAGCTCTGTGTTCAGCGCATGCGCGGTGATTCGCCACTGCGCGGGCCGCAGAATGGTTTTGCCGCAACGCACTCGGGGCAGGCGTGGGAACCGTGCGGCGGTGCCCCAGTCGAAAGGCGCCAGCTGCGCCACCCCGTCGTCTCCCACGTCGGCAAGGAACCGGCAGAAGGCGGGCGCTTGCAGGTTGTTGAGCATGTGGGAGGACACCACGTGCAAATCCGCATCCTGCGCGCCCCACCGCAGCACGAGGCGGCCGTCGCGAACGGCGACCTGGACCTGGTCTATGGGTATGACCTGCTCGTCGGCGACTCCGGGGGCCACCGCCAAACAGATCTCCCGTCGCACAAGCGACGGTCTCACCGCGACATTCGCGGAACGCACGTTGGACGGCAGGTAGACCAGCTCCACCGGCAGGCGGCCTTGCGGGAGCACGGCCGCGCAACGCTCGGCGAGGCCGCGGCCGCCCGCGCCGAGCAGTGTGACGAAGCGGCCAAGGCCCTTGCCGGCTCGGCGCGCACCGGTGTTCGGGCCGACCACGATCTCGAAGTCGCCCGAGTCGATCGCCGCCGCGGAGGTGGCCGCCACAAACACGTTGACATCGACCGATGGTGGCGCCGTCGACGACGGCGACCAGGTTCGCAGCTGGCCGAGCACCGTCTCGTCCAGATTCACCTCGACGCTTCCGGCGGCTAGGGCACCGGCCGCGAGGTGCACGAGAGCCGCTTCGCGGCGTGCGGCCACCCCGGCGCTCACCTGTGCCACCGGCGATCCGGGCGGTGGGGGACCTATCCCGGTGGCTGGGTCTAGCGCTTCCATCACGGGGACAGTGCGGTCCATGCCGTACCGGGCCACGAAAGCGCGCCGCCAGGCTGCGAGCCAGGACGGGCCGTCGGGCAGGGGAGTCATCGACAGCAGCAGCGAGGCCGCGCGCGCCGCCTCCGCGCCGACGACGGCACTGATGCGGTCGCCGCGCAGGGTGATCCGGCTATCGGTCATCAGCGGGCGGTCCGCGGCGTGTGGCGAGAGGGCGCGGGCCATCTGCACCACCTGGCGATGGCCTCCCACCGTCGCGTCGACTCCGCCCGCATCCAACGCCGTGGCGGCGGTTACCAACGCGCGCAGGCGATGGGCGGTCTCTCCGGACTCGGAGATGCCGTCAAGGCGCTCCACAAGATAGGACGCCGGGTCGGGGCAGGTCAGTGGCGGCCATAGGTCGCTGACCAGCAACGTGTTGCGCCACAGTGCGTCGATGAGCGCCGCGGCCTGTTCCGACGTCGCGCCGGGCGCGGTCAGCGAAACGCGGTCGACGAGGTCGGCGTACACGATGGGCTGGCTGGCAGCCTCAAGAGTTCGCAGCACCACCTCGGTCGCCCGGACGGAGACTTGCTCGCGGGAAGCCCCTATCCGTGGCGCACGCTCGGCCAGGACCACGCGACCGCCGCGTCGCCATGCCGCGGGATGCGTGCGCAACCGCAGTCTGCGCCGGACATCGGGATTCTCCTCGAGGGACTGGATCAGCCCGGCGAGCCATTCCAGATCCAGCCGCGAACGGGTGCGCATCGACTCGCCCGCGTGCTGGACAGTGGTTTCCTTGCCGAAGCTCACCAAGGCGACCCCGGCAGAGGCGCCGAAAGGTGTGGGGCGCGTGGCCATCCGCATGAGGTACCTGAGCAACGCCGACCGAGTGCGTTCGTCCCGCGATGGCCCTCGCTCGACGGCGTCGAAGAGTGCCGGGCTGCTCAGCAGCAAGGCCCGCCGAACTTCGGGCATGGCCACGAGACGGTCCAGGGCCGCATCCCGGTCGGTGAGAAGATCCATCGCAGCTTCGACCGGAAGCAGTGGCGTGCGCACCATGGCCTCTCCGAACGGGCGCAACACGGTCGTGTTCGACATCGGCTCACGCCAGGAGCAGGACGCGGTCCCACCCGGTGTCGGTGGTCAGGTCGAGCAGCGCGAGCATTACCCCGACCGAGCCATCCAGCAAGCCCGGATGGTCGACCGGCCGCCCGCCCGGCTCGAGATTTCGGTAGCCCATAAGCGAATCCGGTTCCTCTCGGTGCAGGATCGACTCGGCGATGTCGTCAGCGGCTCGCAGCAGCCGGGGGTCTTGGCAGGTACTTGCCAGGCGCCGCGTCACCTGAAGCAAACCAGCCATTCCGTGGCACGCGGTCGGCGCCTCGATATTGCGTACGGCGGCAGGCCGTCGATGAACCGCAAGCACAGCGTCGACCGCCAGCAGGGCGAGAGCGTCATCGTTGAGAATCTCAGCAGCCATCCCGAGCGCACCGGCGATCCCCGGCGCGCCATAGCACCACGCGCCACGGCACGGGCGCGGGGCGACCTCCGGCGGGTCCACGGAGACAGCGCTGGGCCAGTTCGGCCCCCACCGGTCGTCGACGCGATTGCCGAGCACCCATCGCGTCAGCCGGGCGGTCGCGTCCTGGATGGCGTTGCGGCGCAACCCGCAGCGGTGCGCGAGCGCGAGAGCGGCGATGATGCCCGGAACACCGTGCGCCATCCCAAGGTTCAGGTGACCTCGCGGATGGGCGGTCAGCAGGCCGCGATCGGCGGTGCGTTCCGGCGGGGTGAACCAGCGCGGAGGAACCGCCGGGTCGGCGAGGGTAACCAGGGCATCGATACACGAGAGCAGCGCAGAGTGCACGTCTGGGTTTTGTTGGCGGGGCAGCAACCCGGCGACCATGCCGGCCAGCCCGGACACCACGTCGTAGTCGGCGTTGGCCACCCCATGCCGCGATTCCTTGACCCGCTGAGCCTGCTGGTGGATCCCGGCAAGCATGCCGGAGTCAAGACTGTCCTGGAGCCGCCGATAGCGGCGGCCACCGCGGGAGAGCCGCCACGCCGCCAGGCTCAGCCCGGTCGCACCGGTCAGTAAGCCATACGCGCCAGGCTGTTTGCCGGGGGTGGGCGTCAGCACCGCACGCGACAGCCACAGGTGGCCGACGCGATCCCATCCCTCGTCCGGATACGCCGCGTCGAGAGCGCCGCACGCCAGGGCGATTCCGGCGTCGCCCTGAGCAATACTGGCCGCCCGCCAATGGGCGGTGCGCGGGAACTGGGTCTGGCTGCGATGCGACGCGATAGCCGCGGTCACCCGCTGCGGGTCGCGAAGGTGGTCCGCCAGCCGCCTTACGGCCGCCGTGCACCGCTCAGCGAGCGGCAGCGCTACGGCGGCCTCGGCGGATGTCATGTGCCCTGGCGGAAAGCGGACCCCCGCTACTTGGGGCATGTTGCCGTATCAGGGCAATCGCAGGTGAACGCGCCGTCGGAGATCGGGATGATGCTGGCTCCGCCCTCGCAACAGTCGTCCGTCCCCGGACTCGGGTTGCACTCCTTCACCCCACTGATGTCGCAGGCGGGCTCGCAGGTGAACTCACCCTGCGTCGGCTGCGGCCCGGGCTCCTCGGCGTGGACTGTATGCAGCGCCGAGACCCTTAGGTCGATGTCGAACAGGTCCAGCTCTCCCTCAGCGAGCAAGGCCCCACTGCCCGTCATTCCCACTGGCTTCGTCATCGCGGCTCCCCCTCGCTCAGATCGCTGTTCAGCCAATGAAACGCTGGTCAGAAGCATCGTATCGCCACCTCAACCCGATGAATCAAGTTCGGGCAACTTGCGGTCACGGCTCGATGAGCTGGTCGAAAGCCAGCGCGCTGTTGCCTTCGCCGCGGCCGGCCTGTTTGCGTAACGCGGCCCAGATCCAGGTGCTGCCGTCACTCCAGCGGGCCATCCGCCGGGAGCGCGTCACCCTCACCCCTTCGCGCGGGATCTCCTCGTCGTAAAGGAGAAAACCGGTGTCGGCGGGCAGAATCTGGCCGATGGCCGGATGGGTTTTGCCGGTGCCGTCGGGCTGGAGAACCTGGCCGACCCGCAGCCGGGATTGGGCCGGGTGGTCCTGGCCGGCGGGCAGCTGGACCGGCAGCAGCGGAATCCAGTTGTCCGCAACGCTGGAGGCCAGCAAGTAGCGCGCGAGCTCACCGGCGACAGGCGGGGGCGCGACGCCGTTGTCGCGGGCGACCGCAAGCTCGACCGGGCTTTCCACGCTCTGCTCGATCGCCCATGCCACGTTGGCCATCTCGTCGCGCATGAACAGCACATCCTCCAAAGTGGACCCGTCGAGACTGCGGCCGATCGCGGGCGCCAGGAAAAATCGGTTGGGCACAGGGGAACCAACCCGCGGATCCAGCGGCCGGGTGGCGTCGCGCAGCACACCGAGGCGTTCGCCGGGGGCGCGCAGGTCGGACAGCTGCCACATGGAGAAGTGGGGGGCGGGTAGCGTTGGATCGCCGATGGGCCGCAGCAGATTCTTTACGCCGAAGGTGTCGGTCACCACCAGCGAGTCGACCCGGGTGAGGGTGCCGACTGGCAGCTGCAGCGGCACGACGTACCAGTCGTTGCCGTAGGTGCTGGCGTACTCGATGAGCATGAGGTGGGCCAGGTCGGTGGGCCCGGTGGGGAGCAGACCGTAGGCGACCTTGGCGTCTTCGACCTCCCAGAAGCGCGGCGCGGGCGCGCCGCGGACCACGATGGGTGCCGGGAGCATAACCTTGCTCAGGGTGGTGGTGCCTTGGTCGCCGGTAGTGTCCAGATTGGACTTGCGGTTGACGTCAAAGCTGCTCCAGTCCAGCCGGCCGCCGTTGAACTCGGCGGCGGACAGCGTGATCGGCTCGTCGGCCAGCCGCGCCGCGACCGAGGCCGAGTACTCCAGGCGCGCCGGATCCCAGGCATCATCGCCGGGGCCGGTCGGTTCGCTGAAAAGCGCGCTGTACCAGGAAAGCCACCCGGCCGCCACCCGCTGCAAGGCGGGGACATCGGCGGCGGCGATCCTCAGGGTGGGGTCGAACACGATCGGCTGCATCGCGAAAGCCGGAACCAGCTGCCGCGCGTCGACCGCGCGGCCGGCCATGGCCTGAAGAAACCGGGTGGTGGCGGCGTCGTCGGTTTGCGTGTCGGGCACGGGGTAGCGGGTGCGAAACACGGCCCGGTACTTCGCGCCGGCCGGGTCGAGTTCGAGCATGCGCAGGAAATGCAGGCCCGCGTCGACCGCGGCGGTGAGCATCCGGGTGTCGTCCACGTTGGTGGGGCGCATCCGGCGACGCTCGATGATCGCCTCCAGTGGCGTGCGCGCCGGGTCGTAAGGCGTGCCCGCGTTGGTGCCGGTGTTCAGGTGGCCTGGGCGGCTTCGGGTCAGCGGGGCGGTGGTGGCCCGGAAACGGGCCTTCACCGGGGATCCGGTGTCCTCGGCCTGGAACTCGCCCAGTTGCCATTGCCGGGTCAGCAGCCACAGCGGGTCGAGAACCCGCGCACCGGTGCTGGTCGCGATGTCGGCGTTGGCGATCTGCGGTTCCAGCCGGGTCCAGGTGGTGACCGAGGACGTGGTCGGCAGGCCCGCCCTGGTCTTGGTGACGTTCGGATCGGTGGTGCCCGGGGCTGGGTACCGGTACACCTGAAGCGGCCGCTGGATGCTGGTGACGCTGTTGAACGGATCGGAGGCTTGCACGGTGAAGGTGTGCTGGCCCGGGGCGAAGGTCGCGGTGACACTCCAGGTCTTGCCGGCGGTCGTGGCATTGAGCAGTGGACCGTTGTCGATCTGATAGCGGACCAGCGGGGTGCCGTACACGCCGCCGGGATTGGCCTCGTCGAAGGTGCCGGTGAACGTCGTGGTGTACCCGGCGGCCAGGGTCGAGATCGGCGACTGGAACGGCGTCATCGCGATGCTTGGCACCACATTTTCCAAGGTGTAGGTGGCCCGCCGCTCGCCGTGGGCGGGTTCGATGTTCGGCTCGGGATCGTTGGGGGGACTGGTGTTCATGGTCCCGTCGACCACGGCGATGAGCTGGAAGGACTGGCCGGGGCGGATACTGTTGGGGATCAGCCCGGTCCAGCTCCAGCCCAGGCCGTTGCGGGCGTTGCGGTTGGCGGGGGTGACGTTGATGGTTTCGCCGCCGGATCCAAATTGGATGGTGACCGAGGAGACCGACCCGTTGAACGCCGCGATGCTGCCGGTGAACTGCTGGCGGCGTCCTACCACGGTGTTCTCGGCCGGGCCGGTGATGAAGATGCCGATTCCGAGCATGACGATCCTTCCTTGCTATCCGGTGTAAGGGGCGAAGTCGGTGGATACCGCGTCGTCGGCGGCGTTGAACGGCAGGTACAGCGCGGGCAGGTACTGGGCGGCCGCGCCGAGCAGGGCCGGGTCGACCGCGCGAAGCTTGGCCAGGTCAAGGGTTTCCATGAGGACCCGGCGCAGGGTTTCGGTGTCCCACGCCTGCCCGGGCACCGGTGGCACGGCCACCAGAATGTTCTGCGGTGGCACAGAATTTGGCGGGTCGAGCTGGAAGGCGAGCGCGGTGGTCTCGGTCTTGTTCGGCACGACCTCGACCCACTCGTCGATAAGCAGCCCGCACAGCGCCTTGGCCGCGTCCAGCGGCAGCGTCGACTGGCACACCAGGGACAGCTTGTTCGCCGCCAATTCGGTGCCGTCGGCCGGGGGCAGCCCGACCCAGCGTTCGCGTGCGTCGAAGGGCAGCTGGGCGACGGTGAGGTTGAGCCGGGCGCCGGTGCTCAGCACGTCGGCCAGGCGCAGGCAGGTGCCGAGCCGGGCGAGCGGTTCACGAACCCGGGCCATCCGGGTGTACCAGCCGTGCGCGGCAAGCCTGTCGCCGCCCTGCTGCTGAGTGCTGGCCGCCAGCGCCCCGCCCAGTTCGGTGGCGCCGGCCACGTCGCAGGTGAAGTAGGGCAGCACCACCAGTTCGTTGCCGCAGACGTTGTGTGCGCGGTCGACGAGCTGCTGCACCCGGGCACGCGGGTCGGGCACGGCGGGCGCGGCGCGCAAAGCGGTGGCGCGGGCCAGGCGCGGCGCGGATTCTTTCAGCACCGCGTTGGCCTGGCTCAGCAGCGCCATGCGGGTGGCCGTGTCGTCGTCGGTGGCCACGCACGGCACCGACCCGCCCACGCCCAGCAGGCTCAGGTTGAGCAGGCCGGTACGCAGCTCGTCGGCGGTGGCGGCCGTGCTCTTGGCCGCCGAAGCGGACAGTGCTTTGTGGAACCGGTCGAGCGTGTTCTCCAGACGCACGATCCTGCTTTCCAGCTCGGCGAGGTCGACCGTGGCGCCGGCGGCGCGTCCCGGTGGGGACAGGTCGTCGGGCAGCAGCCCGCGGGTGCCGGAAAGGGTGGTGCGGATCGCCCGCGCCTGTTCCAGCGCGTCGAACAGGGTGGTTTCGCCGGGAGACAGGTCTTGCGGCCGAACATGGTGCAGCCGTAGGGCCGCCGTGGCACCGAACCCGCCGGTCATGACCCGCGCGTGGTAGAGCACGAGCTGCTCGGCGTAACACAGGCCGCCCGCATCGGTACCCGTGAAATAAACGAAGTCGAGCGCGGTCACCGGCACGTCGTTGAGCGGGAAGCGCACGGTCTGGACTACCGCCCCGGTGGCCTCGTCGAGGCGTTGCACCGTGCAGCGGATGGTGCGGGCGTCACCGAGCAGCTGGCGCACCCAGGCGCTGAGCCAGCGTTCGGCCAGCGGCCGCGGGGTGGCGTTGTAGGCCAGCCAGCCACCGCCCGAATTGGACACGCCGCTGAACAGCACCGCGACCCGATGGGTGACCGGGTTGCCGCTGCGCGGGGTACGGGTCACCGCCAGCTCGGCCGGCAGTGCCTCGCCCTGCGAGACGGCCGCCAGGGTGCTGGCCATCCTGGCCGTGTTGCCCTGCACGAGCTGGTGCGCGGCCTCGGCGGTGAGGGCGTCGCCGAGCGCGTCGACCGAGTCGGCCAGCGCCGCGAGCTCATTGGTGACCGCGTTCAGCTCGGCGCTGCTCGCCCCGGTCAGCGCGCCGGTGAGCAGTGAGGGGCCGCTCTCGTCGTACCGTCGCAGCAGCATCAGCCCGTCGACAACGTTGCCGGCCGCGATCGCTTCGGCCTTGGGCTGGTCGGCGCTGCGCTCGCGCACGGCGATCGGCGCGAGCTCACGCAGCGGCGCCACGAACCGGTCGAGCTGAAGTTCGTGCAGATGGCGTTCGAGGCGGTAACCGAGCAGCGCGCCCAGCGGCTGCCCCTGCCGGACCCCGTCGAGGAGGTTCTCGGCGTCGCGGACCCGCCTTGACGACAGATCGATGGCGAAAGGCCCTTCTGCGGAGGGCACGCCGCTCGGTCCGAGATGCGCGTTGCGTAACAGGGCAGCGGTGCTGGCATGGTTCACCGAGGGCGCGTGGAGGAAGCCGCTGTCGTTGGCCGGGGCGTAAAGCGGCCCGGGTTCGCCGGGAGGCAGGGCGCTGGCGGGAAGCGGGGTGCGGACAGGACCGGGCCGCAGGTTCTCCACCCATCCATATGCGCCGATGTATTGCCCCTGCGGCCCGTCCGGCAGCAGCTGGGCGAGGCGTTTGGTGGCGAACGACGTGATCCACGCGTCGAGCCGGTGCGAGGAGAGGTCCAGCGTGCTCTGCATGAGCACGTGCAGGCTCTCGTCGTCGAGGCCGCGAAGGTGGGCGAGGCCGGCGCGGAACTGGCCCAGCGACGCCACCGGCGCGGCCCCGAAGTCGGTGAGCCCTTCCAGGTAAGCGCGGATGCTGGCCCCGGCGGTCAGCGGCGCGTCGGTGAGGTCGAGCTGGCGACGCCAATGGCGGGTCTGCGGCGGGGTCGCCAGGACGAAGTTGACCGGCGGCACGTCGACGAGATCCACGAGTTCGAGGTCGCGCAAAAGGGTGGCGAGGCTGGGGCTGCCCGGGATGGTGGCGGCGATGCGGGCGGCGGCGGTCGCGAACTCACGCAGCAGGCCGTGCCGCAGCAACGCATGCAGCAGGCTGGCCGGGGCAGGCGCGGCGTTGACGATCGCATCGATCGTTGTCGCGGCCAGCAACGCGCCGAGATAGTCGCTATGACCTGGCAGCCCAGCTGCGACCCCGTCGGGCTGCACCAGTGGTGCGGTGACCGGCAGGCCGCTGTCGGAGTGGAACGCCCCCGCCACGTGTGGGCGGTGCCCGGCCTGGGTCGGCAACCCAAGCAGGGTAAGGATTTTGTCGGCGATGACGTCCTGGGCCTGCAGGTCGGCGCTGAGTGACTGGGCGTTGAGCGAGTAGAGGTGCTGCACGTAATGGCGGCCCAGCACCGGGCGAGCCAGGTGGCCGTGGGAGATTCCGTCTGTCCGCATGACGTCGGCCAGGTCGGCGTCGGGGTCGGGCGGGGTGCGCAGGCCGATGCGGGCCACGCTGCCCAGCACCGGACGCCAGATCCTGTCCCGGGCGTGGACCAGCAGATCCCGAAGCCAGCCTTGCCGGGCCGCGCTCTGGTCGCCGGGCTGCGGTGTCCACCCGTCGAGCAGCGTGACCGGCAGGATGCCATAAGGCTGCGGCCCGCATCGCAAGGCGGGCAACGGCCCGCCGGCCCGGACGTAGTCCAGGAAGTGACCGCGCACCCAGTCCACCGCGTCGGGCGACAGACCGGTCTCGGCACCGATCATGTTGGTCAGGTAGTAGCCCCAGCCCGCCGGCCACAAGGCGGTGTTCATGGCGCGCAGATCGGTGTCGTGATCGCGGGCCGCACCGTCCAGCCGGCCCAGGGTTCCGGCGATGCGCGGGAAGGACAGGCCGAGCGCGGCCCCGGCGCGCAAGGCGTTCACCGACCGGTTCGGGTCGGTGAGCATCTCGTTGGCGAAACTGGTGGCCCGGTCCGGATCGGCCGAGTCGTACCCGGCGCGGCGATCGTCGGTGTTGTTGGTGGGGGTGCCCAAAGGCAGGAACGCCAAGCCGTCGGTGTAGTGATGGGCGTCGAGCAGATCGGCGAAACCGGCCGCGGTTTCGGCCACGCCCAGGGAGCGCACCACCCCGAACACCAACAGGCTGTCCAATCCGGCGTTCGCCACCGAGGTGGGGATGCTCATGCGCAGGGCCATGCCCACCCGTTCGGCTTCGTCGAAGTCGACCAGCCAGGTCATCGCGCCGTCGATAGCCAGCTCCTCGCCGCTGTCGATGGCCGCGCGGGTGGCCTCGTCCGGGGGCGGGGCCTGCGGGTCCGGGCCGACGGCCAACGGCCGCGGGATGTCGGCGCCGGTGGCGATCTGCGCCACCTGCCCGGCCGAGTGCACGATGGCGATCCAGCGATCCGGCAGCAGCCGGGCTTGGGGCGCGCGGTTCCACCGATGCTGCGGCGCCGGTTCGGTCAGGTTGGGGAACACCGGCGAGGCGGCCGGGCGCTGCGCCAGATTTGTTGGCTGCAAAGCGCGGACGATCCAGGCGGCCCGCGGTGCGCCGAAGCGGTCGGCGAGGGTCCGCCAGGCGTCACGGCGGGCGTCGAGGTTGGCCGCGGCTGCCCAATCCGCCTGCCAGTAACGGGTTCCCCAGTCCCGCTCCTCGGCGGTGAGCTGCGGTTCATGGGTATCCAGATGCACCTGATCGGGGTAAACCCGGATGCGCAGCTCGGTGGTGGTGGCCGTGAGCGGAAAGAACCGGGTCTCCAGCCGCACCGGCAGCAACACCAGCGGCAGATCGCTGGGGCACAGGCCCGGGTTGGGGATCCCCTCGTTGGCCCGCGGAGGCGCCATGGGGGAGTCGAACAGCGTGGGGCTCGTCGAGTTCATCGGGGTCATCCGTCCGGGTTTCAGGCGTGCGTGATGAGGCGAGAGGCGTGCAGCGCAAGGCGTACCGGTCGCCTGCGGGTCTGCGCGGCCAGTTGCGCCGCGGTGGAGCCGGTCGGGGCTTGCGGGCCGAGCGCCAAATGGCTGCCGGTGTGCGGGTAGCCGACGTCCAGGCCGAAGCGCGGCTCGGTGGGGTGCTCCTGGATCACGACGTAGTAGCCCGGCCCGCCGTCAGCGCCGGTGGCCTGTGCCGTGGAGACGGCGAAGCCGAAGAACGCGATGTCGGGCTGGAGCGCGCCGCTGAACAGCGGCAGCTGCTCGTGCGCCGGGGCCTCGTCCGGCACGATCCGGGTCAGGTCTGGCGGTGATCCAGGATGGATCGCCGGGGTCAGATAGATGGTGGCGTTCGGATAGCGGGCCAGCAGGCTGCTGCGTATCACCATCACGAACTGTTCGCCGGTCTGCGGGGCGTTGGTGCTGCTGGCCAACCCGCGGGCCTTCCAGGTCACCAGGTCGGTGATGTCGGCCGGGGCGGCGTTGGGCACACCCAAGCCCCAGAAGTGCGCGAAACAGGTGCCGCGCTGATCGGTCGGGTAGCCACGCCACAACAGCTCGCGGCCCATCTCGTGATTGAGCCCCACCAGATAGCTCTCCACGAAAGCCCGATTGGTCTGCAGGCCGAGCACGGTGTCGGGCTGGATCTTCTCCAACCCGGGCAGGAACAGGTCCTGGGACAGTTCCCGCAGCGGCTCGTACATCGGCTGCGGGAAGCTCGGCCCGGTCATGACCGTTTCCAAGCCGGTGCCGGAGATGCCCGGTGGGGTCGGGGCCAGCACGCTGTCGCCGGTGCCGACGATGGCGCCGGCGAGCGCCCGCAGCGTGGTCCCCGGCTCGGTCTGCGCCAGCACCAGCTCCCGGATGCTCTGCAGGGCAACGGGTTGCGGGGGCGGCGTGAGGTCACGGACGGGGAAGAAGCGGTCCCAATTCCGGCCGGCGGCGTGGCGGAAGAAGTCCGGCAGCTCGGTCCGCGACGTGTCCACGACCGGATTTCCGGGCTGGCTCACCGGCGCGTTCTCGGCGGCCACGAAGAACACGCCAAAGGACGACTGGGTGTCGGTGGGGCTGATTCTGTTGCGGGCCAAGGCAAGCGCGGCTGGGAACGGCACCCGGTCGGCGGCCGGGGGCGGTGGGGGCGCGGGGACCACGGTGCCGGGCATTTCGTTGAGCCGGGCCACCCAGGTGTCGGTGGCCGAACGGGGTTGCGGCCCCTTGGCCAGGACCCGGCGCGACAGTGGGCCGCGCTGGCGGCCGATGCGGCGCATGGCCGCCTGGTTGGCACCGGCCTGCAGCGCGGAGCCGGTCTGCTCGGCCAGGATCGACACGTCGCCGTTCCATATCCGCCCGAACGCCGGTGCGGCCACCCGCAGGATCTGCTCCTCCGACAGCACGGCCAGGTTTTTGCGGTACAAGGACCTGCTCACCGCAAGACTGAGCTGCATCTGGCGCAGCCGCTGGTTCGCCTCGCGCACCTGGGCGGCCTGATCCCAGGCGGAGGCCATCAGCGCCTCCTGGTGTTCCTGCACCACCCTGGTCCCCAACGCGGCGGCGATCCGGCGGCGCGGGTCGACGTTGAGCTGGTCGACCCAGGTGGTCCCGGCCGGGGCGACCGTGGTGACGCCGGCCGGCCACCGGCCGTAGATCGGCGGGGCCAGCACCTGTGCCGGTTGCCCCGCGGGTCCGTTGAGGACACCGGCCAGGGAAGTCTTATACGCCAATGGGATCGGGTCGGCCGGTGTCGGCCCGATCGGTGCCAGCGCGCCATCGAGCTCCACTATGCTCACTCCGGAGGCCGGGAACCCGGGCTGACCGATGTCGATGGTGCGGGTACCCAGACCGGCCGGCACCCCCGGTTGCAGCCGGCCGGCCAGCGAGGCGAAGTCACCGGCCGGGCCGGTCCGGAACGACCACTGGAAGTACACCGGCAACACCACCTCGACCGGCCCGCTGGCCAGCGACCAAGCCGGGGTAAGCACGCCGGTGGCCGGGTCGACGTCGGCGGGGGTGATCGGCAGGCCCAGCCCGGACTTGCGGCCCACTTCGAAAGTGGGCACCACACAGGCGAGGTAGTCGGTGTCGGCCGCCAGGAAGCGGGGGCACACCAACCGGGACAGGCCGCGCGCCGGGTCGCCCAGCGCGCCGAGGACCGCGCCCTCGCCGGTGTCTGCGGTAGAGGCCTGGGCGTGGGCCCACGCCCAGGAGTCCTTGAGATCGGGCAACTCGACGGCGGGGCTGGCCGGCGCTGCGATGCGCAGCACCGCGAGCGGCCCGTCGGCGGCTGCGTTCACCGTGACACCGGGCCGGTTCTCCACCACTACGAGGCACAGCCAGGGCCGCAATCGGTTCTGGCCGTCGGCCTTCGCCGGGGTGAACAGCCACGGGAAGTCTGGCCGGTCAAACTCGACCGACGGGAAGCAGTTGGCTTCGAAGTCGGTGCTCGACGGGCGAGGATCCGTTCGTACCACCTGATTGGCGTGGAACCCGGCCACGTCCGCCGGGCCGCGCAGGGTGATCGGCGGCGCCGGCACGGACGGCCCGTCGTGCAGGGTGAGCGTGGCCGCGATGGCTGCGACCGGGCGCACCGGATTCTGGCTGGGCAGGCCCAGATCGTCCGGCACGGCGATGGCCGCGGCGGCGCCCTGGCGAACCCAGGGCAGGAAACTCAGGGCAGCAGTGGTCATGATGATGCGCCTCCCGGTCAGGCTGGCAATTCGTGAACGGCGACCATCTGCCACCGCTGGCCGCCGCGGTTCAGGACGGCGAGCGCGGCACGCTGCTCGCTCCAGGTGGTGATGCTCGGGTCGATCGGCGCCTGCTGGTTGGTCTGCACCTCGACGATGCGCCAGCTCGGCGCGGAAAGCGTTGCGGCGGCCGCGGTTTGGGGGTTGCTGAACCGGGCGCGGCCGGAGGCCCGTACCGGTGCGCGGGCCGCCGATCCGGTACCGGTCTGCGCGTCCAGCGACTGCGCCGGCAGCTGGTAGTTTCCGGTCGCGGCGGCCACCAGGCCCTGCGCCGAGGGCAGCGGGTTCAGCACGATGCTGTCGTAATCGAGGGGCGCTGCGACGATCGCGCCCGGATCGATCGACACCACGTCCGAGCCGAGCACCAGCCCGGCGTCCATCGTCTCGAACGACGGGGCGGCAAGCTTGTCGGCATCGCTCATGGTGAAATAGCGCGCCGGCGCGAAGGCCGCGGTGATCGCCGTGCCGGGCTGCCCGTTGAGGGTTCCGGAGAGCTCGAACCGGCGCAGCCCACTGACCGCCGCCCCACCATAGGTATCCACGTCGCGGCTGGTGTTCAGCGGTGCCACCTGTTGCTGCACCACCAGCTGCCCCAACGGGTCCAGCGCTGTACGCCCGCCGGTGGGCACCTTGCTCAGCACCACCCCGTGCTGGACACCGGTGGGCGCTCGGGTGCTCCAGCTGGCCGGGTCGGCCAGCGCCTTGGCCACCTCGTCGACCAGCGACACCCCGGGCAGCGACTTCACCACATCGCCTTCGGCCAAGGTGAAGTGGAAGTCCACCGAGAAGCTGAACCACAGGATCTCGAACTTCGCCTTCGCGGCCAGCGCCAGCGGCAGCGGCCCTTCCAGGGTCCCGTCCAGCGCCACCTTGCACAGCGTGTTCCCGTGGAACTTGAGCTGGACCCCGGTGTGAAAGTCGATGATGAAATGCGGCGGCAGCAGGGTGACCAGCGCGTCGAAGCCGAGGTCGCCGTCGACCGTGCAGCCGTAGGCCTCAGCGTGCAGCGACGCGTGCGCGCCGAACTGCACGGTGTTCGCGGTGATGGCGAAGTAGCCGTCGCAGACCAGCCGCGGGTTGCTGCCCGAACACAGCGCGACGGTCACCCTGTCCAGCTGCGGGAAGCCGACGGGCACCGGGAAGCGCGGGTTCAGCCCGCCCACCGCCAGCACGAAGCTGCCGCCACCCGACCAGCGGGCCCGCAGCGCGGCCGAGCCGGTGACCGGGAACTGGTGGACCAGCCTGGAGTCCACCAGGACAGCGTCGGCCTCCAGCGTTGCCGCGTCGAAGTCAAGCACGCCAAGCACATCCAGGTTCAGCCGGATCAGATCGTTGGCCTTGGTCGGCAGCAGGGCGCTGACCCGGCCGAGGAACAGCAGCCGTTCCCGCCCGCCCAGCTCCAGAATCAGCGCCAGGTGCAGGTCGACCAGAGTCGGGCTGAACCAAGTGATATGGGCGAGCAGGCCGAGCAGGATGCTGCCCCGGCGGGCCGGGAAAGCCGAATCGAGGGCCTGCACCAGAGCCACCGCATTTTTGGCCGGATCGTGCGGAGCCAGCAGCAGGCCCAGCGAGTCGTTCTTGAGCCCGGCCCGCAGCACCTCGACGTCGAAGGTGCGATGCACGCCCAGCATGCCGCCGATGCCCTGCAGCATGAACCCGAAGCCGAGCGGGATCGGCTGGAACCCGTCTGCAGTAACGAAAATGAGCAAGGAGAATCCCGGGCTGCCATCCGGCATGCGCTGACTGATCAGGCCGTAGGCGGTCACCATTATTTTTTCGTGTACGGACAGCTGCATGAGCCCGCCGAAAAGGTGCCGATCGGCGTCGTGAAAAAGGAACCCGCCACCGGAGAGCACCCCCTGCGCGTCGACGGTCAGGCCGATGCCGGTGGGCGGGGTGAACGACAGGTCGGCGGTGACCGGGCCGGATCCGTCCGCGGCCACGGCGAGGCGGGTGTGCACGCCGAGCTTCTGGATCGAAGCGGTGACCGGGCCGAGGCTCGCGACCGCGGACACGTCGGCGTCGGCCACCAGCCCATCGCCGAAGGGGTTGCCCGACAAGGCAAGCCGGTCGACAGTCACCCCCGGCGTCTGCCCGGCGCCGGTGGGGGAGGGCCCCAGACCCAGCGGCCTGCCGTTGGCCAGGATCAGCCCAGCGCCATGGACGGCGATGTTGCCGTCGGCGTCGATGGCGATGTCGTCGGCATGAAACGACGGCCAGGACGGGCCACCGATGAGCGGGGTGACCGTGCCGCCCAGGTGGGCGACCAGCCTTCCCGCGGCGACCTCGAAGCCGAGATGCTCGACGGCCAGCCGCAGCAGACCCGGGTGCTCGATGGTGCCTACGCCGGTGCCGGAGCCCAGGTCGATGGCGCACGAACCGTCGGCGCGGATGGTGACCGTCACCGCGACCGGGTGGTCGAAGAACGGCAGCAGCACTTGCCCGGTAAGCGTTCCGGCGGTCAGCGTGTTGTGGCGCAGCTCGATGGCCAGGGACGTCACCCCGAACGGCACCCCGAACAGGTCGCCCGCACCGTCGCCGGTGAACCGTTTGGCGGCCGGGTCGTAGGTGAAGCCGTAGTTCGCGGCCAGGCTGCCGCTGACCCCCTGCGAGCCGATGGCGGCGTTGCGGATCACGAGCGAGTCGGGGGCCAGCGCGGGCAGGCCTTCGGGTAGTTTGATGGTCGCCTGGCTCAGGTACACGCCAAGGAATCCCTCTTCAAAGCCGGCGGCCAGGATCTCGGCCGGAGTGTCGGCTTTGGACAGACAGAGCAACACATCGTCGGCCGAGATCACCACGCCGGAGTCGCCCACCATGACCGGCGGCAGCGACAGCCTGTCGAAGCCGCGCACCCGCACGTCGAGGTGATGGTCGATGCTGACCGCTCCATGCACGGCGATCTCGGCGAAGGGAGGCGCGGCCCCACCCGGGGTCGTCGGCATCGGCTTGAGCAAACTGGGCGGCAGCCGCAGGGCCACCCGGATCTCGTCGGCGGTGAGCTCGAAACCGTCCTCGCCGACGAAAGCGGTGAGCCGGACCTGGGTTATCCCACCGGCCGGTGGCGCGCCGATGAGCAGCTTGGCCTCGTCCAGACCGGGAATCCCGATGCCCAGCTCCTCCGCGATGATGATCGACGCGGTGAAGCCGATGCCCCCGTTCGCCGCGAGCAGGCTGTAATCGGTGCAGTAGACCGACCCGAGGACCTGCTCGGCGGAGCGGCCGTCGCCGAAGTCCAGGCCGGCCGGCAGGGCCTGCGCCGGGAACTGGCTGGTCACCGGAGTCAGGATCAGCGTCGCACTGTCAGTCATCGAAGGGTCCTTTCCTGCTCAGGTGCCGTCGGGGTCGGCGACCGTGAACCACAGCCGCGGATAGTCGGAGCCAGGATTTCTTGGCTGGTACGGGGCCATGCGCGAATTGGCGGGGCGGCGGTTCTTGAGAATGTCCAGCCCGCGATCGATGTCGGCCAGCTCGGCGAAGGTGCCTTCGTTGAGCGGCTTGCCCAGATGTTCGGCCCACAGCCGGGTTCGCAGGTCGCGGGCGAACTTGCGCACCCCGGCCTCGGTGCGCCCATCCAGTACCCACGCGTTGATCTCAGCGTCGAAGTTCATGCCCCGGTTGTTGATGTTGGAGGTGCCGATCGTGCAGAAGATGTCATCGACGACAGTGACTTTGGTGTGGACGTAGTAGTCCTTGATGGAGAAGACGTGGACCCGCGGGTCGTTCATCAACGGGGACAGCGTGATGTACCTGACCCGATCCCAGGAGTCCTTGTCGTTGACCGGATTGAAGATGCTGTCCGAGCTGTCCGCCGAGTCGGGAATCAGGATCACCACCTCCAGCCCGGCCGCGGTGGGCTGGTTGAGAGCGTCGAGGATCGCGTCACGCACCAGGGCGGAGACGAAGTACTGCTCCTCGATGTAGATGTAGCGCTTGGCCCGGGAGATCGCGTTCCGCAGATTCGCCCACGTGGTCCGCTCCCCCTGAGGCGACCACGGCTGATAGCCGAAGCCCGTCCCAGCCTGGAAGGTCCGCGTGATCTGCACCAGGTGGGTGGCCGGGACCTCCGCAGGCGTGGTCACGGTGGGGGTGATCGAGTCGGTGGCGTCGAGATAGTTGCCCTGCTCGGTGGTGTGGATGCGCCACCGGGCCAGGAATGCCTTGGTCACGTCGACGACCGCCGGGCCCTGGATGCGGCAGTGCACGTCGTGGTACTTGGTCCGCCGCGGCAGGTGGTCGGAGTCGTCCACCCGATTCGGGTTGATGTCGATGCCGCCCAGCGAGGCGAAGGTGCCGAAGCGGTTGCGCACCACGGTCACCTTCCAGTGGAACGAGGTGCGGGGGTCGCTGAAGGTCACCGCGCTGGCAAAGACGTAGCCGGCCCCGCGCGGCACGTCGAGCAGATTGATGGTTCGCAGCGTCTCGTGGGGGACGTTCATGCCCCAGGCCAAGGCGCGCACGATCAACCGGTGCGGGCTGTTGATCCCAAGTTCGAGCAGCCGCTTCAGTTTGGAGGTCGCATCGCGCTCGATCATTTCGAAGTCGGCGTCCAGGAACCAACCGCCGATCAGCACGAAGTGGTCCGGGAACCTGCCCGGCGACGGCGAGCTGTCCTCAAGCTCGCGCAGATCGCCCACCAGGCGCTTGAAAGCGGGGATTCCGTCCACCAGCAGGTCGACGATGTTGCCGGAGGTGTACCGGGCCAGGTCGGTCTGCGGCGCCGGCGGGCGTGAGGGGAAGTCGGGCTGGAACCAGTCCTCGGGCCGTACCGTCGCGACGACCCGATGGGCCGGGCCGGCGGTGTCGATGACCAGCGGGTCGGCGGCCGCCGTGTTCACGTTGAGCGGGGTGAGCTTGCGCGTCCCCGGCACGCCGATGGAGCAGGTGTAAAGATGCCACCCGGTCGGCGCGACGATGGTTCCGGCGTGCACGTTGTCCATCCGCGCGAGGGCGGACTGCCCAGCGCCGGGGCCGGTCACGACCGCGTCGCTTGTGGACAGCAGCGGCGCGTTCCACTCGTCGCGGAAAGTGATCAGCACCCGGGACTTGGTGACGTTGTCCAGCCACGAGTTCTGCCGCTGGGCCGGATCGATAGCGTCGGCGCCGTTGCGAAGCTTCGCTGCCCCCAGCGTGTTGAAGAACGTCACCGGGTCCAGCCGGTTGATCGGCAGCGGCGGCTGGGCGGCGGTAGCCACCCCCATCGGCGGGTCGGTCTGCAGCTCGATACCGAAGCCGATCAACCCGTCCGCCAGGTTGCGGGTGCTCACCGTGCCCAGCGGCTGACCGACGCCCAGGCCCGCCTCCACCAGCGGCACACTCAGGCTGCCGGCCAGGAACAGCCCGATGAGCTGTTCCGCGTTCGGGTCGAAGGTGCCCAGGCCTCCGCCGCCAGGAGTCAGAACCCGCAGCGACGGCGTCGAGTGGAAGTAGGTGGTCACCGCGGCGACCAGCGACGCCGGATCGATCCCGTGGTAGCGAATGCGGCGCGGTGTCTCGATCTGCTGGGCGGCGCAGATGCCCCGCAGTTCAAGCGCCTGGTTCGGTCCTGGGCTCAGCTCCACCACCAGCGGCGCGGTCGGGTCGTCGGCGGCGAAGCCCTCCTGCACCCCGGCGACCCGCAACCAGCCGTCCCACACCGCCCGCAGGCCGCGCAGCGATGCGGCCGCGTTCGCCGACACCTGCAGCCACAGCGCGTTGGAGAACCCATTCTCGGTGGACACCTCCCCGGCCGCCTGACCGTACGGCCCGAACGGGCGCTTCTCGAAGTAGACGAGGTTCACCGGGGTACTCGCCGGTGGCGCATTGAGAAACATCGAGAACATCGCCATTGTCCGGACCCCCAATACCCCGTGAACCTGTTCGATGGTGGAAAGAGTGCGAGAGCATGAGGTTTGGGCGGCCCGATTCTGTACACCGACAGACATGGCCGAACACGGGCAGACACCTGCGGCTCAGATCAAGGAGGCACCGACATGGACGCAGACCAGCCAGTGACTTTGGTGAGGTCCACCGATCGCGTCGAAGGCGAGCACACCCCCGGCATGAAACGCGAGCAGGCGATCGCGGTGCCGGGGATGTGGGCCGGGCTGGTGCGCACCGACGCGCACACGACGACGGGGTGGCATCACCACGCCGACTACGAAACGTCGATCTACGTGGTCCACGGCTCGCTGCGAATGGACTTCGGGCCGGGCGGCACCGACACGGTGCAGGCGGGGCCGGGTGACTTCCTGCACGTGCCGAAGGGCGCCATTCACCGCGAAGGCAACCCGGGCGACGAGGAGAGCCAAATCATCGTGGTGCGAGCCGGTTCCGGCCCGGCCGTGGTCAACGTCGACGGGCCTGCCTGAACCGGTCAGCCGACCGCGGGCAGGATTGCGTGCTCCAGCACGGTGAGCGGAGTGCGCCACTGCTCGGGGCCGTCGTAGTTACCGGCGGTGATGGCCACGGCGAGGTTCAGGCCGGGCAGGACGAACAGGCGCTGGCCGCCGTTGCCCATGCCGGCCAGCAGCCGATGGCCGGCGACGGATTCGAGGTACCACTGGTAGCCGTACTGCCCACCCCATTCGGTCTGCAGGCGTGGCTCAAGCATCGTGCGGATCCAGTCGGCCGTGACGATCCGATGGCCGTCCCAGACTCCCTCTGCCAGCACCAGATTGCCGATCCTGGCCAGGTCGCGGGGCGCCAGCCGCAGCCCGGAGGCCGCGGAGGCCACCTTGTCCGCGCCGGCCATCCACTCGAAGTCGCCGATGCCCAAGGGATCGAACAGCGTTACCTGCGCGTACTGCGGCAGCGGCCGCCCGGTGCCTTCGGCGATCAGCCGGCCGAGCAGGGCGGTGGCGCCGCCGCAATAGTTCCACCGAGTGCCGGGCGGTTCGGCAATCGGCCTGCTCAGAATGTATCTGTACCGGTCGCGCGCGAACTCCATCGCGATCTCGTCGTTGGCCACACTGTTGTAGGGGAGGTCTTCACGCCATTGCAGCCCCAGCGACATGGTCAGCGCATGCTCAACGGTCAGCCGGGCGCGCGCTGGATCCGCCGCCAGCTTGGGGTACTGCGGGAAGTGCCGCAACAGCGGCTCGTCAGGCGACGGGACCAGTCCGTCGTGCATCGCGATGCCATACACCAGCGCGGTCACGCTCTTGGTGACCGACCGGATGTCGTGCAGCGTCTCAGGTCCGAACTCGACAACGCCCAATGGTTTGCCCCAGCTGAAATCCCTGCCCGCCCCGTAGTGCTCCAGCAGGATCTGGCCATCACGAACCACTGCGACCGCGTGCAAACCGTCGATTTGGCCAGCTTGCCGCAACTCGGCGAGGCGCTCACGGAAGTCCGTCGTCATAGAACACTTATACCGCAACATTCCACATCGGACCGGTACCGGTCGCCTCAGGTGAATCTGGCAGAGTAGCGCCCATGATCGTGACCAACCCATGGCTTGCCGGTCCCAGCCCGACCAAACGGCTGGAGCGAAATCGCCTGGAGGAACGCATCCTCAACCTGCTCTCTTCGCAGAACATGTGCGTGCTCGCCACCGCCGGCCCCGACGGTCCGCTGGCGACCCCGGTGCGCTTCTTCCACCTCGACTTCACCCTGGTGTTCACCGCCAAGCGCAGCTCACCGAAGATGCGCAACATCCTCGCCGACCCACGCGTGTCGGTCGGCATCTTCGCGCCCCTGGTCGGACAGGCAAGCAGCCGCGGAGCACAGCTGTTCGGCAGCGCCAGCCTTCTGGACCCCGACGACGAGGACTTCCACCGATACTGGCCAGTGGTCCGCTGGCAGTCCGACCACGTCGAACGCTCCGCCTCCCTCGACGACCCGCCGCTGGGCACGATCGGTGTGATCCCAGCCGACCGCATCGTCTACACCGAACACTGGCTCCGCAAAGACGGATACGCACCCCGCCAGTTTTGGCGCCGCCAACCGCAGGTCTCTTGACGTCAGCCGGGGAGGGCCTCTCGCCGCCAGGCATCGAGGCGTTGGGGGGTCAGTCGAGCCAGACGAGCACGCTGTCGCCTGCGTGCGCTGCGGCGGCCAAGAATGTCGGCAAAGGCTCATACCAGTGCTGAACCCATTGCAGCGCTTCGGGTTCGTCCCAGATCATCGGGTACACGCTGGCCGCTGCCAGATCCGCGAGGGCGACGCCGTCGGCGAGCGCGGAGAACGGCAGCGCCGCGAGGCCGGCGGCCGCCTGGGCGACCTCCTGCGCGGTCAGGTAGCGGGCAGGCCCATATCCCCAGTCGGAGTCGTCGCCCAGGGTGTGTTCGCCCATCACCACATCGATCGGAAAACTCGCACGCCGCAGCAGGAAGGCGATCACCTCCCATGCTTTGTGGGTCGTCAGAAAGCGTTGCCGCGCCTCGGCTGGATCACGGCCATCCCACTCGGCGCCCGCATCGTCGGCGAAGTCGATTGCCTCGCGCCAGCTGTTGGCAAATTCGTAGGCCCAATCCGGGTCCTCAAGGGCCAGCCTCAGCTCGGCGCCGGTAACACGCAGGTACTCGCCGTTCATGCTCACGCGCGAGATCGTATCTTTCCTGGCATTAGCTGGCCCGTCAGGTTCCAGGGCAAAAGTAGGCGACGCAACGTGGCATGATTCTGCGATGGCGGATGTGACCAAGGCGGCGGATCGAGGACCGTCTCTGGTGGGGAACTTGGTCTTTGGCGTCATCTTGTTCAGCACGGCCGGGTGTGTCTGGGGGGTTGTGCTGGGCGAGGGTGGTGTCGCTGGTTCGGTGGCCCGTGGAGCGCTCCTAGGTCTTCTCGTGGGGCCGGTGTGGTATGCGGAGGCACGGCGGGCACGGCGGTATCGCGCATCCTTCGATCCGAGTGATCGGTCGCTGCGTCGGCCCGAGCCGCCGGCTCAGGAGTGGCAGTGGGTGCCTGCCCGTCGCTATCGGTTTCCGGTATGGCTGCGAGCTTTCGCGGTGGTATGGGTCTTGGCGATGTCGGCGATGGCAGTTGCTGCCGCAACGGCTGCCGACGCCCAGGGTGTCGTGGTGGTCGGTGGCTGGGTGGTGATGGCGGTTGCTGCCGGTGCCTTCGCCTGGCACCTCCTGTTCACGTTCACCGAAGTTGGCGTTGACGCTCTGGTCGTGCGCAAGCCCCCGCGAAGGCAGACGGTCAAGTGGGCAGAGCTGGCCGAGGTGCAATGGCATCGCGAGTCCCAATACGACGTGCTCGTGTTCCGCGCCGTCGATGGTCGCGAAGTCAAGGCCGCAGGCGTTGTCGTCACCGCTACAGGGCTGGGCGAGCAGCGGATGCTGCGCCTGCGAGACGACGTCAAGAACGCCTGGGCGGCGGGAACCGTGGAGCAGCAACGGCATCGGCTGCTGGCACAGCTGGCCACCGCGCTCAGGTCGCTTCCGATGACGTGACTGGCCGCGTGGCATGGCACTCTGGTGGGCATGCGTGCGACTGGCTCGATGTTCGGCCTGGCCTACGGCGATGCTCTTGGCAAGCCGGTAGAATTCAAGAAGTATCCGGCCATTGTGGCCGCTTTCGGGCCGGGTGGTCCGACCGAGCTGCACAAGAAGGCACAGGTTACCGACGATACGCAGATGGCTCTGGCGGTGGGCTGGGCGCTGCTCAGCGAGGGCGACCTGGTGCAGAATCTCACCACCCATTTCGTCAAGTGGTTGAAGTCGCCGGACAACAACCGGGCTCCGGGAAACACCTGTATGCGGGCATGTTTGAAGCTTGACTACGGGCTGCCGTGGGAGCAGGCGAGCATTCGCGGGTCGAAGGGCTGCGGTGCGAACATGCGGGTGACCCCGGTGGGGCTGGTGAAGACCTATGACGACGACACCACGGCCTATGTCGCTCAGTTGCAGGCAGCGATGACCCATGGGCATCCGACGGCCCTGGCCGCGTCGGAGCTGACGGCGTTCGCGGTGCGGTTTCTGGTGCAGGGCGCAACTCTGCACGAGTTGCCTGGGCTGTTGCTTGAGCGGTGCCGATCGCAGCGCCAGGTGATGCGGGTGGATGGTTTCAGCTCGCCGGCCGGGTGGGACGAGTGCCGAGAAGTGCTGGAAAACTTGCAGGCGGTCTTGTCCACAAAGGACGATGGCGGGGACGTGTGCGCGCGTACGGGCGAGGGGTGGATCGCCGAGGAAGCGCTGGCGACGGCGCTGCACGCGGCGCTTCGGCACCCGGATGACTCGGTGGCGGCGCTGGGGCGGGCATGCGCCACCAACGGCGACTCCGACTCGATCGCCTGCCTGGCCGGAGCTTTCCACGGCGCGGCGTATGGAATGACCGTCTGGCCCGCGGAGTGGAGCAAGCGAATCGAGTACCGTGACCAGCTGGCCAAGCTCGGCGCAGCTTGGGACTAAAGCTCTGAGCTGCGGGTTTCTGCGTGGTTTTCGGTCGGCGTCAGCCAGTGACTCCATAGTTTGCCCCCGACGGCACGACCGTGTCGTATCGCTTCGAAAGGGGGAAACTATGCGCATTCGCCGCAGGATCGCGGCTGTCGCGGCAGTGGGGCTTGTCGCGGTGCTGGGCGTGGCCGCGTCGGCCTCGCCCGCCAGCGCAGCGACCTACTACATCATCCAGAACGAGGGCAGCGGCCTGTGTCTTCAGGCGCCGCCGGAAACGCCTACGGACATGGGGGTGCAGCTGGTTCAGGAACCCTGCGACTGGTTTTCTTCACCCCGGCCCAGCTGTGGATCCTGACCAGCCTCGGCGGCAACGACTACCAGTTTGCCAATGTCTACACCACAGGGTGTTTGGACGCCCATGGACCCAATGCCGACCGGACAGTCGTCGACACCTGGCCGTGCAGCCGGATCAGTAATCAGCGATGGACGGTGACGCCGCACAAGATGGTGTCGGCGGTGGGCGGGCGCTGCCTGGATATTGCGGCCGGTTCGTTGGAGGCGGGTGCACCAGCGCAGATCTACCACTGCACCAATGACAACTGGGCGCAGAAGTTCACTGTGTACTTCGTGACGTTCTGACAAGAATCACGCCAGCACATGGCGGCACATGTGCTGGCGCGAAATTTCAGGCGACCCGGCTGGTGTCGGCAAGCTGGGTCACAGTGGTGGTCGCGGTGCAGTACTGCAGCGCGAAGACGGTCTCGGCGAACCTGTTCCGCACGAAGCGGGCCGCCAGGTGGGCGAGACGGCCGGCGATCGGGTCCGCGGACGGGCCCGCTGCGCGCCCGAGCGCCTCCGCCGCGTAGGCCTCGACGGTCAGCAGCCGCACATCCAGCCACGCCTGCCCGACCACCTTGTCGCCGTCGAGAACCGGCGCCGCGAAAGCCTGGTAGCCGTGGGCGATGTGACCGGGAAGGGCCAGCCGCATCCGGCGATGGGAATGGGGCAAGACGGCGATTTCCAGGTACCACAGCGAATCGTCGGCCGAGGGTGTCCATTCCGGAAAGTAGGCCGGCCGGTCGACCGTGTAGTACCAGCGGTCGGCGGGCGACGACGGTTGCACCGGCAGCAGCCGGGTGAAGCTTGCGTTTTCGTGGCGCAGCACCAGTTCCACCGTCGCGCCGCTGGCCGGTGGGCCGGGCTCGAAAAGCTCGACACTGTAGGGCGTGACCGCGAGGATGTTGGCCACATCCGATTCGGCCAGGTCGAAGGTGCGCCACGGCAGCGCCAGCACCGCTTGGAACTGCGGGCCGAAGCGGGCGGTGAACTGTTCCACGAGCATGCCCATCCGCCGCTGGGGTGCGCCTCCTGGCCCGCGGTTCAGTGAGTCGGCGAACAGCCGCACCGCGCACGCGACCTCCTCCGCCGTGTGCGGCAACTCGGCGACGCCGGCCGCGGTGGTGAGCTTGCGGCCGATGGTCGGCATCATGGTGCGCGCCAATCCGTCGAGCCCGATGCCGAGAACGTCGTCGAAGGACTCGTCGGGCACGTTGGCCAGGGTTTCCAGCACGGTTGGGCCTGCCGCCCGCAACACGTGCAACACCACCGCGGTGGTCTGCGGCGCCACTGCGAACCGGGGAATCTCCGAGCTGACAAGCAATTGCGTGTGCTCGTCCCCGGCGTAGTATTCGCTGCGGCCGTCCGGGCCGACCTCGAGGTAGAGGTCGTAGAGAAGCTCGGGCAACTCGGTGGGCGCGTCGTGGGTGCTGGGCGCGGGGAAGGCGACGTCGCCTTGCTCGGTGTGGCGCACCAGGATCGCCGGGCCGGGCTGGTGCAGCCCGCGCAGGCCGAACTGGCTGAGCGTCGGCACTGTCCGGGCCAGCCCCTGCGGGTCGGCGGCGGCGTAGGTGGCGCCCAGCGGATCGCTCGCCGTGTGCACCAGGAACGGATGCGTGGCGGCGAAGGCGAAGCCGAGCCCGTCGAACTGCACGAGAGTACGCTGCCCGCGCAGCGGCGCTGACCGCAGGATCACCGATCGGGAACCCTGCGGCGTGAGCACGCTTTCGCCGGCCTCGATGTCTTGAATCTGCTTGAGGGTGCGGTCCGCCATCACCACGCGGGTGCCGGGGGCGAGGCATGAGCTGGCGGGCACCTGCCGATATCCGTTGCCCGGCTGGGTGAGGGCGGTGAACTCGAACGAGTTGTCCTCGGCCATGCAGCTGGGGGATCGGGCACCGGGATACCTGGTGCACTTGGTGGCCACGATGGGGCCGTTGGCGTCGGCCATGTCGGCGCCGCTGAAGCCGGCGTTCAGCCACGGTGCCTGCAGGTGCCACGATCCCGGGCGCAAAGACGGCGGGACAGGCAAACCAAGCGACATCATGGTGGTGATCGCGGCGTCGATCTCGGCTATGGACGCCCCGACCGCGGTGAGCTTGATCCAATGGTGGTAAAGCTCCCAGTCGCGGTCGGGCCAGGATCCGGTGGAATCCTGCACCAGTTTGGCGTTGACCCAGCTGGCCGAGGTCAGCCCGGCCAGGTAATGCTGCCGGGCCAAGGCGCGGGAGGCCTCGTCGGGAAAGGCGGCCAACGCGTTTTTGATCGGCGTGTCAGCGTACCGGGCAAGATATGCGTAATAACGGAAAGAGTTCTGGCGGATCGCGGTGGTTAAGCCATTGATCGTGTCATTTATCTTTCCGGTCAGCAGTTGCGGCCGCAGCGTGCTGGCGACCGCCGCCATCTGCTGGCACAGCATGGCCACCGACAGGGCGGCGAAGAAGCCACCGTCCAAACCGGTCAGTGGGGTGATCGTTGACTCGTAGGGGCTTTCGCCCGCGTTGGGGAAGAAGATGGCGCGAAACTCCGGCCCTGTCCCGATCAGCTGGGAGTAGTTGCCGGGTGTGCAGCGTTTCGTATGCAACACAAGAATTTCGCGGGTCAGGTCGGCCAGCCGGTTACCGCCCTGAGCCGGCAGCGCGGCGGCCAGAACCTCGACCTCGCGCGGATTGAAGACAGTCATGCGCGTCGCTCCTCGCGATAGATGGTGGGTCCCCGCCCGATGGCGGGGACCCGTGGCGGTGCCGATCAGGCGAAGAACAGCTCCTCCTGGGGAGGCTTCACCTCAAGGCTGAACGAGGTCTGCACCGAGTCGAGATCGTTGCTGACCTTCACCGTGTAGGTCTGCTTCGGCGCGGGCGGGACGTTATAGCCCTCACGCATCTTCAGCGTGCCGTCCTCGGTGTTGAACTCCAGCCCGTCCGGCAGTGCCGGGCTGATGCTCCACTTGCGAGGCAGGCTGCCCGGCACGTGCAGGGCCGGGGTGGTGCGCTCGTCGTGGGCGATGGTTAGCCAGGAGACGTCGCTCATGCTCAGCTCGGCCGGCTTGGTGGGGACCATCTCCAGCTGGAGACCGGTGGCGAGCATCGGGTTGTCGGTCAGCGTCCAGCCGCCCGCCGAATCGGTGGCGAGGAATCTGATGGATTTCATCTTGTCGGCCCAGTAGGCGTTGTAGAGCACGAACGGCGCCGCCTTGAGTTCGTCGACGCCGTTGGCCGCGCGCTCGTAGACGCCGTTACCCGTCGGCACCGCGTACCACTGCAGCTTCGGATCCAGCGGCGGGTTGGTGCTGTCGAAGTTGACGGACGTGACCGCGCCATCAGCGTTGCTGGCAAGGGTTTGCAGCACCTGCTTGCCCGCGGTGTTGACGATCGGCGCGCCGATGAGCGCCCGGCCCTGCTCGTCGGTGTCGATGTAGAACGCGGTGTGCCCGGTGGAGTCGAACGTCCCCTGGGTGACCCGGCCGTCCGAGCCGATGGTGAGGGCCTTGGCCCGGTTGCCCAACGGAAACACGGCGATGCCGGAGCGCTGCGGCTGCGAGATCGGCATGTAGAGCCGGAACGACTCGATAGCCACCTTGTACTCCATGTACAGGCCGCCCGCCTGTTCCTTGGCGAACTTCTCTACCGGCGACTGCTGCGGCTGGGTCATCAGGAGGATGAGCAGGACCGCCCCGATGAGCAGGGCGACGAAGCCCACCACCGACACGATCGAGAAGATCGTGGTGACCAGCATGCCGCCGACGGCCAGCGAGGAGCCGGCCAGCATCCAGCCGCCCATTATGGCGACCAGTTCCAGGCAGGAGGCGATCAGGAACATGGCGTGCACCGCCCGTTCCAGCGGCTCACCGCTGTTGTGCAGATCTATCGCGGACATGACGATGCCGAGGATGGCGAACCCGGCGGCAAGTGTCCTTGCCATGAACATCGTGACGTTCTTGCCGAACACCCGCAGCAGGCCGCCCTTTGGCGTCTTGGACAACAGCTGCGCTGTTTCAGCAGTCGCCTGCCGGGCACTCCACCACTGCTTGAAGCTCAGGCGCGAAGCGGGAACCTTCGGCCCGGCCTCCTGGATGAGCCAGCCGCGCAGTCCGCTCGTCGCGGTCTTCTGCGCCTCCGACATGAGCTTGCCGCTGACGAACATCTTGAGGTTCTTGGCGAGGCCAACGTTGGAGTTCCATACCTGGGCCAGCGCCACCACGCGCCGCACCACGGGCAGCAGGGTGACGGCAACGATGTTGGCCCCGGAGGTGATCACAAACGCCTTCTTCTCCGGGGGAAGACTCTCGTAGTCCGCCGACCCGGTGAGGAAGAAGCTCAGCAGGAGACCGGCACAGGCCAGCGCCCCGGCACGCACCACGACCGTAGGAACCCACGACAGCACCCTGGCACAGGTGGTTTCGAAGGTGCTCGCGAGGAACGCCCAAGTGCCCAGGCCGTAACCAACTGCCGCGCTGGTACGCATGATGGCCACCATGCGGGTGACAGTGTCCTCGGAGGCGTGCAGCCGCAGCTGTTCGGCAGCTTCGCGCATGCCCGGGTCGGGGCTGTTGAGGTAGGTGTCGATGAACTTGTCGATGATCAGCTTCACGACGTAGTGGAACTTCTCGATGTCCACGCCGAGATCGATCATCTGCGGCAGGATCGAGCTCAGCTGGAACATCTGCAGCGTATAGGCATACTGCTGCGAGAAGAAGCTGTTCGTGTCGAGCACGTTGAGCAGCGCGACGGTGCGTTGCACGCGCTGGCTGAACTCGGAGCCGTCGAAGTCCACGCCCGACAGCAGAAGAGCCTGCAAGAAGTTGAGGTAGGCGGGCGTCATCGCGTAGGTGTAGAGAGCGAAAGCCCAGTACTGCTTGTGTTTCTTCGCCGCATCGGCGAGCGCCTTGATCTGCTTTTCCATCTCCTCCAGCTGCTCGGGCGTGCCGACGTTGGTGTCGCGTGCCTGCTTGAGCCACTCCTCCGCCTTCGCGTCGATTATTGGCGCGTACTTGTCGGCGTTGTTGCGCTGGTCGAGCAGGAACCACTCCAGGCTGTCGTGCTTCTGTAGATACCTGCGCTGGTAAAGCAATGGGCCCTGGGCGGCCATCACGTCGCTGGCGGAGGTGGTGGTGGACAGCCAGGATTCGGCCCGGATCGTGTTCAGGTTCTTGGCGTAGTCGTCGTCGCTGAATTTGCCGACCGCGGTGGCGGTGTAGGGGACGCTCAGCGAGCCGTACCACGGAATCGGGTCGGTGCCCTTGGTGCCCTTGGTGTGGGCGATGCCGCGCAGCACCGGGTCCAGAGGCGGCGGGCTCGCGCGGAAGAACTTGGTCCGCAGATCCGTGTCCATGTAGTTCTGCAGGATCGTGTAGAAGTCGTCCATCGAACCCTGCTGGACCACGTCGTAGTACTCGCCCTTGGCGTTGGTCGTGAACTGGCTCATCCTGATCAGTTCGGTCAGGTCATGGCCCGCTCCGGCACCCGCGTCGAGCGTGTGCGAGAGCATCGAGCACAGTTCGGCGGAGCCGAGTTTGCCCGCCAGCGAGACGATCCGGTCGGCGTGCACGCGATGCCCGCCTCCCGCGACAGAACCGTCGACGATCTTCGAGCCGTCGTGGGAGAACACGAAGTAGCCCTCGGTGGGCAGGCCCGCCTCGGCCGCTGCCATCTCGGGCAGGCCGGACCAGCGGACCCGGTTGCCGTCGAACTCGGTGTGGGCGGCCGGGGTCAGCCCGGCGTAGAAGGTGCGGTCGTGCACCGCGACAACGCCGATCTCACCGTCGCGGTGCAGGCGGTAAAGGCCACCGATGTGGGCACCGGCCCAGTCGCCGATGCAGCCGTAAACCTTGCCCTTGTATCCGGGCTGGCTCACCACCATGCCGCCGGCGAAGTCGTAGGCGAACTCGGACAGGCGCACCCGCAGCTGGTAGGGGAACAGCTCCGCCCCGACCCCGGTCGGGGTTTTGACACCGGCGTTGAGCCCGTAGTTCAGCGATGAGTCCTGCATCAGGAAACCGTGATAGCTGTACGGTTCCGGCACCCATTTGCGGCCGGTCGCGATGTCGTCGAAGGTGGCGAGGAAGGTGTAGACCTTCTCGTCGCCGATGATTTCCTCACCGTTGATGCCCCAGGTGAAGCCGACCTGGTAACCCTCGCTCCAGTCGGCGTCCTTCCAGCGGCTGCTGTTGGTGTCCCAGGAGATGACGCCCTGGGAGCCGCTGAGGTAGGCGGCGTCCTGGGCCACCTTCATGCGGTAGCGCTGGGGCGGAACCTCGTACTGCACCGAGAACGACTCATCGCCGACCTCGATCGTGCCGTAGGCACGCAGGCGCGAGTGGGTCAGCCGCAGGTTGCCGCGCATCACCGAAGTTCCGTCGGAGGTGGCGAAGTTCAGCTCTTCGAAGGCGGCGTCCCAATGGTGGTTCTCCGACAGCACCGGGTACGGGCCGACGAACAGATGGTCCCGCGATGGGTTGTCCAGGTCGGGGGTGACCAGCGTGAGCGTGCGCGGCACGCGGTCGGTGGCGGTGCCCATGACCGAGTCGGCCTGGGTGAGCACGAAGGTGCGCAGGTGCGGGTAGAGCTTGGCGGCCTGGGCGTCGCGCTGCTTTCTGACCTTGCGCCTGGCCCGGCGCACCTGCGCCGAGTAGTCCTCCGGCGCAGCCTTTTCCACCTCTTGATCAGCATAAGTGATCATAATTCGGATCCCTCTCTTTTGGGCGGTAGCCCGAACGTAGGTAAAGATCGCCGAGACGGGTTGCCGCGGTTCGGCAAACCCTCGCGATCAAGAGCGTCGGACGACTGAGGCGCCCGCGCGAAACCCAGCGTAACGAGGTTCAAATAGATAGTCACTGATGCAAACCTGACCGGTCGCTTTGGTGACAACATGTATCACCAGGCGAACTGCCCAAAATCGAGGGGCCGAATCGGACACCCATCGGCCGTCGCCAGGGTGGCGCGTTGATTACTGCCGGTTACTTCGGTTGCTGGTTGGTGAACCGGAGGAAGGCGCGTTCCTCGGCTTCCGCGCGGAGCCGGTTGGCGGTTTCGGCCAGCAGGCGGGCCTTCTCTTGCGCCTCCTTGGCTTCGGCGTCCACCAGATTCGCCTTCATGGCGCTCTCGGCCGCTTGCGCAGCCGCGCGATCCGCGGCGTCGCGGCGCTTGCCGGACAAGGATTCTGCGCGATCGGCCCGGTCGCGGGCGGCTTGCGTGTCGAGGGTGGCGGCTTCATCTTGGGCCGCGAGGGCTTTCGCCGATGCGCGTTCGGCTTCGACGGTGGCGCGCCGTGCGATCTCGGCCGCCACGTCGGCGCGCCCCTGCGCCCGGGCAGCCTCGTGTTTTCTCCACGCCGCTTCAGCGCGGGCAAGGTTGGCCAGCGCTTGCGCGCGTTCGCCTTCGTGCACGATGCGAGCGGCCTCTGCATAGTCGTGCTCGGCCGGCCTGATCGGGGCTACCACGCCGGTGTCGTCGGGCTGTGGCAGGGGATGGCTGCGCACCCGGGTCGACACCGAGACCGCTTGGAAGCCGGATGTGCCGTCAGCGCGCCGGATGCGCAGCACCTCGCCCTCGCCCGCGGGGAACATGGACAGGTTGCGGATGCGTCCGTCCTTCCACGACACAGGGACGGCGGCGAGAACCTCGTCAAGGCTGGCCCGCGCCTGCACCACATCGGGTTCCAGGGCCAGGCGTGGGCAGAGGTGACCGGCCAGGGCCTGAGCGAGCTTGGGGTTCTCGCGCAACAGATCGCTGCCGGCGGGCAGGGCGCAGATCGCGTAGACGAATTTGTTGTCGCCGCTGGGCGAATCGTTGACGCTGAAGAACAATCCAGTGCTCAGCAGCTCATAGAACCCGGTCGAACGCAGCGCGTGCACATCGACACCGACGAGGTGCGCTTCGATGGCCCAGTCCGGGTCGGCAAGCTCATCGAGCAGAACGTCCACGAGGTTTGTGTCGGCCGGGTGGCACTGCAGATTCCGTACCGCTTGCAGGACACGAGGGCGGCGTAGCAGGTCGTCGAAGTTCAGGCCGCTTTGGCGGGCGTGCGCGGTGAACGTGGTCAGCGCCAACAGGTGCTCGCCGAGGCGGGCCTGCCTCACATCGTCGAGGCGGATGCGGCCAAGGCTCTCCTCCGCCGGCTCGGCGGCCTGCGGTTTGTCCAAAGCGGACAGTCTGAGCCGATTCAGGGTTTCCCGGAACGGGATGTCGAAGATGTGCGACAGCACATCGGTTTCCGCGCGCAACAGCCGAGCAGTGGTGACGACGCGTTTTTCCTCTGAGGCGCGGGTACGGATGCGCAACTCGGCCAGCTGCCGCAGACCGAGCTGGCCGGGCGGCTCGGCAAGGTAGCTCTCGAGCTCAGCGAGGTCGTCGCGCTCGAGCTCGACCAGGCTCACCGGCCCCTGAATCTCGTAGACGGGCAAGCCCTGGACCAACCGGATCCACTCCAGCGGCGAATAGGTCGACGCCAATGCGAGCAGATCCAGCTCCTCCCATGGTTCGGACAGCCACAACTCGCACACGCGCAGATCGGCGCGGTCATCGGGGGTGACGGTGCGCTGCAGCACCAGCCGGCCCGACAGCGGGCGCGCCGAGGGCCACCAGGAGAGCCGAACCAGTACCGCGGCCGCGATCAAGTTGTCCCTTCTCAATCGGCACCGCTCGCGCAGACGAAGGGTTCCACCGTCACGACCGGCTCGCGTTCCCGCAACGCGGCCAGCACGTGCAGGATCTGCCTGAGCTGGCGGCCCTGGTGCCGTTCGGCCTGGTCGAGCTGGGCGATCGCCTGGTGGAGCTGATCGGTGACCTCGGTCAGCTCGCCGAGCCGCACGTCCGCCTCGACCAGCCAGGGCGCGGTTTGCACGAGCGCATCGTCGAGCCGCTGCCCCAGCTCTTGCAGGTTGAGGTAGATGGACTCGGTTTCGCGCTGGCGGTGGTGCAGGATGAGCTCAAGATCTAATATTCGCGCGTCGAAATTTTCCAAAGCTTCACTGGTATTCGACTGCAGCCTGCGGCCGGAGAGCCAAGTCAGGCCCGCGACGGCCACGGCGATCGCGCCGAGAAGCAGGGCCAGCCAGATCGAGTCGGAGGAGCCAGGGCTTGACCAGGCCGTTTCCGTGGCCGGGTGGTGAGCGGGGAAGAGCACCCCGGATTTTATCGACATAGCAACTTGATCGGTCAATCCCACCTTGGGGTGGTCTACTTCAGATAGTGCAGAAAATGTCCGAGAGCGAAGGTCGCCATGATCATCGGCCGGCCGAGGTTGGGGGCGGCGGGCATGCCGCCGCCCGCTCACTACGCGGCTGCGGGCCGGTTGTCCTTGCCATCCAGCCAAAGGGTGTCGGATTCGTCGCCATGCGCGCCGGCCTTGCCGACGTGCTTCGCGCTGATCTTCGGGCCGTTCTTGATCACGTGCACCAGGGCCATCGCATGGCCGCGCCCGAGGCCGTAGTCCTCTTTGAGCCACTCGACAATCGCGCCCGCTTTGGTGTCGGGCTGGTCGAACCCGTGCTGCTTGGCGAGCGCGAGGAACTGGCGCGGGGTGAGCCCGGTCTTGAGCTCAATATTGTCGAGGTATGCCTGAAATGACATGATCTTGCCTTTCCTGGTACGCGGCACCGCTAACTTCGGTCAGCAGGTTAGACCAAGCAACGGAACAGAAATCATCGCGGCCCGCGTGGAATTTTCAGATCAGGTCATCAGGCGACGCTAGCGTGAACTTTGCGTGGAGCCTTGCTTCGGAGGCTTGGTGGGGGTGCCGCCGGATGCCTGCGCGGGTGCGCCCGCGGCGAGCAGCACGATTCCGACCGCGGCGGCCGTCACCGCGGCGAGGCCGAGCCGTCGTGAAGATTGAGACATCTGAACTCCCATCGTCGTTTCAGCGACTCTCGCCGTTGGCCTGCGGCAAGTCAAGGGCCGCTGTCCCACCGTCCAATGCCGACTGTCTAATTGCGCGAGTTGCGGGTCGACTTGGTGGCCTCACGGAGGCATTGCGCGATGCCAATGGCCACAACCACGGTGAGTTCGGGACGCAACGCCTCAAACGCATAGGCGTCCGGATGGAACGAGAAAACACCCGTGGTGGGCGTGATCCGGGCAACCTCACCGGCGGCGCCGGTGAAGGCGAACTTACGTTCGCTGAAGGTGGCTTTCTTGACGCCTATTTCGGTGCCGCCGGGCAGGCTGAGGGTGGCCGTGCCGGAGGGCCACATCAGACTCAGCTTGAGTGCGGCCAAGCTCGTGCCACGCGGGTCGCGGAGGGCCATCTTGCGCCCGGTCATGCTCTCGGACCCGCCGGAGGCGACCTCCCGGCCGAACGGGTCGAGGACCTCGAACTTGCCGCGCATGCTCAACGCGTGCCAGCGGATCTGGGCGACCACTCGGCCGTCCGGAGTGTGCACGGGCGACACGCCGGTAGGGAACGCCTTGTCAGGCAGCAAGATCGTACCGGTGAATGGTGCATGGAGATTCATGGCTTGATAGTGGCATGGCG
The DNA here is from genome assembly GCF_016862955.1 of Rhizocola hellebori. GTDB lineage: Bacteria > Actinomycetota > Actinomycetes > Mycobacteriales > Micromonosporaceae > Rhizocola > Rhizocola hellebori. The sequence goes on along the minus strand of NZ_BONY01000001.1, from coordinate 314,057 downwards.
GGCCGGCGCTCAGTTGTAGACCTCGTCCAGGACGTCCTGATCGAGGATCTCCTGCGCCATGATGGCCAGCAGCAGGGGACCGAAAGCCAGATCCCGCGCGCGGGTCACCTCCCGGGCCACGCAGTCGCCGTGTGAGACGAAGTAGAGCGCGGGCTCGCCGCGCGAATTCGTCTTGACCGGATGCCAGATGAGCCAGTTCTGCCCATAGTCCATTGGGGACACGACGTCGTCGACGGTGAGCCCGGCCGCGTCGAGCTCGTCGAGGAAGTCCTTGTTTTCCTGGGCCGCTTCGGTAAGCGCCTCCGCCTCCCAGCCGCCACCGCCCAGGAAACAGCCGTCGTCGAAGCCGCTGAAGCCGAAGCCACCCCCGCCGAGGCTCTCCCAGCCGATGCCGTTGTGCACGCGGGCGACCTCGGCCACGGACGCGGGCGCATCGCTGGTATCGCCGAAATATGGCGATTCAAGGCTGACCACACACTCGTCGTCGAACTGTTCGTATCCGAAGACCAGTTCCAGCCGCTGCTCTTCTATCCGCACGTCGATGAGCTTTTCCAGCAGGGCGGACAATCGGCCCTCGGACTCCGGCGAATCCACCAGGAAGGCCAGATGCCGGGTGAGCGCACCGGCGCGATCGTCGCTGTCGATGAGCCGTTGCCAGGCGGCCAGATATTCAGACATGGGCCATATCTTGCCCGACCGGGTGCTTGTTATCGCCAGCTAGGCTGGGCAGCATAGGTGACTTAGGTGTGCGGTGTGGGAGGCTCGATGGCCGGGCACGTGTTCATCAGCTACAGCCGCGCGGATCAGGCCTATGTCGACCGGCTCGCCGACCACTTCCGCGGGTGCGGGCTGCCGATCTGGTTCGACTCCGCGATCGCGACCGGTGAGAACTTCGGGCCGAGGATCCAGCAGGCGATCGACGACTGCGCGGCTTTCGTCGTTGTCCTGACGCCAGATTCGGCGGGTAGCGTTTGGGTTCGCCGGGAGATCAGCCGGGCGGCCCGGCTGCGCAAGCCGATGCGCCCGCTTCTGCTGCGCTCGTGTGACCTGCCCATCGAGCTGGACGGCATGCACCACGAGGACGTCACGGGGGCGCAGCTGCCTTCGGGCCGGTTCACCGACGAGCTGCGGGCCACCGTGGCCGCGGCAGGTCTTGCCATGCCGGTCCCAGCGGCCCGGGCGGCCTGGAATCGGCGGAGGGCGTCATTGCTCATCGCCGGCTCGCTCGTGGTATCGCTGATGATCGTGGTGGGAGTCTTCTTTGTGAAGCAGCGCAAGGAAGTCACGCTGCCGCGCATCCTGGCGACATCTGTTTCGCCGAGCTCCGGCCCGGAGACGCCGCTGCCTTCCCCATCGCTTTCCGCGTCGCCTTCGTATTCGCCGAGTCACTCGCCGTCTCCGAAGCGGATCCTGAAACTGGACCGGACGAGCCCTGGATGCGACGAGGATGCACCCGAGGTGATCTGGACCCTGGTCGGGGCGGCCAAAACATGCGACGAGGGTGGGACCACGCTGACGAAGCTGCGCTCGTGGGGCGAACCGCCCGGCCTCGGCTTCGCTGAGCTGCGATTCGCGGTGAAGGGGCAGACGTTTCCCCGCAACTACACGATCGGATTCACCGTCTCCGACCTTTCCGATCCGGTGGTAGGGGCCAACAACGGTGGATGCGCTTCCGTCTTCGTCCACACCACGGCGGACGGGAAGACCTTCGAGCAGCTGGACATCTGCGGCTCCGGTCTGAACGCGATCGTGCGGTATGTCGATCTCGCGGATGTGGGACGCCAGACCGAAAGCAATGCCGAAGGCGACACGAACGAGATCGCCTCGCCCGTGGTCAACACCACCACGGCCTTCGTCAGCCTGGTCATGGCGTGGCGCAACACCGGTGCCCGGGCCACCTTCTCGGATTTCCACTACACGGCAGGCTGAAGTCGCGAACCGGGGGGATGTTGGTTAGGGTCGTTGGCGTGCAGACGATTCTGATCACGGGTGCGACCAGCGGGATAGGCCTGGAGGCCAGTGTCGCGCTGGCCCGCGATGGGGCTCGGGTGGTGCTGGCCGGGCGGGATCCCGCGAAGACGGCGGCCACGGTTGATCAGGTTCGCAAGCGCGCGGGCGTGGAGGCCGTCGACTCGGTGCTTGGCGACTTCGCGTCGCAGGCGTCGATCCGGCAGATGGCAAATGACGTGCTCGCGCGCTACGACCGGCTCGATGTGCTGGTCAACAACGCCGGTGCGGTGAATGCCTCCCGCACGGTGACCGCGGACGGCATCGAGGCGACGTTCGCGGTGAACCATCTGGGCCCGTTCCTGTTCACCAACCTGCTGCTCGATCTGCTGAAAAGCAGCGCGCCCGCGCGGATAGTGAACGTGTCGTCGGGAGCGCACTACATGGCGACGCTGGACTTCGACGACCTCGGCTACGAGCGGGGCGGCTATAGGATCATGCGGGCCTACGCCCGGTCGAAGCTGGGCAACGTGTTGTTCACCCGCAGCCTGGCCAGCCGGCTGGAAGGCACCGGGGTCACCGCCAACGCGCTGCATCCCGGCGGCGTGGCCACCAACATCTGGTCGGGCGCGCCGAGGGCGGCCAAACCGTTGCTGGCGCTGTACAAGCGGTTCGGAATGATCTCGCCGGAGAAGGGCGCCGAGACGATCACCTACCTGGCCGTCAGCCCGCAGGTCGAGGGAAAGACCGGTCTGTACTTCGAGAAGAATCAGGCCAAGGAGCCGTCGAAACTGGCGCAGGATGATGCCGTGGCCCAACAACTATGGGACGAAAGCGCGCGCCTGGTCAGGCTCTAGCCCGACGGCGTGCATCAATTTCCGCGAGGTTGGCGCGGATGCTGGCGACGTTGGTTTCCTCGGTGTGCTCAGTGCCAAGGCGGGCCAGGATGTCCAGCGCGCACTGCCAGTGGTGACGGGCTTGGTCGTGCTCATCGAGGGCCCGGTAGGCGTGAGCCAGGCCGTCGTGTGCGCGCGATTGGTCGGTGGGCTGGGCCAGATTGGTGGCGAGCTGCAACGCCTGCTGGTGGTGGGTCAGCGCGAGCTCGTGCTGGCCGGTGAGGTGACGCAGGCGGCCGAGTCCTTGCAGGGCTTCGAATTGCCAGTTGCTGTTGTCCAGGTCGCGGGCGCGGTCGAGCGTCTGCTGGTAGTGCCGGGCGGCTTCGCCGTGGTGGCCAAGCATCCGGTGCAGGGTGCCGAGGGCGTTGAGTGTCTGCAGCTCGCCGAGGGTGTCACGAAGGTCCTGGGCGATCTGCAAAGCCTGCCGGTAGTGGACGCTGGCCTGCTCATAACTGCCGGTCATCCGATGGACCATGCCGAGGCCGGTGAGGGCCTGCCGTTCACCGGCACGGTCACCGAGGTCCCTGGCGATCTGTAGTGCCCGCCCGTGATGGTCGCCGGCCTCCTCATAGCGGCCCATCATGATGCAGACGTGGCCGAGGCCGGTCAGCGCCTGCCGCTCACCTGACCGGTCACCGATGCCGCTGGCGATCTGCAAAGCCATTTCGTAGTGGTCGCAGGACCGTTCGTGGTGACCCAGCATGATGCAGACGTGGCCGAGCCCGTCGTGCGCGATCCTTTCGCCGACCCGGTCACCGATCTCCTGGGCGATCCGCAGGGCCTGCTCGAGATGGTCGCCGGCTTTGTCATGGTGGCCAAGCATTCTCTGCACGATGCCCAGACCGTGGTGTGCATCGATCTCAGCCCGGTGGTTGCCCAGTTTGCGGGCGAGGTCGAGGGCGTGCTGGTGCAGTGTCTGCATCTCCCGGTAGCGGCCCCGGGTCTGCAGATGCTGGCCGAGCGTGGCCGAAAGGTGCCAGAGGTGTTCGGGCCAGCCATGCTGCGCGGCGAGCAGGGCGGCGGCGAGCAGGTTGGGCAGCTCGGCGTCCAGCCACGACTCGGCCCGCTTGCGTTCGCCTAGGTCAGGACCGGGCGTGGGGGCTGGCGGGACCGTGGGGCGACGCTGCCGTTCGTGGGGATGAGCCACCGCCATCGCCATGGCCGCGGTGTGCCGGTAGTGGTCCAGCAGGCGGGTCACGGCCGCGCGCCGCTGCGCCGGGGTTTCCTCGCCAACGGCGATGCCGGCCGCGTGGGCGCGGACCAGATCATGAAACTGGAATCGGCCCGGGCTGGACTCCTCCAATATGTGGTCGTTGACCAGACGGTCCAGCAGCTGTCTCGCCTCATCGGGCGGGCCCGCGGTCAGCGCCGCCGTCGCGTAGGGGTCGACGTCCGGACCGGGATGCAGGCCCAGCAAGCGATACAGCCGCTGCGCGGGCGCGCTCAGATGTTGGTAGGACAGGTGCAGCGTGGTGTGCACGCTGCGCTGCCCATCATCAAGCGCTTCCAGCCCGGTGATGGCTTGTAGCCGTACCAGCAAATCTTGCACTGTCCACACCCGACGGTGCTTGAGCCTGGCGGCGGCTATCCGCACCGCCAAGGGCAACCGGCCGCACAGCTGCACCACCTGCCGCACCTGCCTCGTCTGCGCAGCCAGCTCCGGCCGATCGGCGGCTCGCACGAAGAGGTCGACCGCGTCGGCTTGCGGCAGCGTGTCCAGCGACACCGCGTGCGTGGTTTCCAAGCCGGTCAAGCGACGGCGGCTGGTCACCAGGACCAGACATCCGGCCGCGCCTGGAAGCAGCGGCTGCACCTGGGCTTCGGTGGCGGCGTTGTCCAGCACCACCAGCATCCGCCGGCCGGCCAGCATGCTGCGCCACAGCGCGGCGCGCTCGTCCACCTCGGACGGTATCCGCTCGCCGGGCACTCCGACATCGCGCAGCAGGCGATCCAGTGCCTGCGCCGGCTGCACCGGCGACATCCCCGCGGTGAACCCGCGCAGATCGACGAACAGCTGCCCGTCGGGGAACCGTTGCGCCAGGCGGTGCCCGGCGTGCACGGCCAACGCGGTCTTGCCGATGCCGGCCATCCCCGCCACCGCGAAGATCACCACAGTCCCGGCCTCCAGCGGCCGGGCGGCCAGCTCGGACAGCGCCGCCAGCTCGGCCGCGCGGCCGACAAAGTGAGGCGGCACCGCGGGCAGCTGACGTGGCACCATCGGCGCACCGCCGCCTGCCTTGTCCCGTGCTTTGTCACCCGACGCCGGCTCAGCGGCGTGTTCGCTTCGGCGTAGCTCGTCGACGCGGTCCCGCGCGGTCGCCACCGCGCCCAGCTCTGCCGCGGAGGCGCCAAGCACCCTGAGCAGACCGTCGAGCCGATCGGTCGGCGGCAGGGTGCGGCCGGTCAGGTACTCCGCGATCGCCGCGTGCGACCAGCCGGTCTGGGCCGCCAGCTCCCGATAGCTCAGCTCGCTGTCGCGGCGACGGCGCGCATGCCTGCGCCGCAGCGCCCGCAACAACTGCGCCAGCTCCTGCACCGATTGCACGCGGGCAGACTCCTGCACCAGCGCATCGAGGCGATCGGGCCCGAGCCCCCGATCGCCACTGGTGTTTGCGGACCCCCCGTCCGTCATACGGCGCACGATAATTGCCGCCTGCGGTGATCGGTAGCGGTCTGTCAAAGTTCGGCCAGGTCTGGCGGGCCGCTGTCGTTTTCGTCCAAGACGGCCCCGGTGGCCGCTTTGTAGCGTGGGCGCTGGAGTGTGGATGCTGGCGTTTGAGGAGAACAGCACATGCGTGAAGTGGTTTATACGGGGTTCGTTTCGCTCGACGGCGTGCTGGATTCGCCGGGTGGTGGGCCCGGTGAGGAACATCGCGGCGCCGGCTGGGTGGTCAAGGACATCGAGTTCTTGCCCGAGGCGTTCGCGCTCAAGGGCGAGGAGCTCGCGGACACGACGGCGCTGATGTTCGGCCGGCGTAGCTATGAGGCCTTCGCGCCGCTGTGGCGCGACTCGGAGGATCACGCCGTGTACAAGGAGCTGCCCAAGTACGTGGTCTCGAGCACCCTGCCCGACGACGCGATCGTGCCGGGCTGGGGGCCGACGACGATCCTGCGTTCCACAGACGACGTTGCGGCGCTGAAGAAAAGCGAGGGTGGCGCGATCTTCGTGCATGGCAGCGCGGAGCTGGCGCGGCGTCTGTCCGAGGCGCGGCTGCTCGACCGGTACCACCTTCTGGTTTTCCCGGTGCTGCTCGGCGCGGGCAAGGGCCTGTTCAGCAGGGCGGACACGGACAAGCAGGTGTTGCGGCTGCGCGCGTCGGAGAGCTACCCGAACGGCATCGTCAAACTGATCTACGACGTCGTGAACTGATCCAGGTCCAGAGCGATCGCTCCGCCCGTGCCCTCGCGCAGTTGCCGCGCCGTGCGGCCGACATAGCGGCGCAGGGCACGGGCCAGATGCGGCTCGTCGAAAAATTCGAGCCCGCAGACCACATCGGCGACGGGCACGCCCGTGGCCAGAAGCGTGGACGCGTGACGTGCGCGCTCGATCTGCCTTACCGCACTTTGGGTGAGCCCGGTCGCCGCGCGGAACCTGCGCTCCACTGTGCGCTCCGAGACCACCGGTTGGCGTCCTTGCCGCACATCGGTCACCAGCGGGTCCCGGACCACGGCTCCACCTCGGACAAGGCGGTCGACCAGAGCCTCCGCGTCGTCGGGGCCGGGCGTCTCCCAGCGCCGGCCGCCCAGCCGAAAACTCCTGTGTGTGGCGTCGGGCAGCTCGACGCCACGGTCGACCAGGACCGGTGTGGGCGCCGCCGCAAGCCAAGTGCCCACGGCGAATTCGATGCCGACGAAGGTCGCGCCCTGCGGCACGGGAGCTTTACCGGTCGCGGTCTCGGGGCCGGAGATGCTCGCGTGCGCGATGCCCTCCTGCTGCCAGAACACCAGCCCCCAGCACGGTGTCGCTACCGAAGTCATCTCGGCGACCTGTTCGCTCGTGCAGGTCCACACGGTGTCGACCCATGGCGAGTCGGACGCGCGCGTCTCGAATCGCAGCCCCACGGGCGAAATGATACGTGCCACATCGGCGAGCCGGGCCTACGGTCGATCCATGACGCAGTTCTGGTCCGATGCAGACCGACACCTCATCCGGTACGGCGGCCCGTTCACGCCCGAGATCATCGAGCGGGCCGAGGGCAGCTTCGTGTACACCTCGGACGGGCGGCGAATCCTCGACTTCACCTCGGGACAGATGAGCGCGATCCTCGGCCACTGTCATCCCGCCATCGTGGAGACGGTGCGCCGGCAGATCGGCACCCTCGACCATCTGTTCAGCGGCATGCTTTCGCGCCCGGTGGTGGACCTGGCGCGTCGTCTTGCCGCTTCCCTGCCCGAGCCGCTGGAGAAGGTGATGCTGCTGAGCACCGGCGCGGAGTCCAATGAGGCGGCCATCCGCATGGCCAAGCTCGTCACCGGCAGGCACGAGATAGTCGCCTTCGCCCGGTCGTGGCACGGCATGACCCACGCCGCGGCGGCTGCCACCTATAGCGCCGGGCATAAGGGGTACGGGCCGTCCGCGCCCGGCAACATCGCGATCCCGGTGCCGAACCCGTACCGGCCGGACTTCATCACGCCCGAAGGTGAACTGGACTGGCGTCGCCAGCTCGATTTCGCCTTCGCCATGGTCGATGCCCAGTCGACGGGCAGCCTCGCCGCCTGCATCGTGGAGCCGATCCTCAGCTCCGGCGGCGTCATCGAGCCGCCGCTGGGCTACTTCGCGGCGCTGGCCGCCAAGTGCCGGGAACGCGGCATGCTGCTCATCGTCGACGAGGCGCAGACCGGGTTGTGCCGCACCGGCACCTGGTATGCGTTCGAGCGCGACGGCATCGTGCCCGACATCCTCACCCTGTCCAAGACGCTCGGGGCCGGGCTGCCGCTGGCCGCCATAGTCACCAGCGCCGCGATCGAGCAGGAAGCCCACGAGAAGGGTTACCTGTTCTACACAACGCACGTGTCTGACCCATTGGTCGCGGCCGTCGGCAACACCGTGCTCGACGTGCTCGAAGCGCAGAAGATGGATCAGCGCGCACGGGACCTCGGCGACTTCCTCAACGCCGGTCTGCGCAAGCTGATGGACCGCCACGAGGTGATCGGCGACGTCCGCGGGCGCGGCCTCATGCAGGGCGTCGAGCTGGTGGCTGACCGGAACACCAAGGAAAGCGACGACGTCCTCGGCAAGAAGGTCACCCAGCGCTGCCTCGAGCTCGGCCTGCACCTCAACGTGGTCCAGCTGCCCGCGATGGGTGGCACGTTCCGGATCGCCCCGCCGCTGACCGCCACGCGTGAGGAGCTCGAGCTGGGTCTGTCCATTTTGGACCAAGCGCTCACCGAGGTGGCTTAGGTTTGCCCGAGGTAGGCGTCCAATGCGGCCGCACCGGTGAGCATGTCGCGTCCCTTGGCGGACAGGCGGGCGTGCCAGTCGCGCAGCATCGACGCGAGCGGCGCGATGCCTCCCGCGGAGCGGACCTGGGCGATCAGCGGGGCGATCTGCTCCAGCCGGTAGCCGCCCCGTCTGAGCTGGTGGACGAGCATGGCTTCGCGCACATCGGCCGGGCGGTAGACCCGGTAGCCCGTATGCGGGTCGCGGGGTGGCTCGACCAGGCCGGCGCGTTCCCACTTGCGCAGGGTGGCCGGGCGGATGCCGAGCCTTCTGGCCAAGGGCCCGACGAAGGTGTCGCCGCCCTTTGCTGGCAAGGGATTGAGGTCGCGAAGCGCGCCTTCCACGGCTTGCAGGGTGCGGCGATCCTCGAGCAGCTGGGCGTGACTTTCGTCGATGAGCCGCAGCGCGTCCTCGGTCTCGCCGCGATGGATCGCCTGCATGATCGCCGTGGCCGTCTGGTGGCCGTGGCCGGGGACGAGGGCGAGGAACGCGTGCAGGGCTTGCGCATGAAGCGGTGTATAGGTGCGGTAGCCGTGCGGGGTGCGGTCGGCGGCGAGGAGGATCCCGGCCGCCTCGTAGTTCCTGATCGCCTGCGTGGACAGGCCGTGGGCGCGGGCCAGGTCAACCGGCCTGAGTTGCCCGCTGGTTTGAAGGTTTCGTGCCACATCTCTGCTGGTTTCGCTCAGAAGTTTCAACCGAAGGTTCAACGATACCGTTGAGGATATGACTGCTGCTATCAAAGACGCCGCCCACACCGTCGACGCTTCCGCCGTCATGGGTTTGCTGCCGGCCCGGCCGCGGCTGCTCGCCGTGGGCGAGCCGACCCATGGCGAAGATGTTCTGCTCAACCTGCGAAACGCTCTCTTCCGCCAGCTCGTCGAGCAGGAGGGCTACCGGACCATCGCCATCGAGAGCGACTGCATGATGGGCTTGGTGGTGGACAGCTACGTCACCTCGGGCACGGGCGTCTTCGACGAGGCCATGGAAAGTGGCTTCAGCCACGGGTGGGGCGTGTTCGAGGGCAATCGGGAGCTGGTGCGCTGGATGCGCCGGTACAACGAGGGCCGGGCCGCGTCGGAGCAACTGCGCTTCGCCGGATTCGACGGCCCGCTGGAGATGGCCTTCGCCGCGAGCCCTCGGCAGGCTCTCACCGCGCTGCACGCCTACCTCACCTCATGGATTGACGCAGATCTCCTTCCCTGTACCGGGGAAACGCTCGACCGCCTGCTAGGTGCCGATGACCGGTGGACCAATCCGGCTGCGATGCGGGATCCCTCCCAGTCCGCGGGGCGCACGCCCGAGGCCGAACGGCTGCGGCTGCTCGCCGACGACCTGGTGGCCGTGCTCGACATGCATACGCCACACCTGATCGCGGCGTCCGGCCAGGACGGCCTGGACCGGGCCCGCCTGTACGGGCGCACGGCCACCGGCGTGCTGCGGTACCACTTCTGGATGGCCGACACCTCACCGAGCCGCCTGACCTGGCTGTGCGCGCTGCGCGACTCGATGATGGCCGCCAACCTGCTCGCCCTCGCGCAGCGCGGCCCGGTGCTGGCGAACGCCCACAACGGCCATCTGCAGCGCGACAAGAGCAGCATGCAGATGGGCGGCCAGCCGCTGCACTGGTGGAGCGCCGGGGCGATCGTCAGCGCTCAGCTCGGCGCGCAATATGCCTTCCTGCCCACGGCCGTCGGCACGATCCGCCACCACGGCGTGGACATCCCAGCCGAGGACACCATCGAAGGAATGCTCTACGCGCTTCCGGAGGACAGCTACCTCGTCGACACCCATCGGCTGGCCGCCATCCTCGGCGACCTGACACCGGCCGCGCGGGTGTCTCCGTGGTACGGCTACGCCCCGCTGGATCCGGCCCAGACGGCCAGCCACGATGGGATCTTGTTCGTCAAGGACTCCCGGGTCACTTCAGGCGGGTGAGGCTGGCCCCGTCGAAGCGGAACTCGAGGTTGTTGCTGCCGCCGCCAACGGCCAGATCCACGATGCTGACCCGGATCAGCCGGTCGTCCACGGAAGCGAGGCGCATGTTCGATTGGTTGGAGTTCTGATAGAACACCACCGGTATGCCGTGCTCGGCGATGGCGATCGCCGCCACGGCCTGCCAGCCGCCGTCGACGAGGTCGAGGATCACGAGTGAGTGCTCGTCGGGGACACCGGCGCTGCGGCAGCTGACCGTGGTCACCAGATATGGCCTGCCATAACGCCCCAGCTGTAGAAAGCGCGGGCCACCTGGGGCGGCCGCGCCGAACGGCGAGGTCGACCCGGGGCCCAATTCCCAGATCTGGGGGCCGTTTTTGGCGAGGCGGTCGGGGCCGAAGGTGAGTGCGGCCGGGGCGGGCCGGCCCGCGCACGGTTTCAGCGAGCCGGTGGCATCACTGAAATCGATGGTCCGGCCCGATGGTTTGGGCAGCAGCTGCGGGTACCGGCGGTAGGCGTCGACATTGACGAAGTCGTGTCCGTCCCAGCGCCAGCCGCGTACCCGGCCGAACATCTCCGGCTCCGCGCCGGGCCGCGGCTCGGCGTAGAGGACGCCGTCGGCGATCCAGCGTTCCATCACCGTCAAGCCGAAAGGTGGTATCCAGCCGAGGGTGTGCAGGGTGCCATCGGGTCGACGCTGGATCGCGACGAGGTCGTGCGGGGTCCCCGCCGTGGGGGCGGCGCATTCCGCCCGCAGGACCGCATCCTCCTCGCCGTCGCCGTCGAGGTCGCCGTAAGCGATGTAGTCGGGCGCCACCAGTAATGCGGTCGGGCTGGCAGAGCTCTGGCTGAGCGAAACCACGCCGCTCGGGCACGCGGGCTTGGCGGCGTCGACGTCGATGGTGGCGTTGACCCAGTCCACCTTGCGGATCAGTCCCGTTGGGGCGCTTGGGGTTGGGGTGGGAGTGGGGGTCGGTACCACCGTCGGCATGCTCCGATTCGGCCCCAGCACCTGCCACGCCACCGCCCCGAGCACCACCAGGGCGACCACGACGGCAGCGGTGACCACGGCACGGGTCTTGTGCTGGGCCGCCCGGCGTTGCAGCGAATCGGTGGGCGGCACGGTGACGTTCTGGCGGATCTGCTCGGCCAGCTCGCGGGCAAGCATGCTGCGGCTGCGGTGCAGCCACGACTTGACGGTGCCGACCGGCGCGCCCACCTGCTGGGCCACCTCGGCCAGCGGCACGTCCATCATGTAGTGCAGCACCACCGCCTCGCGCTGGCGCTCGGGCAGCTTACGCAGCGCGGCCACCACCGCCACGTGATCCTCATCCACCGGCGCAACGGTTCCGGGGCGCTGACGGCCCAGATAGGCGGCGGCCACCTTGAGTCTGCGCCAACGCGACATGGCCAGGTTGCAGGCGATGCGCCGCACCCAGGCGGCCGGGTCGTCATAGGCCGACACCGAGCGCCAGCGCAGCCACGCCCGCAGGAAGGCCTCCTGGGTGATGTCCTGCGCCTCGGCGAGGTCGGCGGTGTGGCCGTAGGTGGCCACCACCGTGTCGCCGAAGTAGGCATGGTAGAAGCCGTCGAAGTCGTCTGCGGCAAGCGTCGTCACGCGGTCCACACGCGCTGCTCCCTCACCCGGTTGCGTCGGGTTTCGATTATCCGAAACCGGCGAAGACCCGTCGCCGGCGAGGGTGGACATCGGCATTGACAGATTCACATTGACGGTTGGAATTCATCTGGTTGGCCGTTGAAACGCGGCTGGACGCATGCCAGCATTGACCGGGCAAGTCAGCATGACTTGGGGGTATATGGCGTGCTTGTCGTCAACGTGCTCGGGCCTACCCGCGTCGTGCGTGACGGCGAGCTGCTCGACCTCGGCCCAGCGGGTCGACGGGCCGTGTTCGGCCTGCTCGCCCTGGCCCACGGCCAGCCGCTGGCCCGCCGGGAGCTGGTTGACGCGCTGTGGGGCGAAAACCCGCCGGCCACGTCGGTCAACATCATCCAGACCCATGTGAAACATCTGCGCCAGTTGCTTGAGCCGACCCGCCCGGCCCGCACGCCAAGCGTGCAGCTGCCCAGCGTCGGCGATGGCTACGCGCTGCGCCTGCCCGCGGGCGCGGTGGACCTGGACAGGTTCCGCCAGCTGGTCGCCCAGGCGGCCGAGGCCGAGCGGCAGGGCAACCTGACCCAAGCCGCCCAGCTGCTCGGCAAAGCGTTCGGGCTGTGGCAAGGTCTGGCGCTGGCCGACATTCCCGTGCTCGCCAACCATCCCCGGGTCCTCGGCCTCAATGGGGAAAGGCGAGCGGCCCTGGCCCGCTACGCCGAGGCGATGACCGCGACCGGGCAGGCGGCACAGGTGCTGCCGGTGCTGGCCGAGGAGGCGGCGGCGCACCCGCTCAACGAGGCGGCGCAAGCGTTGCTCGTGCGCGCCTACGTCGCGGCCGGTCACCGCGACCGCGCGTTCACCATCTACGACGCGGCGCGCCGCCGGCTGGCCGATGAGCTGGGGGTGGGCCCAGGCCCGGACCTGACCGCCGCCTACCTGGACCTGATCGAGGAGATGCCCGCGCCCGCCGCGAACTCACCGTCGGTGGTGAACCAGCTTCCCGGCGATGTATTCGGCTTCACCGGCCGCCGCACGGAATTCGCCATCCTCGACGCGCTGGTGGCCGCCGGCGAGCAGACCGCGATGCGGATAGCGGTCATCTGCGGCACGGCAGGGGTGGGCAAGACGGCGCTGGCCGTGCGCTGGGCGCACCGGGTGCGCGGGCTGTTCCCGGACGGCCAGATCCACGTCGACCTGCGCGGCTACGACCCGCAGCGGCCGGTGTCCGCGGGCGAGGCGCTGGCCCGTCTGCTTGAGGCGCTCGGAGTGTCCGCTGTGGACATTCCGCTCGACCTCGACCGGCGCGCTGCCCGGTACAGGGCCGCCGTCGCCGACCTGCGGCTGCTGGTCGTGCTCGACAACGCCTCGTCCGCCGACCAGATCCGGCCGCTGCTGCCCGGGACCCCGACCTGCCTGACGCTGATCACCAGCCGCAACAGCATGGCCGGGCTGGTCGCCCTGCACGGCGCCCGGCGCCTCGACGTCGACCTGCTCCCGGCCGACGATGCCACCGGGCTGCTGCACACCCTGATCGGTGAGCGGGTGGCCCGGGACCCGGCCGCCGCGATCGACCTCGCCGAGCAGTGCGCTCGGCTGCCGCTGGCGCTGCGGGTCGCGGCCGAGCTGGCCGCCGCCCGGCCCGCGTCGCCGCTGGCCGACCTGACCCGCGAGCTGGCGGATCGGCAGCGCCGGCTGCGGTTGCTCGATCCCGGTGACGACGTCCGCGCGGCGGTGCGCACCGTCTTCTCCTGGTCGTACCAGCACCTGCGTCCCGAAGCTGCGCTGGCGTTTCGAAGGCTCGGGCTGCACCCGGGCCCCGATGTCGACGCGTGCTCGATGGCCGTGCTCACCGGGGCCGGGCTGGACGCCGCCCGCGAGGCATTGGACACGTTGGCCCGCAACCATTTGGTGCAGCCCGCCCCGGGCGAGCGGTTCACCGTGCACGACCTGCTGCGGGCCTACGCGGCCGACCTGGCGGGCGAGCACGATCCGCCCGAGGAGCGATCGGCCGCCGTCAACCGGCTCTTCGACCACTACCTGGGCATCGCGTCGGCCACCATGGACACGCTGTTCCCGGCCGACCGGCCGTACCGGCCGCGGGTCGAGCTGGCCACGACGCCGGCCGCCCCGGTCACCGGCGCCGCCTCGGCGCGGGCGTGGCTCAGCGCCGAAAGGCCGACCCTTGTCGCGCTTTGCCTTTACGCGGTCGAGAACGACCGGCCCGGGTTCGCCGCGGATCTGGCGGCCACGCTTTACCGGTACCTGGAAAGCGGTCATTACACCGATGCGCTGACCGTTCACTCCGCCGCGCTGCGGGCGGCCGGCCTGACCGGCAACGACGCGATGCAGGCCCATGCGCTGACCAACCTCGGCGCCGTGCACCGGTTGCTGGGCGATTACGGCCCGGCGGCCGGGCACCTGCGGCACGCCATCGAGCTGCACCGGCGCACAGGCGACCGGTACGGCGCAGCGCGAGCGATGACCAACCTCGGCATCGTCGAGGAGCGGCTGGGCCAGTACCAGACCGCGGTGGCCCACCACCACGAGGCGCTAGCCGCGCACCGGGCGCTGGGCAACCGGTACGGGGAGGCCGCCGCCCTGCTCAACCTGGGCGCGGCACTGAGCAACGCCAGCACGGCATCGACCCAGCGCAGCCAGTCGCAGGCGGCCGAACATCTCGCAAGCGCCCTGGAACTGTTCCGGGGCTTGGGAGATCGGGTGGGCGAAGCGAGCGCCCTGTCCAACCTCGGCGACGTCTGCGTGAACCTCGGCCGGTACACCGACGCGATCGGTTACCTCATCGAAGCCCGCGACCTGTTCCACGCCATCAACCACCGCTACGGCGAGGCCGCCGCGCTCAGCAACCTGGGCCGGGTCTATGCCCAGCTCGGCGAGGGCGATCGGGCGGTGGAGCAGCTGCGCACCGCGTTGGAGATCTTCCGCCGGATCGGTCACCGCTACGGCGAGGCCAGCGCCCTCAACGGGTTGGGGGAGACCCTGCGCCTGGCCGGGCGGGAGGCCGAGGCGCTGGAGGCGCACACCGCCGCCTTCGAGATCGCCACCGGCACCGGGGATCACGACGAGAGCAGCCGCGCCGGGCTCGGCATGCAGCGCATCCGGCAGGGCGCGGTCAAGACGCCCGCGGGCTAGCCGCGCTGCAGCCGATAGTGCAGTTTCACCGCCGGGATGGTCCACAGCTTGAGGGAATGGTCGGCCCGAACGTCGCCGTCGCGGTCCACATACAGATGAAACACCTCGTTGAGCGGGATGCGCCGCACGCTGATGGTTTCGTCGTAGCGTTCCAGCACGAGGTAGGCGCCGTTGTCGCCGAACTTTCCCAGCGGCGAGCGCAGGTAGAAACTGCCGTCCGGCCCGGCCGAGGGCGCGAGAAAGATCTGAATCGAGCCCAGCGGAAGCGGGAAGACCACGCGCACGCTGGGCTGGTTGCTGGCCGGGAGCGACTGGACGCCGTACAGGCCGCTGTAGGTCACCGTTCCCGTTTTGACCATGTTGCGCAGCCACGCCGCCCCGGCCACGCCGCCGGCCGCGTCATGGATGTGCACCACCTCGCTGGACATGCCGTGCGAGACGTCCAGCGGGTGCATCGGCAAGCAGGCCTGCTGCAGGCGCTCACTGAGCATGGCGGTGATCAGCCGCCCGAACGGCCACGCCACCGCGGACCACTCGGACCACAGGTCCAGCTTCCAGCGGGCGGCATGCTCGTAGAAGTCGGCGATCCGCGGGTCCACATCGGAGGGATCGAAGACGTCGCCCGCCAGCGCTGCGAAGGAGGCGAGCAGCCCGTGGTCGGGCCCGGTGCTGGTGCTCCCGCCAAGGTCGGTGGCTGTTCGCTCGACCCAGTCGTGGCCGACGACATCGCGGCCGGCGCTGGGGCCGATGAGCCACGGGTGGTCTGCTCGCACAAGCCGGCGGCTGGACACCCGCATCAGAGCGCGGCCCAGCATGTCCACCGGGTGACGGCACAGGACCGGATGGGTCAGGGCCGGTGGGCGCATCTGGTGGGCGAGGGTCATCGGCAGAAGGTACACCACCTGGCCCTGGGCCGTGACCCCCCGGCGCAGGAACCGTTGCCGCGCTTGATGTTCTCCCCGGCCGGTACGCTCGTGCGCATGCTGGTGGCGAGACTGCACGGGGCGAGGGATCTGCGGCTGGGCGACGAAGCCATGCCGGTGGCGACGGCCGGCCAGAGCCTGGTCAGGGTGACGGCGGTGGGGGTGTGCGGATCCGACCTGCACTGGTACGCCGACGGCGGGATCGGTGAGGCAAAGCTCGGCGAGCGGCCGCTGGTGATCGGACACGAGTTCGCGGGCGTCATCGAGGGTGGGCCGCGCCATGGCGAGCGGGTCGCGGTGGACCCCAACATCGCGTGTGAGGCGTGCGCGCTTTGCTGGCAGGGCAACCCGAACCTGTGCCCGCAGGTCGAGTTCGCCGGGAACCTGACCTGCGACGGCGGGCTGCGCGAGTACGTGGTATGGCCCACCGCGCTGCTGGTGCCGCTGCCGGACGCAGTGTCCGATGTGGACGGAGCGCTGCTGGAGCCGCTGGGGGTGGCCGTTCACGCGCTGGATCTGGGCCGGCTGCGGATAGGAGGGTCGGCGGCGGTCATCGGCTGCGGGCCGATCGGGCTGATGCTGATCCAGGCCCTGCGCTCAGCCGGGGCGGCGTTCATCGTGGCCGCCGATCCGTTGCCGCACAGGCGAACCGCCGCACAGCAAGCGGGCGCCGACGAGGTGTGGGACCCCGCGGTCTGGCGGGGCGAGACCGGCGGGCTCGGCGTCGACGTCGCGTTCGAGGTGGGCGGCACGGACGCGGCGGTCGAGCTGGCGCTGCGCGCCGCCCGGCCCGGGGCGCGGGTGGTGCTGGTCGGCATTCCGGGCGATGACCGCACCGCGTTCCCGGCCGGCCTGGCCCGGCGCAAGGGGCTGACGCTGGTGATGTCACGGCGGATGAAGGACGTTTACCCGCGCACGGTGTCCATGGTCGTGCGGGGAGCGGTGGACCTGGCGAGCCTGGTCACCGACAGGTTCGCACTCGGCGAGGCCCCGGCGGCGTTCGAGGCGGCGCTGTCGCGGAGCGGGCTCAAGACGATGATCTGCTGAGCCCGTGTTGGCTCCAAACCGGCACATCAGGGCATCGCGGGGCGGGACATTTCGCCTAAGATAGTGGCAGGAATCGATCTCTTTGCGGAGGGGACGCCGCCATGACTACCACCGAGGTACGCCAAAAACCGCCTGCAGTGAGCCAATCCCAGGTGGCCACGCAACGCGAAGACCTCATCGGAGCGCTCTTCGGCCTCGCCCTTGTCGGCGGGGTGCTCTCCGATGCGTGGGCGCACGTCAACGTGCTATCCACCTTGGAGAGCTTCTTCACTCCATGGCATGCCCTGCTCTACGGCGGGTTCGCCGGGACGGCCGCCTGGACGTGGTGGCTCGCGTTCCGCCATCGCCGCCGCGACCAGCGGTGGTGGGCCAACGCGTGGCCGGCCGGGTATGCGATCGGTGCCATCGGTTCGCTCATCTTCCTGGTGGGCGGTGCCGCAGACATGTTCTGGCACCAGATCTTCGGGATAGAGACCAGTCTCAGGATCACGATGAGCCCCAGCCACATGATGCTCGCCGCGGGTGGTGCGCTGCTGCTCACCAGCCAGATGCGTTCGTGGTGGGTCTCGGGCGAGGGCGGCCTGCGCGCGGTGACCGGCGTGCTGTCCGCGGCCCTGGGCACGATGATGGGCACCATCCTCATCATCGGCATGACGGGCGCCAACACGATCGCGCCGACCCGTGAATACGTAGTGGCGGCAGCGGGCTCGGCTTCGACCTCGAGCGGTGCCGCCCAAGGCATTCAAGCCTATTTGCTGGGTACGGTGGTCATCCTCGTCCCGGTCATGCTGATGTTGCGCCGCCGGGCCACCCCGGTGCTCGCCACCGGCGTCGCCGGGGTGATCGGCGTGTTCCTCATGGTCGAGCACCAGTTCCCGATGCCGCTGAGCGGCGCGCTCATCGGCATGATCGCCGGTGCCGCGCTGGCCGACGCCGTCGTCTACCGCCTCGACCGGCAGCGCGGCGTGGATGCCCCGATGCGGCTGCCGATCGCCGGCGCCATCATCGCCGGGGCGCTGTGGGCAGGGCACCTCATCGGCCTGCAGCTGGCCGCCGGTATCCGCTGGCCGGTCGAGCTTTGGGTGGGCGTGGTGGTGCTCACCGCGGTCCTTGGCGCTGTGCTCGGGACCCTCAGCCGCGGTCCCAGTCGATCATGATTTCGGGGCGGTGATTGCCGCCGGACGCTCGACCGGTCGTCGGATGGGCATCGCCGTGATACCCGCTACGCTGCGTTCGGGAAGAGGGCTCGGTCACGTCAAGCCGGGCCTTTCTTCATTGGCATTGCGGGTGTTCATGTCGCAGGAGAGGAGCGGGGCCCGTGTCAAGGCACCGGCAGAACGAGGATGAGCAGACGATGCTGCTGCCGCAGACGGTGGAGCAGCACGCCGCAAGCGACCGCGCGGTCCGCCGCCGGCCGCCACGGCGTCTGATCGTCCTCGCTGTCGTCGGCGTGCTGCTGGTGGGCGGCGGCGTCACGGCGTGGGTCCTGTCCGAGCCGTCCGATCTCAATCAGCTGCTGCCACCGGTGACGACGAGCACCTCCGGCAAGAACAACGCTGCCGTGGAAGGCCTCGGCGAGGCGTCGCCCGCCGTGTCGCCGTCGGTGCCGTCCTCGCCGGTGAAGCCGCGTGTCTCGCCGAGCACGCTGCAGCCCACGACGTCGCCGCCCACCACCGAGGTACTGGTCCTGCCACTGCTGGCGCACTACCCGTTCAATGAGGCCGCCGGGGCCTCGGCCGCGGACGCGACGGGCGGCGGCAAAACGGCCACCGTCGCCGGTCCGGCGGCGTTCGTGCCCGGGAAGCTGGGCAACGCGATCGACTTGAACGGCGCCGGACAGTATGTGTCGCTTCCCGCAGGGATCTTCCGGACCACACCGGAGTTCACCTTCGCGGCGTGGGTGCGCCTGGACACGATCAGCACCTGGTCGCGCTTGTTCGACTTCGGCACCGGGACCACGGTCAACATGTTCCTGACCCCGCGCAGCGACGCGGGCACCATCCGCTTCGCCATCACCACCGGCGGCAGCGGCAAACAGGAGCGGATCAATGCCCCCGCCCCGCTGCCGGTGGGAACGTGGACCCATGTGGCGGTAACGCTTTCCGGCGGCGTGGGCATCCTCTACCTCAACCGGGTCGAGGTAGCCCGCACCTCGGGCATGACGCTGACCCCGGCGTCGCTGGGAAACACCACCCAGACGTGGATCGGCCGGTCAGAGTACCAAGCAGATCCTTATCTGGACGGCGCAATAGACGACCTGCGCTTCTACAGCCGCGCCCTCACCCCCACCGAGCTCGCCACCCTCCCGTGACTCTGACCTTTTCTTACGTCGGTCCCACCGATCTGTTGTCGCTACCCGTTCAGGGCAGCGTGATCGCGAGCCGTGAGGATTTCGAAACCTGGGTATCCAGAGTCGATACCCGTGAGCTGTTCACCTACATCGTCGACGTGTCGGGGCGGCTTCGGCTGGCTCCCCGGCAAAGCGAGCATGTTGCCTGTGCAGGAGGCGAAGACGTGCTTGGCGCGGGGGAGATCGCCTTCGATGATTCGACCGTGTCCTATGTGAGCAACCAGTCCACCGGTTACTGCCCTTCGCTGGCCAGCTGGCCAGCGGTCCAAGCCGCGTTTGACCGGCTCGGGCTGACCCACCCGGCCGGTTTCACGGTCGAGTTCGTCTTTCGCCGGTGCGGGGTGTGCGGCGAACTGACCGTGGTGAAGGAGTCCGACTTCGTCTGCGGCTTCTGTGATGCGGATCTGGACTGTCCGGTGACCTTCCTCGATGTGGACGGGACCTTGCTGCGCTACGGCCACGAACCTGCGGAGATCTCGCCGGACATCGCCTCGTTCCTGTCGTCTTTGCCCGGCCATCTGGTGTGGGCGACCGCGTGGCTGGAGGACGCCAACGACGCGATATCCCCAGTGCTAGGTCTGCCGCGGCTGCCGGTGGTGGCCTGGCATGACGTGCCCGAGGACGGGCTGCACTGGAAGACCCGCGACATTGTGGCGTGGGCGGCCGGGCGCGCCTTTGTCTGGATCGACGATGAGCTGACCGATGTGGACCGGGACTGGGTAGGCGCATTTCATCCCGGCCCCGCGCTGCTGCACCGGGTGGACTCCGCAGTCGGGCTGACCCGCGATGACGCCGAGATCATCGAGTCGTGGCTGACCACGCGGTGAGGGGCGCTGTTGCTGGTGGTTTTGGCTCAGGCTGAAACGCCGTGCCCGGCGGCTGCGCCGCGCTCACAATTTCTCCCATGACGTTTTCCCTCATTGGACGGCTTGCGCTGGCCACGGTGTCGATGCTGGCCCTGGCCGTGAACGCCGACAACGGATGCCACCTGGATCCCAACGGCTGCCCCGGCCACGTGGTGGTCGCGGGCGACGGCGGGCCGGGCATGGATCCAAACGGATAACCAAGCCACGGGTCGCCGCCCATTCTGAGTAGCCGGCTACTCAGAATGGGCGATCATGTTGTGGCGCGATCGGCTGGCACCGCAGACTTTGGCCATGCCGTATACCTTCCGCTTGATTGTCGCGATTGGACTGAGCAGTGTGCTGGCCGTCGCCGGTTGCGCCCGGGGCGGGCCGGGCGTCGCGGGTAAGTCCGGTGCGCCTTCCGCTGCCACTTCTCTGACCAAGATGCCCGGGTCCAACCCCACGCCCGGGGTGAGCCGGCCCAGGGACCACCTTCGGGCGACGCTGTCCACCGGCATGGGTGACGAGTGGGACCTGGAAGTCGTTGACTCGCTTGGGCAATTGGCGATGAAGCACTTTGCCGGAGGCGATGCCAACGCGGGTGTCGTCGTGCAGCTGAGTGACTCGGCGGGAACCCTTTACCTGCTTCGGGAAGCGGAAGGCGTATGGCGGTGGACGCCCGAGGGCGCCGTCATGGCGTGTCATTTAGAGAAGGCCTCGGTGCTTGCGCCGCCGGGCCAATCCAAGCCGGCGGTGACGGTGACCCCGAAGGACGCGGCGCTGATCGTGCACACGACCGAGGCGGGCGTGAGCAGAAACCTTGGGTTCAAGCTGGAATTTGGCTGCTAGCGAGGCTGCCACCGAAGACCTGGGCGAGGTCGGCGCGGCCGGCGATGCCCAGCTTGGTGTAGACCGCGCCGAGGTGGTTGTCGACCGTGCGCACCGAGACGGTGAGCTTGACCGCGATCTGAGCGCTGCTTAGCCCGGCCGCGGCCAGCTTGGCGATCTCCAGCTCGCGGCCGGTCAGCCGAGGGGCGCGCAGGCTGATCAGGGCCGGGGTGCGGGCGCCCTCGCACCGGTCGGCCAGCAGCGCCGCGCGGCCTCGCGAGGCTCGGGCGGTGGCGGCTTTGCCCGCGGCGTCGTGCGCGGCACCGGCCTGGGCGAAGGCCTCCGCAGCATGCAGCAGGCGGCCCATGTCCTCGAAAGCGGCGGCGACCCTGTCCAGCCGCGCGCCGTCCGAGCAGGCCGCTGCCGCCGCGTGCTCGGCGCAGAGCTTGGCCAGGTCGCCTTCGAATTCGTCTGCCAGCTGCGCCAGCCGATCGGCGACCCGGGCCGCGCCGCCAAGGCGCACCGCGTCGTGAAGGGCGGTCAGCTCGCGGCGGGCGGCGCCTTCGGCCCGGCAGAACTGTGCTGCGACAAGGCAACCATCCAGGGCTGCGGCCAGGTCACCCGCGGCCGCCGCGAGCCAGGGGGCGGCCAGTCTCACCCCGAAGGGCACTTTCTGGGTACGAAATATGAAGATCCTTTGTTCGCCGACGCCCAATGCTTCGGCAGCCGCGTCGATCTGGCCCAGATAGGCCAAGGCCCGAGCCAGCTCGGACATGCCGGACATGGCTCGCGAGCCCACCACCCGAAACGTTTCCGCCTCTCGCAGTAGGCTCACCGCGGTGGTGACCCTGCCGTGCAGCAGCGCCGAGATGCCGCGGTTGACCATGATGGTGTTGGCGAACACCTCTGCGCCGCCCACCTCGGCTGCGGCCTGCTCGATCGCACCATCGAAAGCATCAAGCGCGCCAAGCGATTGGCTGGCCTGGATGATCAATGTGCGCAGGTCGCCTGTCCATTGTGGATAGTGGTCGCGCCACCCTTCGCGGTCGGCCAGCACCTGGCTGGCCAGATCGACGGCACGCGCCGGACGGCCGAGATAGAGCATCAGCCACCCCTGCTCCACCCGGGCCTGCGCGGCCAGCATCGGGCTCGCCGGATCGGCAAGGATCTGCTCGCCGATCGCCGAGGCCTCCAGCCACCGGCCCTGCGCCGTGCCCACGATCTTCATGCGGTGCAGGGCGAGTTGCTGGCGGGGCAAGGGTTCGGCGCAGCCGGGCTCGATGCTTTCCAGCAGGGCCAACGCGTCCTGCTGGCGGCCCAGGCCCCAGCCGAGGGTGACGGCGCGGGCCAGGGTCAGCGCCACCCGGCTCGGCTCGTCGCAAGCGTTGTCCCACACCGCATCCACCACCTGCTGCGCCTCGGCGAAGCGGTCGCTGTCGTTGAGCACATCCGCCAGCAGGATGCTCGCGGTGATCCCCGCGCCTGCGGCAACCGCCGCCCGGCCAAGGCGGCGGGCCAATGGGTAGTCGTGCGCGATCCACGCCAGCCGGCATCCCGTGACCAGCACCGCCGGGTCTGCCGCGCCGCTGTCGAGCCGCCACACCGCCAGGCGCAGCGGGTCCTCGCGGCGGCGGGCCCCGGCATTCTCGATCGCGCCGGCCAGCCCGGCCAGCCGCCGCCTGGTGGCGACCTTCCCGCTGCCGGCCCGGATCACCTCGGCGTAGAGCGGATGGGCCATCTGCACATAGGATCGGCGGCGATCGTTGCGGATGGTGATCAGGCCACGTTCCTCGGCCTCCTCGACCGCCTCCGGCGAGGTCAGCCCGATCAGCGGGATCAGCTCGACCGGCTCGCCGAGGGCCACGTAGCTGAGGACCTCGCGAATGTCCTCGCCGGCTTCGCCGACTCGCTGCTCGATGAGGTCGACCAGCTTGCCGCTCAACGGCAGATCTCCTGACAGCTGCCACATCCCGGCTGTCTCGGTCAGCTTTTGGCTCTGCAGCGCCGCTGTCACAAGCTCGTGCAGGAAAAGCAGGTTACCGGCGCAGGCTCGGAAGAGCCGGGAGCTGGTCTGCTGGGAGACCGGGCCGCCCAGGGCCTGGCGCAACACGTCGGCCACCTCGGCGTGTTCCAGCGCGGCCACCTCTATCCGGGTCACCAGACCGTCCTTCCAGAGCGCCACCACCGGATCCGGTGCCGGCATTCCGCTTCGGACGGTCAGCAGCAGGTGTGCCTGGCCGGTATGGGCCAGCAGATGGATGACCGCGGCCGACGGGCCGTCGAGCAGATGGGCGTCGTCGACGCCGAGCAGCAGCCGGCGTCCGCCCGCCGCGGTGACGATGGAATCCGCGGCCCAGCGCAGCGGATTGCCGTCGCGGGCCACCTTTTGATCGGAGAGCAGGTGAGCCAGCGCCCCGAACGGGATGGCGGACGCCGCCGCGGTGGCCCTGACCCAACGCACCTGCCAGCTCGCGGCGAAACGGCTGTCGGCGAACTCACGGGCCAGCCGGCTCTTGCCGACCCCGGCCGGTCCCGCCACCACCGCACCGGCCAGCGCCGGATCGCGCAGTGTCGACCGCAGTTGGTCCAGGAGAGGTTGCCTGGCCACGAAGGGCCATTGCCGCGCCACCACGCGAACAGTATGAATCAGATGATGGCGGCATCTATTGACAGATTGCCGCCACCATCTGACGAGACCTGCTGGCTCACACCCAGTAGTGGTCTACCGAGATGTTCCACTGGCCGCTGTTGTCGCTGGTCACGTCGTCGTTGATCCACATTCGCAGGTAGGTGGTCGCCCGGTTGCTTGGTACCTGGACGCAGAAGACGAAGTTGCCGAACTGCATGTTGCCGCGGTCGGGGCCGAAGGCGCCGACGAGGGAGAACTTCTTCAGGTTCGGGCCGGGCCAGGCCGGGTCACCGACCGGCGCGCGGTCGCCCGTGCGCCCGTCGGGCTGGTAGCTGTCCCAGATCAGCGCCGAGGTGTGGATCGTGCCGCTGGCCTGGATCCGGAACACGTCACCGGCCCAGAACTGGTCCGGGGAACCCACCACTACCGACGACTGGGTGCCCACAATGGACACATTGTGCTGCTGATTGGGCGCCAACCCGTCGCGGCACCGCTCGAAGGCGGTCGGCGGGCCGGCCTGGGCCGGCGCCACTGTGGTCCCGACCAGAACCATCGTCGCGGCCGCCGTCAGAGCCAGCGCCCTCACCCACTTGATACGCATGACTTTCCTCCCATCGCTGGAGTTCGCTTACGCCATTGATGGTTGGCCCGGCCCCGCCCGCACGCCTGAGTAACCCGCTACGCAAGTCCCACCGGTCACTACTTACCCCCGCGCCGTGTCCACACGCGTCCAGCCGCGTCCAACTTGCCCGGCCCGCGCGCGGCCGCGGTGGCATCATCGGCCAACCGGTCTTGGGAGGCTGTCACGGTCAGGCTTTGGCACGCGCTGCACGGCAGCGTGATCACCACCCTGGTCACGGCGGCGCTCGTGGCAGCCGTCCCGGCCGGGCTGCCACGCCGCGCTGCCCGCGCGTTGCCTCGCACGCGCCAATATTGCCGTCACATGACGAACGGCCAGGCGCCCCAGCCGTTGCCGATCTGCACCGGGGCCGATAGGCCGGATCCGTTGTGGGGGTAGTACCAGAGCAGGCCGGTCGAATCGACGCCGAGCACGTCGGCGTAGCCGTCGCCGCTGAAGTCGACCGCGTTGACGTGTTTGAAGGTGCCCCAGCCGTTGCCGATCTGAATCGGGGCAGAGAGGCCGGATCCGTTGTGGGGGTAATACCAAAGAAGGCCGGCGGCGTCGACGCCGAGCACGTCGGCCGCGCCGTCTCCGCTGAAGTCGGCGGCCATCACGTGTTTGAAGGTGCCCCAGCCGTTGCCGATCTGGACCGGGGCCGACAGGCCGGATCCGTTGTGGGGGTAGTACCAGAGCAGGCCCGCCGAGTCGACGCCGAGCACGTCGGCAGCGCCGTCTCCGCTGAAGTCGGCGGCCATGACGTGTTTGAAGGTGCCCCAGCCGTTGCCGATCTGGACCCGCGCCGATAGCTGCAGGCCGTTGTTGGGGTAGTATCAGAGCAGGCCCGCCGAGTCGACGCCGAGCACGTCGGCAGCGCCGTCTCCGCTGAAGTCGGAGACGTGGTCGTGCCTGGCGCTGCCGCCGCAATTCGCACTGGTCATGTTGCGGGCCGCGGAGACTGGGCCGCCGATGTAGAGCGGGCCGGTGCTGGGGTCGCCGTCGGAGGTGATTCCGGAGGCGACACCGTTGAAGACCGACTCGGTCTTCACCCCGTCCCGGTTCTGCACGAAGTGCAGATGCGGACCGGTCGAATTTCCTGTGCTGCCAACGTTTCCTATCGGCTGGCCGGTGGCCACCGGCTGGCGGGCCGATACCCTGGGCGTGGTGATCATGTGGAGATATTCGGTGGTCCAGCCGCCGCCGTGATCGATGATGACATGCCAGCCGCCGCTGTTTCCCCAGCCGGCAAAGGAAACGGTCCCGCTGTAGGAGGCGAGGATGGTGCGGTTGTTGCTAGAGCCGCCGGTGTAGGTCATGTCGATGTCGTAGTCGTCGTGCCCGAAGTAGGTCGCCATCCGCCAGGTCTCGCCACAGGGGAAGGGCATCTGGAAGTTGGGCCGAGGGCCTGCCGCGTGGGCCGGGCCGGTCGCGGCCGCCACTGCGCCCACGCCGAGCACAGTAGCGATCACCACCAGCCGAAGGATTCTTGCGATCAAGAGACAATCCTCTCTACTTTTGGCCACCACCAAGTCGTGATTGGACTGCGTTTCAGCGCCTGCGCAGTAGTCGGCAGATCTGCGGACTTCCGATTTATCGACGTTCATGAAAGGTTGGCTCGATGCAACCAGGCCCACAGCCGGTGACCACGGCCCGGGACAGGGTGGAGCGGGTGCTCATCTTCGGCGCCGGGCTGTTGCGCGGGCTTCAGCTGGCCGCCGGGCTGCCCGTCCTGTTCGTGGGCGGCCTGGCACCGTTGCGTTCGCCGACGCTGGCCGGGTCGTCGTATCTGGTGGCGGTCGCCTGGTCGGCGCTGCTGTTCCTGGTGGCCGTCCGCACCAACCGGGTGGGTCTGGGCTGGGTCTGCCTCGATCTGGCGCTATCGGTGTTCTGGTTGCTGGCGGTGCCGCAGCTGTGCCTGCCAGAGGGATGCGGCACCAGCTGGCCGGGGTGGGTCGTTCCGCCAGCGATGGGTTCGGCGATCCTCGCGGTCGTCTTCGCCCCGCGATACGTGGCCGTCGCCGGCACCCTCCTCATCGCGCTGTCCTATGTGATGGGGATCCGGGAACACCTGGCCACCGCCCGGCAGGCGCTCGGATCGGCTCTGGTCAACGCCTACTTCATCGTCGGATTCGCTGTGCTGGCAGGCGTTCTGGCGCATCTGCTGCGCAGGTCGGCGGTACAGGTCGACGCGGCCACCACGCAGGCGATCGAGGCGCGGGCTCGAGAGTCGGCCGCGCAGGCGCGTTTCGACGAGCGCACGCGCCAGTACGATGTGTTGCACCACACCGTGCTGAGCACCCTGAGCAAGATCGCCCGCGGCGGGCTGGACCACCGCCGCGAGGAGGTGCGCGCTTTATGCGCCCGCGACGCTGACTTCCTGCGCGACCTGGTGACCGGTGGGGGAGAGGAAAGCCCGGGAGACTTCGTCTCGGCGCTGGCGGGCGTGGTACGCGACAAACAGGCGCTGGGGCTCAAGGTGCATTCTCAGTTCCACGCGCTTCCGGCGAGCCTGCCGGTCGGGGTGGCGCCGGTGTTGCTGGGCGCGGCCAGGGAGGCGCTGACCAACGCGGCAAAGCACGCCGGGACGGACGAAGCCTGGCTGACCGCGGTCGGCGAAGGCGACAGCCTGCGGATGGTGATCGTGGATCGCGGGTCCGGTTTCGAGCCCGCGGCGGCCATCGCCGGCCGTGGCCTGGTACGCGAGCTGAACCATAGCGTCATCGAGGTGGGCGGAAAGGTGACGCTGACCTCCAGCCCCGGCCACGGCACCATGGTCGAGGTGCACTGGCAACCATGATCGAAATAGCGGCGATCGACAACGACCGGATGCTGCTGGAAGGCTTGGCGCACTGGCTGACCAGCCTTCCCGACGTCAGGATGACCACGGCTGCCACCTCGGTGGACGAGTTCCTGAGCCAGACCCGGCAAGCCAGAATTGTTCTGCTGGACCTGAATCTGGAGAACTTCACCGACCCGGTGGCCAATGTGGCCACCCTGGTGGCGGCCGGCTTCACCGTCATCGTGGTCACGGTGGTACCAGACCTGTCCTACATTCTGGCCACCACCGAGGCGGGCGCGGCCGCTTATGTGCCCAAGACGGCCAGCCTCGACGTGCTCACCGAGGTGATCCGCGCGGTGGCGCGCGGGGAGTCCCCACTGACCACCGAGCACGCGTTCTGGCTGGGCTGCGATGACCGGCCCGACCGTCCCCTGCTGACCCCTCGCGAGCGGGAGGTGCTGGTCGCCTACGGGCAGGGGATGACCATCGACGCGGTGGGGCGGCTGCTCGGCATCGCGCCCGGCACGGTGCGTACCCATCTGGAGCGGGTGAAGCAGAAGTACGCACAGGCCGGCCGCCCGATCCGGCACCGCGGACAGTACGGCGAGCGGGTGCGCGAAGACGGCTTCGGCCGCGAACGGCTAGGCCACCCACCCGGCTGAGCCCGGCGCCGGGTGGGTGGACGGCAAGCGGCAAAAGGATTCTGCGCGCAGGCGACGACCTGTGCCGCGACCATGCCAATTGGTCAGGAGAAGGTGAGAGTGCAGCCGGAGTAGCCGTTGAACTTGGCGTTGATGGGTGCCTGGGTTGGCGTGGTGGCGGTGAATCCTATGGTCACCCCGGAGGTGGCGCCCGGTGCCACAGCTGGGAACCAGGCGACGCTGGTCAGGGTGAGCACCGGACCCACCTGGTACCAACCGGAATTGAACACGCTGTTGATGGTCTGACCGCTGGCGAACTGCCACCTCATGGTCCACGGCGCAACGATCGCGACCGAGGAGATGTTCTTGAAATTGACGGTAGCGGTGAAGAAGTTGCCATAGTTGACGCCGACCTTGACGACGATCTCGACCGGGCACGGGCCGGTGGGCGGTTGCGGCTCGGGCAAGGTGTTGCTGAGCACGAGGTCGTCGAAGGACGCGCCAGCGGTCTTCATGAAGAAACCCACACGGTCGCCAGGGCTGGTGCCACCCGGATCGGCCGCGCTTATCGTCGCGAAGACGCCGCCCGGCCCGCTCACCGAGCCGGTAACTGTTCCAGGGTTGAGAAAACTCAGATTCAGGGTGTACCAGACCCCGGCGCCCGCAGCGAAAGGCGTCGAAGCCAGAACGACGTTCTGGCCCCACTTCTGCTGGCCGATTTCCAGTCTGGCGCCGTGGAACCCCACGTAGTAAAGGTTGTTGGGGTCGGAGACCTTGCCGGCCAGGCTCACCAGGCTCGACGCCGACGGCACGGTCGCCGGTTTGACCCGGGCGGTGACCGCCGTGCCCGGCCCCGAACCCGATCCGGCCCACGCCGTCGGCGTCAGCGTGGTGCTCGTCTGCCGGTAGACCTTCGAGCCGTCCTCGGTGACCACCGACCAGGTGCCACCGCCACCGGTGAGCCATACGTTGCGGGTGGGCTGCTCGAAGTCATCGGTGAACAGCGAAGCGGCCTGAGCCGGGGCGAAACTCAGTGCGGTCGCGGCGACAATGCCGCAAGAGGCGATGAGGGCGGTCGCCAGGCGGCGGGAGAACAGTTTCATGACAAACTCCGTCGGGGACGTCGCGGTGTGTCCGCCATGGTGGCTGAGCCGGGCCTTCATGGACCGTCGGTGTTGGACAGAGTTGGACAATCCCAGCGCGGAAAATATCTGGCTGGAGGTGTCAACCTCGGCGGCATCTCGCACGCACTTGATGACCGAGGAGGTGCGATGACCGGGATCGAACACCGCCGGGAGTTCGCGAATTATTTCGCGGCGAGGCGGGACACCGTACGCCGCACGGCATATCTGCTGTGCGGCGACTGGCACTGGGCCGACGACCTCACCCAGATCACTTTCGTTCGGCTGGCCGACGCGTGGTCGCGGGTGCGGCAGCCGGCGGCGCTAGACGCCTTTACCCGGACCTGTCTGGTCCGGGTATACCTGGCCGAGAGCAGGCGGCTGTTCCGGCGCCGGGAGCGCGCCTCGGCTGTACTGCCCGAGGTGGGCCAGGCCGATCATGCCGACCGGATCAATACCCGGCTTGAGGTGATCGAGGCGATGGCGACTCTGCCCCCACGGCAGCGGGCCACCCTGGTGTGCCGGTTCTACCAGGGCCTGAGCGTCCAGGAGACCGCCGAAGTGCTCGATTGTTCGATCGGCACCATCAAAAGCCAGACCTCCCGCGGTCTGGCTGCCCTGCGCCGCCTGCTGGGCACCGCCCTTGACGACCCGAGCCTGGACGAGGTGAGGAGATGACCAATCTGCATGAGCTATTCGAAGAGGCCACCACCGTCGCGCCGCCCAGCCGCCTGTCCGTCGAGGACGTGTTCGCCGCTATCCAGTCGCGGCAGCGCCGCCGCCGCGTGCAAACCGTTCTGGTCGCCGTCGCCGTTGTGGCGGTGACCGCCACGGCCGGAATCGCGCTGAAGTCCAACTTTGCCGCGCCTCCGCCGGCCGATGGCGACCGGCCCGTGTCCGTCGTGTGGGCCGGTCGCGGCGATTCGACGCATCTCTACCTGGTCAGGAACACCTGCGACCGCAGCCCGATAGCCGCTGCCGAACTCAGCCCCAATGTGCGCAATCCGGGGTGCAGCGAGTTGCTGGCGTCGAGCGACGGCGGTGCGACCTGGTTGTCGCGCGGCGATGTGGCCTACCCGCCCAGGGTTCTAGGCCCGCGGTCGCTGCTGCAATTTGTCGGCGGTGCAGCCAGTCCGGCCGGCACCTCCGACCCCTGGCAGGCCTTCGAGCTGAGCACCGACGGGGGCAGCACCTGGAGGAGGCTGCCAAGCGAAGGCACACCCATCGACACGATGCCGCCCGGAATGAAGGTGATCGACGGCTTCAGCGGCGAGCTCATGGCTTTCGACCCCGAACAGGGACGGTTGCGGCGATTGGCGAACCAGCCGCCGCTGCTGCGGTCCACGGGTTTCCCGGTGACGGCCGGGCCGGCGGACATCTGGGTCTCCGGGCTCAACCCGTCAACGGGGCGATTGGCGGTGGCTGTGAGCCACGATGCCGGAGCGACTTGGACGAAGCGGGATATGCCCGGCGGGAGGGTAATACCGCAACCGACCCTGCCGAGCGACACGCTCAGCGATAGCGTGGGCATGCCGGTGCAGCTGATCGCCGGCGAGGGCGACACCGCTTATGCCAGCGTGTGGGACGCCTCGGCAAAGCCCGCAGCGGCGGCACGGCTGGCGGGCGTCGAGTCCTGGCTGAAGACCTATCGCACCACCGACGGCGGCGATTCCTGGCAGGCGGTTGCGGACGGGTCGACCACCCCCTCGTACGCGTGGGGGTGGCGGGCCGCCAATGGCCGCATTGTCGTCGCCTTGATCAGAGGCGACATCGGCACCTACGCCACAAGCGCGGACGGCGTCACCTACGCTTTCACCGCACCGCCCGGGCTGCCGGCGTCCGCATTGGTCTTCACCGACGGCTCCATCGCGTTCGGCTACCACGCGGTCTACTTCAGCGACGACGGCTGGACCTGGCGTGAGGTCTGGCGCGATTAGTCCACTTTGGACACAAGGACGGCGGCCCCGGCGCGAAGACCGGGGCCGCGTCCGCTATCCGAGGGCGGCGCGTAGCCGGTCGTAGGTGGGGGCGAGTTCGCGAAGGGCGGCCGCTGCCGAGGCGAAATCTCTTGTCACCATTGGGTACTGCATCGAGCCGACGATCCGGGCCTGCGTCGCGGCGATCGCTGCGGCATCGTGGTAACCGGCTAGCGCCAAGCAGTCCGCGGTGTCGCTGAGCCTGCGCGCGCCGACCCGGATCGCGAAGTAGATGAGGTGCTCCCGCAGCCCGTCACCTGCCCCGGCCTCGATCATCTGAGCCACCCGTTCGGCGGCCTCGCCGTTGCCCAGGCTGCCGGGCGGCATCGGCTCATCGCTGCGCATGGCCAGCAGCCGCACCGCGGCCGGGATGATCGACCGGATCGCGTCTGCGTCCTTGACCTCGGCGACCTTCACGAAATCGGTGCGCATCGTGTAGGGCCGGCCGTAGTCGATGGTCTCCGCGCGCCAGGCGGTCATGAAATCATTCAAGGGCATCTGTGTGTACGGGTAACCGTGCGGGTCGTGCATCAGCACCCGCTCGTCGCCGACCTCCAGCACGACCACGAAGTGGTCCGCGCCGATCGGGCCAGTCATCTCGGGCTGGTGCCGAAAGTGGCCCATTTCCAACGGGCCGACCCATACCGGGCCTCTCGTCGCCGCGGCCCGCAGCCGGGCCAGCGCCTCGCCGGCTTCCCCGCCGTGGCTGGCCGTCGACTTCCAGCCGATGGCGCTTAACGCCGCGTCGAAACCCAGCTCCGGATTCCAGCCGTAGGCGTCGAAGAACATCAGTTTCCCGCCGATCAGCTGCATGCCGAACGGGCCGCCGGTGGCGACCTCGATGATCGCGGTGGAGGGGGCCTGATCGCCCAGCATCATGGCAAACGAGTTGGCGTAGCAGTACGGACCGCTGCCAACATACGAAAGATGGCCCACAGTAAGCCTTTCGATTAGGAGACGATCGGGTAGGCGACGTCGAAACGCGCGCCGGTGCCCGGATAGATCTCGTAGGGATGGCCGGTGCACACGACGCCGGGACGCGCATCGGTCCACTCTTCGAGCACGTCGTAGATCCGCAGGATCAGTGGGAGTTCCTCATATTCGGGCGGCACGGGCAGATACGCCTCGGTGTGCTCGGGTGCGAGGCGGATGTGCAAGTCGGAGATGGGCTCGATGCTCCCGTCGTAGCTGATCGCCACCTCGACCAGACCTTCGCTGTCCGGCGTCACCAGGTCCTGAAAGAACACCAGCTTGGGGCCATCGCCCGGCAGCCCGCTGGCGCGCAGATGAGCCCGGATGTCCCGCTCGGCGGCGCCGACGAAGTCGGCCATGGCGGTGGAGTCGATCCTTCGGCTGCGGCACAGCACCTTGGCCGGTGGCACCTCGCGCAACGCCACCGCGTGGGTGAGTTCGGCGTCGATGGGCCCTGGCGCGGCTTCCACCATCACCGCCCACTCGTCGAGCCGGTCGCGCTGCGCGCGCAACCATCCCCGTAGCTCGAAAGCGCGCGCTTCGGGGGTGAGGCCGGCCAGATATTCGATCCTGGCCAGCGGCAGCCCGAGCCCGCGCAGCCGCGCGATCAGGCGCGCCCGCGGCAGCTGGCCGGGGGAGTAGTAGCGGTATCCGGTCGCCGGATCCACCCGGGCCGGCAACAGCAGGCCCTGCTCGGCGTAGAGGCGCAACGCCTTGGGCGACAACCGCGCGGCCGCCCCGAACTCCCCAGCCAGCAGGTACTTCTCCACGCCGCCAGTCTGCAACCCGCCCCAGGGGCAAGGTCAAGCGCCCGGCCGCTCCGGCAACGCGGCTTGGAAGGGTCATGCGCCGCGGGGTGGGTTGCGGTTAGTGGGGCGGGACGAGGGCCTCGCGGCCGGAGTCGGGTGTGGCGACCGTGATGTCTGCGGCCAGGGGCAGCGCGGCGACCGAGGAGCCGGCGTGCACTCGGAAGGTGCCGGGCTCGACGCACCAGCGGGCTTGCGCGGTCGACCAGTGCTGTAGCGCGCGGGCCGGGATGGTGACGGTGGCGGCGACGGTTTGCGCGGGCTCCGCTTCGATGACGGCGTGGCCGGCCAGCCATCGCGCCGGGCGGTCGATGGTGCTGTCGTCGCGGCTGAGGTAGACCTGCACGACTTCGCGTCCGCGGCGCTGGCCGGTGTTGCTCACCTGGACTTCGACGGTGAAGGGGGCATCCGGCGACACCTGCTCCGGCATGGAAATGTGTTGATATTCCCATTCGGTGTAGCCCTGGCCGTAGCCGAACCAATACATGGGTTCGGCTTGTGAGCTAAGCCATGCCCGGTACCCAAGATGAAGCCCTTCGGTGTAGTCAAGCGCGCCACCGATCGGCTTGGTGTCCAGAACCGGCACGTCGCGCGCAGAAATGGGCCACGTGGTGGGCAGGCGGCCACCCGGTTCGGCCGCGCCGAACAGGACGTCGGCCAGCCCGTCGCCGGCCTCCTGGCCGGGAAACCAGCTCAGCAACACCGATCGGACCCGATCGCGCCAGGGCAGCAGCACCGGGCCACCCGAGTTGACGATGACCACGGTGTTCGGGTTGGCCGCCGCCACCGCGGTCACCAGCTCGTCCTGGCGGCCTGGAAGGTCCAATGTGGACCGATCGAAGCCCTCGCTCTCGATCTCGTCGGTGGTGCCCACGACCACGATGGCGATGTCCGAGGCGCGGGCAAGCCGCACCGCCGCGGCGAGTTCGTCGTCTTCGGACAGTCGGGGCGGGTCGGCCGTCAGCGCCACGGCCAGGCCGGTGCCGGGCGCGATGCGCCGCCGAGCGGTCAGATGCACTGGCACACCCTCGGTGAGGGTGACCGGAACCTGGCGAAACGACGGCGCCACATGGACATAGGTGGGGTCGTCCGACTCCTGCGCGATGTTCTCCTCGAGAACCGGTTTCCCGTCGGCATGCACGACCACGTCGCCGATGCCTACGATGCCGATCAGCCATTGCCCGCCGCAGGCCGGTCTTAGCACCGAGTCGACCTCCACGAATTCGGTGTCCGGGGGAAGCGGGGCGTCGGCGGGTTCGAGGATCCGGCCGCTGAGCCGTCGCTCAGTGTGCAGCTGCGCTCCATCCGAGTCGAGGTAGCGCACCCGCACCCCGGGCTCGCCGCTGACCGGATCGGTGCAACACCCGGGATCCAGTGGGGTGGGCCGTACCGTGAGCTGGGCGCCCGCGGCGTGCCCGACCTCGGCGAGGCCGGCCAGCGCGCGGCGGATGCCCTCCAGCGGGGTAACCACCGACTCCGGGAACACGCCCGCGCTGCCACCGCCCTGGATGCGCGCGGTGGCGGCATTGGGCCCGATGACCGCCACTGTCTTGAGCGCGGAAGCGTTGAGCGGCAAGAAGTTTTCCTCGTTCTGTACCAGCACGGTGCTCACCGCGACGGCCTGGCGCAGCAGTGCGCGCGCCTGAGCCGGCCTCGAAACGGCTTGCGATGGCGGCGATTGCCCGAGGGCTCCCACCCGGGTGGCCAGGCGCAGCAGCCGCTGGACTTTCTCGTCGATGACCGACTCGGCCACCTCGCCGGAGCGCACCGCGTCCACCAGCGGCTGGTCCCAGAAAGGGTTGGGTCCGGGCATCGCCAGGTCCTGCCCGGCGCGGGCCGAGGCGACGGTGGATCGCACTGCGCCCCAATCGGAGACGACGAGCCCGTCGAAGCCCCATTCCCCCTTCAGCGGCTCGGCCAGCAGCGGGCTGGCCGACATGGTGGTGCCGTTGACCGAGTTGTAGGCCGACATGACGACCCAGACTCCGGCCTGCACCGCGGCCTCGAACGGCGCCAGGTAAACCTCGCGCAGCGTGCGCTCGTCGACCCACGCATCGAGGGTGAGCCGCTCGGTCTCGGAGTCGTTGGCCACGTAATGCTTTGCCGTGGCGGCCACCCCGCCGCTTTGCACGCCGCGGATGTAGGCGGCGCCGATGAAGGCGGTGAGCCGCGGGTCCTCGGCGAAGCATTCGAAGTGCCGGCCGCTGGCGGGTGATCGGTGCAGGTTGAGCGTCGGCGCGAGCAGGACGTGCACGCCTTTGCGGCGAGCCTCGAAAGCCAGCAGGTTGCCCAGCTGTGTGACCAGGTGCTCGTCCCAGGTGGCGGCCATGGCGGTGGCCGAGGGCAGGGTGAGGGCGGTGTCGCGTTCGTCCCAGCGTTCGCCGCGTACCCCCACCGGGCCGTCGGAGAAGACGAGCGCCTGA
Source organism: Rhizocola hellebori (assembly GCF_016862955.1). Taxonomy (GTDB): domain Bacteria; phylum Actinomycetota; class Actinomycetes; order Mycobacteriales; family Micromonosporaceae; genus Rhizocola; species Rhizocola hellebori. The sequence goes on along the minus strand of NZ_BONY01000001.1, from coordinate 279,118 downwards.
AGGCCGATGGCGGGCTCGGCGGCGGCGCGGAACACAGAAGCCCCCGACAGCAACCTGATCTTCTGCTCGAGGGTCAAGTTTGCCGTCGCATCGTCCTGTGTCATTGTCCCACCCGTCGTGTCTTGCAGATCATTGGAGAGCGCTCTCCATCAGAGGATCTCGGTTGGCAGCAACGGGTGTCAAGACGCTGGCACAAAGTTACGACGTTGCTCATATCGTTACCTGTTCGTGATTGACGCCGTCCCGGGCGCAAGCTTCACTGAGCCACGGAACCGGTTTCGGAACCGGTTTCGGAACCGCTACCGCGCTTGATCTCTCGGCCCCGGCGCCGGGCAGGCCGGGCGGCCACCGCACGCCAATGGCATCGAAGGGAAGTGAGCCGTGCCGATCACCATGTCCGATGTCGCGGCGCGCGCGGGGGTCAGTAAGACCACGGTGTCAAGGGTGCTCAATGGCAAGGACGATCTCGACCCGGAGACAGCGGCACGGGTGCGCAAGGTCATCGCCGAACTCGGCTATGTACCCAGCGCCGGTGCGGTCAGCCTGGCGCGCGGCCGCACGAAGGTCGTCGGCATGCTTGTCCCATCGCTTACCTGGCCATGGGTCGGTGAGGTGCTCCAGGGCGTCGTCGATGTCGTGGAGGCCGAAGGCTATGGCCTGCTTCTGTTCAGCTGTACCCGCGGCGAGGAGTCCATTCGCCGGTTCGCTTCACAGGTTTCGGCCAAGTCCTTCGACGGCCTGCTGGTGATCGAGCCGGAGGGAACCCTGGAGTACATCGGCGACCTGCACGCCAAAGGCCTGCCGGTGGTACTGATCGACGATCGCGATCACCGGCCGCAATTCGCTTCGGTGGCACCAAATAACCGCGAAGGCGGTGAGCTGGCGGCCCGGCACCTCATCGAGCTAGGCCGTCGCCGCCCGCTGGTGGTGCGAGGCCCGGCGGAGCTGGGCTGCACCCAGGAACGCCTCGCCGGTTTCACCGAGGTCTGCACCGAGCATGCCATCACCTTGGCCCCCGAGTTCATCGTCGACGGTGACTTCACCTTTGACGGCGGCCGGGAACAAGTGCGCCGGCTCCTGGCAGCAGGCGTGCGTTTCGACTGTGTATTCGCGCACAACGACCTGTCCGCGGCCGGCGCGTTGCAGGCGATTCAGGAAGCGGGGCTTCGGGTTCCCGAAGACGTGGCCATTGTCGGCTTCGACGATGTGCCGCTGGCCTCGTACACCAAACCATCGCTGAGCACAGTGCACCAGCCCTTGCGGGAGATGGGAGAGACAGCGGCCCGGATGTTGATGGGGCACTTCGACGGGACGTCGCTTTCCGATGCGCCCGTGGTGCTGCCGACCACCCTCATCGTGCGGGACTCCACTCGCAACTGAACAGAAAAGGTACCAGGCGGGAACGCGTCAGCGTCCCTGTCCGAGATTCTTCATACCCATTTGTCGGTCAGACCCTCGTGTTGAACCACTCGAATTGAAGTGAGGATCCATGCGTGCCAACCGCACCATCTCCGCCTTGCTCGCGGCAGGCCTGGCAATAGCCACGCTTGGCGCTTGCAGCGGCACCGAAACACCGTCGAAGCCCGGGGCCACGGGCGTCTTGAACATCGGCATGCCCGATGGCGCCACCATGCCGGCCAACAACAACCCGTTCCTGGACACCTCCTTCGCCAAGCACCTCGGGTACGCCTGGCTCATCTGGGAGCCACTGGCGCTGCAGAACGAGACCAAGCCGGCCGACGAGCCGAAGCCGTGGCTCGCCACGAAATGGAAGTGGTCAGCCGACTACAGCTCTGTGGTGCTGACGGTGAGGGAAAACGTCAAGTGGTCGGACGGATCCGCGATGACCGCAGATGACGTGGCCTACTCGTTCCAGATCATGAAGGACCACAAGGGCGTCAACTACTACGCGCTGCCGCTCAAGGATGTCAAGGTCGCCGGCCAGGATGTGACGGTCAGCTTCGAGGGTTCGCAGTACGTGAACCGCACGAAGGTTCTGTCCACCCAGGTCATCAACAAGAAGCAGTGGTCGGCGTTCTCCGACCCGGCCAAGGACGTCGTCGACAAGCCGATCGGCACCGGCCCTTACACCATCAAGTCGGTAACTCCTTCCACCGTCACGCTTTCGGTGCGCAGCGACTACTGGCAGACGGCCCCGAAGGTGGCCGAGATCCGCTGCACCACCTACAGCGGCAACGACACCCAGCTCACCGCACTGACCAGTGGCGCCACCGACTGGACCTACGCGTTCATGGCGAACGCGAAGACCACCTTCGTGGCCAAGGACCCGGCGCACTTCAAGCTCTGGTTCCCGCCGGCGCTGAGCGCGGACGGCCTGTGGATCAACACCACCAAGGCGCCGTTCGACAACGCGCACCTGCGCCGCGCGATGAGCATGGTGATCAACCGCGATGACATCTTCAACCAGGCGATGGCCGGCTACTTCAAGCCCAAGGTCGGCAACATCACCGGCATCCCGACCCCGGCCGGCGACGCGTTCCTGGCGCCGGAGTACAAGGGCAAGTCGTCCGAGTCCGACCTCGCCACGGCCAAGAAGGAGCTGACCGACAACGGCTTCACCTTCGACGGCACCACGCTCAAGGACCCGACGGGCAAGCCGGTCACCATCACCCTGACCGACCCGGCCGACTGGAACGACTACCAGACCGCCCTGACGATCATCAAGGAAAACCTCGCCACCATCGGCATCACCGCGAAGATTGACAAGGCGAACCAGGACGCCTGGTTCGACGCGATCGCGAAGGGCAACTTCGACGCGGCGCTGCACTGGAGCAACGGTGGGGCCACGCCTTACGACATGTACGAGAACATCATGAACGGCGCGCAGCTGCAGCCGATCGGCACCACCGCGAACGGCAACTACGGGCGGTTCAACAGCCCCGAGGCCACGCAGGCGCTGAAGGACTACGCCAACGCCACCGACGACACCGCTCGTACCGCGGCGATGCACAAGATCCAGAAGATCATGGTGGAGCAGATGCCGATGATCGCGACGTCCGCGGGCAACCTCGGCGCCGAGTACTCGACGGCGAAATGGACCGGCTGGCCGGATGAGTCCAACCCTTACGCTGCCATCCAGCCGACCCGATGGGGCATGCTCGACGTCGTCATGCACCTGACGCCGGCCTCCTGACAGCACGCTGACGAGGTGCCGGGCGGAAAGCTCCGCCCGGCACCCCTTCGCCACCTCCACCGGAAGGGGAGCGATCGCCCATGACCGAGCTTGTCGAGGTCATCATGAGATTGGGATTCGTTCATGCCTTCGCCGCAGGCGATTGCCGACGGCAGGAGGCAATGGCATGACCGTGACCACCGAGGTTGTCCTCGCTGCGGAGGGCCTCACCAAGCACTTCCCGGTGCGCAAGCGAGGGCGGGAACTCCTGTCGCGCACCAACCATGTCGTGCATGCCGTCGACGATGTCGATCTCGTGCTGCGCCGTGGCTGGGTCACCGCTCTGGTGGGGGAGTCCGGCTCCGGCAAGTCGACGGTTGCCCGGCTGCTGGCTCAGCTGTATCCGCGAACGTCGGGTGACATCCGGCTGCACGGCGAGTCCGCGGCGGTGTCCACCGCCCGCGGCGGGCGCCGGTTTCGGGAGTACAGCCGCAAAGTGCAGATGATTTTCCAGGACCCGTTCGCTTCGCTGAACCCGGTGCACACCGTGCGGTATCACCTGACCCGTGCCCTGCGCATCCATGGCCGGGCCGGGAAAGGCAAGCAGGAGCTGCACAGCGCGCTGGCCGAGCTGCTGGGCCGGGTTCAGCTCACCCCCGCTGAGTCCTATTTGGACAAGTATCCGCATGAGCTGTCCGGGGGGCAGCGCCAGCGGGTGGCCATCGCCCGGGCCCTGGCCGCCGACCCCGAGGCGCTGCTTGCCGACGAACCGGTGTCGATGCTGGACGTCTCCATCCGGCTCGGGGTGCTCAACCTGTTGCGCAACCTGAAGGAACGGCTCAACCTCGCCATCCTCTACATCACCCATGACATTGCGTCTGCTCGCTATTTCGCCGACGACACCCTGGTCATGTACGCGGGCCGGATGGTCGAAGGCGGGGACAGCGAGACGGTGACGCAGCACCCCGCCCACCCGTATACCCGGCTGCTCGTCGATTCGGCGCCCGACCCGGACCGCATCACCGGCTCGGCCCAGGGCCTCGTGCAGGAGGAGGGGGTGGGTGAGCCGCCGAGCCTGATCACGCCGCCGGACGGCTGCCGCTTCCATCCGCGCTGCCCCTTCGTCATGGACAAGTGCCGCACGGCCCTTCCGCCCCGTTTCGACGTGGGCGACACCGAAACCCACTGGGCGGCGTGCTGGCTCTTCGAGGAGGCCAAGGCATGAGCTACTTCTTGCGCCGGTTGGCTTTCTACGTGTTCACCGCGTGGGCCGCGCTCACCATCAACTTCTTCATCCCCCGGCTGATCCCGGGCGACCCGGTCTCCGCTCTGGTCAACGGAATGCGGGGGCAGATCGATCCCGCGCAGATCCAGTCGCTGACCGTCCTGTTTGGACTGGACAAGAAGCAGAGCATGTGGGAGCAGTACACCAGCTACCTGGCTCAGCTTGCCCGCGGCGACCTGGGGATCTCTTTCGGCAACTTCCCGCTCCCGGTCAGCGAGGTGCTCACCCAGGCGCTGCCGTGGACGCTGCTGCTGATCGGGGTCACCACGGTGCTCAGCTTCCTGCTCGGCACGCTGCTCGGCGTCTTCGCCGGATGGTGGCGGGGTTCCTGGATCGACGGGCTGCTGCCCGCGACGACCTTCCTGTCTTCGATCCCTTACTTCTGGCTCGGCCTCATCGCGGTGGCCCTGTTCACCGGCGTCGGCAGCTTCCTGCCCGCCTCCGGTGGGTACGAGCCGGGCCTGGTCCCGGGCTGGAGCGGGGAGTTCATCGACAGCGCGCTGCGCCACAGCCTGCTTCCCGCCGCCACCATCATCGTGGCGTCGGTCGGCGGATGGTTGCTGGCGATGCGCAACATGATGGTCACCGTCACCGCCGAGGACTACATCACCGTCGCTCACGCCAAAGGGCTCTCCGAGCGACGCGTGATGATGAACTACGCCGCGCGAAATGCGTTGCTGCCCAGCGTGTCCGGCTTCGGCATGGCGCTCGGGCTGGTGGTCGGCGGCACGTTCCTGGTCGAGTACGTCTTCTCCTACCCCGGAATCGGCCTGCAGATGCTCGACGCCATCGCCAAACACGACTACCCGCTGATACAGGGGATCTTCCTGGTGGTGACGCTCGCCGTGCTGGCGGCGAACTTCCTGGCCGATCTCGCCTACATGGCGCTCGATCCGCGTACCCGCAAGGAGGGCTGAGGCATGGCCATCACCGGAGTGGGGATCACCACCCCCAACGTCGCCCCGGCGGACCCGGCGCAGACCGCCACCCGCCGCCGGCACGGCCTGCACCGCCTGCTGGTCAACGGCAAGGTGACCAGCGGGCTGGTCATGCTCGGCGTGCTCACCCTCATCGCCGTGTTCGGCCAGGCGCTGGCCCCGTTCGACCCGAGCAAGCGCAGCAGCGACATCCTGCAGAGCCCCTCGCTCAAACACTGGTTCGGGACAACCCATATCGGCCAGGACATCTTCAGCCAGGTGCTGGTCGGCACCCGCAGCGTCATGTTCGTGGGATTCACCGCGGGCCTGGTGGCCACCATCATCGGGGTCGTGATCGGGGTGACCTCCGGTTACCTGTCGGGATCGGCGGCCGAAGGCCTCTCCGCGATTTCCAATGTCTTCATCGTCATCCCGGCGCTTCCGCTGATCATCATCATCACCAACGTCGTTCCCAACTCGGGGGACTGGACGATCGCCCTGGTGATCGGATTCACCTCGTGGGCGTGGGGCGCCCGGCTGCTGCGCGCCCAGACGCTGTCGCTACGCCGCCGCGACTTCGTCGAGGCGGCCCGCGCCACCGGCGAATCCACTTGGCGCATCATCGGTTTCGAGATCCTGCCCAACCTGACCGCCATCATCGCCTCCTCGTTCATCGGCACCGTGATGTTCGCCGTGGCCACCGAGATCGCCCTGGCCTTCGTCGGGATCTCCGGCATCTCCGAGTGGAACTGGGGCGAGATCCTGTTCTGGGCGCAGGGACAGCAGGCGCTGCCGCAGGGGGCCTGGTGGTGGTTCGTCCCGGTGGGGCTGTGCATCGCGTTGCTGGGAACAGCGCTGTCGCTGGTCAATTTCGGCATCGACGAGTTCGTCAACCCGCGGCTGCGCGCCAGCGGACAGAGCACCGTCAAGGCGTCCGACGGCAGCCGGGTGCGGATGAAGGTGGGATTCACCCCTGTTCTGGCCGACCCGTCGCGCAGTAAGGAAATCGGGATATGAAGACCGACCCGGTGCTGGAGATCAAAGGGCTGAGCGTCGACTACGGCCTGGGCAACCAGGCTGTGCGGGCGGTGCGCGACGTGAGTCTGACCCTCAACCGCGGTGAGGTGCTGGGCCTGGCCGGCGAAAGCGGCAGCGGCAAGTCCACCTTGGCCTACGGGCTGACCCGGCTGCTCCCGCCGCCGGGAGTGGTCAGCGCGGGGAAGGTGATCTACTACCCGCCCGGCGGCGAGCCGGTCGATGTGCTGTCGCTGACTCCGGCCGGGCTGCGCGAGTTCCGGTGGGCGGAGACGTCGATCGTCTTCCAGGGCGCGATGAACTCCCTCAATCCCGTCTACAAGGTCTCCACCCAGCTGATCGATGTGCTTGAGGCGCACCAGCCCGGGATGAGCCGGCAGGCCCGTACGGCGCGGGCGCGGGAGTTGCTGAAGATGGTGGGGATCTCCGAGGATCGCCTGGATGCCTACCCGCATCAGCTTTCCGGTGGCATGCGGCAGCGCGTGATGATCGGCATGGCGCTCGCGCTGGAGCCGAAGATCGTCATCATGGACGAGCCGACCACGGCGCTCGATGTGGTGATGCAGCGGCAGATCCTGCGCCAGCTGGTCGATCTGCGCAAGCGGTTCGACTTCTCCGTGCTGTTCATCACCCACGACCTGTCGCTGCTGGTGGAGTTCTCCGATCGGATCGCCATCATGTACGGCGGCCGGATCGTCGAGCAGGCGCCGGCCTCGGTGCTCTACCGAGATTCGCTGCACCCCTACAGCGATGGGCTGCTGCACTCGTTCCCGGCGCTGCGCGGGCCGCGCCGCGATCTGGTAGGGATTCCCGGCTCGCCTCCGGATCTGCGCTCGATGCCGTCGGGCTGCTCGTTTCATCCCAGGTGCCCCAAGGCTTTCGACCCGTGCTCGGTCGACGTGCCGGTGCTGGGCACCCCCGCAGACCTTCAAGGGCCCGCCCGAAAGGTCGCCTGCTGGCTGCACCCGATACGAAACTCTGCCGACTGATTACCACGACCCAATAGGCAATCCAGCGCCGCACCACCGTGCGGCGAGGGTGCGTCAATGCCTGAAGCAGGAGAACCGTGAACATCACTGCCAGAACCACCACAGCGCTTGACCGCCACGACGAACTCATCGACCGCCTGCCGCCCGGCTTTCGCTGGGGAGTGGCCACCTCCGCCTATCAGATCGAGGGCGCCGTCACCGAGGACGGTCGCACGCCGTCGATCTGGGACACTTTTTGCCGGGTACCGGGAGCGGTCGACAACGCCGAAAACGGCGACATCGCCTGCGACCACTATCACCGCATGCCCGAAGACGTCGCCCTGATCCGCGATCTGAGCATCGACACCTACCGCTTTTCGGTGGCGTGGCCGCGGGTCCAGCCCGGCGGACGAGGCCCGGCCAACCCGGCCGGGCTGGCCTTCTACGACCGGCTCGTCGACGAGCTGCTGGCACAGGGCATCACCCCGTGGGCCACGCTGTACCACTGGGACCTGCCCCAGGAGCTGGAGGACGCCGGCGGCTGGCCCCAGCGTGACACCGCCTACCGGTTCGCCGACTACGCACAGCTCGTCTATGAGCGCTTGGGCGACCGGGTGGTCAACTGGACCACGCTCAACGAGCCGTGGTGTTCGGCGATGCTGGGCTATGTCGAGGGAGTGCAAGCGCCGGGGCGGCGTGACTTCGCGGCCGGCATCCATGCCGTACACCATCTGCTGCTCGGACATGGGCTGGCCGCCCAGCGGCTGCGGGCTGCGGCTTCCGGGCCGCTGGACCTGGCGATCACCTTGAACCTGAGCACTTCCAACCCGGCCACCGACGCGCCGGCCGACCGGGAAGCGGCCCGCCGCGCGGACGGCCTGGGGGTGCGGCTGTATCTGGACCCGCTGATGCACGGGCGCTATCCCGAGGACGTGGTCGCGGATCTGGCCGCGCGCAACGTGTTCCTCCCCGTGCAGGAGGGCGACCTCGAAATCATCAACGCGCCGCTGGACACCCTCGGTGTGAACTACTACTTCAGCCTGCGGGCATCCGGCGTCGACGAGGACGGAGCCACCCGTGATGCCGCCGGGAACCCGGTGAATCGCGGGCTGCCCTACGGCCTGCCGCAGACCGCGCTCGGCTGGGAGATCATGCCCGACGACTTCCGGGACCTGTTGGTGCGCATCGGCCGTGACTATCCCGGAACGCCGATCGTCATCACCGAGAACGGGGCGGCCTTCGCCGACAAGGCCGACGCCGACGGCTTCGTCCGCGACGACGACCGAGTCGAATACCTGGCTTCGCACATCGCCGCGGTGGCCGAGGCGCGGGAAGCGGGCGCGGACATCCGCGGCTACTTCGCCTGGTCCCTTTTGGACAACTTCGAATGGGCATACGGCTACGACAAGCGTTTCGGTCTGGTCCGGGTCGACTACGAAACCCAGCGGCGCATTCCCAAGCAGAGCGCTATCTGGTACAGGGACACCATTCGCCGCGTCCGCGGCGCGTAGCGATCACGATGCGCCGTAGCCGTGGCGCATCCGGAACTTCATCGGCCCTGTCCCCGTCGTGGTGACGTGCTCGATGAGCAAGGACCGCAAGGGTTGCGGGAGGTCGGCGGGCGCGGAGCTGGTCCACTCGAGGCTGGTGAACAGCTCGGCCGCGCCGTCGAGCTGTTCGGCGGTCAGCGTTGCCGACGTCAGCGCGGCAAGGATCGCCTCGGCCGGCTCGGCCAGCAGCAGGCGCTGCGGCGCGAGCTCGTACCACGGTGTGCCGTCGGTGGTGGTGTGGCGCGGCGGAAAGCCGGCCCACGCGAGCAGGGTGTGGATGCGCTCGCGGGGATCGGGGTAGAGCTGCGCCACCAGGCCGGCCAGCGTCTCCTCCGCGTCGGTTTCCCACAGCGACGCCGCCTGCGCGGCTTGAGTCAGCGCCGCGGGCGCGGCCTTGACCCATTGCTCGCGCCGCCTTTCGCCCTGAGCCGCCTGGCGGGCCAGCATGAGCTGGACCTCACGCGACCTGGTCAGGCCAAGGCCGGCGAGCCAGTCGGTCAGGGCGGGGCCGTCGCGAAGCTGCGCGTCACAGCTGCCCACGCCGCCGAGGTGGGTCTGGTGGTGCAGGGTCCACCGGGCCAGTTCGCGGCCGGAGGCGTCCATCACCAGCAACGTGGGCGAGCCCAAGCACCGGCAGCGGTCTCCTGTGCCGCCGTCCACCACGGCCAGTAACGTCGCCAGCTCGGTGAGCTGATCTCCGGACACCACCACGCGGGCAGCATCGGCGCGATCGAGCTCGTAGCCGGACGCCTCGATGATCAGCACCTCGGCCGCCTCGGCCAGCACCCCCTGCACCACCGCCGTGCTGGGAGGCCCGGCGCTGCTCGCGGCGGTTGGCGAATCAGTCACAGCGCAGAGCCTATCGTCAATTCCGCTACTGAGCGGGGTCGCCGAACCGCTCGGCCAGCGCATCGAAGGCTGCGCTGAGGTCTTCGTCGAGGCCAAAGCCGTCGGGCTGGGCGGCGTTCCACTCGGCGATCTCGCGTGCGCCGCGAGCGAAGGGGATCGTGGCGCAGAAGCCGGGCACGACCGCTTTGATCTTGCTGTTGTCGAAGACCATCGAATGTGCCTTGTCGCCCAGCAGACCGGGACCGAAATGCGGCAGTTCCTGCGCGATCACGTGCGACGGCACGTGCACCAGCCGCGGCTGCACGCCCAGCGCCGTGGCCAGCATCGTGTAGACCTGGTTCCAGCTGAGCACCTCGTCGCTGGTGATGTGGAAGCTGTCCCCGATCGCCTGGGGATTGGCGAGCAGACCGGTGAAGGCGACGGCGAAGTCATGGTGATGGGTCAGCGTCCACAGTGAGGTGCCGTCGCCATGCACGATGACTGGCAGGCCGTTGCGCATCCGCTGCAGCGCTGTCCGGTCGCCGATCAGCGGAACCGAGGTGCGGGCGTAGGTGTGCGAGGGCCGCACGATCGTCATCGGAAAGCCAGTCTCCCGATAAGCCCGCACCAGCTCGTCCTCGCAGGCGATTTTGTCGCGCGAATACTGCCACTGCGGGTTGCGCAGCGGGGTGGACTCCACAATGGGCAGTCGCGCGGGCGGCGTCTGGTACGCCGAGGCCGAACTGATGAAAAGGTATTGGCCGGTAATGCCGGTGAACAGCTCGATGTCGGCGCGGACGTGTTCGGGCAGGAACGCGATGAAGTCGGCCACCACGTCGAAGGTCTGCCGGCCCAGCACCTCGCGAACAGCTTGCACGTCGCGGATATCGGCGGTCAGCACCTTCGCCGCGCTGTGCGGCGACCAGGAGGTGCCCACGCCACGATTGAGGATCGTCACGTCGAAGCCCGCCTCGACCGCCCGTTGCACGCAGGCCGAGCTGATGGTGCCGGTGCCCCCGATGAACAGTGCGCGCAACGATGTCATGGCCGCCAGTCTAGGAGCCGGCGTCGCCGATGTCCCCGGTCTACGCGAACGGGTGGGGGAACAGCGGCGTCGAGAAGTCGATCCCCCGGCTCAGGTAGCCCTGCGCGAAGCCGGTGTGGCCGGTGGGATCGGTGTCGTAGCCGAAGGTCATCGGGCTCAGCTCGGGATCGAGGGCCTTGACCACGGTCAGACCCGGCTGCGCCGGTGACGGGAAGACGTAGGTCACCACGCGTGCGGGCGGTTGCACCGATGGCATCGCGACCTGCTGCCAGCCGATGACCGGACCGGACCTTAGCCACCGAAGACGCTCGACATTTTCGGGATCGCGGTAGAGCGCGCCGTGGTCGAGCGGATTCTCCACCTCCTCCGGCAGCGGCTCGTGGGTGAACGGGAACCTCAGCTCGGCGCAGGCCTCGAAAAGGGCCTTACGTGCGCCGGTCACCCTGTCCGCCGCCGCGCACATCCCAAGCGCGAGACCGTTTTCGCCCACCGCCATCGCCACGAAGACCGGGATCGACTCCGCTCCGCTCAACACGATGAGGGTCAGCTCTGCCTGCCCTCGCACGAAGCGGGTCAGCGCCCGTAACCGCGGTGGCAGGGTGGACAGGTCAAGTCTTGGCGGCGGATCCTCGGTGGACCGCGCGCGCTGAAAGGCATCGCGTTCCACCCCCTCCAGCCATGCGCGCAGGACAGCCTGATCCGGGTCGACGTGGGCGGCGGCCGCGTTGGAGGAGGCATAGCCGTCGTGCAGCCACCCCGGAAGATGCGGAAAGGGTGAGAAGACCAGGGCGGCGGGCACCCACAGCGGCCGGCCGGCGCGCTGGCCCACGACCCACCATTCCGGGCGGTGCGGATCGAACTCCAGCAGGCCGAGCCGAGCCCGATGCGCCGGATGATAGGAGATGATGTCGTGCGGATCGAGCCACTCCTGCGCCAGCTCGGCGGCGCAGGCCCGGTGTAGGGCGTTAGGTGGCAGATCTCCCATACAGAATCGCTCGATGCCCTCGACGATGCACTTCTTACGCGCCAACGCGAGATCGCCGTCCGCGCCGATACAGCCGCTGACGAAGGACATCTGCGCGAAGGGACGGGTCGCGGCCAGATTGGGCTGGGCGCCTTGACCGGTCACGCAGTAGATGGTCTCGCCGTCGTCCAGCCGCCACTCGTCGACGTTTTTGGCCTGGGCGATGGACAACCGGCCGTTGGCGTCGTCGAGCTTTGCGGGAAAGTCGCGCAGGCTTCCCGTTTGCTCGGGCGGATCGGCCAGCAGGGACCAGGTGCTGATCTCGTCGGAGGAGGCGACCTGTTGCCGGACTGAGCGCATTGGCTTGGTACCCGGAAAATCGCCTGCCACTGAAAGGTCAACCCGCCCCGCAGCGAGAGCGCCGTAGGCGGCCAGCCGGGTCTGGTCAGGCTGGCGGGAAATGAACATCCGCAGGGCCCATTTGCGTCTGGGCAGATCGGTCTCGGGCGGAAGCCAAAGGGCCTCCAGCGACGTGACCACCAGGACTCCACGGGGAACCACCGCCGATTGCCCGTAGTCCGAGGCGACGCGGGCCAGGGGAAGCACCGCCTCGGGCAGGCCGCCGGACGCCGCCGCGTGTTGCTCGATGCCGCGCGCGGCAAGAAGGCGCCGCAGCTCTTCCGACTCTTCCGCGGCGATGAGACCGGCTTGGAGAAGGCCAGCAGGCCCACCTCTGGCGGCGGCCGCGATCAGCTCGGGGTCGCCGGGCCGATCCAAATCCACTTTGATGGTGTCGGAGACCGTGTGCAGCAGGAAACCTTCCGGCCCCGCCACCACGAGCACGTCATCGGCCAGCATGTGCGGTCGTCCTCATGCGATCACCAGCATCGTCAGCAGGGCAAGGAGCGGGCCGCCGAGCATGGCGGACAGCGGTGCGTCGTAGAAGCCGCCGATGGTCCGCGCCGCGATCTGTGCTTCGGCGGCGAGCAATCCGAGATGATGGGCTGCCGCGCCGGCCTCCATCAGGGCGTAGCGCCAGCCGCGATTGCCGTACTTTCCGCAGGTGCGGGTCGGGTCGGCGGCTATCACGATGGTGGCCGCACCCCTTTGCAGCGCCTGGTGCACCTCGGGGTGGGGGAGGAACAGCTCGCGCCACTCGTCGCGGGCCACCTTGCGGACCTGGGCGATGCTGTCCCGGTCGTGGTCGATGGCCAGCATGTCCAAGTCGTCGCCGGGCCCGCCGACGACCCAGAGCTGAAGCGGCCACATCGCTCCGCCCGACGCCAACGGCCTGCGGCCGTTTGGGCCCAGCCGATAGGTGGCGGCCGCCAAACACAAGGCATGTTCCATGCTCTGTTGTGGACTCACCCGCTGGTGGTCGGCCAGGTGCGCGGAACGGCGGGCCAGCGCGGCGTCGGTCACCGGGGACGACGGCCCGGCCGGGGTTGGCAGCACGGCGTTCGCGGGCGCCCAGCGGTCGATCGCATAGGCTTCCGGCGCGCTCATCGGGGCCGGGACGATCCATGGATTGCCCGACAAATGATGGAAATAGGTCCATGCGCTCCGAACATCATGCAGCGCCCCGATTTCGAGCAGCTCGGCCAGGATCGGCCGGATCGCGGCAAAAGGCAACCCTTGCCGGTCAAGGACCTGGGCAAGGGTCGCCGTGGCGTTGAGCGCGCCGAGCACGGTGGCGATGCGCTCGATCAGCTCGTCATCGTCGTCCGCCGCTTCGAGGTTTCCTTCGAGGCATTCGACCCGGATGGCTCCGGGCTGGCGGACGACCATGCCGCTCAACGTGTAGTAGGCGGACAGTTCGGGCTCCACCACGCTCAGTTTTCTGACATCGGGGAAACCGGTGCGGGGGTGGTGCTCGCGGCTGCGGTGCCTTGCTTGGCGGTGTCGTCGCGGCCTGTGCTCGAACCACTGCCGGAGCCGGAGCCGCCGCCAACCTCGTTGGTGACCAACGTCCGCTTCCACACTGTGATCTTCATGTGTCACCTCCTCTTGGGGTGATTCGTAGCGTCAATTGATGATCAGCACAACCTCGCCGACGAAACGCGTGGTTTCGTACAGGTGGATGGGTCTGGTGGTGAATTCGATATAACCGAACGCCACGTAGGGGATCCACGGTACAAACCCGCCGGTGTCTTCGACCACCCAGACGTCCTGCAGATAGTTGGGCAGCGGCGTCAGCGGGTAGCCGAACAACGGGTACTCGAACTGTGGATAGTCCTGGATGAAGATGCACGGGAAATTGGGCAGGGGCGGGAAACCCGATCCTCCGCCGACCGTGGTGTAAGCGGTGACGGCGTCGGAGGCAAAGTACGTGCCGACGCTGTTGATCACCAGTGGGCTGTTGACCGCCCAGGCGCAGGGATAGAAGGCAGTGCTCATGTCTCCGTCGGTGCCTCGCGGCGGCATGGCGGTGTGGTAGCCGTCAGGAACCTTGAACAACGCGTCAGGCTGCTCGACGTCCGCTTTGATATTGGTGTACGTCTGCGAGTAGCCCGCGCCGGAAGCCTCCACCATGCTCAGCTTCACCGGCAGTTGCAGCTGCACCGAATGCCAGAGCGTGACCTCTTTGCTGATCGCCGCCCGGTCGCCGCTGGGGGGATGGTCAGCGTGTAGGCGCTGCCCTGGGTGGGTACCCCTTCCACCACGGCCTCGCCCAGTTTCCGGGGTGGCGAGGACAACCGCCGATCGGCTGTGCCGCTTTGCTTGGGCTGCGCCGTCCGTGGCCCGGCGGCCTGCGGCTGGCGGGCCTGCTCGGTGAAGGTGCCCGCCTTGGTGTCCAAGGTGATCGTTCCGGTCGCGGGGTCGCTGATGGTGACGACCGTGCCCGACTCTGTCCGGGTGCGACCGCGGCTGTCACGGTAGAACCGTTGTGTCTCAAGCTGATCGTGGAGCCCGGCGGCGTCGCCGGTGACCCGGATGATGGTCAGGTCGGCGCTCAGCGGCACCACGGCCCGCTGCGATCGGGCCGGTGACCGTGCGGGGGCCGGGCTCGCCTGCGCGGGCGACAATGCCGCCTGCGCCGCCAGCACCCCGGTGATGGTGAGGATCAAGCCGAACGTCTTGGCACGCACAACTCCTCCTGTCCAGTTCTCTCTGCGCGCATATGGCAATGCGCGCAGAGAGTCTGGGAGCAGGGGCGCTGCCCGCGCTAGATGAGTCCGGCTAACCTAAGCGATGAGGTAGGCCGCGAGGGGAATCTGCTGATCGCGCAACGCTCTTGCCACCACACCGGCGATCTGCCGGGCACCGGCCGTTTCGAAGTGGGTGTGGTCCTGGCAGAAGAAGGCGCCCACCGCACCGGAGTTGAAATCGCCGTTGTTCGGGCACAGGCCGAGGCTGGTGTAAAGCGTGTAGCTCAGCCGGTGCAGATCGATGACGGGGACCTGGTTGGCGCTTGCCGCAGTGGTGGTCTCGGTGAGGAAGCCCCGGTTGCCCACGGCCACATTGCCGGAGCACGTGATCGCGGCGGCCGGGGTCAGGAATATCGGGCGCGCGCCGCGGGCCTTCGCGGCCTGCGCCATGACACCGAGCAGCTCCCGGTAGCGGGCCGAACCGACGTGCCGGTTGCAGGTGGTGGAACCGTCGTTGATGCCGAACTGGATGAACAGATAGTCGCCGGCCTTCATGCCGGAGGTGGAGTCGAGCATCGCCTGCCACCGCGTGGAGAAGGTGACCGGACTGATGACGCATTCACCGGAGGCGTTCATGGCGGTGGTGACGTTGGGGTCGTAGAGCCAGGTCTGGATGCTGCGCCCGCCGACCGCGCTGTTTCGCACGGTCACGTTGGCGTTGAAGAACTGCGCGAACTGGTTGCCCCAGCCGACCGGGCACACCGTTCCGCTGGAAGGGTTCGCCATCGTCGAGTCGCCCGCCAGCCACACCGTGATCCGCGCCGGTGCGGACGGGGAGGGGCTGGGAGACGGTGGGGCGCAAGGAGTGGGGCTTGGGCTGTCGCTGTAATCGAGGAAGTCCACATTGGGCAGACCGCCGGCCGTGGTCGGGCTGAGCCTGACCACATTGGCGCCCGATCGCACCGAAATGGTGACCGTCCTGGTGACCCAGGTGGTCCACGCTCCGGTGCCGTCGAACGGAGACGACTGCACCGTCACGCCGTTGACCATCACGTCGGCGGGGCGTGCGGTGGTGGTGCCGTTGGCATACCTGATCCCGATGGTCGCCGTGCCGGCCATGGCGGCGCTGACCGTGAATTGGGCGGCCGCGCCAATCGCGTTGGTGGCGTTGCAGAAACCGCTGCCCGAGAAGCCGGCATGGTTGGAGTCGATGGTGCCGTCGCAGGTGGCCGGGGAAAGCTCGGCCTCATATCGGGTCGTCGCCGCCTGCGCGGTGACGGCCAGCAACACCACCGGAACGGCGGCAAGCGCGCATGCGCCCGCGATCAGAGCAGATCTCAGCTTCATGGTCTTCCTCCCTCGCGCTTAGGCACTTACCGGGGTGTCACGTCGAGATAGTCGATATTGGGCAGTCCACCGGCCGTGGTCGGGCTGAACCGGATCGTGTTCACGCCCGCGTTCACCTGTATCGTCAGCGTTTTGGTGGTCCACGCCGTCCACGTCGCGGTCGCCTCGAACGACACCGCCTGCACCCTCACCCCGTTGACGATGAGGTCGGCCGGCCTTACCGCCGCGGTCGCGTTGGCGAAGCGGACCGCGATCGTGGTGGAGCCGGCGCTCGCCACGCTCGCCGAGAACTGCACCGCGGCGCCGATCGCGTTGGTGCCGTTACAGAATCCGCTGCCTGAGAAGCCCGTGTGATTGGAGTCGATGGTGCCGTCGCAGGTGGCCGCTTCCGCCTCGTACCTGCCGGAGGGGCTCAGGTAGCCGGCGATGATGGGGGCCAGCCGATTGGTGATCTGCTGGTGGCCAAGGTCGTTGGGGTGCACCGCATCGGCCAGGCCGTCAGCGGTCAGCCAGCCGTCGGTGTTGACGAAGAACACGTTGCGGTCGCCCGCATTGTTGACCGCTGTCACCGCGTTCTGGGTTTCGGTGATGTACCTTCCGCGGAAGGTTTTCAGCGCCAGGATCGTGGCCACGGGATACCGCGCACGGATGTTGCGCAGGAAGGCGGTGTAGGAGCTCTGGAACTGCGCCCCGGTCACGCTGTGGCCCACGTCGTTGGTGCCGAGATTTATCACGACCACATTCGCTTGGTACCGGCTGAAATCCCAATTGGCCGAAGAGGCGGCGTCGATTTTGAAATATCGTTGCTCCATGCCCCAACACCCATCCGCGGCCGCGACCAGGCATGCGCCGCCGATGGCGATCTGGGTGTGCTCGGTGCCCAGCCGCTCGCCGGTGAGCCAGCCGTAGTCGGTGAGCGCCAGGTTTGAGCTCAGCGTGCCGGCCGTGATCGAGTCGCCCACAAACTCCAGCACCTTGGGCCGCACCGGCAACGCCAAGGTGGTCGCCCCGGCGTCGAGCACCAGGCCACCGAAGACGGCGTCACCGTTGTAGGACCCGGCGCGCTGCCGGTAGTTGACCACCAGCGTGTGGTTGCCCGCAGCCAGCGGGGTGGGCGTCAGGTTGACGGTGCCGCTGACGCCGGTGAACTTGACGAAGGGCCGGTTGTCGATGCTCGCCCAGAACTCGACGCTGTTGCGCTGGCGAATCCGCACCGTCGTCCCGGTGAAACCGGTACGCAGATAGGCGCCCGCCCAGTTCGAGGCGTAGAAGGTGCTGGAGGTCTTGTCCCACCGGCCGAGGTAGGAGATGTTGGTGTCGCCGGGGGAGCCGTCACCGGGCGCGGCAGCGGCGGGTGAAGCTGGGGTGAGCACCGCCACCACCGATACCGCAAGGCAAACGGCAATCGATGCATGGCGGGTGAGTGGTCGCAGACGAGGCGTCATCATCGCGGGTCCCTTCCCGGGTGGGCGCATGGCAATCCGGTGATCGCGTGCCGGGCCCGGGAGATCGATATTGACCTATCCAACACTGCTTCGACGAAGATATCGAAGCGACCGGCGTTGCGGGGAGAGCAAGCCGCTCATCGATCGGTAAGCGGTCACCACCGTGCGCCGGGCGGGTTGGCGGTGCTCAGCCGACCGGAGGCAGCTGCGGCGCGGCATCCGCGAGGTGGTCGGTGTAGACGCCGATCTGATCCGCGGACTCGATGCCGCCGGACAGGATCACGGCGTCGACGCCGCGAGCCCGGACCGCCGCCCACACCGCGGCCAGGTTGCGGGCTTTGACCAGGTGGTTGTAAGGGTCGTCGGCAGGCGCGGGGTAGCACAAACCCAGCTGGTCGGCGTCCACATAGGCGGCGGCCGACCCGGCCTCGGTGAGCTGGCGGAAGATCTCCCAGCCCACCGTCGACTTGCCCACTCCGGACGGGCCGCACAACCACAGCAGCGGCGTGGACACGTTCACCCTCGAGACCCTGACAGTTTTCGTGACGGCTCAGGACTCTGCGGCTGGGGCGGCCGGTTTCGACCTGCGCCGGTAGGCCAACGCGCCGAACAGGCCCGCGCCGATCAGGACGATGGCTGCGCCCGTGGCGAGCAGCGGCCATGTGCTGGACAGCGGCCGGTCGGTGGCCGCAGGCTCGAGCGGTGCCGCGAGTGCGCCGTCGGTGGGCGAAGCGGTGACCGTTGTGGACGGCTCCGCGGTGGGGCTGGCCGGCGGAACAGCTTCGGGCGTAACGGATGTGGCCGTCACTGGATTGGATTGCGTCGATCCGCCCGAGGTGCCACCACCCGACGTTCCGCTGCCCGGACATCCGGTTACCTTGATCTTGAACCGGCCCATGGTGAACTTGCCGACCGGAGTGCCGAACAATCCGTACCCGCCGCTGGCTCCTGGCAAGGTGCAGCCGTCGATGCGCACGTGCAGGGTGAGGTCGAGGGAGGTGCCCGCACGGAAGTTGTCGCGATAGCACTCCGGCGGGCCGGGACGGCAGCCGTCCATGGAGACCAAGTGGGTGTTGTCCTCATAGGAGAAACCGTTGAACCCGCCGCGATAGAGGGTGTTCGGCCCCTGATTGTGCACCGACAGCGGAATAGAGACGACGTCGCCGATGCGCCCGGTCACCGTCACGTTGTCGCCGACGAGCGTCGATTGGGCACCCGTCAGGACATCCACGGTGATCGAGGCGCTGGAGGACTCGTTGCGCACCACGATTTTCCCGGCCTGCCCCGGCCCTGTTCCCGGTGCGACCTCGATTCTCACCTGGGTCAGCTGGCTGCAGGCGACCACCTGGCCCGACCGGTCGCATCCGGTCCCCTCGGGGAGAACCGTAATCGCGGAGCTCAGGCCGGACAGATCCAGGCGCAGGTCGGGCCCGACAGCCGGCCCCGACCCGGAGAAGGTGGTGACGTTGATCGCCGATGGCACGAGCACGTAAATCGAACTCTGGCCGGGGTTTCCGACCCCGAGGGAGTTGTCGGCGGAAACCGGAGCCGCCCACCACGTCGTGGCGACCAAACCGGACAGCAGGACAGCGGCCAGCCGCCTCATCATCATGAACCCCCATGTAAGTACGAGAGGGGCAAGTTATCGCGAGAAGATCGTCTGCCGCAACCGTGATGCCATTTTGTTGCCCACGCGTACGAACTTGATCTATGCGGGGCTACGGTTCGGTGCATGGACCTACGCGTGCTTGGCCCGGTCGAGGCGTACTACCAGGGACGCCCGCTGGAGCTTGGCCGCCGGCGGGAGCGGCTCCTGCTCGGCGTGCTGCTGCTTGACGTAGGCCGGCTGGTGCCCGCCGCTCGGCTGGCCTCCCTGTTGTGGGCCGACGATCCGCCCTCGCACGCCCATCGCAGCCTGCAGATCCATGTGAGCAGATTGCGCGGGGCGCTCAAGCCGGCCGGCGAGTCCCGGATCCAGCTGATCAACCGCGGCCAGGGGTACCTGGTGCAGACCGACCCGCTTTTCGTTGACGCGCACCGGTTCCGGGGCGCGCTCGAGCAGGCCCGAAAGCAGTCGCAGCCAGGCGAGGTGGTGGCCACCCTGCGGGAGGCGCTGGCGCTGTGGCGTGGCCCCGCGCTCATGGGCGTGACCTCCGACGACGTTCGCTCGCGGCTCACCGCCGGGCTGGCCGAGCTGCGCCTGTCCGCCACCGAGCTGCTCTACGAAGCCGAACTGCGGCTGGGCCGGCACGAGAACGTAGCGCCCGAGCTGGTCGACCTGGTGGCACAGCACCCGACCCGGGAGCGCCTGATCGGTCTGCTGATGACCGCGTGGCATCGCCAGGGCCGGGTCCGCGACGCGCTCGAGCTCTACCAGCGGGCGTGGGCGGCCATCATCGAGGAACACGGCGTGGAGCCGGGCGCGGAGTTGCGTGGCCTGCACATGTCACTGCTGCGCGACGATCCCGCCCCGAAACCGGGCCCCCGCACGCAGTACCTGCCGGCGCAGCTGCCCGCCCAGGCCGGCGGATTCACCGGCCGCGACCGCGAGCTGGCACAGCTCGATGCGCTGGCGGCGTCCACTCGCGACTCCGGATCGCCGGCCGTCATCGCGGTGGTCGGCAGTCCCGGGATCGGCAAGACCGCTCTGGTGGTGCGCTGGGCACATGGGATGTCCAGCGGGTTTCCCGACGGCCAGCTGTTCATCGACATGCGCGGCTATGACCGGGCCCGCCCGGTGCGGCCGATCGAGGCCCTGACCTATTTGGTTCGCAGCCTGGGGGTGGCGCCGGACGCTGTCCCGGTCGAGGTCGACGAGGCGGCCGCGCTCTACCGTTCCGTCGTCGCGGGCCGCCGGATGCTCGTGGTCCTCGACAATGTGAGCTCCGTAGACCAGGTGCGCCCGCTGTTGCCCGGTACCCCAGAATGCATGGTGATCGTCACCAGCCGTGACGCGCTGACGGGTCTGGTGGTCCGGCAGGGCGCGCGGTCCCTGACCTTGCCGGCCCTCAGCAGCGACGAGTCTGTTGACCTGCTGACCTGGGTCATCGGCCGTGACCTCACCGAGGCCGACCTTCAAGCCTGCCTGGATCTGGCCCGAGCCTGCGGCCACCTCCCGCTGGCGCTGCGGATAGCGGCGGCCAACATCGCCGGGCAGCCGCGGTCGTCCCTGGCGCGGCAGGTGGCCACGTTCACCTCGGCCGAGCGGCTCACCGCCCTGCATGCCGGGGACGACGAGAGCAGCTCGGTGCGCGCCGCGTTCGCCCATTCGTTCGGCGGCCTCGCCGATGAGGACCGGCACCTGCTGGGCATGCTGGGCCTGTTTCCGGGTCAGGACATCACCTCCGCGACCGCGGCCGTCATCGGCGGGGTCGCCCCCGGCGCGGCGGGGATGAGCCTGGATCGGCTGGCCGACGCGCATCTGGTCGCCCCGCGCGGCGACGGCCTTTATTCCAGCCATGACCTGTTGCGCTTGTTCGCTCAGGAGCAGGCGCAGACCGACTTTGGCCCCCAGGTCCGCACCGATGCGCTGACGCGGCTGCACGACCATTACCTGACGATGCTGGACGCGGCCGCCCGGTTGCTCTACCCGCAAATGTTGCGCCTGCCGTTCGAGGCCGCCGTGCGGATGGACTTCGCCGACACGGCCGCTGCCGCGCAATGGCTTGACACCGAACACGCCAACCTGGTGGCCACCGTGGTGCATGCCGCGGGTAGCGGTCTGGCCGAGGTGACCTACCGGCTGGCCGACGCGATGCGCGGCCACCTGTGGATGCGGCGCGACATCACCGACTGGCTGACCGTCGCACGGTGTGCGCTGTCCGTGGCGGAGCGTGGCGAGAGTCCGGAAGCGACCATCAGCGCCACCATCAGCCTCGGCCATGCCTACCATTGCGCCAGCCACTATCGGGAGGCGGTCAAGGCCTACGAGCAAGCGTTGGCGCTGAGCCGTAAGGCCGATTGGCTGCAGGCGCAGGGCACCGCGATCGGCAACCTGGCCGTCATCCAGGCCGGGGCGGGGGAGGTGCGGCAGGCCATCGAGCTGTGTCGGGAGTCGATCGTCATCTATCAGCGCCTGGGGCATCGGGCCGGGGAGGCGGTCAACCTGGGCACCCTGGGGCTGGCGTATCTCATGTCCGGCGCCTTGAGCGAGGCCCGCGACACGTTGACCAAGGCGGTGGAGCTGCATCGTGGGACAGGTGCGGCCAGCATGCTCGTCATGTCCCTCAACCACCTCGGCGACACTTGCCGCGAGCTGGGTGAGTTCGCTGAAGCGCAACAGTTTCTGGACAATGCCATCGAGCTTGCGCAACAGGTGCGCTTCCGTTCCGGTGAGGCGGTGGCCGGACGCTACGTTGCCCGCCTGCACCTCGACCGTGGCCAGCACGCGACCGGTCGCCATCACGCGGAGCGGGCACTTCAGGTCAGCCGCGACACCGACAACAGCTTCAATGTGGCCTATGCGCTCAATGCGCTCGGCATCGCCCACCAACGCGCCAAGCGTGCGGGCGAGGCGATCGAATGCCACACCGATGCCTTGCAGATAGCGAGAAAGTCCGCCGAGACCCATCCGGAAGTGGAGGCCACGGTCGGCCTTGGCGCGGCCTTTCTCCTCGCGGGTCGCCTGGAGGAGGCGCTCGAGCACGCACAGTCAGCCCTCGCCGCCGCGCAAAGCCGGGAGTACCTCATCTACGAGACGGAAGCCGCCATGGTGCTCGCCCGGACCCACGCCCAGCGCGGCGAATTGGCTCTGGCCAAACAGAACGCCGAGCACGCGCTGACCCTCGCCCGGCGCACCGGTCAGCGGCTGGGCGAGGCTGCCGCACAAGAATTCCTCGCCGAGCTGCCTTCGGGGTAGGGGCAGCCGAGGGGGTTTACGCCATGGTGCGGGCTGTGTCAGTCTGTTTGCCTGATGCCAGGCACCCATGCAGCCAAATCTCGTTCGTGGCACGCCCATCCCGCCGCGATGCTGGGCATGGTCGTCCTGTTGGGCGCCGTTGTGGTGGCGGGGCTGGTGTTTGTCCCCCGATTCGTTGCCTCGCCCGCCAAACCCGCGACACCCGCTGACGCGCCCCGCATGCTGGCGGTCGCGCCGCCGGTGACCTGCGCCGGGCGGGTGGCCAGCGGGCAGCGGCAGCTGCGCGGTATGTGGCTGACCACGGTCAGCAACCGTGACTGGCCAAGCGTTCCGGGGCTGGACGAGCAGACCGTCAAGTCGGAATACCGGGGCTGGCTCGATTTGGCCCAGAAGCTGAACCACAACGCCATCTTCGTTCACGTGCGGCCCAGCGGTGACGCGTTCTGGCCGTCGAAATTCGCCCCATGGTCGCAATGGCTGACCGGCCGCACCGACGGGCAGTCGCCGGGCTGGGATCCGATGGCGTTCATGGTGGCCGAGACCCATGCCCGCAACATGGAATTCCACGCCTGGTTCAACCCGTACAAGGCGGGGCAGACCGGCACCATCGACGGCCTGGCCCCCAACCATCCGCTGCGCGCGCATCCTGACTGGGCGATCAGCTATCCGGTGGGCAGCAGTTCGGCACGGGTCTACTACAACCCCGGCATCCCGCAGGCCCGAAGCTTTGTGGCCGATTCGATCCTGGAGGCGGCGGCCAACTACGACATCGACGGTGTGCACTTCGACGACTTCTTCTACCCCTATCCGTCGGGCGAGCAGGATTTTCCCGACGAGGCGACGTTCGCCCAATACGGGGCGGGCGCGAGCCGCGGCGACTGGCGCAGGCAGAACGTCAACCTGTTCATCCAGGACGTCTCTACGCGGCTCAAGCAGCTCAAGCCCTGGGTCAAGTTCGGAGTCAGCCCGTTCGGCATCTGGCGCAACAACACGTCCGACCCACGCGGCTCGGCAACCCGTGGCCTGCAAAGCTACGACGACATCTACGCCGATACCCGGTGGTGGGTGAGCAAGGGCTGGCTCGACTACATCATTCCGCAGCTTTACTGGCACATCGGATTCGACGTGGCCAATTACGCCGTTCTGCTGCCATGGTGGTCTGCGGCTGTTTCGGGTACCAACGTGCAGCTCTACATTGGACAAGCCGACTACCGGATAGGCCAGAAAGGCGCCTGGGCCGACCCTGCCGAGATCGACCGCCAGCTCACTCTCAACCGGGAGCACCCGGTCAGCGGCAGCGTCCACTTCAGCGCCCGCCAGGTGAGAGACGACCAGCTCGGCGCGGTCACCCGATACCGCGACGCGCACTATGGAAGTCCAGCGCTCGTGCCGGTCATGGCCCACCTGCCCGGGGTCCGGCCCCGGCCGCCGATCGTCGAGCGGGCCGTTCGCGGCGATCGCGGTGCGGTCACCCTCAGCTGGCAGGCCGACGGCGACCTTCCCACGAGCCGTCACGCCGTCTACCGGGTGGATCTGGACAGCCAGGACCCGGCGCAGCTGATCGCCACCATGGCCGGTGCCCCCGGAACCCGCAGCTGGACCGACCAAACCGCGGCGCCCGGCCGTGCCTATGCCTACTGCGTCACGACTCTCGACCGGCTCTGGAACGAGAGCCCGGCCAGCCCCGACCAGCTAGCGCCGCTGTAGACCGGTGCTCCCCCGGGCCGAGGTGTTGCCGGCCCGGGGGACAGGCGTCAGCTGATCGTGATCACGCCGTTGGATCGGATGCAGGAGACGGTGCGGTTGGCGGTGGTGGCCGCCGCCGCGAGGCACTGGCCGAGCACGGCGTGCCCGGCGGCGTTGGGATGCCACGACTCCTGGCACGTCTGGAAATACGTGATGCAGGTGTCGGCGTAACGCTTGATGTCGAGCTTGTCCTTGCCGGACAGGCTGGTCAGGTGGACACCCGACGGGCCGTCCATCACCCGCACCGGCGTGGCCAGAGCCGACGCCGGGCTGGCCGAGACCTCACACAGCCGCGCGCCGTTGAAGGCCTGCTGAACGTTGAGGTAGACCAGATCGCGGCCCGGGAACTCCGCGGACATGGTGGCGTGCACCGACCGGACCAGGTTGCCCAGGTTGGTCGAGAACACGTGACCCGGCGGCATGCTGGCGCGGTGGATCGGGCAGCCCGCGGCATACCGCTCCGCACCCAGGTCGCGGAACTTGTCCCGGTTGTCCTCCCGGCCATCCTCACTGATCAAGGAGGCCAGCACGTCGGTGGGCAGCGGGTTGGTGTAGTCCTGGAAGACCACGCGATGCTGGCCGTCCGGGTCGATCTGGGCCAGGGTGGTGAGCACCTGCCGCACCGCGTTCGCGGTCTCCGCGGTGGCCGCCGTCACCTCGGCGGGGGTGGCCAGATCGTTGGCGGTGCAAGGGTTCTGGTTGATCGGGCCGTTGAGGTAGGCCCAGAACTCCCACCAGCCGGTCCAGGCGTCGGAGATGAAGCGGTTCGCGCATTCGGAGGCCACGTCGCCGAAGGTGAACGAGCTGTTGTTCGAGCCCAGCCCGATCAGTACCAGATCGATGTCGTGCGTCTGCGCGACCGCCCGCAGCTGGTCGAGCTGGGACTTCACATTGCGGCCGTTGGTCCTGCTGGCGGAGGCGCCGGCCATGTCGTAGGGCTGTCCACCGGAACATGCCAGATTGAAGCGGGCAGCGATCCCGGGCAGGCTGGCCTGCTGGATCGATGCGTTGGCGGAGCGATGACAGAAGAAGGGATTGCTGTTCGCGGCCGACCAGCCCGGGAAGCCTTGTGCCACACCGTTGATGTCGGCGACAGGCTGGTAGGCGCCAGCGCCCTCGCCGCTGACGAAGCTGTCGCCGAGCGCGACTGCGGCCGTGGGCAGGCTGGCCGACGCGGGAGTCGCCGCGACCGTCACCGCGGAGGTGACGGTCAGCAACGCCGCGACGAGAATAGGACGGAGTCTTAACATCCCCGCAGCATCGACCGGCGTGAGTCGTGGGCGCAACGCCTGTTCCGCCAGGCGTGAAAAATTCTTGCGTTTGCCTTCCTGGGGTTGACAGCCAGGTGGACGCCGCTGTGGCAGTGGCGGCGCCCACCGCGGTGCGGCAGGGCGCAGCGGCTAGCTGCAGTGAATGCCGAAGTCGCCGGGGCTGCCGGCTCGGTAGAAGCCGAAAAGCGTGCCTGAGCAGTAGAACGTGGCCCAGCCCTCCCCGCTGGCGACCGTCTCGTAGACGCCCGGTGACAGGTTGTGCTCCACACTCACCGGAAGCAGGATGTCGTTTCCGTTCACGCAGGCCCATAACCGGTAGCCGGTAATGTAACCGCCAGCCTGCTCATAGTGGCCGGCCTGGTAGACGCAGCCCTCCTTTCCCGCTTGGGCAGGGGAGGCGGCGATAAGGGTGCCGCTGGTTGCGAGAAGGACCGCGGCGCTCAGCGCGGCCAGCCTTCGTCTCATCATGTGTTCTCCTTCCACTTTGGAAGCAGAACTGTGCGCCGCATCCGGATGCGGCGGGAAGAGCAGCAACGGCCAATGGCCGCATCCGGTCTTGGCCAGCACAGGACATCGGCCGGATCCGGCCCGGCGCGGAGGGCGTCCCGCCCTGGCGTCGTCTTCCGGATGGCGCTTACTGTCTGCACTCATGAGGCGGTTCTTGACACTGCTGTTGCTCGCGGTCTGCACGGTGACCGCCACCCCGGCTGCCGTTGCCCACTCGGGCGAGTGCGCAATCGTGGAGCAGGTGTACGGGGTCGACCAGACCGGTGATCTGATCGTGCAGCCGTTCTGTATCAAGCCCGGTGAGAGCTACCTGCCCGCACGCACGCTGGCGTCGTTCGGGGCCAACGTGCCGCAGCAGCTGTTCTACGGCGGTCAGCTCCCCGACCTGACCGTGATCATCTATGGCGTGGGGGCCGACGGCACCCTGCGCTGGTACCGAGAAAATGGGAGCACCGGTCAGCTGGATCCCGGTGTGGCCGTGGGTTCGCAGTTCGGTGACTGGCGAAACTATCAGTACCTGCAGAGCGCCGGCGGCGGTGACCTTTCCGGCATCGACGCCGCGGGGCGCTTGTGGCGCTGGGTGCACCTGGGCTGGCAGGACGGCACTGACCAGTGGGCCGAGGGTGAGCCGCTGGAAGTCGGGTGCCCGGGCACCCGGCCGGTATTCACCGGGCGTAACGGACCGCAACGCTTCGTGGGCGTGGCGGTGGTAGGGCCGAGCTATCTCTACTGCGGGCACGACGGCCAAGCCCACCTCGCGAGCGTGCTGCCTGCTGGGGTCGACGCGATGACGATGGCTGTCGGCCCGGGCGTGAGCTATGCCCTCAGGCGATCCGACTCCCGGCTGACCCGGCTGACCCTCGACGTGGAGGCCAAGCCTCCGGTGTGGCGCACGGGGGCTGTGGGCCGGCCCGGGTTCGTCGCCATCTTCACAGGGCGGTCGATCGTCACCGATCAAACCAGCCCGATATACAGGTACGAGTGGCAGTGGACCTGGTACGAGGATTGTACCTAGTCGATCCAGCCTTCCCGGACGGCAACGACAGCGGCGGTGATGCGGTTGTCCACGCCCAGCGTCTCGAGCACCGCGGCCACATGCCGCCGGACCGTCCGCTCGCTGGTGCTCAGGTGCCGCGCGATCGCGGCGTCGGTCATGCCGGTCAGCATCAGGCGCAGCACCTGATCCGCCGCCTCGCTCAGCCGGCCCGGGCCGGACCTGTCCAGCGGGACGCTGCGCGCCCACAGCATCTCGAAATAGGACCGCAGCATCGCGACGATGACCGGTGCCCGGACCAGGGCCGCGCCCTCCATTCCGGTCGCGTCGAGGGGAAGGAGCGCGGCCCGTTCATCCACCAGCACCATCTTCACCGGAAGATCCGGCACCACCCGTTGCTGCCAGCCGCCTTCCCGGCAGCGCTGGACCATCTCGCCCGCGCCGGGCAGGTCGAGCACGGCCCGGGCGTGGATGTTGCGAAACTGCACGCCCCGGGCCAGCACATCGGCCGGGGGTAGCTTCACCGAACGCGGATCGGGCGGCCGCCGGAAGTGCGGTGTCTCCAAATTGGACACATCGCGTTGCGCCGACAGGCACAGCTCCACGGAAAGCGCGCCGATCTCGGCCGGATCGGAGAGCACCTGGATGGAGGGGAGTGCCTCCGCCGACTCGGCCCCGCCGGCCACATAGAGGCGCTGCAGCATCGCCATCTGATCACGGACCCGCACAATCATCTTGTGCTGCTCCAGAATCTGGCGCTGCGCAGTCAGCAGGGCGTTCTCCACCGCGCGGGCGGGATCGATCGGCACCACCACCGGCTCACCCACGTAGCGTTTGCGCACAAAGCCACGTTCGGTCAGTTCACGAAGCGCGGCCGACTCCTCCAGCTCCGGATCGTCGGCCAGGCGCAGGCTGCCCGCAGCCAGCACCTTCTGGTAAAGCTCCGCGGCGCGTTCCGGGATCAAGCCATCGAGAAGTCCACTCACGTCAATAGGCTAGCCCGCGTCAGGTCCACTCAGATCGGGCGGTTGGCGACGCCGCGAGCTGATCACAGGAGTTTCCGGATCCGGCCCCGGCGTTCGCTGTCCAGGGCACGCAGCGTGGCCGGATCGGGCCAGCTCTGCTCGAGAGCTGCCAGCCACGCCTGCAGCACTGGAGCGACGCGGTGGTTGAGCTGGCCGAACAGTTCGCAGGCGGCCAGCCAGTGGCCATGGGCCCGGCCGGGGTCGTGGGCGACGACCGCGGAGGCGAGCATGTCCAGCGCGGCCGCTGTGCGCACCGGGTCTCCGATGCGCCGGGCCAGCTGCAGCTGCTGCTCGGCGTGATGCTGGGCGGCAGCGGCGTCGCCCTGACGCAAGGCGACCTCGGTCAGGTTGTCGTTGCTGTGGCAGGCGTTGACCGCGTCCCCGACGCGTTCGGACAGAGCCAGCGCGTGGTGCAGCGTCTCGGTGGCCTCGTCGAGCCGGCCGAGGTCGATCAGGGCGCAGCCGAGGTTGACGTATGCCGTGGTGGCGTGGTCGGCCTGGCTGTAATCGGGGCACGACAGGGCTGTTCGCAGGTGATGGATGCCCGCTTCCGGGTCTGCCATGTTGATCGCCAGCCCGCCGAGGTTGACGTGAAACGCGGCGACGAGGCGGTCGTTGCCGGCCAGTGTCGCCAGCTCGAGAGCGCGAAGATAACGCGCCTGGGCGGCTGGATAGTCTCCGGTTTGCTTGTGCACCACCCCGAAGCCGTTTTCCATGTAGGCGCGGGCCTGCGGGTCGTCGAGCTCTTCCGCGGACGCCAGCCCCAGGCGCAGCGCCGCGCGCCATGGCGACCAACGCCGCCGGATGGTGAAGCAGACGAATAGATCGTTGACCAGGTTCCAGGCGCTGGCATGCCAGCCCCGGCCGTTGGCGATCGCTATGACGCCCAGGATGTTCTCGCATTCGGCGTCGAACCACTCCAGCACTTCGGTGCGGCTGTCAAAACACATGGCCTCGGCCGGCTCCCCCTGGAGCAGGACAGGTGCTTGTTTCACCCTTCCCGGCCCCAGCAGTGGGTACGCGTGGAAGATGGTGTGCGCGTAGAAGTCCACCAGGCGCAGCTGCGCATCGTGCAGCTGCGCCTCGGGCTCGTCCCGCAGAGCTTGTGAGCGGCAGTAGTGGCGCAGCAGGTCATGCATGCGGTAGCGGCCCGGTTCGCGCTCGGCGACCAGATGCGCGGCGCACAGATTGTCCAGCAGGCGGCGGGTCTGGCTGAGCGGGCCGCCCAGCACCGCGGCCGCGGCCGGCAGGCCGAACTCCTGCCCCGGCATCACCCCCAAGAGAAGGAAAAGACGCCTGGCCGGCGGCGCCAGCGCACGATAGGACAGGTCGAGCGCGGCCGTCACCAGCGCCTCGTCGCCTCTGTCCAGAATCGACAAGGGGCCTTCCGCCAGCTGCGCCACATATTTCGCGACGGTCAGCTGGGGGTGGACCGTGAGGTGCGCGGCGGCCACCCGCAAGGCCAGCGGCAAGCAGCAGCACAGCCGTGCCAGCTCGGCGACGTCGCCGAGGTCGGCTCGTTCGTCGCGGTGTGCCAGCGCGACCAACAGCAGATCGAGCGCCTCCGCTGGAGCCATCGGCTCAAGCGACAGCAGGCGCGCGCCGTCATGGGCCACCAGGCCGCGCAGCAGATGCCGGCTGGTCACCACGACAGCTGAGCCGGCCGCGCCCGGCAGCAGCGGTCTGACCTGCTGATCGCTGAAAGCGTTGTCGAGCACCACCAGCATTCGCTTGTCGGACATATGGGAGCGGTACAGCGCCGCGGCTTCGTCCATATCGGACGGTATGGCCGCCGGGTCGACTCCGAGCGCGCGCAGGAACCGTTGCAGCGCCTCGGCCGGGTCCAACGCCGGGCGCACCGGATCGAAGCCGTAAAGGTCGATGAAGAGCTGGCCATCGGGGAAGGCGCCGGCGGCCCGATGCGCCCAGCGCAACGCCAGCGCCGTCTTGCCCACCCCCGCGGTGCCCACTACCGCGCAAACGGGCGTGCCTGACAGCGCGCGCAGCATACTGGAGCTCAGAAAGTCGAGCTCTGCGGTGCGGCCACTGAACCCGCCCGGGCCGGCTGGCAGCTGGGCGGCGAGCGGGCGGCGAGACCGCGCCGGCGCGCCATCCGGCGGGGACCCGGCGAACCCGGCCGGCATCGGCTCGCCGCGCAGGATGGCGCGATGGATCTGCTGCAACCGCGGCATGGGATCGGTGCCCAGCTCCTCGGCCAGCCGTCGGTGCAGGGCCAGGTATTGTTCCAGCGCATCGGAGTTGCGGTCCAGCCCGTGGTAGGCGAGCATGAGCGCGGCCACTGGCGACTCGGCCAGCGGATGTTCGCCGACCGCTTCGGTGAGTGCCGCGACGACCGCGCCCGGGTTTCCCATCCGGGTTTCGGCCTGTGCCCATACCACCAGCGCGTCGAGGTGTTGCTGGCGCCAGGCGTCCGCGGTGCGGCGCGCCCACGAGCCGGACAGCCCAGCCAACGGCTGGCCCCGCCACAGACCCAGTGCCTGCCCGAGCAGGCCGGCCCGCAGACCTTCCGTGGCGGGCAGCCCCCGCGCCTGCTCGGTGAGCCGCCGGAAGCAGAGGAAGTCCACCGCGTCGGGCTCCACGTCCAGCAGGTATCCGCCGGAGCGGGACACCAGCTGCGCACCGGCGGTGTGCCGCAGCGCGGCGCGCAGCTGGCTCACATACACCCACAGCGCCTGGCGGACCCGCTGCGGTGGCTTGTCCCAGACCCGATCGATGAGCATGTCGACCTCGACCAGACGCCCGGCATCGACCGCGAGCGCGGCGAGCACACCACGCTGTCGTGGGGTGCCGAGGTGCACGGCGGTCCCTTGTGCCCACAGCTCCACCGGGCCGAGCAGACGGAGTTCCACCTTCACCATCCAATAACGACAGTCGTGCGGAACTGCCAGTTTAAGGATTCTGCAAGGTTTCGTACAACCATCACCCCGAATGCTGTGCGGCATGTGGAGATTACCCAAGCTACTGGGCGTGCTGGCGGCTTCGTTCACCATCGCCACCGTGCTCGGCGGCGCCCCGGCGCAGGCCGCCACCTCGCATCAGCTCATCTATCACTGGTCGGGCAGCAGGCCCGTCGCCGGTGAGGTCTGGTACAACGCCGGCAACCACAATCCCAGCGTCGGCCGCAACTCCTTCACGGTCAAGGATCGGATGTGTGGTGACGGCTGGGTGCCGCTCGCCCAATACGTGATCTACGACGCCTCGGCGGGCTACTGGGAGTTCAAGAGCGGCACCATCAACGGGGTGTCGTGCGGCGAGCGTTCCGAGTCGGCGTGGACCGGCAGCACCCAGACCGAACCGTTCAGCATCAAGTGGCGCGGCTGCAAACGATCGACCTCCAACGGGGCGGTCGAATGTGAAGGTTGGAAGTACGACGTCGCCAAATGATTCAGCCATCACAGTCCACAAAGGAGTGACCGTGAGAGCAATGTCTTTGGCCCGTGCCGCACTGGCCGGGCTCGCGATGGCAATGACCGTCCTGGTGGCGGCCACCCCGGCCTCCGCCGCGGTTCTCAAGCCCTTCGCGGAAACCTATGTCAAGGTAGCCCTCGACCCGAAGACCTACGTCACCACCTACGCGATCCTGGACTACGACGACGACATGTGCCAAGGATCGATGATGCAAGCGAAAGCGACGTGGTACATCGGTGAGGCCGACTCGTCGCGCGCCTACGTCACCAAAGTGGTGATCACGGCCTACACGACGTCGCGGGCCACCAACTGGCTCAGTGGGGCAAGCATCTACGACAACGCCGGCACGACGCTTTGGCACAATGCCTGGGAGCCGGGGGTGGAGTTCGGGCCCTACACCTGGGTCAACCGCACCCACTACATCAACAAGTGGATTGCGCTCGGTTCGGGTGCCCGGCTTTCCGAGCAGGTGGTCTTTGGCGCGGCAAATTGCTGGGGACCAAAGGACTTCCGGTACTACCTCAAGCGCGGCTGACCCAGGCGCGCGCTGACGGGCAGGGCGGCGGGCTCATCCGCCGCCCTGCCCCCGCGGCGGTCAGTTGCGGGTGAACAGGAAGACCAGCAGGCCGATCAGGGCCAGGCCGACGGTGATCGCGGCCGCAATCTTGGCCGTGCTGTAGGGCCGCTGGCCGGTGACGCTTCCCGACGAACCGTTGACGTAGACCTGCCAGCTCTTGCCCGCGTGCAGGTAACACACAATCCACACCGGCAGCAGCATCAGTTTGTAGGTGACATCGGTGTATTGGGTGTCCACATTGGAGACACGCTGGTGATCGCCGCCGATGTCCTGCTCGCAGTCCTCGTGGATGACCGCGGCCATCTGCTGCTTGGCCTGCTCCAGCGCCGCCTCCGGCTCGACCTCGTAGCGCAGCGTCTGGTGCCCGGAAAGGTACTCGGGCTGGTAGGGCTTGGCCTGCGGCAGTGGCCACGGCATGAGGTCGTGCAGGTGGTCGGAGTCCACGCGGCGGGTCGCGGGGACCAGCACGTCGTCGAAGCGGCGCGACACCGAGCCGCTGGCCGGCCGCCACCGGGTGCGCCGAACCTGGCGGGTCTGGGTCTGTGACTGGCCGTTGACCGTGGTGGTGTAGGACTCGGTGGCCCAGTAGTCGTCACCGCGCTGACCCGTGTAGTCGGAGGCGGTCTGGGAGTCGAGAGTCCAATGTGGAAGGTAGACGCTGCGGACCGACTCGGCGACCCCGACCTGGCGCAGACTCGACGGGGCGAACCAGCGGGTGGAAATCCACTGCCGCAACCGGTCGCGCACCGCGGCCTGATCCACGTCGAAGGGCACCACCGCCTCCGGCGCGATCTGGCCGATCGACTGCGCATCGCCGACCAGCGGGGTGGTGCAGAACGGGCAGCGCTCGGAAAGCGCGTCGCTTTCGGTCTGCGCCGCGCATTTGGGGCAGGAGAACAGCTGCGCCGCGGCGCGCTGCCGTGGCCGAAGGTCGGTGAAGCTGTGCTCGGCGACCTGTCGCTGCACCGCCACGATGGCCTGCTGCGAGCCGCAGTACGGGCACGACAGCGCATCCGTTCCGGGAAGGTGCTCGACCCGTGCGCCGCAGCTGGCGCACGGAAACGAGGTGGTCGTCACGGCAGCGGCGGGGGAGTGGTGGCCAGGACACTGGCGAGCTCGGGGATCTGCCCGGCGGGCAGCCAGCCGCTCATGCCGGCCTTCCAGACCAGCGTTTCGGCGCTCAGCGAGCCGCTGCCGGCCCGTGCGCGCAGGGCGTCGAGGTCGAATGGGCCTAGCCTGTTGCCGTCGGCGCCGACAAACCATTGGCCGGGCAGCGGTGGCGGCGACGTCAACGCGGCGTTTGCCCGTTGCGCTGCGGCGATGCCCAGACCCAGGCCGATGCCGTCGGCCGCTGCCCCGCCGGGGTTGTCGGCGGCGTCGCGCACCGCATCGGCGGTTTGCATTTGGGTGTACCGGTCGAGGTTGCCGATGATGCCCGACTTGCTGCGGCTGTCTATGGCCTGCTCGACCTCGGGCGGCAGGGAGATGTTCTCGATGACGAACTTGGCGATCTGGATGCCCAGGTCGGCAAGCTCGCCGTTGAGCGCGGCCGCGACCTGGTCGCCGACACCGATCTGGTGCGCGGCGAGGTCGAGCATCGGCACACCCGCGCTGGCCAGGGCTGCGCCCATCCGGCCCACGATGGCCTGGCGCAGGAACTCTTCGACCTCCTGGGTGCGAAACTGCGGATCCGTCCCCGCCAGCTGGGTCAACAGCTTGGGGGCGTCGACGACCCGGGCGGCATAGGTGCCGAACGCCCGCAGCCGGACCATTCCAAATTCTTGATCACGCACGATGACCGGGTTTTGAGTGCCCCATTTCATGTCCGTGAACAGCCGCGTGTTGACGAAATAGACCTCGGCTTTGAAGGGCGAGTCGAAGCCGTGCTTCCAGCCCTTGAGGGTCGACAGGAGGGGCACGTTCTGGGTCTGCAGAGTGTAGGTGCCCGGACCGAAGGTGTCGGCGATCTGGCCCTCATTGACGAAGACCGCGGTCTGCGACTCGCGCACCACCAGGCGGGCGCCCATCTTGATCTCGTTGTCGTGCCGGGGGAACCGCCAGACGATCGTGTCGCGGCTATCATCGAGCCACTCGATGATATCGACCAGTTCGCCCCGAATCTTATCCATCAAGCCCATCGCGCGCCTCCACCGGCCCCGAATTGCGTCGTCGAGACGGTAACAGCACCTGTCCAGCGCCGCTCGTCATCAGCTGCCGCAGGCGTAGCCCTCGGTGCCGTTGGTGTCGAGGCTGACCCCGGCCACGGTGACCGTCACATGCCACTCGACGGTGCCCTGGAGGGGATCCGGGGCGGCACCGGCATCGAACGTGGTCTGCCCGCTGAAGAGTGTGCTGCCCGAGCCGTTGAGCCCGAACGAGTTCAGGGGGCTGCCCTGACCTGCCCGGCCCTGCGGGTCGGTGCCCGAGTCGGCGTTGGCCAGGCTCGCCGTCAGGGTGACGGTGACCTGCCACACGCCCTCCTGGTTGGTGCAGGTCGTGTTGGCGGAGCCGGTCAGGCGAGGTGGTGGCGGCGGCGGGGTGGTGACGGTGGGCTGAGGGCCCTGCGTCGTGGTGGTGGGTTTCGGCGTGGTGCTGACCGTCGGTTTGACGTTGGAACTGGGCAAGCCCGGGCCGAGCGGGAACTCGGTCGCCTGCGGGGCCGCCGGTGTCTGGGAGCCGGGGGCGGGGCTTGCCGCGCAGCACGCTTGGCGGTTGCCCGGCGGCGGGGCGGCGACCTCGTCCCCGTCGACGAAAACGGCGATGGCGCCGGCGCCCAGCGCCAGGACCCCGAGGGCCACCAGGCCAATCATCACCAGCGACGACCAGTTGGTGCGCCCGTCACGGTCGCGAGCAGATCCCTTGGACCGCAGGCGTTTCGGCGTGTATTTAGCGTCGGCGTCGTCGGGGGTCCCGTGGCGGTGCACGCCGCGCCACCCGCCGTCGCTTCGCTGCTGGACGGCTTGGGCGAGGGCGCCTTCGGCATATCGCTGTTGCTCATCCGGTACCCACAAAACAGATGTCGGATCGAAGGACGTTCCTCCAGCCTCCAGCCGCTCCCGGGCCCACAGCCACAGCTCAACGGTTTGGTCGTCGCAGCCGACCGCCCACAGCAGCTGGACAAGCAGATCCTCGCTGGGCAAAGCGTTGCCGCGCAGCGTAGCCGTGACGCTGCCCTCAGGAACGTAACCGCCGTAGGCCCTTACCCGGTGCTCAATGTCGGCTACGGAGAGCTGCGACCATCGGAGCTGCACCTCGAGCTCGGCGAGGAACTCCGTGCTGGTCTGGGCGACAGTGGGATCGGGAGGGGCGTCGACCTCCCAATATTCCTGTGCCGGGCTCTCTTGGTGTGAAGGCAACGCATCCCTCTCCGCAAGCTTTGCCCGCTGAGGATACAGCGATGTCGAATTCTTCACCAAGCGGTCAAACAATCCGTCCTATCGCGACTCACCGTCCGGTGACCGTTGCCTCGCTTAGCGTCACCGGCACGCGATGGCGGCCTGCTCGCGAATCCGCGAGCAGGCCGAACGGCGCGCCGAGGTCAGCCCTGCGGCGGTCCGTTTATGTTGAAGAACGACGTGAATCCGCCCACCGTATTGAGCTGGATCCTGCTGCTGATCCCGTTCTCACGGGTACGGGTGATGAACTGATCGACCACGGTGCGGCCATTGATCGCGCCGCCTCCGCTGGCGGAGATGTTGCCGGTCAGAACGCCGCCGAGGTTGATGTAGCCACCGAACCTGGTCGAGCCCGGCGGACGCCGGTTGAGGTAGACCGCGTTGGTGGTGCCGCGCACGTGCAGGTGCAGGCCGAAGTCGGAGGGGGTGGACACGGCGATGTCGCCGACCACCTTCCCGCCCAGGCTGACCCAGCCGGGGCTGTTGAAGTTCCAGGTGAACGCGGCCCTGCTGGCCGCGTCGACCACGAACACCTCGTTGCCCTGGAAGTTGGTCAGGGCATTCTGACCGGACAGGCTCGGGTTGCTGCCCGCGATCAGGTTGCCCAGCGGTGTCCAGCCGGACACCACCCCGTTGACGTTGTTCAGCACCATGGCGTACAGACGGTTGTCCCCGCCGCGTACCACCAGCCGGATGTCCGGCGGGAACCCCAGCGGGCCGATGATGGCCGCCGAGATCTCACTGGTGATGAAGCCGCCGAGGCTGACCCAGCCCTGCGGATCCCCATTGACCAGCAGATTGGTGTAGACCGCTCCGTCGTCCTGGCCGCGGGCGAAGATGCGGATCATCGGTGGCAGCGAACCCTGCGGCGGAATCCGGACCGCGGCGATCTCGCTGGAGATCAGCAGCCCGGGGATCGTGCTGAAGCCGGTCGGGAAAGCATAGGAAACCACCAGGTTGGTGACTGGCACGTTGCCGACGGAACGGGCGAACACCTGCGCGCCCTGCGGTGCGATAGCAGCCGTCGGGTCGCCGATGATCTGTCCGCCGATGGAGAAGAAGTCGCTGTAGGCGTTGTCCGCAGGGACTCCGCGGCTGAACAGGATGCTGTTGTCCAGCCCCCGGTTGATCAGGAACAATCCCGACGGATCGATCAGTGGCGTGCTGAAAGCCGTGACGTCACTGGGCAGCGGCGGCGCGGCCGCGACCGCCGGAGCGGCCGGAGCGGCGAGCCCGACGGCCGAAGCCAAGGCCACCGCGGTCAGCGTGCGCACCAGCGCCCGCCGAAACCGCAGCGGCCCGGCTGTCCCGGCCGCGGGATGGACTGACTGTGCGAGGTCGTGCATCGTTTGCCTCCACATGGGTGAATGCGATGCTCAAGGGGTGAGCTAGGCGATGCTAGGCAGCCGCGACATCGGCAAACATCAGCAAAACTACGGCACGGACTACGGCACCCAATTACGTCCACAATGGACAGACGAGCCGCTGTGATCTGCGATCCACGGGCTTGACAATTTATTGAGCGGTCGCTTAACTCGGATTTGGGTTTAAGCGATCGCTCAAGAAATTGGGCGACGGAGATCGGGGGCGATGATGGGGCACGGGCTGGCGCCGTGGGCGCATATGGTGCTCAATGCCGTGGTGGCGTTGGGAATGCTCGCGATCGTTCCGCTGGGGTTGAAGCTGACCGGCCGGTTCTCGTGGTGGTGGTATGCGGCGGCGGTGCCCGGAGCGGTGGCGCTGTGGCTGCCGCGCGGCGGGTTCTCCGCCACGCTCGCCGTCGGCTATGCGATCGGCACGGTGTGCCTTATCTGGCTGGTGCCGCGGGTGTTCACCATTGCCAATGTGGCCACCGCGACGGCGTATGGCTGCCTGAGCGTGGCGAGCTTCTCCTTGGTGGCGGAGCGGTCGGGGTACCACATGATGGGTTTTGAACTCGATGTTCTGAGCTTGACGGTGGCCCACTTTCACTATGCCGGTTTCGCCGCCGCGCTGATCGCCGGGCTGCTGACGACGGCGTCGGAAAATCCTTGGGGGACAGCCGCATCGCTGTCCGTCCCGGTCGGGACGGCGGTCGTGCTGGTGGGATATTTCCTCGGCGATGCGGTGGAGCTGGCCGGTGCTGTGATTCTGACGGCGGGCATGTGGATGGTGGCATGGCTGATCTGGCGGCAGTTGCGGATAGTGCTGCCAGCATTGCTCCTGGGCGGCACCATGCTGCTGGCCGTCGACTGGGCCGCCGGTCACGTCTTCGCGGTGCCGCACCTCTCGGTGAGCTGGATGGTGGCCACGCACGGTCTGGCCAACGCGATCGGATTCGCGCTGTGCACGCTGCTGGCTTTGCGCAAAGCGCTTCAGCTGGGCGTGAGCCGTCCGCACTTGCCAGCGGGGCCGATGGTGTGTCACGCTTTTCAGCATGTTGAGCCGGGAAAGGGGCGTTGACGCCCCAGCGCGGTGAACGCGCGCAAGCGGAGGGTCGAGATCCTCCGCGATTCCTCAGTCGCTCTGGCACGATGGCAGCAGGCAATCCGGTTACGAGCCGAGTGGCTCAGCCATGGCCTGTCCTGCGAACCGGCCGAGCGAGACGCCGCCCAGGCGGCGATCACCAAGCTCTATGCGCTGATCGACGCGAAACCACCGGAATTCGTCTGGGTCGACTCCCCGGCGAAAGCCTATGAGCTGCTTGCCGGGCGGGCCGATGCGCCGATCGACCTAACCAGTCCTATGTGGACACAATCCGATATGCAGCCGGTGGCGATAAGGCTTGCCTCGCTTCAGGGTCAGCTGCGCCATCGGCTGGAGCAACGCACCGGCAGCTCACTGGACCCGCCGTGGAGCGCCACCGGTTCGTCGGCGCTGGCCCGCGACCATCCCGAGGAGGCGCTGCGAACGGGGGTGCGCCTCCCCGAGGTCCTGGACGTGGGGGTGCTCGACGCGCTGCGACTGTCGTTAAGGGACGGTCTGGCGGTGCCCCTGCGCGCGAAACTGGGCCGCGGCTCCAACCTGCTCGGCTGGCGGGGACAGCATGATGCGCCGTGGGTGGCCCATTTCGACATCCGGCGGCGGCTGGGAATGGCGTTGCTGGGCCCGGAAGAGGCCGCGCAGCTGGAGATGTGGGCGCAGATCGTGCGCTCGTGCGGGTGGTGGTGGCCGTTGGCCGACATCTGCGTGGTGGCAGAGCGCACCAGCGCGGTGTCGGTCGAGACGTCCGCCGCCAGCCGCCACGGCGAAGTCCGGCTGCACAACGCGACCGGGCCGGCGGTGCGCTTTGCCGACGGCTGGGCCCTGCACGCGTGGCACGGCACGGTGGTCCCGGCCTGGGTCATCGAAGACCCTGCTGTGGAAAGGATTCTGGCCGAGCGAAACGTGGAGGTGCGCCGCTGCGCCATCGAGCGGATCGGATGGCAGGCCTACCTGGACAGGGCCGGGCTGGACCTCATCGCGGCCGCGCCGGACCCGGGCAATCCCGGCTGCGACCTTCGCCTCTACGACCTGCCGCCCCAGCTGTGGGGGACACCGGCCCGGCTGCTGCTGGCGGTCAACGGCTCGGTCGAACGCGACGGACACCGGCGGCGCTACGGGCTGACCGTGCCGGCCGACCTCGACGATCCGGTTGCCGCCGCGGGCTGGTCCTACGGCCTTACCGCTCACCAATACCGCCAACTCCTGCGACGTACCTGAAGGTGATGCCATGACAACGATTACGCTCGCCGAGCTGACCGCACTCAGCGGCCGCGACGTGCTTGACCATCTGGAGCTCGAGGCCGCCATCCCGGTGGTGAATGGTCTTCAAGCCCAAGGAGACCTGATCGTCATCCCGCACGCGATGGTCGAGCAGACCGCCGTGATTGGCTTCAGGACCTGGCGCAAGGTTCCACCGTCCGGAGTGGAACTGCTGCGCTCGGCCAGCGGCGGCAACCCGCACACCCTGGTCGCCGACCCGTACACCTGCGAGTGGTTGCCCTGGCCCTGGGACCCGACCGGGCTGGCGATCGCGGCGCTGCGCAACACCAGCACCGTCTATCTGATCCATCGTGAGCACGGCGCCACCGGGATAGCCCCCGGAACGTGGGTGGTGCGCCGTCAGCGGGAGCGCAGCACGGCCGGCAACAGCTGGTCGTCCTCGCGACGCGACGTTCTGGTCGCCGACTGAATTTCGGCGACTGGGAACAGATTCGACACGCTGGCACCGTGTCGGGCAGTATCAAGGCCATGGGCTTGAGACGACTTCTGGTCGCATCGCTGATCGTGCTGCTGCCGGCGGCCTGCACCAGCCCGGCCAAACGTGACGACGCCGCCCCGGCGACCACGCCGGGTGGCGTCGTCGCAACCACGCCGGTGACCGTCGGCGCGGCCGTGTCGGTCAAGCTCGACGACCGGCCGTTTCAGCTTTACGTGCCCAACTCCTACACCGCCACCGCCAAAATGCCGCTGGTGGTGCTGCTGCACGGGTTCCAGTCCAGCGCGGCCCAGCAGGAGCGCTACTTCAAGCTCACCGCCGAGGCTGAACGTCGCGGGTTCCTCTACGCCATGCCCGACGGCAGCCAGAACAGGAACGGTAACCGGTTCTGGAACGCCACCGCGGCGTGTTGCGATTTCGGCGGGATCGGTGTGGACGACTCGGGATACCTGAGCCGGCTGATCGATACGGTCAAATCGTCGTACTCGGTCGACCCCCGGCGTGTCTACTTTGTTGGCCATTCGAACGGCGGCTTCATGGCGTACCGGATGGCCTGTGAGCACGCCACGCAGATCACCGCGATCGTCTCGCTGGCGGGTGCGGCCACCAACGATGCCGCACAGTGCAAACCGGCCCGGCCGGTGAGCGTGCTGCAGATCCATGGCAGCGCCGACAGCACGATCCGCTACGAGGGCGGCCTGAACGTCGGTCAGCCCTACCCCTCGGCGGCGCAGACGCTGGCCTCCTGGCGGGGCCATGACGGCTGCGCCGACACCGCCGACACCTCGGCCGCCCCCATCGACCTGGACGCCGGGTTGTCCGGTGCGGAGACCGCGGTGACGACCTACCGGTCGGGGTGCCGCGACGCGACCGTCGTGCAGCTGTGGTCCATCAAGGACGGCCGCCATGTCCCGTCGCTGAGCGCCGCATTTGCCCCCGCCGTGATGGACTTCCTGCTCGCCCAGGTGTCACCGGCCTAGCGGCTCGCCTTACGTTTGACCGCCACGGTCGACTGGCGTACCACCAGATGCGGCTGGAAGACCACGTGGCGGTGGCCATGGCGCTCGGCGTCCTCGGCCTCTTCCAGCAGCAGCTGCGCCGCGGTGCGGCCCAGCTGCTCACGCGGCTGGTGCACCGAGGTCAGCGGCACCGCGGCGGTCGCGGCGAAGTCGATGTCGTCGTAACCGATCAGGGCGATGTCGTGGGGCACGCGTAACCCGTTGGTGGTCAGCCCCTGCAACACCCCCAGCGCCAGCAGATCGTTGGCGCAGAAGATAGCGGTCGGGCGTTTGGCGGCGGGCAGGGCACAGATCGCCTCGGCCGCCTCCCGGCCGGCCACCGCCGACAGCGAGGCGGTCTCCACCACCTGCAGGTCGATGCCGCCCACCTCGGCCAGCGCGGCGAGCGCCCCGGCATGCCTATCGGCCACCTGCGGGATGGTGAACGGCCCGCCCACGAAAGCGATTCTGCGGTGTCCGCACTCGGCCAGATGCTGCCCGGCGAGCCGGCCGCCGAGCACGTCGTCGACCGCCACCGAGCAGCGGTTGTTCTGGCCGGAGCCGCGGTCGACCAGCACCACCGGGATGCCGCGCTCGATGAGGCGCTCCAGCTGTTTGTGGTGCCCGGCGCCCACCGGCGTGATGAGCAGGCCTTGGACGCGCTGTTCCTCCAGCAGGGCCAGATGGTGTCTTTCCCGGGCCGGGTCCTCGCCGCTGTTGCAGACCACGAGCATGCCCCCGGCCTGGGCCACCACCTCCTCGGCGCCCTGCACGACATCGGTGAAGAACGGGTTGGAGACGTCCAGCACCACGATGGCCACTGTCCTGCTGCGCCCGGCCCGCAGGTGGCGCGCCGAGTCGTTGCGCACATAACCCAGCTCTTTGATGGCGTCGAGCACGCGCTGGCGGGTCTGCGAGGAGACCGCCTGCGGACGGTTGAGCACGTTGCTCACCGTGCCCACGGAGACGCCCGCGCGCAGCGCGACCTCCTTGATGCCGGTCTCGGCCATGCCCCTCACCCCCACCCGCAGTGATCCTACAGGATCGATGAAACGACTCAATCCCCACATCGGCGCTGGCATCCCCGATCGTCAGGGCGTCGATGGACCAGGATAGCGGGTCTGCGTTGAATGGAATCAAAATCCCTCGCTTGCGGATCTCAGAGATCGATTGCCACTAAAACGGCAACTCCGCGGGAACCCTTGACGCAAGGTCCGTCCGGCTCCTAACGTCGTCGTAGCGAAGCGATGAAACGTTTCACAGGCGATTGTCGCGAAATGAGGTCCCCGTGCCACCACTGCTCACCCTCGACGGCCTCAGCAAGTCCTTCGGCGCTGTGGCGGCGCTGCAGGACGTGCGGCTTGAGCTGTTCGGCGGCGAAGCGCATGCCCTTGTCGGGGAGAACGGCGCGGGCAAGTCGACCCTCGTCAAGATCCTCGCCGGGGTTTACCCGCCGGACGCGGGAACCATCACCCTCGACGGGCAGCCCCTGTCGCTGTCCGGGCCGGCCGATGCGCGGTCGGCGGGCATCGCCGTGATCTATCAGGAGCCGACCCTGTTCCCCGACCTGAGCGTGGCGGAGAACATTTTCATCGGGCGTCAGCCCCTGCGCAGCCTGCGCCGCATCGACCTGGCGAAGATGCGCGCCCGCGCCGCGGAACTGTTCGCCAGGCTCGGCGTGCGCCTCGATCCGGACCGGCCCGCCCGCGGGCTGTCCATCGCCGACCAGCAGCTCGTCGAGATCGCCAAGGCGATCTCCTTGGAGGCGCGGGTGCTGGTGATGGACGAGCCGACCGCGGCCCTGTCCGGTGTCGAGGTCGAGCGGCTTTTCGCGGTGACCCGGGCACTGCGCGACGCCGGGGCCGCGGTGCTGTTCATCTCGCATCGCTTCGACGAGGTCTTCGCGCTGTGCCAGCGCATCACCGTCATGCGCGACGGAAGGCGGGTCTCCACCGGCGTCACGCAGAGCCTGACCGTCGATGCCGTGGTGCGCCAGATGGTCGGCCGGGAGGTCTCGGCCATGTTCGACAAGCAGCCCGCCGCCATCGGCGAGCCCAGGCTTGAGGTGCGCGGGCTGACCCGGCACGGCGTCTTCGCCGACATCGGCTTCACCGTCCACAGTGGAGAGATTGTCGCTCTGGCCGGTTTGGTCGGGGCCGGGCGCAGCGAGGTGATCCGGGCGATCTTCGGCATC
This sequence comes from Rhizocola hellebori, assembly GCF_016862955.1. GTDB lineage: Bacteria > Actinomycetota > Actinomycetes > Mycobacteriales > Micromonosporaceae > Rhizocola > Rhizocola hellebori. The sequence continues at coordinate 236,338 of NZ_BONY01000001.1, read as the reverse complement.
GACCGCCGCGACGCGGGCGAGGTGCTGGTGGACGGGGCCGCCCTGCCCAACGCCGACACGGCCGCCGCCATCAAGGCGGGAATCGCGCTGGTACCAGAAGACCGCCGCCAGCAAGGCCTGGTGATGGAGCTTTCGGTCGAGCGCAACGCCACCCTTCCCCGAAGGTGGGCGCTGACCCGCGCCGGGCTGCTGTTCCCCGGCGCCGAAAGCAGGGCGGCAGCCACCTGGGCGCAGCGGCTGCAGGTGAAAGCCGCCCGCCTCACCGACCCGGTCGCGACCCTGTCCGGCGGCAACCAGCAGAAGGTGGTGCTGGCCAAATGGCTGGCCACCGCGCCCCGGGTGCTGATCGTCGACGAGCCCACCCGCGGCATCGACGTGGGGACCAAGGCCGAGGTGCACCGGCTGCTGTCCACGCTGGCCGCAGACGGCGTCGCCGTGCTCATGGTGTCCAGCGAGCTGCCGGAGGTGCTGGGGATGGCGGATCGGGTCCTGGTCATGCACGAGGGCCGGTTGACTGCCGACATCCCCCGGGCGCGGGCCGGCGAGGAAGCGGTCATGCTGGCCGCCACCGGACAGGCGGCCGCGGCATGATGACCGTCGACGCGCCGCCGGTGCGGCCGCAAACCCGGGGCGCCCGTCTGGCGCGGCGGGCGTTCCTGGTTCGTGAGCTGGGCATCGCCCTGGCGCTCGGGCTGCTGGTGGCGGTCACCTTCGCGGTCAATCCCCGTTTCTTGAGCGCACAGAACATCAAAGACCTTCTCTTGGGTTCCACGATCCTGGCGATCCTCGCCGTGGGTCAGGCCATCGTCGTGATCACCCGTAACGTTGACCTGTCGGTCGGGTCCATCCTGGGCTTGTCGGCCTTCGCCACCGGAGCGCTCTTCGTCGCCGCGCCGGGCACGCCGATTGCCGTGATGTTGCTGGCCGGCGTGGCGCTGGGGGCCGTGTTGGGCGCGGTCAACGGCGGCCTCATCGCCACCGCGAAGGTGCCTGCGCTCGTGGTCACGCTCGGCACGCTCTATGTGTTCCGCGGCCTGGACTACATGTGGGCCACCGGACGGCAGATCAACGCCGCCGACATGCCGCCGGGATTCCTGCGGATGGGCACCGACACCGTGCTGGGCATGCCGGTGCTGGCCCTGTTCGCGGCCGCCGTTCTGATCGCGGTCGGCTACTACCTGCGCCACTATCGGGGCGGCCGCGAGCTCTACGCCATCGGCTCGGATCCAGCCGCGGCAAGGCTTTCCGGCATCCCGGCCGGCCGCCGGGTGTTCGCCGCGTTCGTGGCCAGCGGCGCCCTGGCCGGTCTGGCCGGGGTGCTGCACGCCGCCCGCTTCGGCACCATCGACGCCAACGCCGGTCTGGGCAGTGAACTCAACGTGGTCGCCGCGGTGGTCGTCGGCGGCGTGGCCATCTTCGGTGGCAGCGGTTCGGTCTACGGCGCGGCGCTGGGGGCGGTGCTGCTGACCACGATCAGGGCCGCCCTGCCCGTGTTGGGCATCAGCCCGTTCTGGCAGGGCGCCGCGGTCGGCGCGCTGATCCTGGCCGCCATCGGCCTGGACCGGGCGCTGTCGGCTCGCGTCGCGCGCAGCCTGCGAGAAAGGAATGTCACCCATGTCTGATCGGGCCATCCGGGCGCGCGGTGCTCTCGGTTCCTGGAGCGCGGTCATGCTTGTCGCGCTGGTCGCCGTCGCGGTCGTCGGGTCGCTGACCATCGATGGTGTGGCCAGTCCCCGATTCTGGCGCTTCGTCACCCTTGAGGCGATCCCGATCGCGCTGATCGCGTTGCCGATGACCCTCATCGTCATCACCGGTGAGATCGACCTGTCGGTGGCCAGCGTGCTCGGGCTGACCTGCACCGTGGTCGGGCAGCTGTGGGTGTGGGGGGTGAGCTCGCTGCCGGCCCTGATCGCGATCAGCCTGCTGATGGGCGCCGTCCTGGGCGCGGTCAACGGCTTGTTCGTCACCGGTTTCGGGCTGCCGTCGCTGGCGGTGACGATCGGAACCCTTGCCCTGTATAGAGGTCTGGCCTACGTCGTGCTCGGTGACCGGGCCGTGGCCAACTACCCGGTCGCCTGGACCACCTCGGCCATCAAGCCCCTTCCCGGGACCACCATCCCCTGGGTGATCCTGGTCGTGGCGGCGCTCGCCGTGATTTTCGCCGTCGTCCTGCACGCGACACCCATCGGCCGCGGCCTTTACGCCATGGGCAACAACGCCGAAGCGGCCCGCTTCGCCGGAGTCAACGTGCGGCAGGCCAAATTCTGGCTCTTCGTCGCCAGCGGCGCCATGTCGGCCTTGGCCGGGGTGTTCTGGACGCTGCGCTTCGCCAGCGCCCGCGCAGACAACGGGACGGGCCTGGAGCTGGCGGTCGTCGCCGCGGTGCTGCTCGGCGGGGTCTCGATTTTCGGTGGCCGGGGCGCCCTGCTCGGCGTGCTCGCCTCGGTCTGCCTGCTCGGTGTGCTGCGCAACGCGCTGCAGCTGGCCTACGTGCCGGAGAACACGCTCACCGTCATCACCGGCTCGCTGCTCATCGCCTCGGTCGTCGGACCGAATGTCGTCGGCATGCTGCGCGAGCGGCTGCGCCGGCGGCGCTCCAACGCACCAACAGTTTCGCCCTCCAGTTGATGCCGCCGGTGATTCACGGCGAGGATAGGAAAGGAACCCTCACATGAGAGCAGGCACGACACAGGTCCGCTTGCTGGCCTTGGCCGCCATGGCGGCGCTCGCTTTGGCCACGGCCGCGTGCGCCGAGGACACCCCAGCCGGCCCCGGCCCCGGCGGCACCGGTGCCATGAAGAGCGGCCTGAAAATCGCGTTCCTGCCCAAGCAGGTCAACAACCCTTACTTCACCACCTCCGACAACGGCGGCAAGGCCGCGGTTGAGGAATTCGGCGGCAAGTACACCGAGACCGGCCCGTCGGAGTCGAGCCCATCGGCTCAGGTCAGTTACATCAACACGCTCTCGCAGCAGAAGACCGATGTCATTGTGGTGTCCGCCAACGACAAGGACGCCATCTGCGGCGCGCTCAACGAGGCCCGCCAGGCCGGGGCGAAGGTGGTCACCTTCGACTCGGACACCAACGCGTCGTGCCGCGATCTGTTCATCAACCAGGCGACGGCCGAGGGCATCGCCAAAATCCAGATCAAACTGATCTCCCAGGCGATCGGCGCCGACGGCGGCGAGATCGCGATCCTGTCGGCGACGGCCAACGCCACCAACCAGAACGCCTGGATCGAAATGATGAAGGCGGAGCTGACCAAGCCGGAGTACGCCAAACTCAAGCTGGTGGATACCGTCTACGGCGACGACAAGGACGAGAAGTCGTTCACCGAAACCCAGGCGCTGCTTGCCAAACACCCCAGCCTCAAGGGCATCATCTCGCCCACCACGGTGGGTGTCGCGGCGGCGGCCCGCTACCTGTCCGGCTCCACCTTCAAGGGCAAGGTGCAGCTGACCGGGCTGGGCACGCCCAACCAGATGCGCAGCTTCGTCAAAGACGGCACGGTCAAAGCTTTCGCGCTGTGGAACCCGGCCGACCTCGGCTACCTGGCCGCCTACGCCGGTGGCGCGCTTGCCTCTGGGATGATCACTGGCAAGGAGGGCGACAAGTTCAAGGCCGGCAAGCTCGGCGAGTTCACCGTCGGCAAGGACGCCACCGTGCTGCTGGGAGACCCGTTCACGTTCACCGCGTCCAACATCGAGCAATTCAACTTCTGACACACGTTTGGTGTGGCATGGCGCGATCCATGCCACACCACCGACCCGCTCAACCGCACACGATCAGCTGGGAGAAACAAAATGAGTGAGCTGGCGCCGCAGACCCGGTCGCGCGTGCTTTCGGCCCTGCGCGGGCAGCGCATCGAGACGGCGTCCTGGGCCTACGGCAACTCCGGGACCCGGTTCAAGGTCTTCGCGCAGCAGGGTGTGCCGCGCGATCCCTACGAGAAGATCGCCGATGCGGCGACCGTGCATCGGTTCACCGGCGTGGCGCCGAGCGTGGCGCTGCACATCCCGTGGGACAAGGTGGCCGACTACGCGCAGCTGGCCCGTGCCGCGGCCGACGCCGGGATCCAGCTGGGCACGATCAACGCCAATGTCTTCCAGGACAACGACTTCATGCTGGGCAGTGTGACCAACCCCGACCCGGGGGTGCGCCGTAAAGCGATCGGGCATCTGCTGGAGTGCGTTGACGTCATGGACCAGACCGGGTCGCGCGACCTCAAACTGTGGTTCTCCGACGGCACCAACTATCCCGGCCAGGACGACGTGCGCACCCGCCAGGACCGCCTGGCCGAGGCGCTGCGGGAAACCTATGACCGGCTTGCCGGCGATCAGCGGATGCTTTTGGAGTACAAGCTTTTCGAGCCCGCTTTCTACATGACCGACGTGCCCGACTGGGGCACCGCCTACCTGCATTGCACCCAGCTTGGTGACCGGGCGCAGGTCGTCATCGACACCGGGCATCATGCACCTGGTACCAACATAGAATTCATCGTCGCCATGTTGCTTCGCGCTGGAAGACTGGGCGGATTCGACTTCAACTCGCGGTTCTACGCCGACGACGATCTGATGGTCGGTGCGGCCGACCCGTTCCAGCTCTTCCGGATCATGCACGAGATCGTGCTGGCGGGTGCGCTGGATGCCAACGCGGGCATAGCTTTCATGCTCGACCAGTGCCACAACATCGAGCCGAAGATCCCCGCGGTGATCCGTTCGGTGATGAACGTGCAGGAGGCCACCGCCAAAGCGCTGCTGGTCGACCACGACGCGCTGCGGGCCGCGCAGAACAACGGCGACGTGCTGGAGGCCAACGCGGCGATGATGGACGCCTATCAGACCGATGTCCGGCCGCTGCTGCGCGAGCTGCGCGAGGAAATGGGGCTGGACCCTGATCCGATCGCGGCCTACAAGCGGTCCGGCTACTTTGAGCAAATCCGAGCCGAACGTGCGCAAGGCCAGGCCGCCGGGTGGGGGGCCTGATGACCGGGGCACTGCAGGAGCTGATCGAAAGGTCGCGGCGGCTGGGCACCGACCCGCGCAACACCAACTATGCCGGCGGCAACACCTCGGCCAAAGGCGAGGCGGCCGACCCGGTCACCGGACAGCCGGTGCCGCTGATGTGGGTCAAGGGTTCCGGCGGAGATCTGGGCACCATCACCGAGGCCGGGCTGGCGGTGCTGCGCCTGGACAGGCTACGCGCCCTGACCGGGGTCTACCCGGGTGTCGACCGCGAGGATGAGATGGTCGGCCTGTTCGACTACTGCCTGCACGGCAAGGGCGGTGCCGCGCCGTCCATCGACACCGCCATGCACGGGCTGCTCGACGCCGCGCACGTGGACCATCTGCATCCCGACGCGGGCATCGCGCTGGCCACCGCGGCCGACGGCGAGGCGTTGACGCGACGGTGTTTCGGCGATCGGGTGGGATGGGTGCCGTGGCGGCGTCCCGGTTTCCAGCTGGGTATGGACATCGCGGCGTGGCGCGCGGCCCATCCCAGCGCGATCGGAGTCATTCTGGGCGGGCACGGCATCACCGCTTGGGGTGACTCCAGCCAGGAATGTGAGCAGCGGTCGGTGGAGATTATCTATACCGCGCAAGCATTCCTCGACCAGCACGGCCGTCCCGACCCGTTCGGCCCGCCGCTGCCCGGCTTTGCCGCGCTGCCCGAGACACAGCGGCGGGCCCGCGCCGCCGAGCTGGCGCCGGTGCTGCGCGGGCTGGCCTCCACCGACCGGGCACAGGTCGGGCACTTCACCGACACCGAGGTGGTGCTCGATTTCCTTGCCCACGCCGAACATCCACGGCTGGCCGCGCTGGGCACCTCCTGTCCGGATCATTTTCTGCGTACCAAAGTGCGCCCCCTCGTGCTGGACCTGCCACCCACCGCGGGCCTGGCCGAGACCATCGCGCGACTCGGTGAGCTGCACGCGGCCTACCGCAAGGAGTACGCCGCCTACTACGAACGTCACGCCGACGCGCAGTCGCCGCCGATGCGCGGCGCAGACCCGGCCATCGTCCTGGTACCCGGCGTGGGCATGTTCAGCTTCGGCCGCGACAAGCAGACCGCGCGGGTGGCGGGGGAGTTCTACGTCAACGCCATCAACGTGATGCGCGGGGCCGAGGCGGTGTCACGCTATGCGCCGATCCCGGAGGCGGAGAAGTTCCGGATCGAGTACTGGGCGCTGGAGGAGGCCAAGCTCGCCCGGATGCCCAAGCCCAAGCCGCTGGCGGCCCGGGTCGCCCTGGTCACCGGCGGCGGTTCGGGCATCGGCCGGGCGATCGCGCTGCGCCTGGCCGCGGAGGGCGCGTGCGTCGTGGTGGCCGATCGCGACATGGCCACCGCCACCAGGGTGGCGCAGGAGATCGGCGGCCCCGACGCGGCGATCGCCTGCCAGCTGGACGTGACCGACGAAACGCAGGTGCGGCAAGGGTTCGCGGCCGCAGCGCTGGCCTTCGGCGGGGTCGACCTCGTCGTCAACAACGCCGGCCTGTCGGTGTCAAAACCGTTGCTGGAAACCACAACCGACGACTGGGACCTCCAGCACGACGTGATGGCCCGAGGCTCGTTCCTGGTTTCCCGGGAGGCGGCCCGGGTCATGGTGGCGCAGGCGATGGGTGGCGACATCGTCTACATCGCCAGCAAGAACGCGGTTTTCGCCGGGCCTGACAACGTCGCCTACGGCGCGGCAAAGGCCGACCAGGCCCACCAGGTGCGGCTGTTGGCCGCCGAGCTGGGCGGGCACGGGATCCGGGTCAACGGGGTCAACCCGGACGGTGTCGTGCGCGGCTCGGGGATCTTCGCCTCCGGGTGGGGGGCGAAGCGGGCCGCCGTCTACGGCGTACCCGAGGAGAAGCTCGGCGAGTTCTACGCCCAGCGAACCCTGCTGAAACGCGAGGTGCTGCCCGAGCACGTGGCCAACGCGGTGTTCGTGTTGACCTGTGCGGAGCTTTCCCACACCACGGGCCTGCACGTGCCGGTCGACGCCGGCGTCGCCGCGGCGTTCCTGAGATGAGCGCGCCGGTGCGCACGGTGGCCGCCGTCGATCTCGGCGCGGCCAGCGGCCGGGTGATGACCGGCCGGGTCGGGCCGGACCTGCTCGGCCTGGCCGAGGTGGCGCGTTTCCCGAACATCCCGGTGACCGTGGGGGCAACGCTGCATTGGGATGTGCTGAGCCTCTATCGGAGCATCCTGGAAGGGCTGCGTCAGGCCGGCCCGGTCGACTCGATCGGCGTCGACTCGTGGGCGATCGACTACGGCCTGCTCGACGCCGACGGAAAGCTGCTTGGCAATCCGGTGCACTACCGCGACACCCGCACCGACGGGGTGATGGAACGGGTGCTGCGTGAGGTGCCGGCCGAGGAGCTCTACCCGGCCACCGGGCTGCAGCTGCTGCCGTTCAACACCATCTTCCAATTGGTCGCCGCGCGCGACACCGCGCAGATGGCGGCCGCCAGAACGCTGCTGCTGATCCCGGATCTGATCGGTTACTGGCTGACCGGTCAGATCGGCGCGGAGCGCACCAACGCCTCCACGACACAGCTGCTCGATGTGACCGACGGGAAGTGGTCGGCGCAGCTGGCCACCCGGCTTGGGATCCGGCCCGCCATTCTGCCGCCGCTGCGCGAGCCCGGCGACCGTCTCGGCGTGCTGGGTAAGGAGACCGGGCTCGGCGGCGTGCCGGTCACCACGGTGGCCTCACACGACACCGCGTCGGCGGTCATCGGGGTTCCGGCGCAGGGGCAGCGGTTCGCCTACATCTCCTGCGGCACCTGGTCTTTGGCCGGAGTGGAGCTGGACGCGCCGGTCCTGTCGCAGGAGAGCAGGCTGGCCAACTTCACCAACGAGGTCGGCATCGACGGCACCATCCGGTACCTGCGCAACGTCATGGGCCTGTGGCTGGTGCAGGAATGCCAGCGGGTGTGGGGGGTCGACGACGTCGAGCCGCTGTTGCGCGCCGCGGCGCAGGTGACACCGTTGCGTGCGGTCATCGACCCGAACGAGCCGAGCTTCCTGGCCCCCGGCGACATGCCGGCCCGCATCGGTGAGGCCTGCCGGCGGCTCGGGCAGAGCGCGCCGCAGACCCAGGCGGAGACGGTGCGCTGCATCCTGGACAGTCTCGCGCTCGCCCACATGTCCACATTGGACGATGCGCAGCGCCTGTCCGGGCGCGCGGTCGACGTCGTTCACATCGTCGGCGGCGGTGCCCGCAACGACCTGCTGTGCCAGCTCACCGCCGACGCCTGCGGCCTGCCCGTACTGGCCGGGCCGGTCGAGGCCACCGCGCTGGGCAACATCCTCGTGCAGGCCCGGTCGCTGGGCGCGGTCGGGGCCAGCCTGGACGATATGCGCGCCCTGGTCCGGGCCACCCAACCGGTGCGCCGCTTCGAGCCCCAGGGCAGCCAGCAGGTGTGGCGTGAGGCCGCGCTGCGCCTTGACCGCGGTGGCCCGGATCACAGCGCCGCTCGGAATTGAGTCGGGTCGGCTCAAGTTTGGTCTGTCAGGTGGACAAAACTTGAGACTCCCAGGAGACGACAAAATGACCAACCTGACCCTTTTGACCAGGCGCGACCCGTTCGCCAGCTTCGACAGCGTCCTCCTTCGCCGTGGCTTCGGGCCGGCTCAGAAGGATGCTTTCGTGCCCGCAGCCGAGATCGTGCGTGACGGCACGGACGCCGTGGTCCGCGTCGAACTGCCCGGGGTGGACATCACCAAGGACGTCACCGTCGAGCTGACCAATGGCCGTCTGGTCATCCACGGCGAGCGCCGCGATGAGCGGGCGGAGGACAGCTCCGTCTATCGCCTGCGTGAGGTCCGATACGGCTCGTTCCGGCGAAGCTTCACCGTGCCGCGCCATGTCACGGCGGAAGCGCTGAGTGCTGACTACAGCGACGGCGTGCTGACCGTTCGGGTAAGCGGCGCCTTCTCCGATGACGAGCCCAAGCGCATCGCCATCAACGGTGCCACGGCGGAGCCGGCCACCGAGAGCTGAGCCGGCAAAACGTTGCACCGGTCCCGGCGCCAGCGGCGAACCCCCACGCCGCTGGCGCCACCACTGTTTTACGACGAGGGCACGGGTTTGCTCTCCACCGTGACCTGCAGGGCGCGCACGATGGCCGGGATCGAGCCGATGAGCAGGATGATGGCCCAGATGATGGCCACCACCGCGAACACGATCGCGGCTATGTCGTCGGTGATGCTGACCAGGATGCCCGGGACAAGACCGTGCAGGAAGACCGCGACCACGTTGCCCAGCAACGAGGTCAGGATGAGCGCCACGAGCCCCTTGTTCTGAAGGAACCGCTGTTGTGCCGCGATGAGGAAGGCCACCGCGACCAGCTTGAGAAACATGATGAGCGACAGCACGACCGCCGCCTCGCCGCGCGGGAAAGAGCCCCAAATGATCAGGTAGGCGATGGTGCCGAACGGAATCGCGAGCAGCAGCGAAACCATGAGGATCAGCTGGGCGATGGCCACTATCAGCAGCACGATCGCGATGAGGATGAGAACGATCGCCCCGATCAGGGTGATGATTCCCTGCGCGCGAGCGTGCAGCCGCTTGGAGAAGACGATGCCCACCGCCATCAGGGCCACCGTGCCGAGCACGATGACATCGATCAGAGCCAGATAGGAGATGGCAAGGCCGCCTGGGTTTTCCGGCGCACCGGGTGGCACGTCGGCGCCGAGCTCGGCGGCCGTGCCCATGGCCGGTTGCAGGCCCAGCAGGAACGAGCTGCCGGTCTCCACCAGCACCACGAGCCCGAGCGCCACCAGGCTGATGAAGAAGAACGGGGTGCGCAGCCTATCCATCTCACTCACCCACCAGTACCACGCAGGAGGAACAGGTAAGGGTGACGTCGCCGCCGGAGGAGTCCACGGTCACCTTGACCTCTTCTCCGGCGGTCAAGTCCTTGTCCAGGAAGGAATCGTCGTGTGGGGCGCGGGTGTGCAGCCGCACCGGTTGCTGCGCGCGCAACACCACCTCACGCAGATCCTTGTCGGAGGAGGCCACCGTCAGCACACAACTGTCCTTTATGGTCAGTTGCTGCTGGGCCAGGCAGGGCGCGGAAAGCTCGCCCGGCTCGGCCTGATCGGGGCTGCCGAACCAGCGGCCCAGCATCTTGACCAAGCCGTTCTCGGTGGGGTCCACCTTGCCGGTGGACCCCTGCTGAGTGGCGACGCCGGTCACGTAGAGCGCGACGATGAGCACCGCCACCAGCGCCAGAATCTTCTGCCCACGGGTCAGCGCGGGCATGTCAGTGCTCCAGGTACAAGCGGATCGAGGCGGGCTCGCCCCAGAGGCCGATGTCATCGACCGGCTGGACGTAGATGGTGATGAAGCCGTTGTGACGCCAGCCCGCCTTGGTGGTGTCCACATAGGACAAAGTCGGAAGCGGCGGCATGTGCTCACGAGCGCCGACGAGCTGTGCCGGAAGGAGAGGCCCGCCGCTGCACGTCTCCGTTCCGGCCGCGGTCTTGCTGCACCGTTCCGGTTGCACCGTGACCAGCCACCGGCTGACCGTCGGCTGCGCTGCCGACCATGTCACCAGGGGCATGGAGTTGGGGGTGACGTTGGAGCCCGCTTTGGGGGACAGGATGGTCGGCTTGGTGGTGGGAATGAAGATCTCCATGTCCATCCGGCTGCCCTTGACAGCCAGGGTGCCGGGCGGCATTCCCTGCCGGGTGACCAGGTTGGGGCTGCCGGGTTCGAAACGGTACACCGTCGTGCCCTGCGTGAAACCCGCCTTCTGCAAGGAGGTGAGCGCATCGGGCAGGCTGAGGCCGATCACCTTCGGAACGGGAACGTACTCGGCGGCCACGGCAGGGGAGACCGAAGGTGTCGGGCTGGGCAGGGCCTGCGGTGCCTGCGCGGTGGGCCACGCCAGCCAGGTGATGACACCGATCACCAGAGCGAGGATGGCCGCGGCGATGGCTATCAGCCACCATGGCCATTTGCGCTTCGGTGGCGCCGGCGGGGCCGGAACTTCGAGCAGCACCCGGCGGCTGAGCACGAAGTTCTCCTCCGGCGCGGCATCCGGCGGGCAGACCCGCGCCTCGAAGTCGTAAGACCCGGGGGCGACCTGTGCCGGAACGGCGATGCGCACCAGGTAGGGCACGGAGGCCGCCGGGCGCACCAGGCGCTGCGGATCGTCGATGGCGAACCAGGACGTGTCGACCCCGGTGCCGGTGCGAATGTCGAACAGCGCGCGGGCACTGCGTTCGGCCTGGTTGGTCACGGTAAAGGTGATCTCCGCGCTGCGCGTGTTGTCGAGGGTGACCCGCTCGGTGGCGGTGGTGACGACCCACTTGGTGCTCATATCAAAACTCCTATTTCGTAGGTGGTGGCGGCTGGTTTTTCCAGCTCGACGATCTGGCGCAGGTGCTCGACCCGATCGAATCCGTCGGGAACCCTGACGATGAGGTGGAAGGGGCGGTCGGCCCGCTCCTCAATGGCGACCTCGGCCAGCCCGGTGGCCAGCTGTATCGCCTCGCGCAGCCCGGCCGCCGTCCCCCGGGACTGGGCCAGGGCGCTGCCCCGGGCGACCAGATCCCGGTTGGCCCCGAGGTGGTCCACCGCCACCCAGCGGGCGAGGAAGGCCACCATGCGGTCGGGACAGCGATAGGGGTGGAACAGATCCTCGACGGTCTCCAGCAGGGTTTCGCTCGCCTCGTGCTGGCTTTCCATCACGTCCAGCAGCGCGGCCAGTACCCCGGAGGGATGGATCGCCCGCTGATAGGCCGCGGGAAGCAGGGTGGCGATCGCCTCGCTACGCATCTTCGCTCACCACCTCGATGTCGTGGTCGCCGGAGACCAGCAGCCACGTCGGCGGAATGGTGACCAGCTGCGCCAGCTCGGTGCTGGCGGCCGCTTTCCAAGCCAGGGCACCGGTTCTGCGGTGTACGCCGCGAATGCCGGCCACCAGGACCTGCCCGGCCGTGGTGGCGGCCACGGACTGGACCGGCTCGAAGCGGGTGCGGTCACGCAGCGGCAGCCCGCAGTTGACCGACGGCGTCTCCCATTGCGGGGTGGCGGAGTTGACGTCCAGCTGGAGAATCCCGGCGCTCTGGGTGGCGGCGAAGGCGCTGCCGCCCATGAAGTCCACGTCCCAGCAGGTTCCGCCGGTCCACCCCGACGACAGCTCCTGCCACCGGATGTCGGCCTCGAAAAGCCTTGCCCGGTAACAGCCCTTGCCCGGCTGACGGGGATCGGCCATGCCGGTGCCCACCCACAGGTGGGTGTGCGGGCCGTCGATCTGCACGGCGAGGGTTCGGGTGTCGGTGCCCTTCAAACCTATGTGCGCGAAGGTGTCCTGACGCCCGCCCGCGGTGGACAGGTAGACCCCGTGCTGGCCCTGTGCGGCCAGTGCCACCGCCCATCCGCCGCGCTCGGAGACGAAAGCCTTGACCGAGTAGAAGCCGCGGTCGGCGTCCTTGGTGTCGACGATGATCTGCAGCGGCACCGCGCCGTCGAGCAGGGACTGCTCGTAAAGACCGACGTCGGTGGCCAGCAGCAGCGACACCGCCTCCTCCCGGTCGATCCAGGCGGCCTCCAGCACGAGCGCGTCAATCTCACCGAGTTTGCGCCAGGTTTCGCCGAGATCGGCCGAGACGTGAAGCGCCGATCCGCCCTCGGCCAGCGACGTGATCACGGCGACCGCACCGGGCCTTGCCACCACCCCGGGGCGATCGCTGACCGGGGCCGGTAGCACCTGCCGCACCGTTTCCTCGGGGAACCGCGCGATCAGCTCCCAGCCTTCACCGTCGTTGGTGGAGCGGAAAACCGTCTCGCCCCCGCCGGCGTACCAAGTGCCGCGCTGATACCCGTCGGCGGCGATGGACCGGATCTCGCGATCGGGCGCGCCGTCCACGACGAAGCGAACGTTTTCCACGTAACGCACGCCGGGTTCGGCCTGTTCCAGGATCCTGTACACATTGGACGCCCGCAGCGGCTCGCCGAAGGCCCAGCCGTCGGCGGTGCCGGGCGCGGGCAGCGGGCTGATCGTCTGGTGCAGCCGGTCGTGAATGCGCCGCCGCACCGCCTCCAGATCCTCCTGGCGGCCGACCACGACCCGGCCCCGCACCGACACTGTCTTGTACCGCGCCCACGTCGTGGTCACGCTGGTGCCCAAAGCCCGTCTGCGGTCCAGGTCGGCCTGCGCCTCCAGGCGCACCTCGTCCAGCTGGCGGTCGGCCAGCGTCTCCACCGGCAGCCGCCAGCCCGGCCGTGCCGCCTCCGCGACGAAGGGCACCAGGGTCACCTCGACCTCGCCCGGCCGCGCGAACGACCACATCGACGCCCGGGTGAAGGCCTTGGCCCGGGCCACCGCGGGGGATCCGGCGGTGGCCAGCAGCTCGAAGTCGCGGGCGGTGATGGCGCGGTGCAACGTGAACAGCTCGTAGGGGCCGCGTTTGGCCGCCGCGTCGACCGGCTCGATGTCGCGCCCCCCGCGCGCCGGGTCGGGGTTGCTCACCCGCACCCCGGCGATGGGGTCGCGCAACCCGGTGAGTGTTTGCGCGGCAACGTTTCCGGTCTCGCCGCCGCCCACCCTGTACCACATCCTGATCTGGCGATGCGCCTGCGGCACCGCGGCCGGAGTGGCCAGCCGGTCCAGCGCCGGCGCGAAGGTGACCACACCGGAGGCCCGGTCCAGCAGGTAACCGCGCTCATCGGGGTTGAGCCCGGCGAAGGTGGCGACCTCCGGCCAGATCTCGAAGGTGAGTCCCATGAACTCGCGTGCCGCGGCGCCTTCGGCGGGCGCCGTGGTCTCCACGCCCAGCATGACCTCCAGCGCCTCGCCGGTGCTCACCAGCGGCGCGCGGGTGGTGCGCAGCACCTGACCGGGCAGCCCGGTGCCCAGCCCGAGCAGCTCGCCGTCGACCAGCTCGCAGTGATAGGCGCGCACCGAGGCTTGCGCCTCGCCCGCCGCCAGCGCGATCGGCTGGGTGGTGGTGAAGACGACCGGCTGCGGATCGCTGCCCCGCACCGCGGCCACTTTCGTGCCGGCCGGAACGACTATCCGCTCGGTGGCGTCCTGGCCGACCCGGCTGAAGGTGAGCTGCGTCCAGGCCGCCGCGGGCGGATGCCGGCTGACCCCGAGCAGGTTGAGGAACTCCAGATAGGCCTTCTCCGGCAATCGGTTGAGCCGGAACAGCATGACGTCGGTGAGGTAGGCGAAAGCCTCCAACAGCACCGACCCGGGGTCGTGCACCGACAGGTCGCTCCACTGTGGACACAGCCGCTGCACCCGGCTGGTGGCGTCGGCGACCAGATCGGCGAAGGTGCGGTCGTCCAGGTTGGGCACGGGAATGCTCATGGCGTCGCTCCAAGGGAAAGCGGATACTGCAGGACATCGATGGTGAGGGTCTGCTTGACTCGGTACCGCAGATGGATGTTGAGGCGTGAGGCGACATCGGGATCGGGATCGGCGTCGACCTCCTCCACCTCGATACGGGGCTCCCAGCGCTGGAGCGCCTGCTTCACGTAGTGGATGGCAAGCCCGGCCGTGGTCTGATCGTTGGCCGAGAACAAAAGCCGATGCAGGTGCGAGCCGTAGTCGGGCCGCATCAAGCGTTCGCCGGGCGCGGTGCCCAGCAGCAGGATGATGGCCTGCCGGATGGCCTCGTCCCCGTGCACCATGGCCAGCCTGCCCGCGGCGGTGACCACCGGGCCTTCCTCGGCCGCGAAACGCAATGAATTCATGATTCAGCCTCCACAAAGGACTGTCCGGGGGTACGCACGCGGTAGTGCACCGTGCCGGGGACGGTGCCGTCGGTCAAGCCGTCGAGGGTGTCCAGGACGATGGCGTGGCCGTCGATGCGGATCCAATCGCTGTAGCCGACGGCGACGCGCAGCGTCTTCACGCAGGGCTTCATGGTGGCCCCGATGTTGGGACAGCGCGCGATCGCCCGCCCCTGCGGGTCGTCGTCGACGAGCACCGGATGCCCGGAGATCTCCACCCAGTGCTGCGACGGGTTGTTGGCCACCTTGCCGTCGTGGTCGCAGCGGATGTCGGCGGTGGTGACGATCCATTTCATGAGATCACCTCGGGCAGCATGGCGTGCTCGAAGTCGACCGCGGCCGACCGGATGGTCAGGTGGTGGCCCGGCGCCTCGATGACCATGTCGGTGTGCGCGCACAGGGTCACCAGATCCGGGGCCAGCTCCAGGCGGCTACCATCGGCATTGGACAGACGCACCAGCTTGTGCTCGTCGTCGATGACGATGCTTTGGCCCGCACCGCTGTGCAGCGTCCAGCGCCGCACCGCGCCGCCCTCGACACCGGCGTCCGGTGGGGTGGCCGGGCCGTAGAGCGAGCCGAGCACGATGGCTTCGGCCGGATTCTCGTGCGGCAGCGCCACCACGACCAGATCGCCGGCGTCGGGCAGCGCCACGATGCCCTTGCCCGGACCCGCGCCCGGGCACAACACGCTCAGCCAGCCCAGATCCACCTCACCGTAGGCCGGCAGGCTCACCTGAACCCGGCCCGCACCATGCGGATCGGCGACCGACTCGACGCGCCCCAGCGTGACCGACGCCCCGGACGGGGCAGCGGCCACCGACGGCGGCTGCGTGCTGAACCACGTCTGATAGCCCTCGGCGGTGACGGTGTGGATGGTGCTGCACAACGGGTGGACACCGGTGACCGCGTCAGCGAGGCCGTGCACCGCCACCGCCCGGCCGGGACGCAGCGCGGTGTTGCCGCGTGCTGTCCCGTCGAGGTGAACTGTGCGCGCCGCGCTCAGGTCGAGCGCCGCCTGCGCCGCCTCCGCCAGATTGGCCAGCGGCTGATCGACCAGGGTTTGCGTCGCGTCGACCGCTATCTCGGGCAGGTTGTCGCGCCTCGGCGCGGTGGCTTTCTCCTTGCGCACCTCGGCCTGTTCGGCGTGCCAGCCGATGGCGGTCACCGAGCCGAGCGAGCGATCCACATTGGCTTCGATGCGCGCCTGCCACAGCGTGTCGCCGAGCTTGAGCTCGATCGCCTCGCCGCGTGGGCGCAGCTTGGTCAGGCACAGCTTGTCGCCGTCGAGGATCAGGTACACGCCGTGCCTGGCGGCCGTCTGGGACAACAGTTCCCAGTCGGTTTGGCGATGCTGCACGAGGCGGGGGATCGGCGAACCCGCGTTGTCGCACTCGACCTCGAGCCCGCAGTCCGCGACAAGCGCGCGGGCCAGGTCGGCGACCGTGATGTTCTCGAAAACCCTTGGCTGCTGGCGTTTGCGTAACCGGTGCAGCAGATCGTAGCCGCGCAACACCCACGCCGACTCAGAACCCGGACCGCGCATCAGCTCCATGGCGGTGACCTCACCGTCGAAGAGCATCTCGTCGTCGATACTGATCCGCAGCGGGACGCCGATCGGCCAGCCGTCGGCCGGCCCGGCCAGGGTCACCTCTGCCTGGGTGGGCTGGGAGATGCGTGCGGCGACGCGTAACGCGAGCACTCTCGCTTCCAGCGGGCGGGCGTTCAGGCGTACCTCAACGTTCGGAATGATCATGACGGCACCGCCAGCACAGCCCCCGCCGGGACCCGCAGCGGGTCGGCGATTCCGTTGTGCTCGGCCAATTCCCGCCACCGGGACGGATCGCCGAGGGCATCGGCTGCCAGCAGATCGAAACGCACGCCATCGGAGCCGGAGCCGTTGCCGACCGCCTGCACGGCGCTCTGATTGGTCTTCGCCGGGCGCGCCTTGACCTCCTCGTTGGTGCGCACCAGTTTCAGGCGCAGCCAAGACCGGCGGGGATTGCCGGCGGCGTCGATGGCGTCGAGCCGTTCGGCGACACTGACCACGACTCCGGGCAGGTTCCAGGTCTTGCCCCACACCAGGCGCACCTGGGGCGGCCTGCCCTCGCCGCTGTCGGCCAGCCGCCACAACCGGCTGGTCAGCTTGCGCACATCGTCGGGCCGGTTCGCCGGCTCCATCAGCTCGACATCGAAGAGCAGATCGAGCACGAGCTCGGTGCGGCCGCCGCCGGTGTAGAGCAACACGTCGTCGCCGTCGGCGCCCATCACCGCCCCTGGCAGCGCCGCCGGGCGCACACCGGCCAGCCGGCGCATGACCAAGGTCTCCGGATTGATCAGACAGTCGATCCGCTCGCCGGTCTCATCGACCAGAAAAGCTATGCGCTCCATGGTCTACCCTCCTGTTCACGATCAAGCCGGCGGACCCTTCGCTCGTCTGCCGCGGCGGCCGGGGCGATCCAGAGCTCGCTGTCGTCCAGCAGCTGTGGCCATTGCGCTGAGTCCGTGAGGTTGCCTGGGGACGTCTTGGTCCATCCGCCCGGCGGCAGGCGCTCGGCGGTCAGCTGCGTTCGCCGTTCACCGCCCGCCGCTGCGGAGCCCGGGCTGTCGTGCCAGGGCAGCGATGGCCAGATGCCCACCACGCCCGGCATCGCCGCCAGCTCGTGGCGTGGGCGGTCGTCGGCTTGGCTATGTGCCGCTTCAGCCGGCGCAGCTCGCCCGCCGCCTTCCGCGGCCGGTTCGTCTCGCCGGGGCGAAACCCTTGTCGTCCAGCCATCCCGCAGCCGCCAGCCGCTGTCGCCAAATGACGCCTGCGGCTCAGGCCAGGCCCGGTCGGTGCCGAGTTCCGCTGGTGGCGAGGTCTCGGGCACCGCGTGGAGCGGGCTTTGGTGGGTGCCAGACCCCGCTTGTGGCGAGGTCTGGTGGAGACCGGGCAATGCTTGTGGCGTGATCTGATCGGCTCCGGGCGTTGCTTGCCATTCGGCCTGCTGGCCACGAGGCCCCGCGTGGAGCGAGTTCTGGTCGCCGTGCCCCGCTTGTGGCGAGGTCTCGGGCATCACGTGCGGTGAGGTCTGGTGGGCACGGCGCTCCACGTGGGGCGAGGCGTCGTCGGCACCGGGAGTCGTTTGTGGAGAGGCGTGGTCGGCACCGGGAGTTGAATGGGCTGAGGTTGGGTCGGCACCGGGGGTCACTTGTGGCGAGATGTGGTCGGCACCGGCTGTCGGGCCGGGCGAGGTCTGGTTGGCACCGGGGCTCGCGTGCGGAAGGGTCGGCGCGGCAACGGGTGCCGCTTGTGGCGGCATCCGTTCGGCACCATCGCGGATCGGCGTCGAGCCTAAGCGGCGCGGCGTGATCCATTGGCTGCCGCCGTTGGTGTTCGCCGCCCGCGGTGATGCCGGCAGGGCCCGCGGGCGAGACAGGTCGGACCAGCGCGGATCGGTCAGCGCTGCCGGATAGATGTCGTCGGATTCGGTGGCCGGCCGCGGGAACACCGATGGCCAGTCCGGCGGGTCGGGCTGGGGGGCGACGCCCCCCAGCCGTACCGCTGGGCTCGGCCGGTTCGCGATGCCGCGGCCCATGAACCGGCGAGCGAATCCGGCCAGGCTAAGCAGCCATGCCCACATTGCTGATCTCCCGCTGGAGTCCGTCGTGCGCCAGCACTAGGGTTTCGACGGCGAGGTCGCGGCTCATCGCGTTGAGCGGGGAGCCGTACCATTCCTGGGGCCACGCGTTGACCAGGTTCCAGCGCATGGACTCGGCCGAGCCGGAGCTGTCCAGCATGACGATCGAGACGTTGCGGCGGCTGACCCGGCCCTCGACCGCGGTCATCAGCCATTCCCACAGCTCGACCGAGGAGGTCAGCCCGTAGCGCAGGGTGACCGGCTGGTAGGTGACCCGTCCGGGGATCGCCCGCACCACCGAGTTGTTGCCCGCCTCGCGGTAGGCGATCGTCTCCACCTTGACGCCAAGCCCGCCCACCTCCGTGAAGTGGCCCTCGGTGACGTTGTTGATGAGCAGCTTGAAGTTGTAGGCGCGGTAGGGGTCCACCAGATTGCCCGGCTGGGCGGCGGGACGTGCAGTGACTTCAGGCATGTCAGGCTCCTGCCTGCTCGCCGCCGGTACCGGCGGACTGACTGATCTTGAAGATGACAAATTCGGCCGGTTTGACCGGAGCGACGCCGATGAGCGTCACCACTTCGCCGGCGTCGCGAACCTCGGCCGGGTTGGTTTCCTCGTCGCACTTGACGAAGAAGGCTTCCTGCGGGGTGCGGCCCTGCAGCGCGCCATCGCGCCAAACCCTTGTCAGGAAGGCGGAAATGTCTCGCCGGATCGAGCGCCAGAGCAGGTTGTCGTTGGGCTCGAAGACGATCCAGCGGGTGCCGTCGCCGATGGACTCCTTGAGCATGTTGAAAAGACGGCGCACGTTGAGGTAGCGCCATTCGCTGCCCGAGGCGGCCAGTGTCCGCGCTCCCCAGATGCGGATGCCTTCGGCGGGGAAGTGACGGATGCAGTTGACGCCGGCCGGGTTGAGGATGTCCTGCTCCACCTTGGTCACCCGGTAGGTCAGGTCGACCGCGCCGCGTACCGGCTCGTTGGCGGGGGCCTTGTGCACCCCGCGCAGGGTGTCGCTGCGTGCCCACACCCCGGCGACGTGGCCGCTGGGCGGGGTTCCCACCACGTCACCGCTCAGCGCGTCGCGTACGACGAGCCATGGCACATAGAACGTGCCGTAGTCGGACTGCCGCGGCCGCAGGCCGGCGTTTTCCTCGGCGGCCTGCGGGGCGGGGTCGCCCTCGGCCCGCTTGGGCTTGGGCAGACCGCTGGCGCCGGCTCGGGTGAGCCGCTCCACATCGCCGACCTGCTCGGGGCCGTCCAGGATGGCCATCCGGTCGCCCATCAGCTCGCAGTGCGCCAGAAGGTCCTCATAGGACAGTGCGTCGGTGTAGCCGGGCGCGGCCACCACGGCGATCTCATCGATCGCCTCCAGCAGGCGCAGCCCGCTGCGCTGACGGCCCTTGCCCGCCAACGGTTCACCTGGCGCGATGTTGACGACATAGCAGCGCCCGCCGCCATTGTCGAAGAAGCCATAGATCGCGCGGGACAGCGGGGTGCCCTGCTGGCTGTCCCCGACGAAGACCCGCAGGAACTCCGACCAGCTGTTCACGGCCACGGCTTCGCCGCGGCGCGCGTTCTGATCCGGTGCTGTGCCAACGAATCCCGCGGTGCTGGTGCCGACCGACTCGATCGGCCTGCTGCCACCGGAGACCTCCTCGACATAAATGCCGGGAGAGGAGTACATGGGCATCGACTAACCTCCTAGATTTCGCAGGTGATGACGACGGGTTCGGCCGAGACGGCCGCAACCTCGGCGGCGAGCCGCAGACCGCGGCCCGTGACGTTGAGCCGCAACGGCTGATCGGCTTGGACGCCGCTGAGCACGAAGTGGCCGTTGGTGTCGGAATGGGTGACCGAGGTGCCATCGGCGGCGGCCACCCGCATCCCGGCCAGCGGCACGCCACCGGAGGTGACGACGCGGCCGTGAACCCGGCGCAGGGAAATGGAAACCAGGCTCGGCAGCGAGGTCACCCGGGGCGCCGTGGTGACCGGCCTGGCGAACTGAACCGGAACCTCGAAGAGCAACCCGAGGCGCTGCCCCACCCCGATCGCCTGCCATAGCGACGAGGAGACTTTTTCGGGTACCAGATAAGGCTGCTCTGTTTCCAGCAAACGATCCCAGAGCGCCAGTGCCGCCTCGGCCGGCCCGCCCACCGCCACGACATAGCGCACCCGCAGCCGAAGCGGGTTTCCTGCTTGCGCGGGAACGTCCTCCGGCAGCAGCGCCACCGGCCAGACCATGAGCCGCAAGCGATCCTGCGATTCAGGCGGCGGTGACATCTCGACCGCGACCCCCGCCGCGGCGAGCTGGTGGAGCAGAGCAGCGTTGGCGCTTACCAACGGGCCGGTGTGCTCATCGGGCAGTGGCATTGTGCGCCTCCAGCTGTCCGGCGTGCCCCGATGGCACGCTTGTCAGACAGACAGAGGTCTGGGAGCAGGCGGCTGATACGGCGGTTGATGTCGGCTGGGCGACTGGGCCGTCGCCGATATCCGACGTATCAGGCGGTACCCGCGCCGAAGCAGGTGAATGAATGTGCGGTGGCCCAGCTGTCCGGGTCAGCTGCACTGCGCGCCAAGGCCAGCGAATGCGACGGCGCGGTTCCGGCGTCGAGGTGACGATGCAGCTGCACCATGAGGGTTTGGGTCGCGGTGTCTTCGACCGGGCCGGTGCTCGCGACGAGGGTCCGGGTTCCCGCGCCGAGCAGGGTGGCGCTCAGGCCCATCAGCTCGTCGCCGGGATAGACCGTCGACAGGCCGGTGTCGCACGCGGATAGCACCACCAGCTCTGGCATCCGGCGCAGAGAAGTGAAGTGGTGCACGGTCATCGGGCCATCCGCCAGGCTCAGGTAGGAAAACAGCGGGTTGTCCGCGCGGAAGGCGCCGTGCGCGGCGATGTGCGCGCGGTGTGCGCCGTCCATCGCGGTGAGCGTGGCCTGGACAGTGGCCTGAGTGCCGACCAGCGAGGCGTCGTGGGTCAGCAGCGCGGCCAACGCTTGTACCTCCGGGACGGCGCACGGCGGTTCCTGCGCCGCCACCAGTACCGTGCGCCGTTTTCCGGTGTGCGGCACCGGTTTGTGGTGGCGATCAGAGGTGGCGGCCTGCCACCACACCGTGGCGGAGGGGGCGACGGTGATCGGGCGGCCGGCGCAGCTCGGCAGGGCCGACCACGGCAGCGCCTGCAGCGCCCCGGTGGGGACGATGACGAGCTCGCGATCGCCGATCAGCGGCCGGACCGGTGCGAGCAGCCACTCGTCGAGAAGGCGAAGGCCGTGCCTGGCGGCCGCGTCGGCGGCGGCCTGCGAGGCGGCCGAGCCGTACCTGGAAACCAAGCGGCGCAAGGCGAACCGAAGCGCGGCGACCTCGGCGGTGGTGGCCGCGGCCGTGGCCAGCTGCCGCAGATGGACCCGACCGGCCACGGCGACCAGTGCTATGAGGTGGCCCTGCTCCTCCACGAGCTCGACTAGCGCTCGGTCGCCGAGCGAGGCGATGACCCGCTCCAGCGGGATGGCCTTGTCCATTGTGGACATGGCGGCGCCGGTCCGCCAGGTGCGTCTGCGGATCGCCTCCTCCAGCGCCCGTTGCCGGCGCAGCAGGCGGTGGCGGCGTACCGGGTCGCCGTCCTGGCCGGTCAGCTCGGCGCCCACCCGGCGCAGCTGGGCCAGATCGCGGGTCAGCTCGGGGTCGTCGGGGGAGCGGGCCGGCCGCAGCCGCAACGTGGCCGCTCGCCACCGCTCCGCCCAGGCCAGCACCTGGCGGGGCCGGTGATCGGCCAGGGCCAGCCGGATGCCAAGCGCCGCAAGGTCCGCGCCCTCGCCGGAGCTGAGCACCCGCAGCTCGGTGGCGCCCAGGGCGGCCCGATACTGATCGAGCAGGCGAAGCCCGGCGTCGAGGGCTCGTTTGGCCCCGGCCGGGTCGCCGAGATGCACCAGGCTGAGCGCCCGGCCGTGCCAGGCGCGGATGCGCAACCGGGCCAGACCAGCCTTGGCCGGTGGCGCCGCCAGCCCGGCCAGGGCAGCCTGGTCGCCGCAGGAGGCGAGAAACAGCCGTGCCTCCAGCGCCTGTTCGGCCCAGCCGGAATTTTCCAGCGCGGCGGCGACCTTGCGCAGGGAGGCGCGATCCTGGCTGGCGGCGGAACGCAATTCCAGATAGCGCGCATGCACAGCCCAGCGTTCGCGCTGCTGGCGCTGAAAGGCGCGCCGAGCCTGACCGGCCGCCTCATGCGCGGCCGCCTGATCGCCCGCGGCCAGGGCGCTCTGGGCGAGCAGCAGCTTGGCTTGCGGGACAAGGGATCCCAGTTGCGCGTCGGTGGCGGCCTGCACCGCGTCCTGGGCGGCCTGCCGCGCCTCGCCCAGCAGCCGGGCCGCCAGCAGCAGCTCGGCCCGGTCGATCAGCGCCACCGCCGGACGTGAGCCGCTTCGCCGAAAATGCTCGTCGGCGCGGTCGTACCAGTCCAAGGCGGACACCAGGTCGCCGCCCTGGGCCGAGACGAAACCGAGGTTGTGCTCCACCTGGGCCACCGCCGAGGTCAGACCGAGCTCCCTATACAGCTCCTGCGCGCGAAGAAGGTCTGCGCGTGCCTGGCTCAGCCCACCGCGGTAGGCCTGCAGCACCCCGCGGTTGGTGAGCACCCTGGCCTGCCACAGCAGGTCCCCGTGCCGGCGGAAGCTGGCCAGCGCGGTGCTGTAGGCGCGCAGCGCGTCGGCTTCCCGGCCCAGCCGGCGCAACAGGATGCCCTGTTGCATGCGCGCCCGCGCCAGCGGGAGGCCGCGCAGCGCGGTCAGGGCCAGATCGATCTCCCGTACGGCCGAGCGTGGGCGGCCAAGATCGTCCAGGACCAGCGCCAGGCTCATCCGGGATTCGGCGGCCAGCTCGGCCAGACCTGCCCGCCGGGCCACGGCCACCGAAAGCCGCAGCTGGTGCGCAGCCGTGGCGGCGTCCTGTAGCTCCCGGGCGGCCAATCCGAGCGCCCGCAGCGCGGTCACTTCGCCAGCCGGATCCGCCTCGCGCTTGGCTGTCGCGAGCAGATCCACGGCGAGGGCCTGCGCCCCGCGCGGATCGGCCATGACCATGGCCAGGGCCCGGCCCGCAGTCGATGAATCCACATGCGTGATCGTCGCACGGCTCGCGGTGTCGGTCTTCCGACATAGGTGTATGTATCAGCGTCGTTCAGGGTGCTCTCTGTTTGGTTGTTCGCGATGACACGAGATGACGGAGGTTGGGCGAGATGGCACTGTCGGAGGACCGCTTGCGGCAATGGCAGCAGCGCAGGGCAAGCCGGATGCGCGGGCTGAGCTGGCTGGGCCAGGAGACGCGACCGGGCGGGCTGCCGGTCTGGTTCGCCCAGGGCGAGTTGCTCGTGCTGGCAGATCACCGGCAATCGGCCGAACGGGTGCTGGGTCAGCTCGGCGCCGCCGGCTCGATCGAGGAAAGCCAGCTCGCTCCGGGCCTGATCCGCTATCGCGGCAGTGGCCTCGATGTCCCGGTCGCGGCACGCAGGCTGCGCCAGCTCGCGCAGGACGACGGCGACGATCGGGTGGCCGCCAGCCCCAACCACGTTTTCCTGTCGGCGCCCTTCGAACATGGTGGCCCGTTCGGCCCGCCGGTTCCGGCGCTGCGTCCGCGCACCCTGCCCGCGCGCAGTGCCGGCCAGGTGTCGGTGGCGGTGCTCGACACCGGGGTGTGGCGCAACAGCCCCCTGCCGGCCCGCGCTTACACCGCCGCCGACGGCGACTATGAAAGCGACACCGATGTGGACAACGACGGTGTTCTCGACGGCGACGTCGGCCACGCCAACTTCATCATCGGGGTGCTGGCCGCACAGACCCAGAAGGCGGGCATCCGCGCCATCCGGGTGCTGGACACCTTCGGCGCCTGCACCGAGGCCGACCTCATCGTGGCGCTGGGCCGCCTCGGTGACGAGAAACTGATCAATCTTTCGCTGGGTGGCTTCACCCTCGACGACCAGCCGCCGCTGGCCCTTTCCCAGGCGCTGGGCCAGGTGCTGGCCGGCCGGGAACGGCTCGTGGTCGCCGCGGCGGGCAACGACGGCCAGCGCGGCCGCCCGTTCTGGCCGGCGGCGTTCGCCGGCGCCGATGTGCCCTGGGCGCGGCAGGTCGTCGCGGTGGCGGCGCACGATGGCACCGGCATTTGTCAATGGAGCAACAGCGGCGAGTGGGTCAGCCTGGCGGCGCCCGGCGCCGACATCACGAGCACCTTTGTGCGCCACGAGCAATTCCCGACGGGATGGGCATTATGGAGCGGAACCTCCTTCGCCACCCCGCACGTGGTGGCTGCCCTGGCCGAGGAACTGAGCCAGGCCGCCACGGTGCAGGCTGCTCTAGCAGCGGTGATGGCCAAGGCTCGAGCCAACATAGTCGGTCAATACCCGGGACTGCCGTGACGGTAGGCTCACTCGATGTGAACCTCCCCGAGGCAGACATCAAGTCGCTGCTCGACGCGGCGGCCACCGGAGACCAGCGAGCCTGGAGTTCCATCGTGGACAAATACTCCGGGCTGGTGTGGACCGTGGCGCGCAGCTTCCGGCTCGGTTCCGCCGACGCGGCCGACATCCACCAGGCGACCTGGCTTCGCCTGGTGGAACAGCTCGGGCGGATCCGGGACCCGGAACGCCTCGGCGCCTGGCTGGCCACCACCGCGCGGCGCGAAGCGCTGGCATTGCTGCGCCGGGCGGGTCACGACCTGCCCGCCAGCGATCTGCTCAGCCTGGACCGGCACGACGCCTCCCAGCCCGAGCTGGACGACGACATGCTGCAGCGCGAGCGCGACAAGTTCCTGTGGGCGGCGGTGGGCCAGCTTCCGATGAACTGCCAGCGGCTGCTGCGCCTGATGGTGCTGGACCCGCCGCCCAGCTATCACGAGATCAGTGCCGCGCTGGAGATTCCCATCGGCAGCATCGGCCCTACTCGATCCCGCTGTCTCGACCAGCTCCGGCAGAAGGTCACCGTGTGATGCCCACCAACGATGACGCCCTCTGGGAAGCCTTGCAGGGCTTGACATCCCGCCAGGATGCCGTGCCCGCCGATGTGGTGCTGGCGGCCAAGGAAGCGCTGTCCTGGCGCGATCCCGATGCCGCCCTCGCCCAGCTGGCCGACGAATCCCGTTCCGCCACTTTGGCCGGGGTACGCGGTGAGCACCAGCCCGAGCTGCTGACCTTCACGGCCGGCGAGCTCACCATCGAAGTCGAGCTCACCACCACGGGGCGGCAGGTCAGCCTGCTCGGCCAGCTGGTCCCGCCGCAGAGCGCCCGGATCAGGATCGACCATCCGGCCGGTCCCACCTGGCTTGAGGCCGATGCCCTGGGCCGCTTTGCCGCGCCCGGGCTCGCCCGAGGCCACCTGCGCATCACCTGCCATCCCGGCGATGGGGTGCCGGTCTGCACCACCTGGACGCTCGTCTGAGCGCGGCGTCGCCGTTATGGGTTGATGCGGGTAGGTTCGCGATCCATGCCCGAGGGACGGCCGTGCTCGGCGAAGTGGGTCAGATTGACCGCGAGGAACATCGCCTGCGCCTGCACCGCGACCGGCCCCTCCGGATCGTTGAGCCGGGCGGTGGCAGAAAGGTAGATCTTGCGGCCCGCGACCCCCAGACAGTGCGCGTGCAGGTGCAGGATGGTGCCGACCGGCACCGGGATGCGGAAGTCGGATTCGAGGTGGGCGGTGACCGCGGGGATGCCCAGCAGCCAGCCGAGGGTGCCCAGCGCCTCATCCATCGCACAGGCCAGCAGCCCGCCGTGGGCCAGGCCGGGGGCGCCCTGATGCTCGTCGGTCACCTCGAAACGCCCGTGGACGCTGGTGCCTTCGCCGACCGTCATCTGCATCCGCAACCCCGCCTGGTGGTGCGGCCCGCAGCCGTAGCACCGGTCATAGTGCGACGGCAGCTGCGTGCCCGGTGGGGGCGCGTCGGGGTGCAGGGTGGCTGGCTTGGCATCTTCACCGATGAGCATGACGCGAAACCTACCTGACGAGCCGACGTAGGCTTCGTCTCGTGCTGGAGTTCTTAGCGTTCCTCATGGTCGCCGGTGGCTTCGCGATCATCATGGGCGGGTTCGTCTGGTTGGCGTCGGTCATGCGCCGACGAGGTCTCGGCGGCGCCGTGATGGGCCCGCTTGACGAGGTGTACCAGCCGAATGCGCACCGTTCCCGGTTCGACCTGCAGGTGCAGGAAGAGGCCGGCGCCCCGTCGGCGTCCGCCGACGACCAGCACCCGGGCGCGCGTTGACACCCCCAAGGCTTCGCAGGCGGCCACGTCGCTGATACCGATCGGCCCGCTGTGGCAGGCGCGGTGCGACCGCTGCCTGGGCGGTGCAGCGGCGGCCACATCGAAGATGACGATTGCTCCAGGTCAATGTGCGACGGCAGAGGGCCACTTGCCACCTGGCTGACGCGGAAGCGGTAGCGTCGCTCGGAGTGGGCGCAGCCCTGCCGGGCTGGATCGCCGCGCACCGTTCCCGGTTCGACCTGCCCAGGTGCAGGAGGGGGCCGGGCCTCGGCGGCCTTAGCCGACGACCAGCACAAGCTTGCCGGGCGTTGAGGTGATCGGAAGCGCAGCGAGTGAGGCCAAGATCCGACGGTCACTCACTCACGTTCTGGCGATCCGGCTGAGGAATGCTATCGGCACGCGACCATGTAGAACTTCAATATGCCTACGGAAGAGGGCCGTGCATCCAAGGCAGAATCCGATCTGCGTGAGCAGCAGAACAGCCCAGAGTCGCTTTTGTTGCTACGCGCCATCACTGCGTCGCATTTGCGAGCCCAGCGACTCGAGGGCTTGCGCCTGAGCACCTCGGCCCTTATCGCGGTGCTCGGTCTCGTCACCACGACGGTAACCAGCATTGCTACTGCGGTCACAGTGATCGGCGGGCTGTGGGCGCTATTGCACGCAGTAGGGCTTTCGGCGTGGGCGCAACGTGAGGTCCAGCGAGCCGCGCTTCTTCAGGAGATGTTCGATGTCGCGCTATTCCGCCTACCGTGGAATCTTGTCGTGGCCGGGCCGCGGGTCAACCCAGACGAGATCAGCAAGCTCGCACGGTTGTATCGCGGCTCCGAGGACCTCCTGAGGGGCTACTACGAGATACCAGAACTGCCTGGCCCGTATGATGTCCTGGCTTGCCAGCAACAGAACCTCGGCTGGGGCGCCCGCATCCGTCAGCGATACTCCTTTGCCATCCTTATCGTGGTCGCCACATGGGCCGCCGCCGGCGTGATGCTGGGCTCGCTACTCGAAATTACCGTCGCCGACATCGTGCTCCAGTTTTACGTCCCATCGTTGGGAGCACTAATGATGGGGCTTGACACCTACCGGGCCCAGCAGCTGACGGCAAAGACCCGCTCCCAAGCGCTGATCGTGGTGCGCGAGCAAATCGTTGCGGCGCTCGGTCGGCCCGATAGCGAGCCAGAGCTGTCCCGGCTGGCGCGGGAAGTCCAGAATGTGATCTTCCAGACTCGTGTCACGTGCACCCGCGTGCCCAACATCTTCTTTGACCGGTACCGCGACCGGGATCGCGTCGACTTTCAGGCGTCGATGCAGGAGCTGTCACGTATGGTGAACGCCCACTGAATCCGGGCAAGGGCGGATGGTCTGGGAAAGTACACGCCATCGACGTATGGTAATAGACACCGGACGGACAGCCGCACCGTCAGCGGCCCGTCTGCGGCTGTCCAGCGGTATCAGCGCTGAGGCGCAAGGAATCCGAAGCTCGTCGGTGCGGTCTTCCGTCCGAAGCCGAAATCAGGGAGGTTAGCGATGGATAAGACCGACGGCTACGAGTCAATCCTGACCGATGTGAGCGTTTGGACGGCACGCGACCTAATCTCCGCAGGGGAGCCGCACCTGATCGCAGCGCTTCGGCAGCTGTTAGCTGAACGCGAGCACCCGCGCGTGGCCCTCCTGGGCTGGAGTAGTGCAGTACTGCCTGAGGCGATCGTCTCCAACTCAGTCGACGACACCACGGTCCAGCACGCGAAGGGCGAGCAGTCCGAAACTGCGCCATAGCGGAGGGGCACTTGATAAATAGATACATTTTATCGGCTGCGTCAATTACCTCGTTGGCGGCCGGGAAGCTGGACCCCCTGACGGCGAAGACGCTCCGCTCGGCCCAAGCCAGCGTCGACCACTTACTTACCGCACACATCCTTCGGTCGATGCCGACCAGCGAGCCGCTCTCCCGCGCGGTTGACGTGTTGTCCGAGGCGCAACTTCGCTCGCCGCAGCAGATCGCATGCCTGTCCAACCAGGCCTGGTCCGGACACTGGATCGCGCGCTGCATCGAGGCGCTTAAGGCCCCACAGACAAATCGTCGCACGCTCGATCAAAGCGTGGCCCGCCTCGGCGCATTTGCGGCGGTCGCCGCGCTGCGGGCTGGTGTCGATGCTGAAACCCGGACCGTGACCGACAGCGGATGTCTCGTCCTCCCGACACTGGGCGTGGCCATACCGTGCGACGGGAGCAGTTTGAACATCAGGCTGGTGGTGAAGGACGGGCGTTTGACAATTCACTGCGACGGCAACGCTCTTACCGTTCAGCATGGCCAGGAATCGGCATCTACTAGCTGGATCGCGATGCGGCGTTTGACAGCAATGCATGGCCAACTCGCACTAGATCTCGCTTTCGATGACCTAGACCCGCTCCGCGACTGCTATGGGGCACGTACGACCGGACGAGTGCCATCGGATCAGTATGGTCGCTGGAACGAATTATTCTTGTCGGCCTGGCAATTACTTTGTAGGCATTCGCCGCAACGGGCGGCGCAGGTATCGCAGATCATGCAGGTGCTGGTGCCCCTAGCACCTCAGCCCGGGCTCGCCGAGATAAGCATGACATCGCAGGACGCGATGGGTGCGCTAGCCATGACTCTGCCAACCGATCCTGCTCGCTTCGCAATTGCGCTAGTCCACGAGCAGGCCCACTCCACGCTCAACGGGCTATTAAACCTCATGCCGCTATTCGATCGCCGTAGTGAGGCCCGCTACTTCGCTCCCTGGCGACCCGATGCCCGGCCAATAGGTGGACTACTTCACGGCGTATACGCATTTCTGGCCGTCGCCGAGACCTGGCTGGATCTCAGTGAAGATACTCGCATTCGCCAGACCGCAGAGAACGAGCTTGCCCTTCGGCGAGTACAGGTGGACACGGCCTTGGACATACTTGTGTCCGCTGACTCACTGACTCCCGAGGGCGTGCAGTTTGCCAAAACCATGCGGCATAGATGCGATCTGCTGATGGCCCAGCCGATCCCGGCCAGCGTCGCTGCTCATGCAAACGATGTACTCCGCGCTCAGCACAAACTATGGCGACAGCGCAATCGCCAACAATGAAACAGAAAGATTCGCCTACGTTGGCGGGGGTTCGATATCACACTCCATTCGCTCGCCTCGGGCCGCATCAAGCACCTCGGGATGATCGGCACCCAATGTCTCCCGCATTCTTGACAACGAATTGTCGAGCAGTGCACCCCCCGCAGCGTCGTCGCGCGCGGCGTTGACCGCACAGGCCAGCGTCACGGGGTGCTTCTCGCCGTAGATTTCCCGTGCGTGGTCAAAGGTCTGCGCCGACAGTTGCCCAGCAGCCATAACGTCTCCGGAGAGGGCAAGCCCGTTCGCCCTGCCGTTGGCTGCGGCAATCGTATAAGGGTGTTTCGGCCCGAGAAGGTCAGTCAAGTGCCTGAGCGAGTGCTCGCTGATCACCGCCGCCTCGTCGTAGTCACGGGCCGATCGCAATGCGATCGCCAGATTCACGTTTGCTGCGAGAGTGAACGGATGCTGGTCGCCAAACACTGATCGATACGTGTCTACACATTCGCGCAACTCGGCACGCGCCGCCGAAAATTCGCTACAGCAGCGCAAGGCGTTGGCATAACTCATTCTTGCCGACAGCGTATGCTCGTGGTTCTTTCCAAACTTCGCGTGATGGTCGTGATAATTGTCCCGGCCGGCATCCCGTGCATCTGCGTAGTATCCCGATTTCCGGAGCGTGATGGTGATGGTCCGTGCCGCCATCAAAACCTCGCCGTGGTGCAGGCCAAGCTGGTCGCGATACGGCTCGAGGTTCTTGCGCTGCATTTCCAATGCATCGCGGTATTTACCAAGGCCAATTTGATCGCGAGCGAAGTTTGCTACGCAGAACAAGGTCCGGGTATCGATGTCGCCAGCGCTTTCACGCCACAATGAAACGAGTCGTTGATCGATATCGAACGCCTCTTCGAACCTGCCCAGGTGCCGCAGGCTGACCGCAAGGTTGTTTTGCGCGCGCCGGGTCGCCTGATCTTTGTCACCCCAGACCCGCACGTGGCGCTCGACATTATCTCGTTCCACCGCAAGGGATTCGACGAACCGACCTTCCATCCGCAAGCCCACTCCGAGCCCGTTGGCCGTGTTAAGCGTATGTTCATGATCCTCACCAAAGTGCGTGCTGTTGCGCAGCCGCTCAAGGGTAGCGGTGTTAAGCTGGTGGGCCTTGGCAGCCTCACCCAGCAGTCTTAGTGCGTCGGCGAGGAGCCGGGAGGCGATCAAGACCAACTCCTGGTCTAGGCCGAGAGCTGCGTCGGTCTTTCCTTCCCACGCTTTCAGCGTCGTCTCACCAAGCATCTTGCTGGCCAGGTAGTCGCCGGTCTTGAACAGATACCGAATCTCATCCAGCACGACGGTTCGCGCCACCTCCTGCGGTGCATCGAGCAGCTCGGCGGCGTGGATGTGCGGAAAGATCTCCTTGTAAACCGGCCAGTTCTTAGGGACGTCGGGGTACCCGGGATTAGCCAATGAAAGCAGGCGTTGGGCATTCGACCTGGCCTGGTTGAGCCGGTCCTCCACGAGTTCTTCCCGTAACACCCGCTGCACCAGCCGGTGCACTTGAACCCGTTGGCCCTCCTTGGTATCAACCCGAGCCAGGCCGAAGCGCCGCAGCTCCCGAATAACGCGGTTGAGTTCGATCGGGCGGTCTAGCGCAGCCGCCAGAGCTTCGGATAACCCACTTCCACGTCCAGCGCGCAGCAAATCAACCGAAATCGGTTCAGCGCCAAGGAAAGCGAACAACTCAAGCAGCTCAGCGGCGGCAGGTGCATCCGTTCTCAACCGACCCACGGCAACCTTCAGAATGCCGTAGATAGTATCCGGGTAATTGGACGGCCTGCCCTCACTTAGCAGCTCCCTCAAGTTCTTGTCGAACAACTCCAGATATTCGCTCACTGGCATACCGGTGCTGGCATGCCAGATAGCTGCCTGTTCCAGGGCTAGCGGAAGATCGCCGAGCTTTTCCGCGAGACGGGCAGCATCATGATCACTTATGCTCTTCCCGTGCAGCTGCAACAGCTTGACGCTCTCCGAACGCTCAAAGACATCGACCTCCACAGCTCCGCTCCCAGTCGCCCAAGCGGCGTTGTTGCGCGAGGTGATGATCACGTGGCCGCCGGCGCTGGGCACCAATCCGCTGATGTCGTCGGGACTATCAACATTGTCGTAGACGAGCAGCCAACGGCTTGTACTGGTAGCCAATGCGTCCAGCACGAGCGCGATTGTTTGCCGGACCTCCTCACCGGCGGGAAGCTGAAGTTTCCTCGCCAGCTCCACAAGCGACGCTCGCACGAGAGACGGGTCCTCGGCCGACATCCACCACACAATCTCGTAATGATGGAGGTTGCGGTGAACAAACTCGGTGGCGAGCTGAGTCTTACCTACGCCGCCCAGGCCGTGCAGGGCCTGCGGGATCACCGAGACCGCCGACGCTTCGTTCAAGGTGGTCGCCATGATACGGAGGAGTTGATCCCTGCCAGTGAACGCCGGATTCTTGGCCGGAAGACTACCGACAATCTGCCGCCTTTGCGGAGGGTTCTTCACCCCCTCCACGCTCGGGGTTTGCGTCGTCTCGGAAATCATGGAGCCTCCTGGCAAAGACTGACTATTCGGATATAACTTAGTAACTGAGGTGGAGCCGCCTGAATTGGGGTCGTCGGCATTTGTATCGCCGACCCATAAAGGCTTGGTAGTGGGGTGCTGGCTAGAGGCGCGCAGCGAAGTGGAACAAAGTTGGCGCAATGTTTCGTCGGTATACCCGTGGTTGCGGCCCACCGCACTGAGCCAGCGGTGCAAGGCAAGATCATGTGAGCCGGTGCTGAGGTGCGCCAGTTGGTCTACGAAAATTAGTAGTGGAGGTGCGGGCGCAGAACTTGCATCCGCCCTCTGAAGAAGCTCGACCAACGACGACGCGTTCTCCCAACCAGCCGACTGGGCGTCTGGATGGGACGTAGCGTGGTAGGCAGCAGTTAGAAGCTCGTGTGATGACTCGGCCAAGAGCCGCAACAGCGTGGCGAGCTCCGTCGGAAGTAGCGAGGACTGCCGCGATAGGTCGCCGGTCACCGACAGGGTCTGGGACTGAGACCACGACGAACGCGATGACGGTAGCGATAGGGGGCGTCGCAATGAAACCGGCGTGCCTGGATGGTAGTGGTGATGACGGCGCAGGAATGCGGCACCAGCGCGGGCGGCAAGTCGCAAGAACCACCATCGCCCCGCCTCCCCTACGCTCTCAAATGAGGTGAAGAGCGTGGCCGTGGCCTGGACTGATAGCAGGTACTGTGAGCGCCAGTCACCCAGCCGCATGGCCTTTATCGCCTCGTTGCCAGTGCGGTAGATGACCTCAAGGATGTGAGCCATCAGCGTGCTGAGGCGAGGTGGCGTCGGAGGCCACGGTTCAAGGACAAAGTCGAGAAGGGCTTCCTGCTCATCGGCGCGCAGCTCCGACACCGACGGTGCGATGACTGACAACATGAGGGTCACCGGGTCGCGGGTGACAGGTGCGTCATCTTCGAAAGTTGACAGATCCACCAGACGAAACTTCTGTGGCTCGAACTGGCCGTACTCCTGCGGGATCAGCACGTTCTCGAGGTGCAAGTCGCCGTGGGCGGGACCGCGGATGACATCGAACTTCAGATGAGCACCTAGCGCCGGATCGCTGGCCATCATCGCCGGGTTGGGCAACGGGTGGCCATCACGGCCGGCATCAAGGATCCATCTTGCCTCCGGCTCTAGCAGACGCACATGCTTTGCGAGGGCATGAACCGACCCGCCGGAGTTGAGGGCTCCGCGCAATTCGCCTTGGAGGAAAGCGCCGACCGTAGTGTCACTGGTGCGTATCCGCGCCGAATTCCATTCGGCCAGCAAGCCATGGACCACAATCCCGCACGATCGGGCCAGATGGTCATCGGGGACCTGAGAGAGGGGAACACCATCTAAGGTCGCGGTGGCGATCTCCTGGAACATCAGCATCCCGCCGCCGTTTATCGGGTGCGCACTATAGATCTGCTCGACCAGGTGTGCTGCATAGAAGGTCGCGCTCGAACTTGCTTTAGCCTGGCGATGGGCTGTCGGCTCGCGAGCATACGGGCCGGGCGGGCAGACCTTGACGATGACCTTTACATCAGGATCGCCCAGGGTGCTGACGTTGACCGCTGCTAGCACGGCTCCCGTGTAGCCGCGAGAGGTCCACTCGGGACTGGCTAGTCGGACCGAGCGGGACTTTGCCAGCGCCCAGTCGCGAAGGGCTGACGCGGCTCGGGATCCAAGCACGCGGGCCAGTCCGTCCGTTGTGGAATCGGCTGACATGGTACCAGACCTCACTAAGCACGCATGTTCCGCCCGACCAGCAGTCGATCTACACAGGGAGAGATGACCATGTAGAGAATGCCAATGATGCCGACCACCGTATCCGCAGAGATACATCTAGGGCAACCCATGCGCCTTCTGTCCAACTTGTGACCACCAGCGGCAGGTGTCCATAGCTGTCCTGGCGATGGCCGCTTGCCCATTCGAGGCGCTAGGCCGCTTCGCCGGCCTGTTTCACGGCGGGGTGAATCAGTGGCTCGGGCCGGTCGTGGTCGCGGTGGCGCTCAGGGTCCTATCAGGTGAGGCCGGCATGTCGTGCGGCGGAGCGAGGTCGGTGTGCGATCGCAGGGTGCGCCGTAGGAAGGCCCAGATCGCCAGGCCCGCGGCGATGATGAGCCAGCACGAGAAGAGGCGGTAGCCGATGACGGCGCCCGCGGCGGAGGCGTCGTCGGCGCCGGCTGCGACGAGTGCACTGAGCAGGCTGGCCTCGATGACGCCCATGCCGCCGGGGGTGAGCGGGATCTGCCGCACGATCTGCACCACGACATAGATCGTGCCGAGGTGGAAGAAGGCAAGGGGCAGATGGACCGCGCGGGTGACCGCGGCGAGGCAGGCCATGTCGGCCAGCCAGTTCGCGGCGGCGAAGGCGAGCGCCGCGGCGCGGTGGCGGGGGGCCATGGTGGCCGCGGCCGCGATGATTCCACCCAGGAAGGTGGCTAGCCGGTTGCTGCGAACCGTTGGCGTGGCAGGGGAATTCGACCTACTTCGGCCGCGCCGCCAGGCGAGGAGGACCGCGACGGCGACGGCTGCGGTGAGCGCGGCGATGGTGGCCACCGGGTGCGCGTGCCAGGTGCTCATCGGGGCTTGGCCCAGCGTGAACAGAAACCCGGTGAGGTAGAGCAGCGCCAGCGCGGCGAAGGAGAGCACCCCAGACAGGATCATGACGGTGGTGGCCGCCTCGCGGCTCGCGCCCCATCGCCGGAACGCTTGATAGGCAAAGCCTGCCGACAGCGCTGTCCCGGCGGGCATGCTGATGGCGATGGCCGAGCGGCTGTAGGTCACGGCCAGCACCCTGCCCATGGCCACGTCGATGCCGACCCCTTTGAGCAGCCGCTGCTGCTGGCGGGCGAACATCGCCATCGACACCCACTCGGCGGCGAACGCCACGGCGATCCAGGTCGGATCGGCCGTGGCGATGACCGACCAAATTGTTGCGGGGCTTGGCAGCTGGTCGCGAACGGTCAATGCGGCGACGGCGATGGCGAGCAGCGGGATGAGTCTGCGGGCCCAGCGTCGTGCCGATGTCATTTGAATCGCTCGGCAACACGGGCCAGGCCCGCGCGGATCGCTTCGTCGAGTGGCTCGCTGCCGTTGCTCTCGGCCCAGATGCCGGCGACCACCCGCAGTGTGGTCAGAAAGGCGGAGGCCATCACGCGTGAGCGCATCGGCTCGTCGGGGTGACCGGGGTCACGGGCAGCGATCTCCGTGGCGAGCTCGTCCTCCAGTTTGGCGTTGGCGGCCATCTGCTCGGCGAGGATCGAAGGATGACGCCGCAGCAGGCGCAGCCGGGCGAGCCAGTCGGGGTCGAGGTCGCCGCGCTCTCGGTAGTGGGCGAGAGTGGCGGCGGTGAGCGCCTGCCACGGTGCCTCGCGCGCGGGGCGGGCCCGCAGCATCTCCAGCAATCGCTGCACACGCACCCGGTCGCCGTGCAGGATGGCGTCTTCCTTGCTGGCGAAGTAGTTGGAAAATGTGCGCCTCGACACGTTGGCCTCGTCGGCGATGGCGTCGCGGGTGACGGCGTCGAGGCCGTGTTCGAGCGCCAGACGCAGCGCTGCCTCGTGCAACGCCTGCCTGGTGGCCTCTTTCTTGCGCTCACGCAAGGTCGTGGTTTCCTCCACGGACCGAGATCATACCGGTCGCCGAGCTTGAATGCCTAGGGGGCAATTTTGCCCTCAGGGCAATCTCGTGGCATGATTCTTAATCATGAAGACCCTTGCTGCGAAGCCGCAGCCTGATGCAATGACGCACCGGGAGATCCTGGAAGCGCTCAGTGGGCTGATGCTGGTGTTGTTTGTCGCCATGATCAGCTCGACCATCGTCTCCACCGCGCTTCCGCGCATCCTTGGCGAACTCAATGGCACGCAGACGCAGTACACCTGGGTCGTCACCGCCACCCTGCTGGCCGCCACCGCCACCACCCCGATCTGGGGCCGCCTGGCCGACATGTTCAGCAAAAAGCTGTTGGTGCAGATCGCCATCGGCATTTTCGTCGTCGGCTCGCTGCTGGCCGGGTTCGCCCAGGATTCTGGGCAGCTCATCGCCGCGCGGGCGGTACAGGGCATCGGCGTCGGCGGTCTGCAAGCGCTGGTGCAGATCGTGATCGCCGCGATGATCTCGCCGCGGGAACGCGGCCGCTACAACGGTTACCTCGGCGCGGTGATGGCCGTGGCGACGATCACCGGACCGCTGCTGGGCGGCATCATCGTCGACACCTCATGGCTCGGCTGGCGCTGGTGCTTCTTCATCGGCGTGCCGATCGCGGTGCTGGCTTTCGCGCTGCTGCAGTGGACCCTGCACATCGCCGTTCCGGCCCGGACCAAGCAGAAGATCGACTACCTGGGCGCGAGCCTGATCGCCGTCGGGGTGAGCGTGTTGCTGATCTGGGTGTCGTTCGTGGGCAACAACTTCGACTGGATGTCGTGGCAGAGCGCCGCGTTCGTCCTCCCCGGCGTGGCGATCCTGGCCGCTGCCGTGCAGGTGGAAAAGCGAGCCGAGCACCCGGTCGTTCCGCTCGACATCGTCAAGCAGCGCACCCCCGCGCTGGCCATCATCGCCAGCCTCGCGGTCGGGATGGCGATGTTCGGCGGATCGGTGTTCCTGGGCCAGTACTTCCAGATCGGGCGGGGCTACACACCGACCGAGGCGGGTCTGCTGACCATTCCGATGATGGCCGGCGTGATGATCGCCACGACCGTCACCGGCCAGCTGGTCACCCGGACAGGAAAGGTGAAGGCCTACATCGTGGCCGGAACCGTCGTGCTCGTCGGGGGCTTCCTCGGCCTGGGCTTCATCGACCACCAGACTCCGCTGTGGCAGCTGGGTCTCGGAATGCTGCTCGTGGGCGCGGGCGTGGGCATGACCATGCAGAACCTCGTGCTGGCCGTGCAGAACACCGCTTCCCTGCGCGATCTGGGCGCGGCCACCGGCGCGGTGACCTTCTTCCGGTCGCTGGGCGGCACGATCGGCGTGTCGGTGCTGGGCGCCGTGCTGGCCACCCGGGTGCAGTCCAACATCACCGAACACCTGGCCGCGGCGGGAATGCCGGCGGGCAAGAGCAGCGGTGGCGGTTCGCTGAACCTCAGCGCGCTTCCTGAAGCGGTGCAAGCGATTGTGCGGGCGGCCTACGGCGACGCCACCGGCCACATCTTCCTCATCTCGGCCGGCATCGGCGTGGTGGGACTCATCGCCGCGCTGCTGCTGCCGAGCATCGTGCTGCGGACGAGTCTGGACCTGCCCGAGCAGGCCGCCACCACACCCGCGGCCAAACCCGAGCCGGTGCTGGCCGGACGGTCCGGGCGCGACTGACCCATCGCCGCAGCCGCGCACGGTCTAGCCTTGGCTCAGCCGTGGCCGCGGGTCGGTCCAGAAACCCAGCCGGGTGAGCACGCGAGCCGCGTGTTCACCCGGCGTTTTCCAGTCCGCCGGGCCAGGCCAGGTATTCGCGGAACTCGCGGATGCGATGCCCGTCGACCACGAAGACCAGACACAGCGCCTGCGTCAGCGGCTGGCCGTGCCAGCTGCCGCGAACAGAGACCTCGAAGGCGACCCGGTCGCCGTCGGCCAGGGTGCCGGTGACGTCGAGCTGGGCGCGCAGGGTGGGGCTGAGATGACCGAAGAATCGCGCGGCTTCGGCGGCGCCGTGCCGCACGCCGGCGAATTCAGCGACCGGAACGTGGAACGTCACATCGGGATCCAGCATCTGCAGCAAGCCCGACCAGTCGCCGTCGGCGGCGCCGTATGCCCAGCGCCGCATGGCCTCTTGGGCCGTCGTCAATGAGGTGGCCATGACGACGGAGTCTGCGCTTTCTCATTAATCCGGTCAATACCAATGGCTGTGTTGCCAAACAATTGCCGTAGTTTTGCATGAACCATTCATAACCGTTGCGGCAGACCAGATGAGAGCGCTCTCGGAAATGATCGAGAATTCCTGGCACCCGGCAGATGTGCTTGGCTTTTGTCTAAAGCAGACTTAATAAAGTCGTGAGAATGCATATTTGGCGACCTGTATTGACTAGTTCAAGGTAAAGCGCTGATACTCGTCGCATGTCCGTCCCCGAAACGCCGTCGTCACAACGCCGGGCCAATCGCGCCCGGGTGATGGGTGCGCTTCGGGAGCGGGGTGCGCTCAGCCGCAGTGCGCTGGCGCAGATCGGGCTTTCCCGCTCCACCGTCACCAGCGTGATCGATGAGCTGATGGCGGCCGGCACCGTGGTCGAGGTGGTGGCCGGCAAGGATGCTCGCAAGACCGGCCGCCCACCGACCCTGGTCGGTCTCAACGGCTCGCTCGGGGTGGCGCTCGGGTTGGAGATCGCCAACGGCGTGGTGCGCGCGGCGATCTGCAACACCGCTCAGGAGTTGCTGGTGCACGACTCCATTCCGGTCGACGACCACACCCCGCCGGAAGCCACCCTCAAGATGGCGGGCACGCTGATCGATCACATGCTGGCCCGGGTGGGGTTCACCCGGGCGCAGGTGATCGGCGTCGGCGTGGCTATGCCCGGGCCGATCCAGCGCCGTACCGGCGTAAATGGCAGAGCGACCACGCTCAAGCCGTGGGTCAACGTCAATCCCTGGGCCACCGCACACGAGGTTTTGCAGTTGCCCCTGCTGGTCGACAACGACGCCAACTTCGGCGCGCTCGCCGAGATGACCTGGGGCGCGGCGCGCGGGTGCAAGGATGTCGCCTTCATCTATTCGGCGTCGGGCATCGGCGCGGGGCTGGTGCTCAACGGCGCGCTTTATTCGGGTGCCAACGGCACGGCCGGCGAGCTCGGGCACACCACCATCGACGAAGACGGTCTGGTGTGCGAGTGCGGCGGGCGGGGCTGTCTCAACACGCTGGCCAACGCCGACGCCATCACCCAGAACCTGTGGCGCAGCCACCGCGACCGGCTGTCCATCGCAGACGTCATCAAGCTGGCCCAGGTCGGCGACGCCGGTTGCCGCCGGGTGCTCGCCGACGCGGGCCGGCACATCGGGTTGGCCGCCGCCAACATGTACAACCTGCTCGACCCGGAGCTGATCGTCATCGGCGGGAATCTGGCCCCGGCTGGGGAGATCCTGCTCGGCCCGCTTCGGGAATCCATGGCTCGCCGGGCTATCCATGCCGGAGAGGTGCTGCCTCCGGTCGTTGTGGGCGAATTGGACTACGACGTCGTCGTGGTCCGGGGCGCCGCATCGGCGGTGCTGAGGGACGCTGAAAGCTTCCCTTTGCCGAAACACTAAACAACCACCTGCGCACAAAACGGCCAGAGCCCAAAGTCTCTGGCCGCCATGCCCGCATGCACGCGGGCTAAGAGATTTGGCCGCGGTTGCCGCCGCTGCCAAACCGTAAGACGCCGCGGGAACGGCCCGGGGCGGTGATACAAGGTGGAGCGAAATGAGCATACATCGGTACGCGCGTCTGCTTGCCGCGGCGGCTGTTGTGCTATTGATCTCAACAGGCTGTGGCGACGGGTCCGCCGACAATCCGGCGACAGGCGGGGCGAAGAGGGTGAAAATCGCGCTCTCCAACTCCTTCATCGGCAACCAGTGGCGGGTGGAGATGGAGAACGTCTTCAAGGCGGCCTGCGCCATGCCGCCCTACCTCGAGCAGGTCGAATGCAGCATCTACAACGCTGGCAACGATGTGTCGACCCAGTCCCGGCAGATCTCGAACCTGATCTCGCAGGGTGTCAACGCCATCGTCATCAACGCCGCGTCGACCAGCGGCCTCAACGGTGTGGTGCAGCAGGCGTGTGACCGCGGCATCGTGGTGGTGTCGTTCGACAACACGGTGGACGCTCCGTGTGGCCTGACCGTCAACACCGATCAGGTCAAGTTCGGTAAGCAGCTGGCGCAGTTCATCGTCGACCAGCTCAAGGGGCAGGGCAACGTCATCATGGTCACGGGCGTGGCCGGCACGGGTGCCGACAACGACCGCAACAAGGGCGCCAAGGAGGTCTTCGCGGCCAACCCCGGGATCAAACTTGTCGGCGAGTACACCGGCATGTGGGATTCGGCGACCGCGCAGCGCAACACCTCAGCCCAGCTGCCGGGGCTGCCGAAGGTGGACGGGGTATGGGTCTCGGGCGGCACCGACGGCGTGATCAAGGCGTTCGCCGAGGCGGGCCGGCCGATGCCGGTGTTCGGTGGGGAAGGGGAGAACGGCTTCCGCAAGTACATGGCCGGCATCCTCACGCCCAAGGTGGTCGGCATGTCGGTCGGGCAACCGCCGTTCCTGTCGGTCATCTCGCTGGAGCTGGCGCGGGCGGTGCTCAAGGGTGAGCGCCAGAAGAAGAGCATCGAAATCCCGTTCCCGGTGGCCACTTCCGACTCGCTCAAGCCGGGCGAGACCGTGTTCCCGGATCTGCCGGACAGTTTCTTCGCCGACTTCACCG
This sequence comes from Rhizocola hellebori, assembly GCF_016862955.1. Lineage (GTDB taxonomy): Bacteria > Actinomycetota > Actinomycetes > Mycobacteriales > Micromonosporaceae > Rhizocola > Rhizocola hellebori. The sequence goes on along the minus strand of NZ_BONY01000001.1, from coordinate 195,714 downwards.
ACTCGGGCCCCAACGCCACCGTCGTGCTGTGCCAGAACGCGGCCACCGACGGAACACCTTGCCCTGGAACGCTAAAAGTCAACCTCGGTTCCTGATCATGGGGGCCTCGTCGATGGTACTCACAGAAAAATCCGAGATGCAGGTCATGGCGATCGAAGCGTCCGGAGTCGACCGTGCCTTTGGCGGGGTCCAGGCTCTGCGGGGGGCGTCGTTCGCGGCGCGCCCCGCAGAGATCCACGCCCTGGCCGGTGAGAACGGCGCGGGCAAGAGCACGCTGATCAAAGTCCTATGTGGAGTGATCACCGCCGATCGGGGGAAGGTGGAGATCTTCGGCCAGCAGGTGCGCCGCGTGGTCGAGCCGGCCGCGCGGCGTGGTCTCGGTGTGGCGACAGCGTTTCAGGAGCTTTCGCTCATCCCCGACCTGACCGTCGCGGAGAACCTCCTCCTGCACAGCCCACCGCGCGGGAGGCTGGGCCTGGTCCGGCGCGGCCGGCTGGTTCCCGAGGCCGAGGCGATCCTGCACCGTTACGGCGTGGACTACATCGACAGCCGGCTCACCGCGGCCGAGCTGTCGGTCGCGCACCGGCAGGTGGTGGAGCTGGTGCGGGTACTGGCCACCGAGCCCAGGGTGCTCATCCTCGACGAGCCGACCGCTGCCCTGCCCGACAAACAGGTGGAGTGGCTCTCCGGGCACATGAGGCGGCTGCGCGACGCGGGCACCTGTGTCATCTTCACCTCGCATCGCTGGCGTGAGATCGAGGCGCTCGCCGACCGGGTGACCGTGATGCGCAACGGAACCCACGTCGCCACCCGGGAAAACCTTTCCGAGGCCGAAGCGGTCACGCTTATGAGTGGGCGCACCTTCGAGGGTACCTATCCCGATGTCACCACCATCGCGACCGGCGAGACCGCTTTGCGGGTAAGCGATTTGCGAGGCGGCCGGTTGCAGGGTGTCTCGTTCAGCATGCGCCAGGGCGAGATCCTGGGCGTGGGAGGCTTGGCCGGGCAGGGGCAGCGGGACCTGTTCCTCACCCTGTTCGGCGCGCAGCGCGCAGCGGCCGGAAACCTTGAGGTGGGCGGCTTCCCGGTCACCCTGCGCCGGCCGCGCGATGCCATCCGGGCCGGGCTGGGCATCGCCTATGTGCCAGAGGATCGCAAGGCGGAGGGCCTGTTCCTGCCACTGTCCATTCGCGACAACATCGCGCTCGCCACGCTGGCCCGTCGTTCCTCCGGCGGGCTGGTGAGCCGGGGCCGGGAAGCGCAAGCCGTGGCCTCGCTGGTCGGGCAGCTGCGCATCGGCGCGGGCCGTTCCACCAGCCAAGCGGTGGGCAACCTGTCCGGGGGCAACCAGCAGAAGGTACTGATGGCCCGGTGGCTGCTCACCGACGCCCAGGTGCTGCTGCTCTTCGACGTGACGCGGGGAGTGGACGCGGCCACCAAACGCGACATCTTCGATCTGATCGCTCAGCTGGCCGCGCAGGGCAAGGCGATCCTGTTCTATTCGTCAGAGACCGAGGAGATCGCGCATCTTTGTCATCGGGTACTGGTCCTGCGCGAGGGACGGGTTGCCGTAGAACTCGACGGGCCGGTGCGCGACGCCGAGCGCATCGTGGCCGCCTCGCTGAAGGAGGTGCCCGGTGCCTGATCGGTTGCGCCGGCTGCTGAGCGGCCCGGCCAGTCTTGGCTACGCGGTGCTCACCGCGACCGCGGTGACCTATCTGCTCGTCTACACCACGAACCTGGGCCATCTGCCCACCTCGTTCGACTACCTGTCCATCCTCAACACCACGCTGCCCCTGGTCTTTGTCGCGATTGGACAGAGCCTGGTCGTCATCACCGGTGGCATCGACCTGTCGGTCGGGGGAATAGTCGCCTTCTGCGTCGCTGTCACCGCGACCCGGGTGCACGGATCGGGCCTGACCCCTTTCGCCTGGCTGCTGGCCATACTGGCGCTGGGGACAGCCTGCGGGGCGGTCAACGGCGTGATCGTGGCGCGGGCGCGGATCGCTCCCATCCTCACCACGCTGGCGACCCTGTCCATCTTCAGCGGGCTCGCGCTGTGGGTGCTGCCGGTGCCGGGCGGCTCCATTCCGTCCGGGGTGCGGATGGTGCTCACCAACCCGACCGTGCCGACCGGCCTGATCTGGCTCAGCCTCGCGGTGCTCGGCTGGCTCGTGTTGCGTCGCACCAGATTCGGCATGCGCGTCTACGCGGTCGGCAGTGACGAGACCAGTGCGGTGGCGATAGGCGTCCCGGCGGCCCGGATTAAGATAGCGGTCTATGCGCTCTCGGGCCTGTGCAGCGCGCTGGCCGCGGTGTTCTACGTGTCCACCACCACGGCCGGCGACGCGAACGCGGGTGGCCCCTTCATCCTGACCTCCATCGCCTCGGTGGTGGTCGGCGGCGTGGCCTTCAGCGGTGGCCGGGGCAGCGCGCTGGGCGCGATGGCCGGTGCGGTCGCGCTCACCCTCGTCATCGACGTCATCTTCTTCGCCGGCATCGATCCGCTTTACCAGTCACTGTTTCAGGGGCTCTTCCTGGTTGTCGCCGTGCTGCTGGGCACCGGGGCCGCTCTGATCGCCCGAGCAAGAAGGGGAGCGTTGTGAGCACAACGGAAATCGGCGGTCCGTCCTGGCGCGCGCGACTGCGCGCGCTGACACCGAACACGCGGCGCGTGCTTTACGCCTGGGCCGCGGCGGTGGCGGTGATCGCGATCGGCTCGCTGTTCAACCCGGATTTCGCCACCTGGTCAAGCCTTCGGGTGATGCTCGTCGTGGCCAGCTTCATCGGATTCGTCGCCGCCGGGCAGATGCTCGTGGTGCTCGTGGGCGGCATCGACCTGTCAATCCCCTGGGTGCTCAACGGCGCGGCGATCGTGCTGACCACCACCAGCCTCGGGCAGACCGGGCGGACTGGGCTCGCCCTGGCGCTGGCGCTCGGGCTCGGCGCGGTCATCGGCTTCGCCAACGGAATGGGTGTGGCCTGGCTGGGCGTGCCCGCGGTGGTGATGACGCTGGGCATGAACGGGGTGATGCAAGGCCTGACCCTGGGCCTGTCCAAGGGGCTCACCTGTGCCTCGTGCGCCTCCTACGCGCCCAAGCCGCTGCGGGAGGTGTTTGTGGACAAGGTCTTCGGTGTCCCGGCCCAGCTGTTGCTGTGGGCGGGAGTCGCGCTGTTGCTCACCGTCCTGTTGACGCTGACCACCTTTGGCAGGCGCGTCTACGCGGTCGGGGTCAGCCCGCGGGGGGCCTACCTGTCCGGGGTCAGCGTGCGCGGGGTGACGGTCGCGCTCTACACGCTCAGCGGAGTCTTCGCCGCGATCGCCGGAATAGCCTTGGTCGCCTACGGCGGTCAGCCATCGCTCGGGCTCGGCGACCCCTACCTGTTCGAGTCCATCGCCGCGGTCGTGGTGGGCGGCGTCTCGATCCTGGGCGGGCGCGGGCATTACGTCGGCGTCGTCGCCGGCTCGCTGACCCTGGTCGCCGTCGTCACCTTCCTACAGGCACAACGAGTCCCCGAATACGGCCGCAGCATCATCTACGGTCTGGTCATCCTCGCCATCTTGCTCACCTACGGCAGGGAAAAATCCAATGCCTGAAGTCTTTTCCGACGTCAAGTGCGAGCTGGGCGAGAGTGCGCTGTGGGATGCGCGGCTGTCCCGCTTCTACTGGGTCGACATCACCGGCCAGAAGATCTATTCACGGGACTGGCCCTCCGGGCCGACCCGCACCCTGCAGCTGCCCGACCCGGTCGGCTCGGTCGCGCTGCGCGCCGGGGGCGGTCTGCTGGCCGCGCTGCGGCACTCGCTTGTCTACTGCGACATCGATTCGGGCGACCTCGAGGTCGTCTACACGCTGGAGACCGACCTGGCCGGCAACCGGTTCAACGACGGCGCAGTCGATCCGCAGGGCCGGTTCTGGTTCGGCTCCATGGACATGGCCGAGTCCCAGCCGACCGGCACGTTCTACTGCTTCCATCCGGATAGGACGGTCTCGGCCTCGTTCGGGGGCATCATCTGCTCCAACGGGCCGGCGTGGAGCCCGGACGGGCGCACCGTCTATCACGTCGATTCCACTCGGCAGGTGGTGCGGGCCTACGATTTCGAGCCGGGCACGGGCACGGTCGGGCAGGGGCGCGTCTTTGTGTGCGACGAGGGCGAGCCTTGGTACCCGGACGGAGTCACCGTGGATGCCGAGGGCTTCGTGTGGAACTGCAAATGGGACGGCGGCCGGATAGTGCGCTACGCCCCGGACGGCAGCGTCGACCGGGTGGTGATGGTGCCGGTGCCGCGACCCACCCGGTGCGCCTTCGTCGGCCCGGACCTGAGCACCCTGGCCGTCACGAGCGCGAGCATCGGCCTGAGCGCGGACCAGCTGGCGCAAGCGCCGCTCTCCGGCCAAGTACTGCTGCTCGACCCGGGATGCCGCGGCCTTGCCACGCCATGGTTCGCAGGCTGACATGGGTGGATCGGCCCGGCTAGCGTGTGACCAATGATGGTGGTGACTTCCAATGAAGTACCGGGCTTCGAGATCGGCGCGGTGTACGGCGAGGTGTTCGGGCTGACCGTGCGGGCCATGACGATCGGCACGACCTTCAGCGCGGGGCTGCGCGCCATGAGCGGAGGCGAGATCCCGGAGATGTCCCGGCTGCTGGCAGAAAGCCGAAACCAGGCCATGGCCCGGATGGTCGAGCAGGCCAAGGCGCGCGGCGGGAACGCGATTGTGGCGATGCGCTTCGACACCGGCTCCTTCCAGCAGTGGACCGAGGTCTGTGCCTACGGCACCGCCGTCTGGGTGACACCGGTGAGCGATTTCGCCAAGGCGAACTTCAAGAAGCTCGTCGACTAGGCGCTCAGCTGACGATGGTGACGGAAGACGCGGCGTAGTGGGCGTTGTCCCACATCGTCAGCACCACCGCGAGGACGAAGACCTGGACGGCCGGCTCGAGCTGGGGAAGGTCGGCGACCGCGTCGGTGCGCCAGGTGCTCACGCGCCTGATCACGCCGGTGACCCGGCCTCCCGTGACCAGGGCCTCCTCCTGCCGCCACATGGAGGTGCGCTGGAACGCATAGGTGTGCCCGCCCGCCTGCACCGTCCAGTTCTTGCGGCCCACCCGCTCCGCCGCGGCTATCACCCGGTCGGTGCCGAGGGTCATCGTGTACTTGCTGCCCCAGGCATTGGCGCGGATCGTGTAGCTGTGGCCGTCCAGTGCGAAGGTGCCCCCATTGCGCCACAACGACCGGTTCCACCTGGTGATCAGCTGGTTGCCGGCCATGATGTCGTAGGAATTGGTCCACCAGCTGGGTTTGCGGGCGTGCAACATGGCGCCATGGTAACCAGCCCTGTCACGCCCGGTGATCCAGTGCGCGTCCGCTATGACTCGCGGTCGCGGAAGATGGTGTTGCTCTTGGTGAACCAGGCGATGCCGAAGGCGAAGATGGCCACCGACTCGCCCCACCACAGCGGACGTATCGTACGGACCACGTCGTCGGGCAATATCCTGCTGCCCAGCGCGGCCAGGCCCAGACCGACCAGGATCGCTATCCCGCTGATCGTATAGATGACATTGCGGGTCTTCTTGCGCATGGTCAGGGCGCTCGGCGCGGTCGAGCGCGGGAACAGGAAGAAGCAGAAGGCGGCCAGGTCGAGGAAGAGGATGATGGCCGCCACGCCGTGCACTATTCCGGTCGTGTCGTCGGCCGCGGAGACGAGGATCTGCTCGCCCTTGGGGGTGGTGGGGAACAGGGCCACCGCGATGGCGGCGATGCCGGCCACCGTGCTCAGCACATTGTCCGGGCGGGCATAGCGATAGCAGATGAGGAAGACCCCGATGGCGCAGAGGCTGCCGACGAAGACGTCGCGCATGTCGGTGTAGTAGGCGCCGCTGATCGAGTTGAGCAGGACAGCCTCGCCGACCTGCAGCGCGTATCCGATCGTGATCACCACCGGCAGGGCCATGCCCATGACGCCGACCCCAAGCCGCAGGCGGCGAACCGTGGTGGTGTCCTGCGAGACAGTTGCCATAGTATGCCTGCTCTCTCGGGGGCCGATGGGACGGTAGGAAACTGAGTACGCGGCTGATCGCGAATTGTCAATCAAACTCACCCCGGCGGGCGGCCCGCCAGGCCAGGTAGGAGGGTGCCCGCTGGGCATAGTCGTGATGGGCCTCCTGGCCGAATCGCAGCAGCATCGCCAGATGCGGGGCCAGCGGGCCGTCGCGGCGGCACGCGAGCAGGTGACGCATGACGATCGGCGAGCCGGCCAGCGGCCGTACCACGATGCCTTCGGAAACCTCAAAAACGGCCTGGCATGCCGAGATGGCCTGGCGGGCGGCGACGAGATCGCAGATCGGGGCGCGGCTGGCGATGGTGTACGGCACCCGGGCGATGAACCCGGCCTGCTGGCAGGCGGCGTGGAAGCAGTCGGGCCAGCCGGCCCCGTCCGAGGGGGTCAGCGCCCAGGTCTCGTCGGCCAGGTCAGCCAGCTCGATCTCCTGCCTACCGGCGAATTGGTGCTGCGCCGAGAGCGCGACAAAGACCGGCTCGAACTCGATCACCTCGCAGGCGATGCCCGGCGGCGGTCGCACCTCGAACCCCGGATAGTCCACAGTGGTCAGTGCGTCCAGCCGGCCCGCCATCAGCAACTCCCACAGCAGGCGCGGCGAGTACTCCATCTGCAGCCGCAGATCGATGTCGTGCAGGTAGGCGCCGAGCCGATGCGCCTGCCCCACTGCCACCGACCCCATCGCGCCACCGAGCCGGATGATCCGGCCGCCGTCGTGATGGCGGGCCGCGCCACGCCTGAGCTCATCCATGTTCAGCAAAGTGGCCCTGGCCCGGCTGAGCACGAACTCGCCCAGCCGGGTCAGGGCCGCTCCCTGCCTGCTCCGGGTGAACAGGGGACCCCCGAGCTCACGTTCCACCCGCTGCAGCTGTGCGGTGAGGGCAGGTTGGGAAAGCCCAAGCGCCGCAGCGGCTTTCGTCAGGCTGCCGGTGTCAGCGATCGCGCAGACCGCCCGCATATGCCGGATCTCGAGATCCATCAGTCCATGATGGGGCGTCGGGTGGTGCGGCCGTGATGACAATCTTGGCCGCGATCGCGGCGTCCATGGCGTCCAGGCCCACCAGGTTGAACGGTTTGCCCAGCGAGCGCATGAGGGAGTTGTCCGATGGCCGGTAGATCCCGTTGGCGTACTGGTTGGCGCCCTGGAAGGTGCCGATGACGCCGCCGTCGGGGGTCGGCCGTCCAATGTAGGCATACCACTTGGTACGGGCCGCCGTCATCTGGGCCGAGGTGAGCTTCGAGGCGTTGATCCAGGTGGGTTCGCCGCCGGTGTAGGTGCGCCCGGCGGTGAAGTATTCGTCGGCGAGCCGGCCGATCGAGTGGCCGAATTCGTGGATCGCCACCTGGCCCGACTGGGCGTTGCCGCCGGAGGCCGTGGCCAGACCACCGCTCGTGTAACCCGCGCCGCCATATTTGGTGCTGTTGGCCAGGGCCATCACCTGGTCGACGGCGGGCGCGTTGGCGGCGAAGCCCAGCGCCTTGGACTGGCTGACGCACAGCAGGCGTTCCGTTCCCCCGCACCAGAAACCCATGTCCATCGCGGTGCTGCGGCTGATCCCGCGGGTCGGGTCGTTGTCCACACCGGAGCTGGCGGAGATGACATGGACCAGCCACACGTTGAAGTAGGCCTTGTACTTCTTGAACGGCTCGACCGCGGACACCTCGTTCCATTTGGCGGTGGCGTGACTGACGAAAAGGCTTTGCTGGCTTGCGGTGTAGCCGTCGCCGACGAAGACCAGGTCGAATCGCTGGCTCGACGGGCCGGTCTGCTGCAGCGGCGTGACGTCGGCGGCCAGTGCCGCCAACCCACTCGGTGCGGTGTCCACCTGCTTGGGCAGGTAGAGCTGGGTAATGGTGCCGTCGGGGGAGAAGACCTCGCGCCACTCGTGGGCCACCGCGGCCGGGCCGGGGGCGAGGCTCAGGGCCAGAGTCATGACTACGGAACGGAGCATGGAGGGGGTGCTCCTTTCTGGAAGGTTGTGCACGACTCTCCCGGGGCAGCCCCAGAGATTGGTAATCTCGAATCCCATAATCAAGGCTGATGACGATCGTCGATGAGGTGGCCATGCGAAGCTGGGGCCTGGTCGCGATCGGCACCATGTACACCCATGCCCCGGACGCCGACGACCTTGGCAATGCGCCCGACGGCCCGGACGGCGCTTCGACGGCCAACGTGCAGCGCGCCGTCAAGGCCCGCGCCCTGCTGACCCGTGTCGGCGGTGTCGACCTGACCCGGCTCGCCGCGCACGGCCACAGCATGGGCGCTTTCGTCACCGGTCGGCTGTTGGGTGCCCACCCGGGCGACTTCCGGGCGGCGTCACACACCGCGGGCGGGGTCAGCGACGGTCCCAATGCCACCAAGCCGGCCGCCGCCCAGCAGATCGTCACGCCTTACCAGCTGCACCACGGCGACATCGACCAGGTCGTCGCGCTGGCGTTGGACCAGCGGCTCGACACCATCCTGACCGGCAACGCGGTGCCGCATGAGCTGCGGGTCTACGCCGGCTTCGACCATCAGCGGATGGCTATGGACCCGACGATGCTGGCGCGGGTGCGCGCCTGGTACCAAACCCACGGCGTCCTGTAACGACAGTGCTATAGACATTGACAGTAAACCTTCCTAATAATTAACAGATGTGGAACACCTATCGATTGACACCACCCCGGCGCATGGTGGTGGCGGCCGCGGTGAGCGCCGCCGTGACGATCGTGACCGCGCTGATCCTCGTTCCGTCGGGGCGGGCCGCGGTCGCGCCTGACGCGGTCGGCGTCCTTGTCGTGTGCAACTCACCGGCCTGGGCCGAGGGGAATACCTACACCGTGGGAACGCGGGTCACCTACAGCGGCCGGCTCTACGAAGCGCTGGTGACGCACACCGCGTACGTCGGCGCGGGCTGGAACCCCGCTGCGACGCCTTCGCTTTGGCGCGACCTAGGCGCCTGCACCGGGGCGCCGCCCTCCTCGCCCCCGCCTCCCTCGTCACCACCCCCGTCCTCACCGCCGCCGTCGTCGCCCCCGCCGCCCTCCTCGCCGCCGCCCTCCTCGCCGCCGCCGTCCTCGCAGCCGCCCGGAGGCACGACGTGTGCGGTGAAGTCGCGGCCGGCCGGCAAGGTGCTGCAGGGGTATTGGGAGAACTGGGATGGCGCGGCCAATGGGGTACACCCGCCGCTGGGCTGGATCCCGATCACCGACTCGCGCATCCGTACCCACGGCTACAACGTGGTCAACGCGGCCTTCCCGGTCATCCGCTCCGACGGCACCGTGCTGTGGGAGGACGGCATGGACGCGGGCGTCAAGGTGGCCACCCCGGCCGAGATGTGTTCGGCCAAGGCAGCCGGGCTGACCATCCTGATGTCCATCGGCGGCGCGGCGGCCGGCATCGACTTGGGCTCCAGCGCGGTCGCCGACCGGTTCGTAGCCACCATCGTGCCGATCCTGAAGCGGTACAACTTCGACGGGATCGACATCGACATCGAGACCGGCCTCACCGGCAGCGGCAACATCAACCAGCTGTCGGCGTCGCAGGCGAACCTCATCCGCATCATCGACGGCGTGCTGGCCCAGATGCCGTCGAACTTCGGCCTCACCATGGCGCCCGAGACGGCGTACGTCACCGGCGGCAGTGTGGTCTACGGCTCGATCTGGGGCGCCTACCTGCCGATCGTGAAGAAGTACGCGGACAACGGGCGGCTCTGGTGGCTGAACATGCAGTACTACAACGGAAGCATGTACGGCTGCGCCGGCGACTCCTACTCGGCCGGGACGGTGCAGGGCTTCACCGCGCAGACCAACTGTCTCAACCAGGGGCTGGTCATCCAGGGCACCACCATCCGGGTTCCCTTTGACAAGCAGGTTCCCGGGCTGCCAGCGCAGGCCGGAGCGGGCGGCGGTTACATGACCCCGTCGCTGGTGAGCCAGTGCTGGAACCCGTTCCGCACCACGCTCAAGGGCCTGATGACGTGGTCGATCAACTGGGACGGTTCCCGCAACTGGACCTTCGGCGACAACGTCAAGGCGCTGCAGGGCCGCTAGACCGTCGGTAACCCGAACGACCGGGCCGCAAAAAACTGCGGCCCGGTCGTGTGTTTGGGCTCGCCTGAAGTGGGGTAACTCGCGCCGCACGCTAACTGCGCACCCATCAGGAGGGCACATCATGGGCATTGGCGCCAGCATCTTCCTCATCGTCGTCGGCGCGATCCTCACCTTCGCCCTCGACGTCACCGTCGCCGGCGTGGACATCGACATGGTCGGATGGATCCTCATGGTCGGCGGCGTGCTTGGGCTGATCTTCACCGCCTTCATCTGGGGGCCGCGCAACCGCACCGTGGTGACCCGTGAGGAACACCGCGAGCTGTGACACCGGTGAATGCCGCAGTGACGCCGGTCGGCACTGCGGCGCTTATCGAATGGTGGTGAGTCGACGGCAGGGGACAGGTGACGTGGGCGAGGCGGTGGCGGTACATCAGCTTGCGGGTGGCGACCACGCCTGCCTGACCTTCAGCGACCCCGACGAGCGGCTCGATCTGGTGGCGGAGTTCATCGCCGGCGGGCTGGGCGCCGGACAGCGGGTCATCTGGTTCACCGAGTCGATTCCGCTGGCCGATGTCGCCGCGCAGCTGAGCGCCAGGCAGATCCCCGTGGCCGAGGCGATGGAGATCGGCCAGCTGGCGGCGTTCTCGGCCAGCCACTCCTGGCTGTCAGACGGGCGCGCCGACGGTGAGCGGATGATGAGCCGCATCAGCGGGGATCTCGAGCGCGCGCTGCGCGACGGCTTTGCCGGTCTTCGGGTCACCGCCGACATGCGCTGGGCGACCGCGCCCGTGGTCGCGGCGGAGCAGCTGCTCGCCTTCGAAAAGCAGGCCTCGCTCGGGCCGGGCAGCGATCGGCTCACCGTGATGTGCCAGTATGACCGGGAGGTCTTCGACTCGGTGACGCTGGGCTTCGCGGCCGACACCCATGCTAAAACCGTTGCGGCGGAAGCGTATTACGACACCGCCCTGCTGCGCATCTGCCGGCAGTACAGGCCGCCCGGCATCCGGATCGCCGGCGAGATCGATTGTTCTCATCTGGTACCACTACAGCAAGCCCTGGCCGAAGCGCTGCGCCTCGACGAGACGATCTACGTAAACCTTTATAAGTTGCAATTCATCGATGTCACGGCCGCCACGGCAATTGCCAAGGCGGCATTGAACCTTCCGCCCGAGCGGGAGATGATCGTGGAGTGCTCGGAAATGGTGGCGACGGTTCTGGAAGCGGTCGGTGCGAGTCAGGTGCCGCAGCTGCGAATCAGGACCAAGCCGTGAACGCCCGGGACAACACCCGCGAACAGGCCGGTCTGTCCATCGGGTTCACCGCCGACCGGCTCTACGCGCTGAGGGCCGCGCTGGCCGCACACGGCATGCGCCTGGGCCTGGAAGGGCCAAGGCTCGGGCATTTGCTGGTGGTGGCGACCGAGCTTGTTACCAATGTCATCCGGCACAGCGACGGGCACGGCCACATCCGGCTCTGGCGCTCGGACGCCAGGGTCTACTGCGAGGTCACCGACAACGGGCCGGGGATAGCCGACCCGGAGGTCGCCGGGCGGGAACAGGTGCCGCTCACCGGTGACGGCGGCCGCGGTCTGTGGATCGTGCGCCAGCTCACCGACGAATGCACCATCACTTCCCGTGATCCCGGCACCTGCGTGACCGTGGTCTTCGCGCTCTGAGCCGGGTCAGGCCCAGCGATTGCCCAGCCACATTCGCTTGGCCCAGTCCAGGGTCGGAATCGATTCCCCGCTGTAGATGGGGAAGAAGAACGCGAAATTCAGCACCACCAGAATCACGAACGCACCGGCGATCACGGTGCCGGTCTGCAGGCGGGCGAAGTCCTGCGGCATCCCGCGCGGCGAGGAGGCCAGCATGCCCAGCGTGAAGACGACCGCGAGGATGAGGAAAGGCTCGGCCGGAAGGGCGTAGAAGTAGAACATCGTGCGGGTGGAGAAGAAGAACCATGGCACGAGAGCGAATGCGGACATCACCAGGATGGCCCCGGCCCGCCAGTCCCGCCGGGCGACGCCGAACCAAGCCGTGAGCAGCAGCGCGGGCAGGAAACTCCACCACAGCAGCGGGGTACCGAGCAGGACTATCTCGGCGATGCAGTCCGTCGCTCCACATGGGACAGAGCGGTCGATGTAGAACGGCAGCGATCGCCCGAGCACCAGCCAGGTCCAGGCCGGGGAGGCGAACGGGTGCGCGTCGTCGAGCTGCAGATGGAACTGCAGCGCGGCATGGTGGTACTCGATGAGGTTTCTCAGGTCGCCGAAGAAGAACGGCTCGGACAGCCCACGATCGCGCAGCCAATGGCGGTAGTAACCGGTGTCGGTCAGGAACCATCCCGACCAGGTGGCCAGGTACACCACCACCACGATGGCGAAGCAGACGACCAGCCAGAGCAGCTCGTCGAGGAAGGCGTCGAGCACCGGGCGGCGCGCGCCATGGCGACGGCGCACCCCGATTTCCCACCACATCACCAGAATCAGCAGCGCGGGCAGGAACGCCAGCGCGCTCCACTTGACCCCGGTCGCGCAGCCCAGCAGCGCCGCGGAGGCCAGCCGCCACCAGGGCACCGCAAACGCGGGCCGGCTGGCCGGGCCGCTCGCGCCCGGGTCGCCGCCGTCGGCGACGAAGCGGGCCCATCGCTCGCGGCGCTGGTCGCGATCGAGCACGAGCGCGCCGAAAGCGGCCAGCACGAAGAACATCAGGAAGATGTCCAGTAGCGCCGACCGCGAGAGCACGAAGTGCATGCCGTCAAAGGCCATCAGCAGCCCGGCGGCGCATCCCAGCACGAGGGAGCCGAAGAGGCGATGCGCCACCCGCGTGATCATCAGGATGGTGGCGACGCCGATGACCGCGGCCCCTATCCGCCAGCCGAAGCTGTCGTAGCCGAAGGCCTTGATCCCGGCCGCGATCATCCATTTGCCCAGCGGCGGGTGCACCACGTAGGCCGGGCCGTTGCCGATGACGTCCCACTCCACGCCGCGGGTGAGCATGTCGTTGGCGTCGCCGACGTAATGAACCTCATCGAATATCTCGCTGTTGGGCGAGCCCAGGTTGGCTATCCGGATGACGGCGCCGATGGTGGCCACTGCGAACGCCGCGAACCAGGCGGGCGCCGTCATCAAATACCTCACGGCATGGATCGTAGGCCGCGCCGGCCGCTTGTCACGTTCCGGGCGAGAGGACCGCCCGCCCGGAGGCGATGACCTGCCAGAGCGCCAGCACGAGCACGGCGGCCGCCTGTGCGAGGACGAACAGGGTTCCCAGCGTGGTCAGCGGAAGCCAGGCGGCGAAAGCGGTCGCCACACTGGCCACCACCCACAGCCCGTTGACCACCACGATGGCTCGCACCGCGCCCCGGCTCGGCACGGCCCGCAGGCCGGTCCACAGCACGAAGGCCGCGAAGACCACCAGCACGATGCCGGCCTCCACCAGCAGACCTTTGCCCACGCCGAGCGGCTCGGCAAGCCACCCACCGGCGACCAGCAGGAGCAGGCCCATCGCCGCCGAGGCGGTCGCGTCTGCTTTCAGCGCTATGCGCAGCGAATTCGTCTGTTCAATGTTCCGTGTCATCGTCATGCCGCCTACGATCTCGGCAGTGGGGTCATGTTGTCGATTACCCGGGAGGTAATGGCGGTGGCGACCGAACATCGTCCGGTGGGGCAGCTGCTGCGGCGGTGGCGGGAGGAACGGCGGCTCAGCCAGCTGGAGCTTTCCTCGCTGTCCGGGGTGTCCACCCGCCATCTCAGCTTCGTGGAAACCGGGCGCTCCCAGCCCAGCCGCGAGATGGTGCTGCGCCTGGCCGACCAGCTCGATGTGCCGCTGCGGGAACGCAACCAGCTCCTGCTGACCGCCGGCTACGCGCCCGTCTACGCCCAGACCCCGCTGTCCTCACCGCACATGACACAGGTGCGGGCCGCGATCGCGCAGGTGATCGCCGGGCACGAGCCCTATCCGGCGATCGTGGTGGACCGCGAGTGGAACCTGGTCGACGCCAACGGCGCGGCCGGCGTCTTCATGACCGGGATAGCCGCCCACCTGCTGCAGCCACCGTCCAATGTGCTCAGAGCCAGCCTGCATCCCGACGGTCTGGCGCCGCGAATAGTCAACCTGGGGGAGTGGCGGGCGCACCTGCTGGCCCGGCTGCGCCGGCAAACCGGCTTCGCCGCGGGCGAGCAGCTGGCCGAGCTTTACGCCGAGCTCAGCGCCTACCCTTGCGATCAGCCGGAACCCCACGTCGAGCTGCCCGGGCCGGGCGACATCGTGGTGCCGCTGCGGGTGCGCCACGAGGGCGGGGAGCTGGCCTTCTTCAGCGTTCTCACCACATTTGGCACCCCGCTGGACATCACCGTGGCCGAGCTTTCCATCGAGTCGTTCTTCCCCGCCGACGCCAGGACTGCCACCGCGCTGCGCGGCTAGCCGGGGCCTTCAGCCGCAACGTTCATCTGCTACTTGCTCGCCTCGAGGTGCTCGAACAGCAGGGCGTGCAGCCGCTCCGGCACGCGCAGCGGCAACAGGTGGTCCGCGCCGGTCAGCATCTCCAGCCGGGCATTCGGAATCGTTGCCGCGTAAAGGTTTCCGATGTCGGTGATGGTGTCCACATCGCGGTCGCCGAGCACGACGAGGGTGGGTGCGGCGATCTCGCCCAGCCGCTCGACGGCCGAAGGCTCCTCGCGCTGGAAGTCCTCCTCGGTGTTGAGCCAGTCCGCTTGGTCCAGCAGGGTTTGCGAGGCGGGGTCGGCGATGAGCTCGCCGTCGGCGTCGAAGGACATGATCCCCCACCGCCGGAGCACCTCGACCGCCACGCCGTGGGCGTCGCCCCGCTCATCCGCGGCGATCATCGCGGCGCTGTATTCGCGCGGCGGCCACTGGTACCCAGAAAGGCCTGGCGCGACAAGGGAAAGTGACTTCAGCCGGTGCGGTGCGGCAAGGGCCACATCGGCTCCGGTGGCGCCGCCCTGGGACAGCCCCACCCAGTGCGCGACATCCACCTTCGCGTCGTCGAGCACGCGCAGCGCCAGCTCGACGAGGGAGAAAAACTCGGTCGGCCGGGGCGAGCGGCCGTAGCCGGGAAGGTCATAGCGAATGACCCGGTAGCCGCGGCCCAGCAAGGCGGGCACGGCCAGATCCCAGATGCGGCTGTCGGTCACCCCGGCGTGGGCCAGAATGACAGCTTCGCCGGTGCCCTGATCTTCTACGTAGACGTCCACCGGCGAAGGCTATCCCTTTCAGCTGGTGAGGGCGACGAGATTTCCGTCGGCCGCCTTGAGCACAGCAAGCTTGCCGGCGCCCACATCCACGATGCCCGTCTTCGGATCACCATTGGTGATCTTGGCGGTGCCCAGCTCGGCCAGCGAGCCGTCGGCCACTTCGCCCATGGGCACAGCGCCGCGGGAGATCAGCTCCTCGCGCGCCTCTTCCAGGTTGTCGACCTTCCAGAACACGAGCGGGTGATCCACCCACGGTGCCGAGGAGAGGGCGACCTCCACGCCTTTGCCGGTGAACCCGGCGAAATCGTCGCCGACGAAGGCCGGCTCTTGGTCGAGGATGGCGGTCCAGGCGGCCACGCTGGCCTGAAGATCGTCGGTTGGGTAGACCACGTTGGCGAAACCTTTGAACTGGCTCATGGCTTTCTTTATACCCGAATAGTCAGAATTCATCTTAATTCGGCCAAATCATGAGATGCCATTCTCTCCCCGAATGGGCGAACGGGCCTCCCGGCGTCCCGGGAAGCCCGCTCGCTCTTCGTCTTTCAGCTCAGCTGCACCGCGAGGTCGGTCACCTGAAGCTCGTCGGGGAAGTCACAGATCGCCTTGGCGGCACCGGTCACGAGATCGATGTCGTACAGGCCGAAAACGCCCGCGTAGGAAAGCGCGGCCACGCCCTTGTTGGACGCGGCAGCGCCGTTGGCGTCGAGGGTGGAGTAGATGTCAAAGCCGGCGTTGTCCTGAACGTCGATCCCGAGCGGGCCAACCAGCGTCAGCACCCCTTCGGTGTCCGTGGACTGGTGGGACGTCTGGTTGAGATCGGTGTCTATGTCCAGCAGCCTGGTACCCGTGGTGGCATCGCTGTCGATGTTCTCGTAAGCGATGGCCGATGCCTCGAGCGCCGCCTCCTCGACGGTGTTGCCGTCGGTGAGGGGGTCGGCGTCGGCGGTCTCGAGGTCGTGGATCAGGTTCTGGCCGTTGTCACTGACGACGCGCAGCAAGCCGTCGACCGGGTTGAAGTCCACACCCCAGAAGGCGCCCGTCAGGGCCACCGACAGCTGGCTGACTTTGGTGCCCACGACGCCTTCGAAGGTGTAGACGCCGCCCGCGTTGCCAAGGCCGTAAAGCAGCCCGTCTTGCACGCGGTAGTCGATGCCGACGATGTCTTCGTCGCCGACGAGACCGGAGATCTCGCCGATGTCCTCGGCGGTCCACGGGTCGTTCACCTTGAACGTGACGAGGTGCTGCGCGGTGGTCAGGCCGATCCCGAGGCGAACCGGTGCTTCGGTCGTGACCGGCGTTTCGGTTTCTCCCGGTGCGCCATAGGCGATTGCGGGTGTGGCGAGCCCGATTGAGGCCGCCGCGGTGAGCGCTAGTAGGTGCGTTGGACGTAGCTTCATGTTGCCCCCGGTGAAGCGGTTGGTCATTACCAAATGGATCATTCAGTGATCGCTACCGGGCCGTCCCGACAGAACGGGACAATTCACCCAAACGGGTGTAAAGTGCTGATCAGGCCCCTTCTGGCAATGCCCGGGTTCGATATACGCGCGATGGGCGAGTCCAATCTCGACATCAACGGCTGTCCCTGTACCAAATTTAAATCGGACAATGGCGACAGGGTCTTGTGGCGGTGCGGTCCCGTCGGGCAGACTGCGGTCTCCATATCGATGAACCGATGTTGTCCTAAACGGGGAGGGACAAAATGCGGTCCACTTGGGCTGTTCGTTGCTGCGCTGCGCTAGCCGTAATTCTGCTGCTGGTGCTGGGATTGCCGATCGGATTACCGCCGGCGCCCAGTGGGACAGCGTTTCCGCTAGCTGGTATTCGTGACTTTTTCGCTTCTGCATTCGCCTGGGCGCAAGACCGGCCGGAGACGCCGCGGCAGGCCCACGGCACCGCCGGCCGCGCGACCGCGGTCGGCTCCGATGCCACCCGCGCCAACGGCGGTTCGGGTTCCGCGCCACCTGACGTGCCCGGGTACAAGATGCCGGCCGAGGTCAGCGGAGTGCAGACCACGCCTAGCCGGAAGGGTTTCGACGCGGCGACGTCGCGCCGGATCCAGGACGGCGCGTCGGCGACCACGGAGGTCTTCCAGAACGCCGATGGCACCATCACCCGCCGGGTTCACTCCGGGCCGGTGAACTACCGCGGCAGCGACGGGTTGTGGCGTCCCATCGACGTCTCGCTGCGCCGAGATGCCAACGGCCGCTTGCGAACTCGGGCCGGTGGCTCGTCGGTGGAATTCGCCGGCGCGGGCACTTCGGCCTTCGGCGGCGGAGCAACGGCCGGGCAGGCGCAAGCCGGCGAACTGTCCGGCGCCGACACGGCGAACCGGTTGGCGTCATTGAATCTCGCCACCGGGCAAAGCCTCGAGTACGGGCTGGTCGGCGCGGCCGGCGTGGAGCCGGTCGTGTCCGGGTCGATGGCCACCTACCCCGACATCCTGCCGGGGACCGATGTGGAGCTGATCGCCGGAGACGGGCAGATCAAAGAAACCGTCATCCTCAAGTCGGCAAAGGCGCCTACGCAATGGGTCTTTCCGTTGAAGCTCAAGGGTTTGACGCCTCAGCTTCAAGCCGACGGCTCGGTGAATCTGCTCGACTCGGCGGGCGCGGCGGTGTTGGCGATCCCGCACGGGTGGATGCGCGACTCGAAGGCCGACGCGGTCGAGGACGGCGTGCGCTCGGATGCGGTGTCCTACGAACTCATCACGGTAGGAGGCCGGCCCGCGTTGAAGGTGTCGGCCGATCCGGCCTGGATCGCCGACCCGGCACGGGTGTTCCCGATCCGGATGGACCCCACGATGTACCCGGTGGCGACCGGATCGACCTACGTGCAGACGAAAACGTCGGATCCGAGCAGCTGCTGTACCAACAACAACTCGGGCTCCTCGGAGCTGAGGGTCGGCTATCACAGCTCGGGGCCGTGGCGGACCCGCTCGCTTCTCAAGTTCGACAATGTCGGCTGGAGCCCTCCCGGCTACCGCATCTGGTCTGGCCAGGTGATGGTGAGCCTGGGGTGGTCGGGTGCGTGTCCCACCTACACCGGCAGCGGGATGTGGGTGTATGACATCGCTTCGCCGTGGACGCCCGCGGGCGTGACCAACTGGAACAACCAGCCCGCATTGGGCGCGGAGATGGGCAGCTCCTGGGGCACGCCTAACTCGACTGTTTGCAACAACCACGATCCTCAAAGCTTTAACGTGGGCATCTGGTGGGGGATCCCGTTCAACGCCAACGGCGCCGCTGTGCTCAACCGATGGACAAGCGGCGGGACCAACAACGGGGTGGCACTGCTGGGCGATGAATCCAGCACGAGCGACACCACGTGGAAGAAACTGTCGTCGATCAACACCAACCTCAAGCCCTACCTGGAACTCAACTACAGCCTCAACGCCGCGCCGATGATCGACACGCAGTACCCGGAGCACGGCTATGCCACCCCGACGTTGACCCCCGAGCTACTGGTGCGGGGAAGCGACTCGGACGCGTTCCCGTTGCCGGTGACCTACCGGTTCCTCGTCAAGGAGGCGGTCGGCTCGACCTTTGTCGACGTCGCCGACTCCGGCTTCTCGGCGAATACCAAGTGGACGGTTCCGGCAGGAAAACTGTCGTGGGGCAAGACTTACGTGTGGACGGCGCAGGCCTGGGACGGGGCGCTGGCCTCGACCAACCAGTCGTGGAAGGTGCTTTCCACGGCCGTGCCGCAACCGCCGATCACCTCCAGCCTGTCCCAGAACGGCGGCAAAGGCTTCTCCGCGGAGATCGGCAACTTCACCACCTCGGCCACCGACGCCCAGGCTGCCTCGCCCGGCCCGGCGCTGGCCATAGTGCGCAACTACAACACCCGCGATCCGCGTACCGGCGGGATGTTCGGGGCGAGCTGGTCCACGGTGCTTGACGCCAAGGCGACCGAGACGCCGACCACGATCGTGATCACCTATCCGTCGGGGCAGGAGGTGGCGTTCGGCCGTAACCCCGATGGGACAACCTTCACGCCGCCGTCGGGCCGCTTCTCTGAACTGGCCGCGGTGGCCGGCGGTTACGCGCTCACCGACAAGGACGGCACCAAGTATTCGTTCACGCAGGGCACCGCGCCGACGTTCAAACTCAAATCCATCACCGATACCAACGCGCGCGGGCTGGCGCTTGACTACGACGGCACCGGCAAGCTGGTGTCGATGACCGGCGCTTCGGGCCGCAAACTCTTCTTCACCATCGTCAACTCGCGGGTGACCGAGGTCGCCAACGACCTGGCCCAGAAATGGACCTACACCTACACCGGCAGCAACCTGACGAAGGTGTGCGACCCGACCACCACCACCGCGTGCACCGTCTACACCTACGGGCCGACCTGGGCCTACCCGGCCACCGCGCTCAACGCCCGTCCGCATACCTATCTGCGATTGGGTGAGGCCGCGGGAATTCCGGGCGCGGCGTCGGCGGTCATCGACGACTTCGACACCGCAGCCGGCGTGTACCAGAACGTATCGCAGGGCCAGCCCGGCATTTTGACGCAGTCCGGGACGAGCGCCGGATTCAACGGCAGCAACGCCCACATCACGCTGCCGCAGAAGGTGGCGCTGACCTCGTCCTGGCAGTCGGTGTCGATGTGGTTCAAGACCACCGGGACCGGTGTCCTGTATTCCTTGCAATCCGCGTCGCTGGCGGCCAATCCGGCCAACGGCTGGAATCCGGTGCTTTACATCGGTACGGACGGCAAGCTCCGCGGTGAGTTCTATCAGGGCG
This sequence comes from Rhizocola hellebori, assembly GCF_016862955.1. Lineage (GTDB taxonomy): Bacteria > Actinomycetota > Actinomycetes > Mycobacteriales > Micromonosporaceae > Rhizocola > Rhizocola hellebori. The sequence continues at coordinate 175,660 of NZ_BONY01000001.1, read as the reverse complement.
CAGGCGTGCCCATCACCACCGCCGCCGCGGTCAACAACGGCAACTGGCATCACGTGGCACTGACCCTGTCGGCCACCACCCAGGACATGTATCTGGACGGTCAGCTGATAGGGACGCTGACAGGTGTCGCCGACATCGCCTTCGGCACCAACGCCATCATCGGGTCGGGCAAATGGGCGCTGTGGCCGCAAACCTCCGGCAACGACGGCTACTTCAACGGCTCGATCTCCGACTTCGCCTTCTACACCCGGCCGTTGCGCGCGGCCGAGGTGACCGGCATGTGGGACGCCGGCCGGGTCGCGGCGAGCTCGCTGACCAGGATCACCCGGCCGTCGACCGGGATCACCGCGCAGGTCGAATACCAGGCTGGGACGAGCGTGGTCACCAAGGTCACCGACGCCGACAACGGGCAGTGGACAATCGGCGCCCCCACCGTCGCCGGGTCCAGCCTGCCTTACACCTCAGCCGTGATGTCCGGGGCACCGGTCGACCACTACCGGCTGGTCGGCAGCGCCGCCAACGAGCTCAACGGGGCGACCGCGACCGCGTCGGCGGTCACCTTCGGCTCATTCGACGGGCCGTTCGGCGCTAAAGCCGCCAGCTTCAACAACTCCTACATTCAAGCCAACAGCACCACCATCGACACCTCGAAGTCATTCTCGATGTCCGGTTGGGTCTACCTCACCGACAAGACTGTGCAGCGGGCCGCGATTTCCTTCGAGGGAAACCGGATCTATTCGGCGCTGCTCTATCACGATCCCTCGAGCGATCGATACCGGTTCATGGTGAGCCAGAACGATGTCGACTCGCCGACGACCTTCAGCGCCTCCGCGCTCGACTCGACAGCGCTCAACACCTGGACCCACCTAGCCGGGGTCTACGACAAAACCCAGGGCAAGATAACCCTGTATGTCAACGGCGTCCCGCAGAATACAGTCGCTGTGCCATCCATCTTCGCCGCGGGCCCGCTGTCGCTGGGCCGCTTCAAATACGCCGGCGGCCAATACGGGCCGTGGGCGGGCCACATCGCGGAGGTGGCCACCTACCGCAATGCGCTGACCGCGGCTCAGGTGGAAGCCCAATACGCGGCGCGCACCCTGGACCCGATCACCGGCCAGCCAGTTGCCGTGCCGGCCAAGACGATTTCGGTCACCGGCCCCGCCGCGACCGGGCCGCAGGCGACCACCACCAGTTACATCTATGACGTGCTGGCCGGCGGCCGCCAGGTCCAGCAGGTCGATCCTCTGGGCGGGAGGACTGTTTTCGGGTACGACGAAAAGGGTTTCCTTCAGTCCACTGTGGACGCAAACGGCAACATGACCGTGCTGCAACGCGAATCGCGGGGCAACGTGAAGACGTCCACCACCTGTCAGGACCGCTCCGAAAACAAATGCTCCACCGTGTACAACAGCTACCACCTGGGTGCGGCCAACGACCCGTGCAACGATCAGATCGAAGCCGTGCGTGATCCGAGGTCGTCGTCGGACACCGACAACGCCTATCGCACCGCGTATGCCTATGACGCGGCCTGTAACCGGATCAGTGTCACCGATCCGCTCGGCCGGGTCGCCACCACGGCCTACACCACCACCGGAATCAAAGGCCTGCCGACCACGGTCACCTCGCCCAACGGCGGCACCACCACGTCGACCTACTATGCCAACGGCGATCTGTTGCAAAGCACCGACGCAGCCGGTCTGGCGACCGTGTTCGAATACGACGCGGTCGGCCGGATGACCAAGAAGACGGTCAAGGCCGATGGCGGCGATCTGGTCACCACGTTCACCTACGACGCCTACGGCCGCGTGCAGACGCAGACGGATCCGGCGATGTACGACCGTGTCAACAGCAGCATCCTGCACACCAAGAAGACGACGACCACCTACGATCTCGACGGGCACACCACGTCGGTCAAGAGCGAGGACCTCACCGGCGGGGACGGCTGGCGTGAGGTGAAGTTCGGTTACAACACCTTGGGCCAGCAGACCACCCAAACCGATGCCATGAATCTGGTGACGACGACCGAGTACGATCTGTCGGGCCGGCCGGTCAAGACGACGAAGCCCGATGGCGTCGCCACCGCCATCGCTTACGACAAGAACGGCAATAAAATCACCACCACGCTGGTGGGCTGGACGGGCGATCCCAACAACCCCACGGCCGCAGCCGACCTGGTGACCGAAAGGCGTGCCTACGATCCGGGCGGCCGGCTGGCGTCGGTGACCGACGCGAGGAATTACCTGACCACCTACACTTACACCGACAACAACCTGCCCGTCACCGTCACCCGCGAAGACGGGCCGACGAAGTTCGTGTTGGAGGCCAACACCTACGACGCCGCCGGGAACCCGCTCACCAAAACCACCAACAACGGAGCGACGCTGACCTCATTCGTCGTTGACGCCGCGTCGCGGAAAACGTCGGCCACCCTGGACGCGGCCGGAGTCAACCGCACCACCACGTTCAGCTACGGACTCGACGACAACGTCATCACCACAAGGGTTTCCGCGGCGTCCGGGCAGCAGACCATCGAAGCCGCCTACGACCTGGCCGGCCGGCAAACCTCGAAGACCGTCACGGCCGGCGGCAGCGGCGGCCTGGCGGGCCGGTGGAAGCTGGACAACGACACCGCCGACGCATTCGGCAACAGTCCCGCCACGGCCACCGGTGTCACCTGGTCGGCGGAGCGCGGCGGTTCGGCCGTGTTCGACGGCACCACCACCCAGATCGACATGGCCGGCCCGGTGCTGGACTCCGCGCAGAGCTTCACGATTTCGGCGTGGGCGAAACTGGCCGACAAGGCCTCCACGCGCGTCATCGCCGGGCAGTGGGGGCAGACCAGATTGGCGTTCAACCTCGAGTACTCGTCGTTCTACGACCGGTGGGCGATGGTGGTCGGTTCCGGCGATCCGGGGACGAGCCTGGTGGCGCGTTCAGATGTCACCCCGACCCTGAACACGTGGACCCACCTGACCGGGGTGTACAACGCTGCCGCGAAGACCCTCGTGCTTTACGTCAACGGGGTGGCGCAAGCCAATTCGCTGTCGAACATCACGATGTGGCCGAGCAAGGGCGTGTTCTGCCTCAGCTGCCTGGGCGGGAGTAAATTCAAAGGCACCGTCGACGATCTCCAGGCCTACCAGAAGGCGCTGACGCCGGCCGAGATTCTGGCTGTCTACAACGGAACCGCGCCCACCGCGACGACCGCGCAGCGCACTTCGTGGCAGCTGGACAAGCGTGGCCTTGCCACGTCGATGACAGACCCGAACGGCAGCCGCACGTATGCCGAATACGACGCTGCCGGCCGTCAGACCGAGACGAAGCTGCCCGCGGTGGCCTCGGAGGAATCCGGCGGCACTCCGGTGACCGTGTTCCGGGTGAGCACCATCGGCTACAACACGTTCGGCGACCAGGTCGCGGTAAAGGACCCGCGCGGTCTGATCAGCACGTTCGTGGTGGACGCGAACGGCCGGGTGACCGAGGCCCACAAGCCGTCGTACACCGCGCCGGGATCGTCGACGCCCATCGACTCGGTGGCCAAGACCGAGTACTTCAACAACGGCTTGGTTAAGAAGACCATCGATCCACTGAACAATGCGACGACCTACATCTACGACCAGTTGGGACGGCTCGCCTCAACCACTGCACCGGACCTGGGCGTCTCACGGTTCGGGTACACCCTCAACGGCCAGCAGTCGTCGGTCACCGATCCGACCGGGGTACGGGCCGAGGCGACCTACGACTACATGGAGCGGGTGCTCACCTCCACCGAGGTGGTGGCTTCGCCCCCGGCGAGCTACATCACGAACTACAGCTACCACGTAAACGGCTGGCTGGCGACGGTGACACCGCCCGGCCCGGGCCGCTCCGCGATCACCTACACCCACAACAACGCCGGCGACCTGACCAGGGTGGTCGACGGTGCGGGCGTGGCCGTCGACTACAGCTACGACTTCGCCGCGCGCAAGACAGCAACCAAGCTTGCCGACAACTCCCAGCAGACGTTGCGCTACGACGACTTCGGCCGGGTGGATCGCCAGCAGACGCTGGACCCCGGCGGTGCGGTGTATTCCACCGTGCTGGCCACTTTCGACAAGAACAACAACACGCTGTCGGTGAACGACGCCCGCACCAACACGACCACGTTCACCTATGACGCGCTCAATCAGCTGATCCGCACCATCGAGCCGATCAGCTCGTCGGACTCGATCACCTCGACCTTCGGCTACGACATCGCAGGTAACCCGACCCGGTTCACCGACGGGCGCGGCTACCACTACGTCACCACCTACAACACGTGGAACCTGCCCGAGTCGCGGATCGAGCCGCCTACGAATGCCCATCCGAACGCCGTCGACCGTACCTTCACCATCAAATACAACGCGGCCGGACTCGCTGTCGGGCAGACCCTGCCCGGCGGGGTGTCGACCACACAGACCTATGACACCGCCGGCCGGCCCAAGACCACCACCGGAACCGGGGCGCAGGCCGCCACCACCGACCGGGTGCTCGACTACGACCTGGCGGGCCGGCTCAAGTCTGCCTCAGGTTCGGGTGGCACCAACAACTTCATCTACGACGGCCGCGGCAAACTCGCCAGCACCACCGGGCCATCCGGAGCGTCCAGCTTCTCCTACACACCCGACGGCCTGCTGGCATCGTGTACCGATGCGGCTGGGCTGACGTCATATACCTATGACACCGGCGCGCGTCTGGACACCGTCACCAACACGGCGGCCGGAATCGCGCTCGACTACAACTACAACAACCTTTCGCAGGTTACGCAGATCACCTACGGCTCCAATCAAAACCGCCGGCTTCTCGGCTACCGCACCGACGGCTCGCAGCGCCTGGAAACCGACGAGGTGAAGACCTCGGGCGGCACGTCGCTCGGGAAGATCACCTATGGGTGGGACAAGAACGGGAACCTGACCTCCAAGAACACCACCGGGTTCACCGGCGCAGCCACCAATGTCTACACCTACGACTACGCCAACCGGCTCACCTCCTGGAACGGCGCATCCTACCTGTGGGACAAGTCCGGAAACCGGCTGCAGGCCGGGCTGCGCAACTTCACCTACGACGAGCGCAACCGGCTCAAGACCGCCGACGGGACCAACTACGCCTACACCCCGCGCGGCACCATGCTGTCGGCCACGACCGGCACGGTGACTTTGCCGACCGAGACCGACGCCTTCGGCCGGGTGATCCGCCAGTACAGCACCGGAACCGGGTACAGCTCCTACGAATACGACGGGCTGGACCGGATGGTCCGAGCCGGCTTCAAATACACGGCGCTGGGCAACCAGCTCGCCGAGGACCCGACCGCCAAATATGTGCACGGCCCCGCGGGCGACCTGCTCGGCGTCAAACCCACCGGCGCCGGCGTCTACGCCTGGACCGACCTGCACTCGGACGTCGTTGCCCAATTCGGCGCGACCTCGGCCACCTTCACCGGCTCGACCACCTACGACCCGTTCGGCAAAACCCTTGCCTCCACTGGGATGCAGGGCAGCCTCGGCTTCCAGTCCGGCTGGTCGGACACGGCCACCGGCCGGGTCAACATGCACGCCCGCTGGTACAACACCGACACCGGCCAGTTCGACACCCGCGACACCATCGACGTCTCGCCCGTGCCAGCCTCGGTCGGCGGCAACAAGTACGGCTACGGCAACGCAAATCCGCTCGTCAACGTGGACCCCACCGGCCACGTGCCCATGGTCACCGGCTCCGAGGTAGAGGAAGCCCAATATCTCGAAAGCCACCCGGCGGAAGCCAAAGTCATCAAGAAGATCAAGAAAGCGGCACGCATCGCCGCGATCAAATCCTCGATGATCGCTGCCACCCCACCACCCAGCAGCGGAGGCCCCGGTGCCTACACCATCAAGGACGGCGCATGCCATGGCGGCTTCGTCGAGGACAGCGAAGGCGTCGGGCTGATCGTCTGCGAAGGCGGTGTCAGCAACCTCGACGACTACCTGACCGGCAAGTTCACCTTCGACAACGAAGTCAATTGCGGCACAGCTCTTGAAAACCAAAGCGCACTCGAAAACTGGAACGTCGACAAGAGCCTTTACACCAGCGTGCCCTACTGCGGAACGGTCCTGAAGCACGGCCACAAGTGGTCGCTGGATGACTACTCACGCGAGATGTTCGGCGTCCCCTTCGCCCAGCTCGGCGAGGAGGACAAGGCGGCCGTCCTCAGAGGCTCCTACTGCGAACTGAACCCCACCATGTGCGGCGGTGGCGGCGAGACAGTCGGCGAAGTCTTCGAATTCCTGCTGAGCCTGGTCCCGGTCGTCGGCACCGTAATCGACGGAATGAAATGCGCCGCAGGCGAACGCGACGCATGTGTCTGGACGGCAATCGGGCTCATTCCCCTGGGCGGCCTGGCCAAACTAGCGAAAATGGGCAGGCTTGGCGCCGCCATAGCGAATTCCCTTGGCGCCGACGCGAAGGCTCTCAAAGGGCTAGAGGATCTAAAGATTAGCCGTGGTGGCGCCTTCTGCAGCTTCAGCCCCGACACCCGCGTGCTCATGGCGGATGGAAACTCGAAGGCGCTAGCCGACGTACGCATCGGCGACAAGGTCCACGCCTCAGATCCCGAAACCGGCGAAAGCGGCGGTCGCACGATCACCGCAGTTTGGATTCACGACGACAGTTTCGTTGAGCTGGAAGTCGATGGAAAGGTCGTCAGGACCACCGAAGATCACCCGTTCTGGAACGACACCGACCAAGAGTGGCAGCGTGCGGACGAGCTAGACCGAGGCGACCTGCTCATCGCAGCCGACGGCCGTCGCGTTCCGGTGACGAGCAGCGCAGTAAAGCCCACCACGGAAGGCTTGGCCTACAACCTCACGGTGTCGGATCTCCACACCTATTACGTGCTGGCAGGGGCTACGCCGGTTCTCGTGCACAACAGTAGCGGGCCCTGTATCGTCACGCCGAATAGGATGAGTCCAACCGAGGCGGCTCATGCGAAAGAGCTTGGTGACTACGCGGGAGCTGGCAACTTTGTTGGACAGACCGCACCGAACATGCCGGGAATTGACGGCTGGATGGATAGTATTCCGACGAGCCTGAAGGACGTGACCGGGGCTAGCCCAACCGCCGTCTTCCGGCATGCGTCTAAAGCTGAAAGTCAACTAAGGAATGCCGGTTATTCCAATGGGATTGTCTCGATTAGAGCATCGAATGTTTCCGATGCAGTGATGCGAGACTTCATCGCGAAGGGAAACTTCGCGGACATTACGACGCAAGGAACCGTTGGCCAGATCTTCATCAAGACTGATAGCGGTTGGATTTATTGCACAAACGGAACCTGTGCATAGGAGACTGAAGTGAGCGTCGAGTGGTCGGTGCGGGTGAATCGCAGCTTTACGCTGGATGAGGTGCTTAGATCTTCTACGGCCCATTTGCAGGAGATCCTCGGCAGTCCAGGTGATGAGTCACTCACAGTGATTGCGACATCGACGCTCGTTGCCGGCGGCGGTCGTCGCCCGATCGAACCTCAAGGGTTGGCTGAGATATATGACCCCTACTCATGGGGGGCGGGGACGGAATCGATCGACTTTCTGCTTGAAGTCCCCGCCATCGGGGGTGGATGTTCACTCGGTCTGGCGGAGTTCTTGCCCAGAGGTGATGATCCGGAGTCGGGCCTCTTCGCCTATGTCACTTCGGATCGAACCGATGGCTCTTATGTACTCAGTATTGCGATGTCGATAGCCATCGCTGTGTGTGCAGCGGGTCAAATTGTTGATGATGCGAATCTTCTTGGTAGCGGCCGCCTCATTGAGGGCGAGGAGCTGCTGGAGAAGTTGCGTAGTAGCGAGCGGGATCAAACCCTGGATGCGGCGATTGCGACAGTGCTTGCTGGTACGAAAATCGGCTAATAGTGAGTTTGGAGGTGTGGGCGGTTGGTGCAGCGTGACCGCAGCCCACACCTCCTGGGGAGGACGAGATACCGTGATGGGGTTCGCGATTCGAGCGACTGCGGCACGAGCGTCATTGGTTCTGGGCGCGACGCTGTCACTCGTAGCTTTGAGTGTCGGGGGTTGTGCTGGCGGATCGGGCTCTGAGGCGTCGGCGCCGAAGCCTGCGTCGTATGCGATGAAGGCTGATCTGTGCCAGCGGATTGACTTCAGCCCGATTGGCGAAGCGAGCAACTTGTCGCCCGGCGAACAGGCTGACACCTCGGACAAGGTGACCTGCCGGGTCACACTGACCGACAAGAAGGCGAATCCCCAGTTTGTCCAAAGACTCGACCTGGTGGCCCAGACCTTTTCCTCTGCTGAAGGTGCCCAAACGGCTTTCAACAAGGGTGCGGCAAAGTACGACGGGGAGATGCGTGGCGATAAAGATGATGTGCAGACCGCAGCGGAAGCGGCTCGGTATTACCGGGGCGACAAGGCTGGTTATTCGACGATCGCGGTTGATGCGAATCTCTATCTCGACATGAAGTTCGTCCCGGCTGATCCCGCCTATTCCGGGCCGCGCCTCGTCGGAGAGTGGGCGTTGGCGACGAAGCTTCTCAACCAGGTTGTCACGGAGTTGCGCCGAGATGGAAGAAGCGCTTGAGGATCGTCGGCGGGCGGCTCTGATGGCCCTGCTTTGTGCCGGCATCTCACCGCCGCCAACCAAGGCGCAGATGGTCGAAGCCCTTGCCGCTGCGAGGAGGTCAGTGGCGTCTCACCGCAGCCGCCATCAGCCATTGGATGCGTGGCTGCGCAGCGAGGAGCATGGGCAGGGAATGCGCGAGAATGCGGCAGTCTTGGCCGCCTTGGAGATACCAGAACTTCGAGACGAGGTGGCGGCCCGGTACGTACAGGCGCATCCAGAACGGCAGGTGGAGATCGATGCCTTGCTAGAAGTCCTCTAGCCGCACCGAGCGCCCCGCTAGAGCCAGCCTTGGGCTCGGGCGGCTTGGACGGCTTCCATGCGGTTGCGGGTGGCGGTTTTGCCGATGGCGGCCGAAAGATAGTTGCGCACGGTGCTTTCGGAGAGGTGCAGCCGTATGGCGAGGTCGGCGACGCTTGCGCCGTCGGCGGCGGCGGAGAGGACTTCGCGTTCGCGGTCGGTGAGCGGGTTGGGGCCGGCGGCTAGGGCGGCGGCGGCCAGGGCGGGGTCGATGACGGTTTGGCCGGCCAGGACTTGGCGGATGGCGGCGGCGAGTTCTTCGACGGGGGCGTCTTTGACGAGGAAGCCGCGGGCGCCGCCGTCCATGGCGCGGCGAAGGTAGCCGGGTCTGCCGAAGGTGGTGAGGATGATGACGCGGCAGGCCGGAAGGTGGGTGCGCAGCTGGGCGGCGGCGTCGAGGCCCGAGGTGCCGGGCATCTCGATGTCCAGCAGCGCGGCGTCGGGCCGGTGTTCAAGGGCGGCGGCCAGGACGGCGTCGCCGCGGTCGACCTGGGCCACCACTTCGATGTCGGGCTCGAGGCCGAGCAGGAGCGCCAGGGCGCTGCGCATCATGCCCTGGTCCTCGGCGAGCAGCAGCCGGATCATCGTGCGGCCGCCCGGAGGGTGTAGCCGTCGTCGGTCATGACGGACAGTGTGCCGCCTACCTCGGCCATGCGTTCGGTCAACCCGCGCAAGCCGTTGCCCGTGCTCGGTGGCCCGCCCTTTCCGTCGTCTCTGATTTCCAGCACCCATTCCTTGGTACCAGACAAAGCTATAACGCATGAAGAAGCGCCACTGTGCCGGATGACGTTGGTGACGGCCTCGCGCACCACCCAGCCGAAGACATCGTCGAGATTGGACGGTAGCTCGCGATCGGTGACCCGCACGACGGTGTCGATGCCCGCGTCCTTGAGCGACGCTTCAGCCTTGCGCACCTCGTCGCCGAAGGTCAGAGTCCGGTAGCCGGTCACCACCTGACGTACCTCGGTCAGCGCGGTGCGCCCGATCTGTTCGATCTCGGTAGCCTCCTGCGCGGCGCGTTGTGGATCGGTGGCGGCCATCCTGCGCGCCACCGCGGCCTTTACCACGATCAGGGAAAGGCTGTGGCCCAGCAGGTCGTGCAGGTCGCGGGCGAAACGCAGCCGTTCGCGTTCGACGGCGGTGCGGGCCAGCTCGTCGCGGGTGTCGCGCAGCACCCGGATCAGCTGCACCATCTGCCGCATGAGCAGGACCACGGCCCCGCCGAGCAGCGTGGAGAACGCAGTCTCGGCGATGTCTTGCGGAGTGTGCTGGTTCATGACGCCGATGGCGACTTGCAGGGCGATGACACCGCCGATCCAGTAGAACGCCTTGGGCGGGCGGTAAAGCGCGGCTCCGGCGGCGGTGAGGTAGAGGGTCAGCCCCCACCAGCCGGGGCTGGTCGAGTATCGGAGCATCAGCGCTACGGCCAGGCCGGTGGTGAGGAACAGCACGGCCTGATCCATCGCGGTCGGGTCGGCGGCGCGGCGGCCGAAAGCTTTGACGACCACGTAGAGGTAGAGCGCGATGAAGGCCACCAGGCCCAGGGCGGCCAGCCACGGCTGCGGCACCTGCCCGCGCTGGATCGCGGCGAAGGTGCCGATCAGCGGCGAGAGCCAGGGCGCGGCGAAGAGCATGCCGCGCAGCCGCCGGGCTCTGATTTCGGAGGCGCTGGGCGGGCGCGGATCGTCCACGCTCGCCCAGAACACCCCGGAGCTCATTTCGCCGCGGCCGATCGGCGATAGGCGGTCATGGCCAGGAGCGCGAAGATTACCGCCCAGCCGGCCAGGATGAGGACGCCGCGCGCGGGCGGGGCGTGATGCAGGACGATCGAACGGCCAAGCTCGGCGTAGCGGTTGCTGGGCAGCCAGCCCGAGATCTGGGCAAGCGCCTTGGGCATCACCTCGGTCGGCACGAACAGGCCGCCCAGGAACGATAGCCCGAACACGCCCAGCATGCTCACCGGCTGGGTCAGCTGCGGGGGAAGCGAGAAGCCCAGCGCCAGCCCGAGCGCGGCGAAGGGCAGGCTGCCCAGCCAGAGCAGGCCGATCAGGGCCGCCCAGCGGTCGATGCCCAGGGAAACCCCGTGCGAGGCGACCGCGGTGACGCCGACCGCGAGGACGACCGGCACGGCCAGCAGCGAGCCGAGCAATGCCTTGCTCACCACCACTTTTCCGGGGGACAGCGGGGTGATTCGCAGCTGGCGCAGCCAGCCGGAGGCGCGTTCCTGGGAAACCGAGATGCCGACGGTCATCACACCCACGAGTACACCGTAGGCGGCCATGCTCACCATCAGGTAGGCCGCTACGTCGAGGCCGCCGACATCGCCTTGATTGCCGGAGCTGATCGTGTAGACGAGCACCGGCAGCACCAGGGTGAGCACGATGGCCCGCGGCTCGCGCAGCAACCGGCGTGCCTCGAACTTCAGGAAAGCCAACATGTCGATCACTCCTTGCCGTTGGCTGAGGTCAGGGTGAGGAAGGCCGCCTCGAGTCCGGCGCCGGTTATCTCCAGGTCACGATAGGCCCGCCCGCTGTGGATCAAGGCCTGTACCGCCGCGTCGGAGTCGTCGCAGCGCAGCAGGATGCGGTCGCCGCGGACCTCGACCGCGGTCACGCCGGGAAGATCGGCCAGGCCGTCGCCGGTGCCGTTGAGCCGGAAGCTCATCGTCCGGCCGCCGGCCATCTTCTTGATCTCCGAGCCGCTGCCGTCGGCGATCACCTTGCCGTGGGCCATCACCACGACCCGATCGGCGTAATCGTCGGCCTCGGCGAGGTAGTGAGTGGCGAACAGCACTGTGCGCCCGGTCGCGGTGAACCTGCGCATCGCGGCCCAGAACGATTGGCGGCTTTCCACGTCCATGGCCACTGTCGGCTCATCGAGCAGGAGCAGCTCGGGGTTTCCGGCCAGGGCGAAGGCGAAGCGGATGCGCTGGGTCTGCCCGCCGGAGAGCTTGTCCACCCGGCGCCGGGCCACCTCGGTCAGCTCGGCTGTGGCCAGCACCTCGGCCGTGGGCAGCGGGTGCTTGTACAGGGCGCGGGCCAGCTCGATGATTTCGATCACCCTCGCGTTGGCGGCGAACCCCGACTCCTGCAACATGGCGCCCACCTTGCCCGCCTGCACGGCCTCGTGCGGGCTGCGGCCGAAGACCTCGATGACGCCTTCGCCGGGCTCGGCCAGGCCGAGAAGCATGTTGATGGTGGTCGACTTACCGGCCCCGTTGGGGCCGAGCAGCGCCACGGTCTCGCCCCGGCCGATCGAAAGATCTATCCCGTCCACCGCCCGCACCGGGCCGTAGGTCTTGGCGACCCCGGCCAGCCTTACCGCTTGTGTCATGACCCAAACGGTAGGTGCGCGGGACCGTGGCGTTCAGAGTCACCGATCCGGAGTTGGACAGGACATTTGTACCCCCTAGCAAGTGATGATGCCGCCGGCGACGGTGCGGTTGGATTCGTTTTCGATGAGGATGAAACCTCCGGTGGCTCGGTTGTCGCGGTAGCTGTCGCACACGAGCGGGATAGAGGTGTGCAGGCGAACCCGGCCGATCTCGTTGAGGGTGAGCTCATCGGCCGCGGTGGTGGCGCCCAGGTCGTTGACGTCGATGCGGTGCACCAGGTCGGTGACGGTGGCGGTCCCGGTACGGGTGGTGTGTTTGATGGTGTACTCGGATTCCGTTGTCAGCGCGGCGTTTTCGTCCATCCAGCAGATGGTGGCGTCGATGTCCTGGGTGACGCTGGGGGAGTCGGGACCGGTGCAGATCATGTCCCCGCGGTGCAGCTCGATGTCGTCGGAAAGCTCGATGGCGACCGAAAGCGGGGCACGGGCGAAGTCGCGCGGGCCGTCAGCGGTGTGGATGGCGGCGATGCAGGATTGGGCGCCCGACGGGAGCACCGTGACCTGCTGGCCGGGGCGCAGCTCGCCGGAGGCGATCTGGCCGGCGTAGCGCACTCCGGTGTCGTGGCGGATGACGTGCTGGATCGGCAGCCGGCCGGCGGCGCAGGCGTCGGGGCCTGCGAACGCGGTGCTTTCAAGGTAGGGCAGCAAGGGCTCGCCGGTGTACCAGGGCGCGTTGCCGGAACCGGCGACGATGTTGTCCCCGTTGAGGGCGGAGACGGGAACGGTGGTCAGGCTGGACAGGTCCAGGGATTCGGCGAAGGTGCGAAACTCGGTGGAGATGACGGTGAACACGTCGGCCGACCAGTCGACGAGGTCCATCTTGTTGACGCACAACACCATGTGCGGCACGCGCAGCAGCGAGCAGAGGTAGGCGTGGCGGCGGCTCTGTTCCAGCACGCCCTTGCGGGCGTCGACCAGAATCACGGCCACATCCGCGGTGGACGCCCCGGTCACCATGTTGCGGGTGTACTGAAGGTGGCCCGGGGTGTCGGCGATGATGAACTTGCGGGCGGGCGTGGAGAAGTAGCGGTACGCCACGTCGATGGTGATGCCCTGCTCGCGTTCGGCGCGCAGCCCGTCGGTGAGCAACGCGAGGTTGGTGTAGTCGTCGTTGGACGCGGCCGAGGCCGCCTCGACCGCCGAGAGCTGGTCGTCGAAGATGGCTTTGGAGTCGTAGAGCAGGCGGCCGATGAGCGTCGACTTGCCGTCATCGACCGAGCCCGCTGTGGCCAGACGTAGCATTTGCATCTTTGGGAGCATTGTCATTTTAGAAGTACCCTTCCCGCTTGCGATCCTCCATAGCCGCCTCGCTGACCTTGTCGTCACCGCGGGTGGCGCCGCGCTCGGTGATGCGGGTCAGGGTCAGCTCCGCGATCACGCTGGACACGTCGTAGGCATCCGAGCGCACGGCCGCCGTACAGGAGGCGTCCCCGACGGTGCGATAGCGCACCATGGCGTCGAACTGTTCCTCGTCGTCGCTGACCCGAAGGGCCGGATGCAGCCCGTAGAGCAGCCCGTCGCGGTCGACCACGGTGCGGTGGTGGGCGAAGTAGAGCGAGGGGAGGTCGATCTTCTCGCGCTCGATGTACTGCCAGACGTCAAGCTCGGTCCAGTTGGACAGCGGGAAGACCCGCAGCGACTCGCCCGGCTGAACCCGGGTGTTGTAGAGCGACCACAGCTCGGGCCGCTGGTTCTTGGGATCCCACTGGCCGAAGTCGTCGCGGAAGCTGAACACGCGTTCCTTGGCGCGCGCCTTCTCTTCGTCGCGGCGGGCCCCGCCGAACAGCGCATCGAACTGATGCTCCTCGGCGGTGCGCAACAGCACCGGGGTCTGGATCGGGTTGCGCATGCCCGACGGTGGCTCGACGACGAAACCTTCGTCGATGGCCGCCTGCACATCGCCGATGACGAGCTGTGCCTCCAGCTCGGCCACCCGCCGGTCACGAAACTCCAGAACCTCGGGGAAGTTGTGGCCGGTGTCCACGTGCATCAGCGGAAACGGCACCTTGGCGGGGGCGAATGCCTTCTCGGCCAGGCGAAGCAGCACGATGGAATCCTTGCCGCCCGAGAAAAGCAGCACGGGGCGTTGTGCTTCGGCGACGACCTCGCGAATGATGAAGATCGCCTCGGCTTCGAGCGCTTCGAGCTGATCGGTCACCGGGATTTCAGAGCAAGGCTGGATCATGTTGACTCGCCTTTCGATCGGATTGGACAGGTGCGGTAGGCATCGTGGATCGCAGCAACGGGCCGGTCATCGCGGTGGTGAGCAGGGCCATGATGACGAACATCGCGAACAGCGCCGGGCTGAGCACCCCGAGCTGGAGACCGACCGTGAGCACGACCAGCTCGGTCAGCCCACGGCAGTTCATCATCACGCCCAGGGCGACCGAGTCGCGAAGCGGCGAACCCGTTGCCCGGGCGGCGATTCCGGTGCCAAGGAATTTGGTGGCGATGGCCACCGCCGTGATCAAGCCACAGGCCAGCCATTGCAGGCCACCGCTAAGCGACGCCAGTTTGGTGTTGAGGCCGACCACGACGAAGAAGATGGGCAGCATGAACCAGATGGTGATGCCTTCAATCTTGTTGGTGAGCTCGGTGACCAGGCGTGAGCCGCGCGGCATGACGACCCCGGCGGCGAAAGCGCCTAAGATGGGGTGCACCCCGATCTGTTCGGTGGCCAGCGCCGCCGCCAGCACCAGCGTGATGAGGCCGGCGAAGATGGGAAACCTGGGCGTGGCACGGGTTTCGGCACGATGCAGGACCCAGGTCAGCGCGGGCCGGACGGCGAAGAACATGACCGCGCCGAAGACGAGCACCAGCAGCACGGCGATCACCGCGGAGATCATCGAGGTGCCTCGCACGATGGCCACCACGGCGGCCAGCAGGCACCAGGCGGTGACGTCGCCTATCCCGGCGGCGGCTATCCCGGTGGTGCCGACCGGGGTGCGCAGCAGCTTGAGGTCGGTGAGAATCCTTGCCAGCACTGGGAAAGCGGTGATGGCGAAGGCCACCCCGATGAACAGCACGAAGGGGAGCAGGCCGGGGTCGGTGGCGGGCGGGAAGACGGTGTAGAGCCACCAGCCCACGCCGACCCCGGCCAGCAGCGGCAGGGCGATCGAGGCGTGCCCGATCACCACCGCCTTGGCGCCGCTGGCCATCAGGGTGCGCGGGGCCAGTTCCGCGCCGACCAGGAACATGAAGAAGACGACGCCGAACTGAGCGAAGGTGTTCAGGTGCGGCATGATGAACTGCGGGAAAAGCCAGCGCTGTTCGTCAGGCGCGATCCAGCCCAGCACCGAGGGCCCGAGCACCAGCCCGGCCGCCATCTCGCCGATGACGGGTGGCTGGCGCAGCTTTCGGGCCAGGGCACCGGCGGCCGCGGCCAGGGCCACCACGATCGCTGTCGCGATGAGCAGACGGTAGACCAGCTGACTTCCGCCTTGCCCGGACGTGTTTTCAGCGCCGCCGGAGGAAGAGCCGTTGGCGAGCATTGCCACGGCGAAGATGGCCAGCCCGGCCGGCACCGCCACGGTGAGCAGATAGACGCTGAGGAACCGCCGCATCACAGGTCACCACCAAGGTGTTTGGTCGCCGCACGGCCGGGGTAGACCGGCACATGCCTCGATTTGCCGTTGTTTCCGGAGGCGGGACAGGGATTGGGCGTGCCATCACCGCCGCCCTCGCCGCCGAAGCAGTAGAAGTCGTCGTCGTGGGCCGCCGCCCGGAGCCGCTTGCGGAGACGGTCGACACCGTCAATGAGCTTGTGCGGGCCAAGCTTGTCCGGGCGATCAGCGGGGACCTGTGTTCGGTGCAGGAAGTGCAACGGGTGGCGGCCGAGCTCCGTACCCAGAAAATTGATGTTCTGGTGAACAACGCGGGCGGCAACTTCGCCGCGCAGGCCGCGCAGGACCTGGCCGGTGTCCGCCAGACCTGGCTGGACAACCTGGAGGGCAACATTTTGCCCACCGTGTTGCTGACCCACGCGCTGCTGCCGCTGATGGCCCGTCCCGGCGGGCGCATCATCGCGGTGACGTCGATCGCGGCGCTGCGCGGCCCGGCGACCTATGGCGGGGCCAAGGCGGCCCTGCACCCCTGGGTCTACGACCTTGCCACTCAGCTTGCGCCGCAAGGGATTACGGTCAACGCGGTGGCCCCCGGATACATCCCGGCGACCGAATTCTACGGCGCGCGGATGAACCCGGAATTCCACGCCGGACGGGCCGCGCAGAACCCGATGAACCGCGGCGGCGAGGTCGAGGAGGTCGCGGCCACCGTCGCCCACCTGTGCAGCCCACAAGCGGGTTTCCTTACCGGCCAGATCATCCAGATCAACGGCGGCGCGCAACTCGGACGCGGCTGAAAGCCTGCGCATCAGTCGACCTCCGGCCGGTCCTCGTCGAGGCGCTTGCGCGCCTCGGCCACCGTGCGCGTCGTAAGCTCGGCCGACGAGCCGAGATAGGTGAGCGGGTTGAAGACCGTAGCCAGCTCCTCGTCGTCGAGCTGGTCCTTGACCTCCTCGTTGTGGTCGATGATTTCGTGGATGTCCACGCCCTCCTCGATGGACTGCTGGGTCATGTCGTAGACGATCTCGTGCGCCCGCTGCTTGCCCACGCCCTCGCCCAGGGTCAGCATCAGCCGCTCGGACATCACCTGATTGGTGACCGCGGCCACGTTCTCGGCGAGCCGCTCCGGGTGCACGATCAGGGTGGCCACACTCTCCTTCACCATCGCGCAGGCGGAAAGGCAGTAGTGGGCGACGTCGGGCACACAGGCCCATTCGATTCGCAGCGCACGGGAATCCCTTTCGTGGTCGCCTATCATGCCGGTCAACGCCAGCCCCACCTGAGCCGCGGCCAGCCGGGCCATGACCACCACCTGCTCGCAGCGTTCCGGGTTTCGCTTGTGCGGCATGGTGCTGCTGCCCACCTTGCCGGCCTTCCACGCCTCCTCCAGCTCACCGAACTCGGGCCGGGACAGGATGCGGATCTCATCGGCGATCCGGCCCAGGCTCCCAGTGATCATGGCTAGCAGCGAGACGAACTCCACCACCCGGTCGCGGGCCACATGCCAGCCCATCGTGGGCGCCTTCAAGCCGAGACGGGAAGCGAACCGCTCCAGAAGCTCCGGCCCGCGCACGCCGAAACCGGCCATGGTTCCGGCGCCGCCGAACAGCTGCGCCACCAGGATCCGCTCACGGGCCTGTTCAATCCGGTCGAAGTGGCGGTTGAGCTCATCGACCCAGCTGGCCAGCTTCAGCCCGAAACCCATGGGCAGCGCGGGCTGCGCGTGCGTGCGCCCCAGCGCCATCGTCTCGGCATGCTCCTCGGCCAGGTTCGCCAGATGCTTGACGATCTCGCGCAGGGCCGGTTCGACCTCCCGCAGGACATCTCGCATTTCCAGGGCCTGGCCGGTGTCCTGGATGTCCTGGGTGGTGGCTCCATAGTGGATGAACTGGCCGGCCGCCTTGCCGCAGGCGCGCTCGAAGACTCGCAACAGGCCCACCAGCGAGTGACCGCTGATGGTGATCTCCTCCTCCACCCGGCCCAGGTTGATCAGCTCCAGCTGGGCCGAAGCGCTGATCTCGTCGGCCATCGATTGTGGTATCAAACCCAGCTCGGCCTCGGCCTGCGCCAGCGCCGACTCGACATCCAGCCATCGCTGATGCCGGCAGTTGTCGCAGAATATCCGCCGGCTCGCGGGCGTGGCGTATCTGTCCCCATAGAACCGGGAATCGCTGATGTGGCCCCGGCTATGGGTGCATTCGCTGACGCAGACTATGCCAGTCATTTGGGTGTCTCCTCAATGGACAGTTGATGCCAGGTAACGGCTTTGGCCGTAGGGTGGGGCGTGTGGATCGGGTTGGGCATCGGCCGCCAATTGCTTGGCCGCTGTCCTTGGTGCGACGCCGCTTTCGCGGGCGCCGGTGATCAGGTCGCCGACGAGTTCGCGCATGAGCCTGGCCAGGTTGTCGAGAACCTGTTCGGCGGTGGGCGGCTCGGGCGGGCCGAAAAGCGCCTCCATCGAGGCGGATCCGCCGATGCCGCCGATGAAGTCGGGCACCACCAGCACTCCCCGGTGGTGCAGGGCGTCCTCGGCGGCCTCGCTCAGGCCACAGTTCGCACCCACCACCACACTGCCGAACGCGGCGGAAGCGGTGTCCTTGTCGCCCATGGCATCCGCGCAGCCGGCCAGGATCAGCACATCGGCCGGGCGCTGGAAAAGCTCCCCCGACTCCAACCGTTCGCCCGGGGTGAGCAGCTGCGGCACTGGCGCGCCGAGCGTGGTGCGCAGCATGGCCGCGACATCGAGCCCGTCCTGTTGCGCCACACAGCCGTGCTCGTCGGCCAGCGCGGTCAGCATCACCCCCTCCTCGGCCAGGGAACAGGCCGCCGCCAGGCCCAGGTTGCCGAAGCCCTGCATGGCACACGTGATAGCGCCGGTGACGCCCGCCGCGCGAGCGGCGGCGATCGCGGCGTGGGCCAGCGCGTGCCCGGCCCGGCGCTGGGTGAGCGTCAGCGGGCCGACGCGGTCGTCGAGACGTCCGATGCGGGCGAAGAACTCGGTGTCGCTGAGGCCCTGGGCGTGCTTTATCGCGTACTTGATGGAGGGAAGCCCAGCGCGGGCCGCAAGCTGGTTCAGCTCAGGCCATTTGGTGCCCATGTCGGGCCCCATGCTGAACCTGGTGCGCATCTGGTCGGCGATGAACGCCATGAACCGGCCCAGCGCGGCCCGCGCGCCGCCGCGGCGCGGGTCGTAGTCGATGCCACATTTGGCACCGTCCACATTGATGCCGAGCACCCGCTGCTTGAGCGTCATCCTGCCCGCCAGCACAGCCAGCTCGTCAGCGGTCAGGCCGGCCTGCATCCGGCAACCGCCCGCGGCGAGCGGGCTTTGCATGCCGTCGTAGGCGAGCCAGCCGCGGAAACCCTCGGCCGGATCCTCGTACTCGATAAGCGTCGTCATGCCATCACTCCGTTCACGCCGAAACAATTCCGGCTATTTCCCGCCAGCCGATGACCCCGCACGGCAGCCCGTGATCCAGGACCAGGGCCGCGCCGCCGGGACGAATGGTGTCGATGATGTCGCGCACGTACTGGCCGCGCCCGACGATGGGAAGCGGCGGCCCCATATGGTCGGCGACGGCGTCGTCCTCGCCGATGCGGCCGTGGATCGCCCGCCGGGCAAGGCTTTCCTCGGTCAGAGTGCCCACGATCTCGGCCAGTCGCACCGGCGCCTGCGCGGCGGAGACCGGCAGGTGGGTCAGCCCGCTGGCGTGCATGGCCTTGGCGGCCACGCGCAGGCTCTGCCCCGGCTCGACCACGATCAGGCCGTGCTCAAGCAGATCGCCGACCCGTGCCCCGTTGCCCTGCGGGTCTTCGAAGCCGTGCCGAAAAACCCAGTCGTCATTGAAGATTTTCGACAGGTACCCGCGCCCGGAGTCGGGCACCTTCGATCACCATCACGTCATCGGGCCCGCAGGCTCGCGCGTGGCGAAGGGCGGCCGCGACCGCCATCCCGCCCGAGCCGCCGGTGAGGATGCCCTCCTCGCGGGCCAGGCGGCGGGTGGTGGCGATGGAGTCCTCGTCGGTGACCGCGAGGATCTCGTCGGGGACGCTCGGGTCGAATGACTGCGGATAGCTGGGCTGGCCCACGCCCTCCACGAAGTAGGGCCGGCCGCAGCCGCCGGTGTAGATCGAGCCGTCCGGGTCGGCCCCGATGACGCTCACCTTCCCGCCCGAGACCTCCTTGAGGTACCGGCCGGTGCCTGAGATGGTGCCGCCGGTGCCCACGCCCGCGACCAGACAGGTGACCCGTCCCTCGGTCTGCGCCCAGATTTCCGGCCCGGTCCCGTAGTAGTGCGATTCCGGGTTGCCCGGGTTGGAATATTGGTCGGGCCGGTAGCCGCCCGGCGTCTGCTCGGCAAGCCGCTGCGCCACACTGCGATACGACTCGGGATGCTCCGGTGGCACCGCGGCCGGGCAGATGACCACCTGCGCCCCGTAGGCCCGCAGCACCGCGATCTTGTCTGCGGAAACCTTGTCCGGACAGGTGAAAATGCAGCGGTAGCCCTTGCGCTGGGCGACCAGGGCCAGGCCGACGCCGGTGTTGCCGGAGGTCGGCTCGATGATGGTGCCGCCCTCGCGCAGCAGTCCGGCCGTCTCGGCGGCCTCGATCATGCGCAGCGCGATGCGGTCCTTGGCCGAGCCGCCCGGGTTGGCCGACTCCAGCTTGGCCAGGATGGTCGGGGCCAGCCCGGCGCCGAGGCGGCCCAGCCTCACCAGTGGGGTCTGCCCGATCAGGTCTATGACCGACTCACGAAACTGCACGGTTCGCCCCCAGCACGGTGTAGGCGGTGATGTGCTTCAGGCTGGTGGTGACGTCCAGAACGGCCGGGCCCTGCGACTCCAGCGCCTTGGTCAGCGCCGGCCTGACCTGATCCGGGGAGTCGACGTGCAGTCCAAGCGCGCCAAAGGATTCGGCCATCCGGGCGAAGTCCGGGTTGGTCAGGTCGGTGGCCACCACCCGGTCCGGGTAGGTCTTCTCCTGATGCAGCCGGATCGTGCCGTAGCTGCCGTTGTTGGCCACCACGTAGACCACCGGCAGCTGCCGGGCACAGGCCGTGATCAGCTCACCGCTGTTCATGAGGAATCCGCCGTCGCCGACGAAGGCGACCACCGGCCGGCCCTCCGAGCGCAGGGCGGCGCTGACCGCCGCGCCGACCCCGAAACCCATGGCGCTGGAACCGATGCCGAGCAGGTGCCCGTGCGGGCCCAGGCGCAGATATCGGTAGACCCAGCTGGTGAAGGTACCCGAGTCCACGACCACCCGCACGTCTCCACCGGTGAGCTCATCGAGGGCCGCGACCACCTCGCCGAAGACTATCCCGTCGTCGGCCGAGAACGGATGCCAGACCGCCTTGTCCACCTCGATCTGGTGCAGCTGAGCCAGCCAGGCCTGCCGTTCCTCCACATCGGACGAACTCCAGGCAACCGTCTGGCGCAGGAACTCGATGGGCTCGCAGGCTATCCCCACCTTGGTGTCGTGGTAGGTGCCGATGCGGGCCGGATCGGGATAGACGTGCACCAGGTTCTGCTCGGCGGTGGGGAAGCGGTGCCCCCGCGTGGAAACCCCATCCAGCCGGGTGCCGATGGCCAGCACCAGATCGGCCTGGCTCAGCGCCTCGAGCTGATGCTTGGGCGTCGCGTTGTGCAGATGCCCGGCGTAATTCGGGTGCCGGTTGGGCAGCAGGTGCTGATTCTTGTTGCTGGTCACCACGGGCAGCCCGTGCCTCTCGGCGACCTGCTGCAACAGGGCCCGGCCCAGGTCGCTGCAGAGCCGGGATCCGGCGAGGATCATGGGGTGGGAAGCCCGCTCCAGCAACGTGTGCACGCTTTCCAGGTCGCGTTCGGCCACGTTCACCGCCGCCATGGTGGGACGCTGCGCCGCCACAGCGGGTGCGCTGCCCTCCAGCACATTTTCGGGAAGCTCCAGCACCACCGGGCCGGGGGTGCCGGCCTCGGCCAGCCGGAAAGCCCGCCCCACGAACTCGGCCAGGGCCTGCGCGCTGTGCACTGTCCAGACCGCCTTGGCCAGCCCGCCGAACAGGCTCGCGCAATCCAGGCCCTGGAAGGGTTCGCGGTTCATCTTCTGGGTACCAACCCCGCCCACCAAAAGCACAAGAGGTGTGGCATCTTCGGCCGCCGCGTGCACCCCGATCGCCGCGTTGGTGGCCCCCGGGCCCCGGCTGACCAAACAGACACCAGCGCGGCAGGTCAGCTTCGCGTCGGCCAGCGCCATGAAGGCGGCCGAACCCTCGTGCCGGCAGGTCACCACATCCATCTCCGGCAGGTCATGGAGGGCATCGAGGATCGGCAGGTAACTCTCCCCGGCCACGCAGAAGACGCGGTCGACATCGTGCTGGCGCAGGCTTTCCACCACCGCCCAGGCGGCCGTGCGCTGTTCACCGGTCACCGCGCTCACCACCCTTGTGCGGCCGCGTCTGCTTGGCGCCCTTGACCGGCTTGGCGGCCTTGACCGGGGCGTGCCGGGTGCCAGCCGCCGCGTTGACTGCGCGCCGTTTCGCCGCGGTGTTGGAAGCCGCGCTGACCGTGCCCCGCTTGACGGCTTTCTGCGTGCCGTCCTTCTGCGTGCCGTTGGTCGCCGGTGGCAGATAGGTGGCCGTCGCCAGCTGCGGCGGGTGGATGATGGCCGAATCGTCGAAGAGCTGATCCATCTTCTGGTACTGCAGCAACGCCAGCTCGGGGGCGACGTGATGCCAGTGGGCCGGGCCGCGCTCGTAACGGATCGGGCCCTGCCATGTCTGGAACTCCATGGCCTCCAACGCGTCGAGCAGGTCCTCCCGGCTGTCCGAGCGCGCGGCCCGCAGCGCGGCGGCGATGATGGTGACGTCGGTGAAGTGGGTCAATGCCGTGTCCGGCGGGAACTGGCCGTATCGCTGGGTGTATCGGTCGATGAACCACCTGCCCACGTCGGTGAGGCCGTCCCAGGAGTCGCGATAGCGCATGGCCGGCCACATGGTGCCCACCCCAGCGTCGCCGGACAGCCGCCAGAAGTCGGCCGACCGCAGCGGGAAACCGAAGGTCACCATCATCGGGGTGGCCGGAATCAGGCCGATCTCGGCCGCCTGCTCGATGATCATGTAGTTGGTCTTGATGACGGCGCCGTTGATGAACAGGTCGGGCTGGTACTCCTTGATCGCTCTGAGCTGTTCGCGGAAGTCGGTGGTGTCGTCCTGGGCGAAGTCGAAGCGCAGGAACTCCATGCCGTGGCGCTGCTGGCCGTACTCGACCAGCGTGTCCGCGGTCATCTGGCCGAACACCGTATCCGCGGCGATCAGGCCGATGCGTTTCATCGAGTTGCGCGCTGCGAAGTCGAGCATGATCGGGACCCGGTCGGCGATGGTGAAATAGGCCCGGAAAACGTTGCGGCGCTTCTGCGCGGTGATCCAGCTGTGCCCGTTCTCGATGAAAATCGGGACACCGTACCGGGTGGCGACGTCGACCACCCACGGCGTGGTGCGCAGATGCCACTGGCCCATCGCGGCCACCACGTTGTCCACCAGAGCCAGTTTGGTCATTTGGGCGGCCGACGACCGAGCCATGCCCTCTTCCTGCGCCGTCGCTTGGTCGTTGTAGAGGACGAACTCGACCTGCCGGCCGCCCCGCATTCCCCCGGTTTCCCTTACATATTCGGCACCCAGGCAGGCGCCGCGTACCACCAGCTCGCCCGCGGTGGCATCGCCCGGCTCGCACAGCGGCGTGATGATGCCGATCCGGATAGGGTCCTCACCGGCGCGTTCATTGACCTCGGCGACCATGGCCCGAGCACGTTCAAAGTGGCTTGATGCTGTGGTGGTCACTGTTCCTCCTGCTGTCTACAGGTCGAATTCGCTGTGATAGCGGGCGAACCGTTCGTCAAGCAGCTGGGCGCTGAGCCCGAAGTCCTGCGCGCGGTAACGATGGTTGCCCGGCTTGCCGGTGGCGCCGGAGAGGAAAGCCGTCATCCGAGCCGTCGCCTGCTCGGTCATGGGCACGCCGGCGTAGTCGCAGACCTGCCCGGCCACCCGCAGCGGGTCGGCGGTCAGATCGGTGAAGCGGATGTCCAGCGGCGGCGTGCGCAATGGCCCGACGCCGCGGCGCATGCTGTCGAGCACCGGCGCGGCTTCCTCAAGCCAGTAAGCGCCGATCTCCGCCGGATCCACGGCGGCCGACCGTGCCGCGCGCACCACCGCGGTCAGGCTGGCGACGCTCGGCAGGCTCACCGACGCGCGGCGATGCAGCCGAACGACTTTGGCCCCCGGATAGACCTGCGCGAGGGCGTCGAGGTGCCACAGGTGTGATGGGCACTTGAGCAGAACGGGATCGCCCGGCTCGCGTGCCAGCAGACAGGAAAGCTGTTCACGGTGGAAGCGATAGGCCTCGGCCATCGGCTGAGCCCGCAACCATCGGACATAGCTCGGCACCCGGTAGCGCAACCCAAAGATGAAGTGCCGGAACGAGTTCGCGGTCAGCCGGTGACATTCCTCGGGTTGCCGCGCATCGAGCGGATGAATCGACCTGAAGTCCGGAGCCGCCCGATAGTATTCCTCCACATAGGACTCCCCGTCGGCGACGAGATGGCTCGGTTTACGCGGGCTCGCCGGAGCCATCAGCTCCCAGAGCGCAGGCGCGCGCAGACCCGGATGCTGGGCGAGCAGCTGCTGCAGAAACGTGGTCCCGGAACGCAACAGCCCGGTAATGACGATGGGCTGGATCGGGGTCTGCGCCAGCTCCGGTTGCGAGCGCAGCATCCTTCGCACTTCCAGCTGGGTCACCAGCGACTTCACCAGCGCTGCCCGGGCGGAGCGCCGCCCGGCGTCGGTGAGCCTGGCCTCGGTATCGAGGGAGGAGGTGAGGTGGGCAAATCCGTCCATGAAACGCAAAGGCTCGTCCGGCTCGACGCCCGCAATCTGGCGCGCAGCAGCGCCAATAGAGGCCGCGTCGAATGCGCGGGTATCACCTTTGGTGCGATCAATAATGATGCTCACCTGCATGCCTCTCCGTGGCGGCTTCAAAAGGAAGTCTCGCAGCGATTCCTGACCTGCACCTGACGCAAGCCTGATGAGTGATTCGAGCTCCGAAAACGAAGAAGCACCAGGTGATCACCTGGTGCTTCGCCGACTATATTGAGCGGAGAGGGCAGGATTCGAACCTGCGCGGGTGACAAGCACCCGACCGACAAAAGCCGATCCCCAATAGGCCGCTATGGAGACCTCTCCTGGTTTGTTGCTAAGGCCAGTCTGCCGCATCGCTCTGACGATCGGCTGACGCGCGCCTGATGCTATTTTACGGCCCCATTTTCCTTGCGATTGAAGCAAGGACGTGCATAACGTGGGGTGAGCTAATAGTGGACGGAGATCCCCATGACCGATGTTCTGACGGGGTCCGATGTGGCGCTGGAGGCGATCCAAAGCTACCCGGACGCCGACAACCCAAGCTCGTTCCTCGCCGTCAACGAAGGAAACAGCTACTTCACGCTGCCGGACGTCCCAGGAGTGATCGTCTATCGCGAGACCGGCCGCTACATCGTCCAATTCGGTGGGCCATTCGCCCCTGAGGGTGCGCGGGCGCAGCTGCTGAAAGCCTTCATCGAATGGGCGGCCGAACAGAAGCGCGAAATCGTTGCCGTGCAACTACAAGCGGCAGACGCGCCCGAGTACCTGGCGGAAGGCTTTGTGGTGAATCAGATGGGCGCGTCCTTCGCATTGCGCCTGGAGACGTTCACCCTCGCCGGGACTCGGTTCATGCAGCTGCGCAACAAGATAAAGCGCGCCTTCGGCAGCGGTCTTCAGGTGAATGAGGTTCCGCTGGAGCCGTGGATCGACCGGATTCGCGAGCTCGACGGCGCCTGGCTGGGCACCAAAGGCGGGGCCAAGCCGCTGGAGTTCCTGGTCGGCCAGACCGGCGGGCCGTACCAGCACATGCGGCGTCTGTTCGTCGCCGAGAACGACGGCAAGCTCATCGGCTACATCTCGTACTCGCCGGTTTACGGCACCCGTCCGGGATGGATGCACGATCTGAGCCGCCGCCAACCCGACTGCCCGCCGGGCGTCATGGAGGCCATCAACAGAACGGCCATCGAGAAGTTCCAGGAGGAGAAGGTCGAGTGGCTGCACTTTGGCTTCACCCCCTTCACCGGCCTGGATTCGCAGCCGAAGTTCCCCA
The DNA here is from genome assembly GCF_016862955.1 of Rhizocola hellebori. Classification (GTDB taxonomy): domain Bacteria; phylum Actinomycetota; class Actinomycetes; order Mycobacteriales; family Micromonosporaceae; genus Rhizocola; species Rhizocola hellebori. The sequence continues at coordinate 149,627 of NZ_BONY01000001.1, read as the reverse complement.
ACTACAGCCGGGCCTTCCACTGGTTCATGTCGCACCTGTGGGAAAACGGCGAGATGGTGTACCCGGCGCAAACCCAGTTCGCCTATAAGGACAAGTGGGCGCAGGACCTCGTGCTCGGCGAGTACATCGCTTTCCAGCACGGCCGGGCCAGCATTCCCGCGCTCATCCACATCTTCAGGGCCTGCAACGCCATCTAGGAGTGGAGGATTGGTCAGATGCCCACCGATCAGGCGATCGCGGAAGCGGGTCAGAAGGTGTTCGAGATGTTCGGCGCGTGCGGGGAGGCACCGGACGACGTCAAGGTCGGCAAGCAGGCCGACAAGGCGCTGGAACGCCTGGAGAAACTGCTCAACGAACGCGACACCTCGCAATAGTCATCACCGAAGATAACGTGCCGCCCCGTCCCCTCGGTGTCCTGGACGGGGCGGCGGCGTATCTACGCCAGGTACTTCTCCAGATCGTCGAGGATCTTGTGGGCGGCGGTCACGCCGATGCCGGTCATCCAGGTTTCGTCGGCGACCACCTTGGTCCTGCCCGCTTTCACCGCGCCCAGCCCGGCCCACAGCGGCCCACCGGTCACGCGGGCCTGCTCAGCGGCGGCCTTTTCGCCATAGGCGGCGACGAAGATGAAGTCACCGTCAACGTCGGAGATCCGTTCCGGGCTGACCTTCTCGAAACGCCTGTCCTGCTTGCCCTCCAACAGCTGGAACTGGGGCCGGGCGAGGCCGGCGTCGCCCAGCACGATGCCGGAGAACGACTCGGGGCCGTAGACGCGGATGTGGTCAGGCATGAAGCGCACGAGAGAAACCTTGAGCGCCTTGTTCACCTTCAGGGCGGCGGTGCGCTTCTGATAGCCGTCAAGGGCGGCCTCGGCCTCGGCCTTCTTGCCGAGAGCTTCGCCGTCGAGCAGGAAGTTTTCCTTCCACGGTTTGCCGACGTTCTCGGTGAACACGGTGGGGGCGATCTTCGTCAGCTCGTCGTAGAACTTCTCCTGCCGGAACTTGGAGCCCAGAATCAGATCTGGCTTCAGCGCGGCGATGGCCTCCAGGTTGGGCTCGGCGAGCGTGCCCACCTCCTTGATGCCCGCGGTGGCGTCGGCGCCGAAATAGGTGGGCCAGCCGGTCAGCTCGCCCGCCCGAGCCGCGCCCACGGGCTTGATGCCCAGCGTCAGCGCCGTGTCCACCTTGTCCGTGTCGAGCACCACCACCCGCTTGGGGGCCACCGGAACTTCGGTCGTGCCCATGGCGTGCTTGACAGACACGGAGGTGACGATGGGCATGGACGGCTCGTTGGCACAACCGGCCAGGGCCAGCACGGCTGCGGCGGCGAGCAGAATTCGTTTCACGACAATTCCTTTCCAGAGGGGACAACCAAGGGTGCGCCCGTGACAGGACAGGGCACAATGACGCAGTCGAGGGCGAAGACGTCACGGACAAGCTCGGTGGTGACGATCTGCGCTGGCGGGCCGGCGGCCACGATCGCCCCGTCGCGCATGGCAATCACGTGGTCGGCGTAGCGGGCGGCCTGGTTGAGGTCGTGCAGCACGGCCACCACGGTGCGCCCGCCGCGTTGCAGCCGGCGCAGCAGCGTGAGCACCTCGACCTGATGCGACAGATCGAGGAAGGTGGTGGGCTCGTCGAGCAGCAGCGCCTCGGTCTCCTGCGCCAGCGCCATCGCGATCCACACCCGCTGCCGCTGCCCGCCGGAAAGCGAATCCACCGGCCGATCGGCCAGCGCCACGATGTCGGCGGCCAGCATCGCGGCCTCGATGGCAGCGCGGTCACCGGGTGCCGTCTGCTGCCACCAGCGCTGGTATGGCTGCCTTCCCCGCGACACCAATTCCAAAACCGTTATTCCTTCGGGTACCAGGGGCGACTGCGGCAACACGCCGAGTCGCTGAGCCACGAGCCGGGGCGGCAGCTCGTGAATCGACCGCCCGTCAAGCAAGACCGCACCGCCGCGCGGCTTGAGCAGCCGGGCCAGCGTGCGCAACAGGGTCGACTTGCCGCACGCGTTGGGTCCGATGATGATGGTGAGCTCGCCGGGCGGGATCCGCACCGACAGTCCATCCAGGACAGTGCGTTCATCGTACCCGGCGAAAAGTGACTGAGCCTCAAGCAGCATGACGCCTCCCGCGCAGAAGGAGATAGATGAGATAAGGCGCGCCCAGCGCGGCGGTGAGCACACCGGCCGGCAGCTGGGTGGGCGCGAGCAGCCGCCGCCCGGCCAGATCGGCCAGTACCACCAGGGTCGCGCCGACAAGGGCGGAAGCCAGCAAGCCAGGGCGCTCGGTGCGCAGGATCCTGCGCGCGACCTGCGGCGCGACCAGAGCCACAAAATCGATCGCGCCGACCTGAGCGGTCGCGGCGGCCGCCAAGACCACGCCGACCGCGGCCAGGCCATAGCGGCGTGCCACCGGCCGAACCCCAAGACCACGCGCCACATCGTCGTCCAGAGCGCTCGTGCGCAACGCCCAGCCCGCCCACAACAGCGGGCCGAGCGCCAAGACCAGCGTCAGCGCGATCGCGGACGCCTCGGTGAACCCCCGCCCATTGAGCGAGCCGATGAGCCAGATCTGCGCCCGTTGCGCGTCAATGGTTTCCGCCGACGTGAGCACCACCTCGATGCCGGCCCGCAGCGCGAAGGCGACCGCCACCCCCGCCAGCACGAACCGCCTGGCGGAAAATCCCGACCGCGACCCGAACGTGAAAACCAGCAGCGCCGCAAGCAATCCGCCCGCCAATGCGGCCGGGGCGACTGCGATCACCCCGGTCGTCAGCGCGATCGTGGCGGCCAGCCCCGCACCCTGGGTGATACCAATGATGTCGGGACTGGCGAGCGGATTGCGCGTCACCGACTGGATGAGCGCCCCGCCGATGCCGAACGCGGCTCCCGTCACCACGGCCAGAACCGTTCGGGGCCAACGCAATTCGCGAACTATGAGGTCGTAATCGGTACCCGCGAAAAGAAGAGATTTAACAACCTCGATCGGCGGCACGCTCACTTCACCGACACTCACACTGGCCACCACCGCGACAGCAAGCGCCACCGCCACCAGCCCCAGCCGCGAGTACCCTTTCATTTGCGCAGCACCACCCACAGCAGCACGGGCGCTCCGGCCAGCGCCGTGATGACTCCGGCCGGCACTTCGCCGGGCGGAAACAGCACGCGCCCAAGCACGTCCGCGCCAAGCACGAGGATCGCGCCCAGCAATGCCGACACCGGCAGAGTCCATCGATGATTCGTTCCCACGAGCGCGCGCGCCGCGTGCGGCACGGCCAGCCCCACGAAGGCGATCGGCCCGGCCACCGCCACCGCCGCACCCGTAAGCAGGATCGCCGCCGCTGCCGCGATCGCCCGCCAGCGCGCCACCGAATGTCCCAGCCCACGCGCCATATCGTCGCCGAGCGCCAGGGCATCCAACCCACGAGCGGCCATCGCCGCGAAGACGAGGCCGAGGGCGAGGAACGGCAAAACCTGAAGGGCCATTTGTGGGGTACGCCCAGCGAGCGAGCCCACCACCCAGAACCGGAACTGGTCGAACGTGGCGGCGTCGATGCTCAGCACCCCGTAGATGAGCGCACCGAGGCCGGCGTCGATGGCCGCTCCGGTCAGCGCAAGGTTGACCGGGGCCGACCCCTCGCGCGTTCGCGCGGCGATACTGAACACGGCGACGCCGGCTAACGCCGCTCCGCCCAACCCGAACCAGATCCACCCCGCCAGCGTGCTCAGGCCGAACACCGCGATCGCCACGACGACCCCGAACGATGCGCCCGCCGCAATGCCCAGAATGCGCGGTTCGGCAATGGGGTTGCGGGTCAGCGTCTGCATGATCACGCCCGCAACCGCGAGCGCGACGCCAACCTGCAACCCCACCAAGGTCCGCGGCAACCGCAGCTCTCTGACGATCACCGTGTGCTCGCCGTCCGACGGTCGCAGCAGTGCGCTGACCACGTCGTTCAGCGGGATGTCCCGGCTGCCGACGGCCAGGCTCGCGGCAACGGCAGCCCCCAACAGCAGGACGCCGAGGATTACTACGGCGCTCCTCTTCACGGAGCCACAGCTTAGGTTAGGCGAACCTTACCGTCGACCCGATGTGACCGTCGTCTCACCAACTTTCCCGGACCGCTGTCCACAATGGACAACCGCTATCCGGACACCGCCTGACGCCCGCCGCGCGCAACAAAATTCGCCCAGCCGCGCTTGATGTCGCCCGAGTCGCGAGCCGTGCCCACGCGCAGAACGTCCCAACGCAGAGCAGGCTCCTCATGATTCTTGAGGGTGATCTGATCTCCAACCCGGACCCGCGGTTCCACCCAGCAGGTGAGGAACCTGTCACCGGATCGGAGATCCACCTGGACCAGTCGTGTCATAGCGATCAAGCTAGCACCACCGCGCCCCACCGCCAGACTATTTATTCGCGGCCACCCCAGCTCCCACCGGCGGCGCTGGTGAGGTGTGGACTCACCGGGGGTAGGTCCGGAAAGGACGATCGTGGTGGTGAGGGTGGCGAGGGGTGGCCCGTTAGGGCCGTCTATGGCGGTGGTGGCGAAGTGGTCTGCGCAGTGGGTCCATATAGGATGGTGGGAGGAATTCGGGTAGTCCGTCGGGTCCGATGCGGACTTCCCATTCGCTGTGGTGGATGAGCCGGTGGTGGTGTCCGCAGAGCAGGACGGCGTTGTCGAGCCTGGTCGCGCCGCCGAGGAGCCAGGAGAGTATGTGGTGGCCGTCGCACCAGCGTGGCGGCCTGTCGCAGCCGGGGAAGGCGCAGCCGCCGTCGCGCAGGATGAGGGCGCGGCGGATGGGGCCGGTGAACAGGCGTCGTTGGCGGCCGAGGTCGAGGACTTGGCCGGTGGTGTTGAGCACGGCGGGGATGATGTTGGCTTGGCAGGCGATGCGGCGCACGGTGTCGGGGGTGAGGGGCTGGCCGGTGTCGAGCATGCCGTGGCCGATGCGGGCCAGGAGGTCGTCGTGGCGCATGGTGAGCACGAGCTGGGGCCGGTCGCCGCCGTTTTCGGGTAGCTCGCCGGCGGCCAGGGTGAGGCGGCATGCTTCGGTGAGGGCGTCGGCGCGGCGTTGGGTGGCGGTGCGGTCGTCGTGTTTGCCGGCTGGGGCGCATAGCGGGTCGATGGCGGCGTTGATGATGGCGGCGGCTTCGTGGCCGAGCCAGCCTGATAGCCGGACCCGGCCGGTGCCGTCGGGGCTCATCGTGAACGCCCGGTCTCGGGCGGCACGGCGCTCGGCGGCTTCCAGGTCGCGGCGCTGTTTTTCCTCGGCCAGTTCTGGGGCCACATGCTCGAGGACATGGTCGGCGGCCACCTTCAACGACACCGGCTCCAGCACCACACAATCGGGATGCAGCAACACCTGCTCGGCCTTGGCCTGAACCGCCGGGCCGTGCTCGCCCAGATCGTTCACCGCATCGGCGATCACGCGGGCCTGCTGCACGTTGACCACACCATCGGCCAGCGCCGCTCCCGTTGCCTCACAAGGCCCATCTAGGACAGCGGCCAGCGACAGCATCTGCCGCGCCGAATGGATCGTGACCCGAAGCCTGTCACGCAGCCACACCGCCGCAGAGGTAGCGCCCTCACGACCCGCCAGCCCGCGCCCGTCAATCTCACGAACCAGCCCAAGACGACGCGCCACGATAGCCTGCTCGGCGGCCCACACCTGGAGAAGCTCGCCGGACAACTCGTTGTCCGACATGCTCCACAAGGCCCCCGCCCCAGTCACGAAGCAAGGCTAGCACGCATGTACTAAAAGGACAAGAGAAGTGAAACCGTTGTGCCGCAACAGTATCGACCGTACGCTTGCGCCTATATATTCCTGAGCGTAATATGGCTCGCGTGACTAGTAGGCGGGCGCTCACTGAACACGAATACCTGATCCTTGCGTCGATGCTGACCGAGCCGCTCCACGGCTACGGCATCATCCAGCAGGTTCGGGCGCTCAGTGACGGTGTGATCAGCCTGAGTCCGGGCACGCTCTACAAGGCGCTCGATCGCATGCTCGACGACGGCTGGATCCAGATCTCCAGCGAAGAAATCGTCAGCGGCCGACTGCGCCGCAACTACCGGCTGACCGCTACCGGAAAGGCCGTGTTTGCCGCTGAGGCACAGCGTCGTAGCACGATGGAGAAGGCGGTGCGCCGGATAGCGCGCCGCCCGGCATTGGGAGAGTCGCTTTGACCACAGCTCACATCCCTTACTGGCGCGCCCTGCGCTTCTACTCCAAGCCGTGGCGCGAAAGGCACGGCGCAGACATGGTCGCCATGATGCTCGATGCGAGCGACAACGGCGAAGATCCGTTGAGCGGCCATGGACGGCGCTCGCTGATGTGGTCGGGTTTGCGCCAGCGGTTCGCCTCAGGGCCCTACGTTTGGTTCTGGATCGCCGTCACGTCGATCAGTTTGGGGCTGCACCAGTGGGCCAGCCATCGCAATATCCAAATTAGACAACAGGCCGAACGATTTGGCGACCGCGATGTGGATATGGCCGCCTATGCCATGGTACTGGGATCGGCGATCCTTTTCGTCTTATGCCTCACCATCTTGACGGTGAGCCTGTTGCACCGGCCGGCATTCCCAAGGCCGGTCGACGGGTTCGTCGCGCGCAGCTGGCCAGGCTGGACGCTCTTCGCCTTGGGAACGCTGTCCTGGCTGGGTGTCCCGATGATCCTGGGCAGCCTCGTCGTCGGCGTGCGGCGATACCGCGCCGGCGGCGGGATGGAGTTCCGGCTGCTTGCCATCTTTAGCGCCTTCGTGCTCGGCTTCCAGGTGACCGTGCTGCTTCCCGTCGTGAACATGCTCTTCTTCATCTAACGTCAGGCGGTCACGTGGTCAGGCCCGGCGGCTCGGCAGCCTTCCATAGGTACCAGCTGGCGGCAGTGCGGTAGGGCGCCCACTTCTCGCCCGCTTTTTCCAGCTCTGCTTTGCTGGGCAGGTCTTTCGTGCCGAACACTATGGTGTATCCGCGCCGCAGGCCATAGTCGTCGAGCGGGAGGACATCGGGGCGGCCGAGACGGAAAATGAGGAACATCTCGGCCGTCCAACGGCCGATGCCACGTACCTTGACAAGGGTCTCGATGATCTCGTCGTCGGGTAGCTGCCGGATCTTGGCAAGCGTGGGAAGCTCACCGCTCTCAGCCTTGTCGGCAAGATCAAGCAGGGCACGGGTTTTCGCGTTGGACAGGCCGGCACCGCGAAGGTCGGCCTCAGACGTGGCAAGCACATCCTTCGGCTTGGGCCGCTTGCCGCCGGAGGTGGCCTCGCAGACCCGGCCGAAAATGGTGCTGGCAGCCTTCGCGGTCAGCTGCTGGTAGACGATAGCCTCGGCGAGCATGCCGAACACGCTGTCGGCCGGATTGATAATCATGTCGAACGGCCCAGCGCCGTCGATGAACCGGCCCAGCTTCGGATCAACCTTGCGCAAATGAGCCAGCGCCGTCTTCGGACTAAAACCGTAGCCACCCGCCTCGGCTGCACCATCAGTCTTGGCCGCACGGCCGACTTTGGCAGTGCCGCCGGCTTTGGCCGCGCCGCCGGCTTTGGCAGTGCCGCCGGCTTTGGCCGCGCCACCCGCTTTGCCGACGCTAGCTTTGGCTGCACGGCCTGCTTTGTTGCCTCCGCCAGCGGTGGCTGAGCCGCTAGCTGAGGCAGCAACACCCTTTGCTGCGCTATCGGCTTTGGCCGTGCTGACTTTGGCCGTGCTGGCTCTGCCCGTGGTGACTTTGGCCGCGCTGGTCGCGCTGGCCGCGCTGGCCGCGCTGGTCTTCTTGGGCGCGGCGGAGGGTTGGGGGTCGGGGTTTTCCAGGGCTAGGAGGTTGGCTTTGGTGGTGACGCCGCCGTTGGCGGAGAAGCCGCCCAGCTTGCCGTTCGCGGCTACCACGCGGTGGCAGGGGACGACGATGGCGAAGGGGTTGCGGCCCAGGGCCTGGCCGACGGCGCGGGCTGAGCCGGGGGAGCCGATGCGGTTGGCGATAGCGCCGTAGGACAGGGTGTCGCCGGGTGGGATTTCGCGGGCCGCTTCGTAGACGCGGCGGTGGAATGGGGGGACGTCTTTCATGTCGAGCGGGATCGAGTGTAGGTCTATGGGTTTGCCGTGCAGCAGGTCGGTTATGGCGGCGATGGCTTGGCGCAGTTTTGCGGGCGGCTCGGCTTCTTCGGCGTCGGGGAGCAGTTTGGCCATGCGGGCGCGGGTTGCGCGCTTGTCGGCCTCGGGTAGCTGGACGGCCAGCAGGCCGTCGGGGCTCCATGCGATGCCGCAGCTGCCGATCGGGGTGTCGAAGAGCGCGTATTTGGGCTCAGTCACGATGTGCCTCCGCGGGCCAGTGTATCGACGCGACCGCTGGGCCAGGCGGGTTTGCACCGCGCTCGGCCCAGCGTGTTCCCAGTGGTTACGAAGCGCAGACGCAGAACTGGTTGCCGTCGGTGTCGGCCAGGACCACCCAGCCGGAGTCGCCGTCGGCGAAGCTCTTCACCTCGGTGGCGCCGAGCTTCTTTATGCGTGCCACCTCGCCATGGAGATCGTCCGTGAACAGATCAAGGTGAAGGCGGTTCTTGCCCTTGCGCGCCTCGGGCACCACCAGCAGCGAGATCCCTACACTCTTCTTGTCCGGGTCCTCTAGATAGGTCGTGGTTTCGTCTGACGAGGCAACCTGGTAACCGGTCACCTTCTTCCAGAAGGCCACTGCGCCCTTCATGTCGTTGGTGTCGATTCCTACGTTACCGATCTGAGCGGCCACCTGAACCTCCTTGGTCGTGGTCCATCAACAGGGGTAGTTCCCCTTGAGCGGTGCCGGAAACATCTTTAAACGTGACCATTCGAGGGAATTTTGGAGAACCCGGTGTAGGGGACCAGCGCAGGCGGAATGGTTATCGATCCGTCGGCATGTTGACCCTGTTCGAGCAGGGCCACCATGGTCCGGCCGATGGGCAGGCCGGAGCCGTTCAGGGTGTTGACAAAGATCTTGCCGCCCTGGCGTTCGCGGGCTCGGATGGCGGCGCGCCGCGCCTGGAAGTCGCCGCAGTCGGAGCACGAGGAGACCTCCCTGTACTCGCCCTGGGCGGGCAGCCAGACCTCGATGTCGAAAGTTCGGCGTGCCGAAAATCCCAGATCGCCTGCGCGCAGGTCGACCACGCGGTAGTGCAATCCGAGACGCCGCAGCCCCTCCTCGGCGTGACCGAGGAGGATCTGCAGCTCCCGCTCGGCCTGGTCCGGATGACACAGGCGCACCAACTCCACCTTTTCGAATTGGTGCATCCGGATCAGGCCACGGGTGTCCCGACCGTATGAGCCCGCCTCGGCGCGATAGCAGGGCGTGCACGCGGTCAGGGCCAGAGGAAGCGTCGCCGCGTCGACGATTTCCTCCCGGTAGAGGTTCACCAGTGGAACTTCCGCGGTGGGAACGAGCAGCAGATCGCGATCGCCTACCTTGGTACCAAACAAATCATCGGCAAACTTGGGTAGCTGTCCGGTTCCGGTCATGGCGTCGGCGGTCACGAGATGGGGCAGGCCGTGCTCGAGGTAGCCGTGTTCGCCGGTGTGCAGATCGAGCAGGAAGCCTGCCAATGCCCGTTCCAGCCGGGCGCCCGCGCCGCGGGTGACCGCGAAGCGCGCTCCGGAAAGCTTCGCGGCCCTGGCCGGGTCAAGGATCCCGAGCCGGGTTCCGAGCTCGACGTGGTCCAGTGGTGGGAAGTCGAATTCTGGCGCGGTTCCCCAGCTGCGGACTGTCACCATGGGGTCGGCCGGCCCGCCGTCGGGAGCATCGTCGCTGGGCAGGTTGGGAATGGTGAGCAGCATTCGGCGAAGCTCGCCGTCGCAGCCGCCCGAGTCCTCTTCCAGCTGGCGAAGACGCGCTTTGGCCTCGGCCTTTGCCTCGCGTGCCAGGCTCTTCAGCTCGCCACGCAACGCGTCGCGCTCGGCAATGAGTTTCGAACGCTGGGTGACCAGGGCCTGCAGTTCCTCCACGGGCAGCTCGAACCCGCGCCGGGCCAGCCGTTCCTTGGCCGGCCCGGCGAGCAGAGCCTTGGCGTCATGCATGGCTGCGCCGCCCTGGTTGCGCACCCTCACGGGAGCGGTCGTATGACGAGGCATGGTTGGCGTAGCGCTGGTTGCCGTTGATGAGTGCGGGTTCTGGCCAGAGTGGGCAAAGCGGCGTTTCCCGCTCTTGTTGGCGCGCAGGCGTTTCGGCTAGCCCGTGGTAGCGCTGCGGATCGTTGGCGCGCATCCACCACGCGTAGGCCACCCCGGCCACGGCCGCTATTACCAGCAGCCACGGCAGAAGGTTGACGATGGGGGAGGTGGTGCCGGTGACGATGGCGAAGTTCTGCACCAGTAGCACACCGGCGGTGCCGAGCCCGATCAGGCCGAGCACGGGCGCCAATCCTGTGCGCCACCAGTGCCGGTCGGGGCGGTTGCGGAAGAACCCGAGCACTGACACGGCTGCGGCGCACTGCAAGGCGACCACCCCAAGCGTGCCCAGGCCCAGCATGCTTGTGGCCAGGTTGGTGTACGGATGCAGGCCGGCTAGGGCGAAGATGGCCACGATGAGCGCGGTGATGGCGACCTGAGCCATGCTCGCCCGGTGCGGGACGCCGCGGCTGTGGTGCACCCCACTGAGCCACTGCGGCAGCACCCGCTCCCGGCCGAGCACGTACATGTACCTGTTGGCGCCGTTGTGTAGCGCGAGCGTCGAGCCGAAAAGGCTGGTGCACAACAGGATTTGCATCATCACCGTGGCGGCCTGACCAAGGAAGTCGCCGCTGAGCGTGAAGAACAGCTCACCTTGCTGTGAAGTGGCGGTCTCGGTCACGCCTGCCACACCGATCGCGCCGACGGCGACCCAGCTGATGAGCGCATAGAAGACGGTGATCACCGAGATCGAGGCGTAGGTGGCCCGCGGCACGCTTCGCGTGGGGTTACGGCTTTCCTCGCCGTAGAGCGCGGCGGATTCGAAACCCACGTAGGAGATGAGGGCGAACATCAGGGCGACACCGAGGCCCGGGGCGAGGAACGTTTTCGGGTCGAAGGTGGTCAGCGGGAACGCCGCCGCGCCGCGCTGGGCGACGATGGCGATTGCGAGAACGGTCAGGATGCCGATCTCGGCCAGCATCACCACCGACAGCACGCGGGCGCTGAGGTCGATCTGCCGATAGCCGAAGAAGGCCAGCAAGGCCAGGCCGATTCCGGCGAACAGGTACCAGGGCAGGTTCACACCGTAGTCGCTCGCGATGAGCTGGACGAAGTAGCCGAAGGCGCCGACCAGCCCGACGGTAAGGGCGTTGTAGGCGATGACGGCGACCAGTCCGCCCGCCACGGCCGGCGGCTTGCCGAGCCCGCGGGCGAGGTAGGTGTAGAACCCGCCGGTGTTGACGATTTTGCGGCTCATCGCGGCGTAGCCGACCGAGAAGCACAGCAACGCCAGCCCGGCCAGGACGAAGGTCGCCGGGACCCCGGCGCCGTTGCCGATCGCGAACGCCAGCGGGACGGTGCCGACCATGGCGGCCAGCGGCGCGGCCGCCGCCACCACCAGGAACACGATGCGCGGTGTGGTCAGCGAGCCGCGCAGCGGCTGAGAGCTCATGTCAGTTTCTCCTAAAGGATGCGCGGAGCCTGTGCCCGCAACAGGTCGATGGCCTCGGGGATGCCCATGTAGGCCAGGCGCGCGTCGGCCAGCTCGTCGTTCCAGCGCGCCGCGATGTCCCAGCGCTCCTCCGGTGTGGTATCGATCAGACGGGTACCGGGGAAAAGCTCGTAATCCCTCAGCAACTCCGCATGCGGCTGCATGCCCTCCTGGAAGAGCCGTTCGCGATTCATCACAAATTCCTTGTCCTCCAACGTCTCCCAGAGTTTGCGTCCCCGGCGCAGGATGTCGAGCACGTGTTCGCGCGACTCGGGGTGGTCGATAAGGTGCTGGCGTACAAAGGAACTGCCGACGGCAAGGTGCCGGATTTCGTCGATGGCGGCGCCCCGCGCGATCTCACCGGCCACCGGATCGAGCACCTTCCACTTGATTTCGCTCAGCTCGGTCGACGCGGCCAGGACGCCTTCGATGATGATGGCGAAGGCGACCACGCCACCGACGAAGTCACGCTCCTCGCGTGTCACCTGGGTGGCGAATTCGCGGATCGGGTTGAGGATCAGGCGCTCGTAGTCGGCGCCCACCTCCCGTACCCAATCCATCAGGCCCTCGCGCGGATGGCCGAGATCGACCAGGTGATTGCGGAAGATCATGTGATGGCGGGCCTCGTCGAGCAGCTGGGTGCTGAAGAACTCCAGCTCGGGGATGCCTGGGGCGGTGGCCACGTAGTCGGCCAGAACGCGGGTGGCGGCTTCTTCGTCGAGCGATCGGTAGGCCAGCTCGAGGCTGAGCGCTTCGCGCAGCGGGCCGGGCGTCTTCATGTATTCGGGGGTCGGGATGTCGCCGGAGTGGCCCAGCGGACGGCCACGCAGGGTGCCCTGCGCCACCGAGGTGAACCAGTAGGCGAGGTCGCATTGCTCAACGGTCAGTTCGAGGTTCGCTGCGCCGTCCAATAGTGACGGTGCGTCGTCCCAGTCGGCTTCTTTGGCAATGACGGTGGTCATGAACTCTCCTCCATTAGGGCGCCGGCGTAGCTGATCAAAGGCGAGCCGTTGTTGAAGAATCCGGCCATGGCCTGCGCCACGATCAGGTCGTGGTCGCCGATCGGGTGGTGGCTGAGCACCGCGCAGGACAGGTGGGCCACGCAGCCGGCCAGGAACGGCGCGCCGGTGACCCGATCGGCCCACCATTGCACCGCATGGAATTGGGCGTCGCCCGGCGGCCGGTTGGGCTTGGCGAACTGGGTGGCGAGCCAGGCCTGCTTGGTGGACAACACGTTCACGCAGAACTGGCCCGCCTGGCGGGTCATCTCGCTGAAGCCGGACGGGCTTCGCAGGCACACGCCCAGCACCAGCGGATCGCGGGAGATGGGGACCACGGCGCTCACGGTGGCGCCGTGGCGTACCCCGTCGAGGTTGACGGTCAGCACGGTCACGCCCGAGGCGATGCGGCGCAGCGCCAATCGCGCGGCCGAGCTGGTCTCCAGCTCCGACACGGTGGGAGATTTCAACTGCTCGCTCCCACCTGGACGCGCTCGTGGTGCACGGGCGCGGGCACCCTGTCCTCGTGGTCGGACCGGGTCTTCATGAGGGCCATCAGGCGCTCGTAGATCGGGTTCGGGGTCGGCTCGAACGGCAGCCCGAAGGGCTTGAGGAAGTTGCCGAACAGCCCGCGGTCGCCGTAGACGTGGAACGGGATCGCCAGCAGCGCCCATTCCGGCCCGAACAGCAACAGCCACAGCCCGACCACGACGGTCTGGGTGACCAGGCTGTGCATGGTGTTGTAGAGCACGTAGTACGTCTTGGAAATCCGGCCGTCCTTGCTGCGCCGGAAGGCGATCGCGCCCGGGATGTAGCCGATGAGATCTATGTAGAGGAACAATCCGGCCCATGCCCACCAGTTGATCTCTCCAAAGTGGATGATGGTGAGCACGATGGAGATGGCGAAGAACACCAGGTACTCGGCGCGGTGCAATTTGAAGGTGATGGGTGACTCGAACGGGTTTTTCTGGTCCATCCGACTCTCCTTTCGTCACGTGAGGCGAAGTGGCTGGCCGACGAAGTACTCGTCCATCTGCTCGGCGACGCTGGCGCGCGATGGCGGGTGGAAAGCGAGCGCGCGCACCGCAGAGCTCAGGTAGGCGATGTCGAAGGAGCGCATGAAGGCCAGCCCGCCCAGGTATTCAGCTGCGTCGTCCACCACGCGCGAGAGCAAGTCCTGGGTCGCATAGCGGGTGATTAGCACAGCGGCGACCGAGTCATCGCCGCTCAGGCCGGCGTCGATGGCCTTGGCGGTGCCCTCGACCAGGCCCACCGCCGCCTCGAGCCGAATGGCCAATGCGGCACGCACCGCCGGTGTCGCGCGATGGTGCTGGTAGACCAGATCCACCAGCGTGCTCGCGGCGCCCACATAGGAGGCCGTGGTCAGCAGCTCGAACCAGGTGAAGCCGGCCGTCTGCAGATCGTCGAGGCGATGCAGGTCCTCGGGGGTGCTGCTGATCACCAGTTCGTCGGGCACCAGGACGTCTTTGAGGATGACCTCGTGGCTCTGGGCGGCGCCCAGCACCGGGTTGGTCCAGAACGGCTTGACCGAGATACCGGGGGAGTCGGCGGGGATGAGCAGCAGCGCCAGGCTGGCCCGGCCCTGGTCGTCGGTGATGGACACGCTCGCGGTGAGGATGTTCATCGACTTGGACAGGCTGCACGGCTTCTTCGAGCCGTTCACGAGGTAGCCCCCGTTGGTCTTCTCGGCCACCACGGTGGGAAGCAGGATGTTCTGGTCGGTGCTTCCCTCGGCCCATCCGGAGGCGAGCAGAAGACCGTCAGTCGCGATCGCCGAAAGCATCTTGATCTGCTCCGGCGTCAGCCTTTCCGCGGTCTCGGCGAGGCTGAACAGCATGGCGACGGTGAAATGGTGCATCACCGAGGCGACGGCCAGCGAGGGCGACAGGGAGCCGACCGCCCGCTGGACCCGGCTGGCATCAAGGGCGCTAGCCGCGGGGCCCTGGTATTTCGAGGGGACCAGAAGCCCCGGGCCGCCGAATTCACGATAGGTCTCGACGACCGAGCTTTTGGCACCCTCGCGTTTGGTCAGGGGCGTCTTTTCGAGAGCCGCGATAAGGCCCGGGTGATATTTTTCGCAAACCTCCCGGGCATCGCGCAAAGAGCGAAGTCTTGCCGTGTTGGAATTCATTCCGCCACTCCTTGGGGTGCAATTACCGGCAAGTATCACAACCCGCGCTGACCTCGGCCTGACCATCGCCTGACGCTCGATGGGGCAAGAAAAGCGGGCCGCCAGGAGAGAGCGCTGTCCGACGGCCCGCCTCATTCATTGAGAAGGAGTGGCTCCAGTTTCCCGCAGCGCGCTGATCGAACGCTGACCATCACCTGACGCGACAATTTCGAATTGTTCGCATCAGCGTCCGATCAGCGCACCGGAATAGTTTGCACACTATGGAATACGCGGGCACGGACGTGCTGGAACTGGCTTCGCAGCAGGCTTTGGCCTATCTGATGGGACTGCCCGAGCGGCCCGTGGGCGCCACGGCCACCCCCAAACAGCTGCGCTCTCTGCTGGGTGGGCCGTTGCCGGCCCGGGGGATCCCCGCGACCGAGACGATGGGCCTGCTGGAACAGGCCGCCGAGGCCGGGGGCGTGGTGGCCAGCTCGGGCCCGCGTTACTTCGGGTTCGTGGTGGGCGGCACCCATCCCGTGTCGATAGCCGCGGACTGGCTGGTGAGCGCCTGGGACCAGAACAGCGGCGTGCACGAGCTCGGCCCCGCGGTCGCCGTCGCCGAACAGATCACCGCCGAGTGGCTGGTCGACCTGTTCGGGCTGCCCAAGGGCACGTCGGTGGGATTTCCCACCGGCTGCGCCATGGCGCACGTGGTCGCGCTGGCTTCCGCGCGCCACCACGTGCTGGCCAAGGCGGGCTGGGACGTGGAACACGATGGGCTGCAAGGCGCGCCCGAGGTCCACATTGTGGTCGGGGCGCAGCGTCACCTCACCATCGACCTGGCCCTGCGCTATCTGGGCTTCGGCACGAGCCGCGTCATCGTGGTGCCCAGCGACAGCCAGGGCCGCATGCGCGTGGGCGAATTGCGCAAACGCATCGCCAAACTCGACGGGCCTATCGTCGTCTGTGCCCAGATCGGCGATGTGAACACGGGCGCGATCGACCCGCTGGACAAGATCTGCGACATCGCCCACGAACGCGAGGCCTGGGTTCATGTGGACGGTGCGTTCGGAATGTGGGCGGCGGCGAGCCCGAAGCTGCGGCGCCTGGTACCGGGCCTGGACCGGGCCGACTCCTGGGCAAGCGATGCGCATAAATGGCTGAATGTCCCCTATGACTGCGGCTTGGTATTTGTCGCGCATGCCGAAGCGCACAGCTCCGCGATGCTCAATCAGCGCGCGGGTTATCTGCCCAACGCTGCGGCCGAGAAGCGTGACCCGATAGAGTGGGTGACGGATTTCTCGCGCCGGGCCCGAAGCCTGCCCGTGTGGGCGACCCTGCGCACCCTTGGGCGAGAAGGGATTGCCGAGCAGATCGACCGCTGTTGCCTGCTGGCGCGGCGTTTCGCCGGCCGGCTGCGGGAGGTGCCGGGGGTGGAGGTGCTCAACAAAGTGGCCCTCAACCAGGTGATGGTCCGCTTCGGCGACGACGATGAGCTCACCCGCGAGGTCATCAAACGGCTGCAGGAAAGCGGCCAGTGCTGGTTCGGCGGCACCATGTGGAACGGCCGGGCGGCGATGCGCATCTCGGTGGCTTCCTGGCAGACCACCGCCGATGATGTTGATGCGACAGTTTCCGTTATCCAGCAAGCATTCTCAGAGGCGAGAGCCGCTTCGTAACATAATTTGAGATTTGTTAAACATTGGCACCGCTGAGGCGTTTAAGGTCGAGCGCGGCACGGAAAAGCCATATGTGCTTATGTTTTCTGTGCTTGGCTCGATCGAGATCCGCGGAGTAGGCCAGATCTTGCGGCCCCGTCGCCCGATGCGGCAGACGCTGCTGGCCGCGTTTCTCGCAGCCGAGAATAAACTCGTATCTGTCGATACGCTGGCCGAAGAGTTATGGGGGACAACGCCTCCGGCCAAGATGGAAAACGCACTGCAGGCGCAGATCAGCCGCCTGCGCCGGGCGTTGCACCGTCTTGAGCCGGACAACAGCGCGGAGAGGCTGACCACCAGCGTGGCCGGCTACCGCTTCGCGGTGCACTGGAGCGAGATCGATGCGTGTTCCTTCTTGCACACCATCGACGCGATCCGCGCCCGCGACGGGACCGATCTGGCCCGCGACATCGCCGACCTGCGCAGCGCCCTGGCCATGTGGAACGGGCCGGTCTTCGGCGGGCTGGCCGGCGGCCCGCTGTGCCAGGTGGCGGCGCTCAAATATGACGAGGCCCGCAACACGGCGCTGGAGATGCTCTTCGACCTCGAGCTGAAGAACGGCAGCCACGCCAAGATCATCCCGGAGCTGACCGAGCTGGTGAACCAGAACCCCTTGTCGGAACAGTTCTGCAGCCTGCTCATGGTCGCTCTGTACCGGGCCGGCCGGCAGGCCGACGCCCTGGAGCTCTACCGCCAGCTGCGCCTGCGGTTCTCCGAGGAGCTGGGCATCGAGCCATCGCCGGTGTTGCGGCAGTACGAGATGGCCATCCTCAATCATGATCCGCTGTTGACACGTTTTGATCCGGAGCCCGCCGGCCGCGCCGCTTGAGGAGTCTCAGCCCGCCGCCGCTACCGGTGTGGGCTTGGCGGGCCGGGTGACCTTTCCGGTCTCCTCGAAGCCGTCGTTGTAGACGAAGGCCGTCGGGATCTTGTCATGGAATTGGTAGTCCTCGACGATCAGCCCATCGTCGTTGAGGGCCACCACGTTCTGGCCGGCCATCTGCAGGTCGCCGGTCACGTGATGCACCATGGCCCAGTTGAAGCGGATCAGGTGGTGGTGGCCGGTCGCGTTGTAGGCGGGCTTGAAGACGTATCCCATCGGGTGATAGATGTTGGCGGTGTAGGTGACCTGTTCCGCGATGGCCTCCTGGCCGTGGAACGGGTCGCGGCGATAGAAGATGTAGGTCGCGTCCGGGGCGTAAAGCTCGGCCACCTTCTTGCGCCGGATATCGGGGTCGGTCTCGTTCCACAGCTCGACATAGCGCTCTGCGAAAGCGTTTGGCGATATCGTCATAGCTCAATTGTGGCGAGGCGGCCTGACGACAGCCTGACTCGGTGATGATTCACCTCAGTGCGCGTGCTGGCGGATCACCTGGGTCAGGTCGGCCGCGATGGCGGGGGCGTGGTCGTGGATGAAGAAGTGCCCGCCCGGGAACTGTCTGGTACCAAGGAAAAGCGGGGTGCGGCTCGACCACGAGGCCATCGCCTCGGGCTGCACCAGCGGGTCGTCGGTGCCGGCGTAGGCGACCAGCGGGCAATCCAGCGCCGCGCCGTCGTCGCGATAGCTGGCACAGACGGACATGTCGGCGCGCATCACCGGCACCATCAGCTCGCGCAGCTCCTCGTCGGCCAGCAGCGAGGGCATCGCCGAGCCGAGCGCGAGCACGCCTTCAACAATCTGCTCATCATCGGGGACGGGCTGGGTGCTGTGAGGCCCGACCGGCGCCGAGCCGGAATCGGCGGCGGTGTGGGTGCCGGGGCCGTGCAGCCCTACCGGCGCCGAGCCGGAAGCGGTGGCGGCTTGAATGCTCGGGCCGCGAAACCCGACCGGTGCCCAGCCGGAAACGCCGACCAGAGCGGGTTTGACGGCGAGGCCGAGCCGATAGGCGAGCAGCGCGCCCATCGAGTGTCCGAACAGGACGGTTGGGCGGCCGTCCTCCTCCGCCTCCAGCACCGCACGCAGCTCGTCGAGCAGGGGATCCAGCTCGGTGAACAGAGGCTCGTGGTGGCGGTCATGGCGACCCGGCAGCTGCACCCTTTGACACGAGATGTCGCCGGGTACCAGCGAAGGCCACCGGCTGTACATGGCGATCCCGCCGCCGGCGTAGTGCAACAGGAACAGGCGCACCGCCGCCTCCGGGCTCGCCTCCGCGGGACGCAGCCACATGTCAGCCGGCCGCCGCAACGGCGTCGTCGCGCAGCACCCGCCGCAGCACCTTCCCGGTCGGGTTGCGGGGCAGATCGTCGACGAAGGTGTAACCGGTCGGGATCTTGAAGTCGGCGAGCTTGCCGCGCAAGAAGACCATCAGCTCGCGCGGCGCCACCCGGGCCTCGTCGCGCACCACCACCGCGGCGCGAACGGCCTCGCCCCAGCGAGCGTCGGGCACTCCGAAGACGGCCACATCGGCCACCGCCGGGTGATCGCGCAGCGCGTTCTCTATCTCGACGGGATAGATGTTCTGCCCCGCCACGATGATGGTGTCGTTGATCCGGTCGCGCAGGAACAGGTAGCCCTCCGGGTCCAGATAGCCCGCGTCGCCCATGCGCAGCCACCCATCGGCGATCATCTCGGCGGTCGCGTCGGGGCGGTTGTGGTACCCGAGAAATGCCGCCGGACTGCGCAGCTTGATGCGCCCGATCTCACCGGCGGGCAACGGCTGGTCGTCGTCGTCCACGATCTGGATCTCGCTGCCCGGGCAGACCCGCCCGGCCGAAGCCAGCTTCGGGTTGCCCGGCACATGTTCGGCGGAGGTGAGGCAGGTGACGAAGCTGCCGGTCTCGGCGGAGGCGTAGGCCTGCACCAGCTCGCAGGGAAAGCCCGCCAGGCACTCGCGCAGCAGGTCGCCATCGATGGGGGAGCCGCCATAGACAATCTTGCGCAGTGACCGGAAGGTGTCGTGGGAGACATCGGGCTCGGCGAGCAGCATCTTGAGCATGGCCGGCGCGGCCCAGATCAGGGTGACCCGATGCCCTTCGATCAGTTTGATCGCTTCCTCGGCGATGAACATGCGCATCACGACGTTGGTGGCGCCAACGTTGAAGGCGTGCATGAACCACGCGTACCCGCCGGCGTGAAGACCTGGGAAAAGGCTGAGGCTGCGGTCTTGCGGCAGCCAGTCGATCCAGTCCAGATCGTGCGCGCGCATGTCGGCGATGAAGGTGAAGAAGCTTCGGTGGGCCAGCACCACCCCTTTGGGCAGGCCGGTGGTGCCGCTGGTGTACATCTGCGCGACCGGGTCCTCGGGCCCGGTGCGCGGCTCCAGATCGGAATTGGGCTGATCGGCCTTCCAGGCCAGGAAACCGGCGGCCCGTCGGTCGGCGGTGTCCATCTGCACCACCGTCTTCAGCGACGAGAGCTCGTCGCGCAGCCGGTGGGCCACGCCGAGGAATTCGCGCTCCACGAAGAGCACCTCGGCCTGCGAGTCGCGCAGCACGTGATCGACCTCGGCCGGGGTGAGCCGCCAGTTGACCGGCACCAGCACCGCCCCGGCCTTGGCACAGGCCACCGCGATGTCGTAGTAGTGCTCCGACTCCCGGCCTAGATAGCCGACCCGGGAACCGGTTTGCAGCCCCGCCGCGTGCAGGGCGTGCGCGGTCTGGTTGGTGTCGAGGTGGAACTTGCCGTAGGTGACGCGGCGTCCCTCGCAGATGATGACGATCTCGTCCGGCCGCTGCTTGGCGTGCTTCGCCGATCTCGCCCAAATGGTCTCGCTGGTGAGCTCTGTCATGATCTCCCGCCTTGGTCAGCTTTGGTGGCAAGGTGTTCGGCTAGAGACTCGACGGTCGGATGGTCGAAGGCGACGGTGTTCGGCAGGCTTAGCCCGAGCTTGGCCTCCAGCGTGGCTTTCAGCTCACCGGCCATCAGCGAATCCATCCCGAGCTCGAGGAAGGAAAGGTCCGCGGCGATCGGCTCCTCCAGCTCGAGCATCCCGCCGACGCAGTCGCGAATCAGCTCCTCGATCCGGTCGACTGCCATCGCGACCTTTCCGGTCGGCTCCTGAGTCGGGGCGGGCGGCGTGGCGAGCCGGACGAAGCCCAGCCCCAGCGCCTCGGCGACCACTTCGTCGCCGTCGAGAATGAGGATGTCGACGGCGAAGTCGAGCCCATCGGCGGGCGGCGCCACCGCCATCGCGACCCGCAGCCGCTGCGAGCGCGGCTTGCGGAAGACCCGTACCGAGCCGATCGAAACACCCATCAGGTTTTCGCCCGCGGCCAGGGCGGCCATGCCGTGGGTGGCGGTGTCGAAGACGGCCGGTGGCAGGTGGTCGGCGGCGCTGATGCCGCTGCCGTCGATGTCGCTGAGCACAAGCCCATCGCGGTAACGGGTCATTTCCCGAACCCGGCGCAAGCCCGGGCCATAGTCGAGATCGATCTTCGCGTACTCGGCGTAGACCTCGTCGGGCGTAAGGGATGCCTCGGGTTCGCCCGGGGACGCCTCGCGATGACGCAGCTCCTGAGCGCGATCGCTGAGGGTGTGGGTGCTGTGGGTGGCGATGGTGGCCGTGACGTGGCGGCGCTGGATCGCCTCCTCACCCGTGCCGTGCACGCTGAAGATTTCCACGTGGGCGCGGCCGTTCTCGTCCCGGGTGGCGCGCGTGTGGACCTCGGTGGGCACGTCGCTGAGGAACATCGCCTCTTCGAAGCGGATGTCCTCAAGTGGATGGGCGGTCACGCCGTGGATCGCATCGCAGACCCCGAGCAGCATCTCCAGATAGCACGCGGCCGGGACGAAGGCACGCCCGCGAACCCGGTGGTCGGCCAGGTAATCGGCGCTGCCGGTGCTCAGCCGGGTGTGGAACTCAAGCTCGCCGCGGACCTGTGCGCCCAACACCGTGACACCTGCGGCGGCGCTGCCGCGCAGGCCGTGCCGGGTGCCGCGGATGGGCAGCCAATAGCGCCTGCGGTCAAAGGCATAGCCGGGCAGCTCGATCCGGGCGCCCGGCCGTCCGGCATGGAACCTGCGCCAATCGATGCTCAGGCCAGCGGTGTAGGCCTGGGCCACCGCTCGGCGGAGAGCCTTGCCCCGCTTGTCCTGCGGATGCAGGCTGGCGATCCAGCGGTGCTTGGAGTCGGTGACCGCCTGGCGCGCCAGCGAGGTCAGCGCGCTGGACGGGCCGACTTCGAGCATCACCAGCTTGCCGCGCTTGGCGACGGTCTGCATCCCGTCGGCGAAGTTGACCGCTTCACGCAGGTGGCGCATCCAGTACTGCGGCGTGGACAGGTCGCGCGGATGGCCGATCTGCCCGGTGAGATTGGAGATCAGGGTGAAGGACGGCTCACGGAACCGGATCGCCTGCACCGCTTCGCCGAGCCGGTCCGCGATCGGGGCCATGAGCGGCGAGTGGAACGCCGTGGTGACCTTCAGCGGGGTGACCGTCAGGCCGTCGGCGCGCAGCTTGTCGGCCAGCTTCTCCAGCGGCTCGGTGGCGCCCGAGACCACGGTCTGGCGCGGCGAGTTGATGGCGGCGATGGACAGGTCCGGCCACGGCCCGAGTAGTTGTTCGATCTGGGCCGCGGGGGCGCCGACGGCGAACATGCCGCCGGGCGTGGTGATTGACTGGATGAGCCCGGCCCGGGTGGCCAGCAGATGCACGCCATCCTCCAGGCTCACCAAGCCGGCCACCGCGGCCGCGATGACCTCGCCAACACTGTGCCCGATAAGCACATTGGGCCTTACTCCGAAGGAGAGCCAAAGCTGGGCAAGCGAATACTCGAGCGTGAACAGCGCGGCGTGGGTGTGTGTCGTGGAGTCCAGGGCCGTCGCGGCGTCTGGTGTCAGCCCGAACATCAGGTCCCGGATCGAGCGGTCGAGATGGGGCCGGAAGAGCTCGTCGCACTCATCGATGTGCTTGGCGAACAGCGGGAACTGTTCGTAGAGCGCCTTTCCCATGCCGACGTGCTGGGAACCCGAGCCGGTGAAAAGGAATGCCGCCTTGCGGTAGTCACCGGCGGGGCTCTGTTCCGCGCCCAGCTGCTCGGCCAGCTCGGCGACGTCGTGCGCCACGCACGCCAGCCGGTGACCGAAGTGGGCGCGGCCCGTGTTGCGGGTGAAGCTCAGGTCGGCCAGGCTGATCCGCGGGTTATCGGCAAGGAACCGTTGGTATTGCTTGACTTGCAGCGCAAGCGCCGCCGAGCTCTTCGCGGAGAAGGTCACCACGTGGTCCTGGTCGTCCACAGCGCCGTCGTCTGCCGTCCCCTCAAAAGGCGGCGCTTGCTCCAGCACGGCGACACCGATCGCCCCGGCCAGGCCGAAACTGTTCACGGTGGCCCGGCGCGGCTCTGCGCGCCACGGCTCGGTCTTGGTCGGGATCCGGACCGGGTAGCTGTCCCAAGGGATCCGCTTGGAAGGCGTCGTGTAAAGGTGTGGGTAGACCACGCCGCGATCCAGCTGCAGCACCGTTTTGATGACGCCGCCGATGCCCGCGGCGGGTTCCATGTGCCCGATGTTCGACTTGAGCGAGCCCACCACCAGCGGCTCGCGCCCGTCGTGGGCCGGGCCGAAGACGCCGTTGATGGAACCCATCTCGATCGGGTCGCCAAGTGGGGTACCGGTTCCGTGCGCCTCGACATAGGAGATGTCACCCGGCTCCAGCCGCGCGTCGGCCAGCGCCGCTCGCATGATGGTTTCCTGTGCCGCGCCGTTGGGGGCGGTGAGCCCGGCGCTTTCGCCGTCCTGGCCGATCGCGGTGCCGCGGACCACGGCCAGCACCCGGTCGCCGTCGCGCTGCGCCTCGGCAAGGCGTTTGAGCACCAGCACCCCGCACCCCTCGGCGCGGGCGTAGCCGTCGGCGGCCTCGTCGAAAGCCTTGCAGTGCCCGTCGGCGGCCAGCACCTGCCCCTGGGAGAGGATGGTGAAGATGCGGGGATGGTGCAGCGCGTTGACCCCGCCGCACAAGGCGAGGTCGCACTCGCCGCGACGCAGCCCGTTGACCGCCAGGTGAAGGGCGGTAAGCGAAGAGGCGCAGGCGGTGTCCGTGGTCAGGCTCGGCCCCCGCCAGCCCAGGAAGTAGGACAGCCGCCCGGACAGCGCATAGGCGCCCATGCCGGTGGCCAGCTGCCCGTCAAGTTCGGGATAGGGCAACGCCTCCAGCTCCAGCGCGAAGTCGAATGGGGTCGCGCCGATGTAGATGCCGCCGTTGCCGTGCCGGGTGGTGGACGGGTCGATGTTGGCGTTCTCCAGCGCTTCCCACGCCGTTTCCAGCAGCAGCCGCTGCTGTGGGTCGACGTAGACCGCCTGCTTCGGGGAGATGTTGAAGAATTGGGCGTCGAATTCGTCTATCCGGTCAAGGAATCCACCGGCCTCGGTGCGGATGGTGCCCGGCTGCTTGGGATCCTCGTGGCGAAAAGCCTCGACGTCCCAGCGGTCGGCGGGCAGCGGGCCGATGCCCGAGCCGCCGCCGCGCAGGAACTCGTCAAGACTGTCCAAACCCGTGCTACCGCCCGGGAAACGCAACCCGACCCCGATGACTGCGACGTTTTCGGTCATCTGGCTGACTCCTCACTCACTGACTGCCACGTCTCTCATCACGTCATCCCACAACGGCCGCTTGCCGTTGCCGGGCGCGGCCGAGTCGTGCTCGTCGAACAGGTCGGCGAGCACATCGCCGGCCAGATGATCGGTCATCTGCTCCACGGTCGGGCTGTTGAACAGCACGGTCGCGCTGATGTGGCAGCCGAGCATGCCCTCCAGCCGCTCCTTGGCCTCGGTGAGCGCGAGCGAGGTCAGGCCCATGTCGAAAAAGCTCTGCGAGGTGGATATGGGTTCGTCCTCGTTCATCAGAAGCGCGGCTCTGAGAACCGACAGGATCGTCGACTCCAGCTCTTCGCGGCGCTCCGACATGGGCAGCGACCGTAGCCGCACAATGGTCGAGGTCGATTCCATAGGTGATGCCCGCCCAATTCAGTCGAGGGATTTATAACAATCAGTAACATAGATAGGTGATGGGGCTCTGACGGTCCGCTGACGGATGACCCGTCAGCCATCGATCAGCCAACGGTCAGCGCGGCCTGCCATAGTTGGTCTCAACGGCGGAAGTTCAGCCGGGAAACTGGAGAGGTCACCGTAGCGGCCTATCGGATCCGGACTTCGGTCTGGAAGAGCTCCGGCTCACGCAGGTTCGAATCCTGCCCTCTCCGCTCGCGGCGAACCGGCTACGGCCGGTTCGCCTCTTTTTTGAGGAGAGACATGGCAGCGGACTCAGGCAAGCTAAATGTCACGCGACTTTACACAGACTCGGCGGGCGAATCCCATTTCCTGGACGAGACGGCGCAGGTGCAAGAGGTTGACTTCGCGCCTCCGGCCCCGCCGATGTTCATGTCCGCGCCGACCGAGGTCAAGCAGATGGTCTATTTGAAGCTGCCCACCGGCTGGTACGGCGACCTGCACCCAGCGCCCCGGCGTCAGCAGATGACGCTGCTCAGTGGGGCGCTGGAGGTGCGGGCCAGCGATGGCGAGGTGCGCCAGTTCCGTCCGGGCGAGACGGTTCTGGTGGAGGACACCACCGGCAAAGGCCATGCCAGCAAGAGCGTCAATGGCGAGTCGGTCGTGCTCGTCGTCCAGCTGTAGGCGGGAGAAGCATGAAGGTCTCAATCTTCGGGCAGGCCGCGTATCGCTACCTGCCGGACGACTTCGCCCAGCATCACGACTCGGTCTGCGACACCCCCTATTCGCTCGTGACCAAGGACGGCATGTACGCGTCGGTGCGCCATCTCATCGACGAGCTGCTCTTCGGCGCGCGCTGCGGCCTGGACGGCGTCTCCATCACCGAGCACGGGCAGAGCAGCTATGACGTCATGCCCAATCCCAATGTGGTGGCGGGCGCGCTGGCCTATGTCACCGAAGCCGAAGGGCTGCCCGTGGCCGTCTATCCGATGGGCCGTTCGCTGGGCAAGTCGCGCGAGCCGGTGAAGGTGGCCGAGGAGTACGCGTTGCTTGACGTGATGAGCGGCGGGCGGCTGGTGGCCGGGTTCCCGGTCGGCCTGAGCTACGACGCGAGCATCAACAACGGAGTGCCGCCCATCGAGGTGCGGGGCCGATTCAACGAGAACCTCGATCTGGTGCTGCGCGCGTGGCGCGACCAGATTCCCTTCGCCTTCAACGGAAAACACATCCAATACCCGCAGGTCAACATCTGGCCACGGCCGCTGCAGGAGCAGCCGCCGGTGTGGCTGACCGGGATAGGTAACCCGGCCACCATGCAACAGGTGCTGGAGCGAGGATTCGGCTTCAACTTCTTCGGCTTCGCCGGCAGCAAGCTCACCGCGCAGCGGATTTTCCCCCGGTTCTGGGAGCTGGCGGAACAGTCGAACATCCCGCGCAACCCGTATCGGGTCGGCTTCCTGCAGAACGTGGCGGTCGCCGACACCGACGCCGAAGCCGAACGGCTTTACGGCAAGCACATCGAGTACGCCTTCCACACCGGACTGGGCGCCATTCCGGCCGAAAAGCTCTCCCTTCCCGGCGGGATCGACATCCGCGGTGTGCAGGCGCTGCTCAAGGATCCGGCCGACTTCGGCATGTACGCGCAGATGCGCACCGCGTCGCTGCGCGATCTCATCGACAACGGCACGGTCGTGGTCGGCAGCGCGGCCACCGTGCGCGACCAGCTGACCGAGCTGTGCCAGCAGCACGGCATCGGCAACCTGCACGCGATGCTCAGCTTCGGGTCGATGCCGCCGGAGCTGGCCAAGGGCAACATCAAGCTGTTCGCCGAACAGGTGGCGCCGCATCTGCGCAAACTGTGGTCCGACAGCGGGTTCGAGCACCATTGGTGGCCGGAACGCTTGGGCGGCAAGCCCGCACCCGCCACCGCGAAGCCGGGAGAGAAGGTGAGCGTCTGATGTCCGAGGTTCGTCAGGAGACCGTCGAGCTGTGGGGCGGCAAGCTGACCGTGGCCGTCAGCGTCGCCGGAACCGGCCCGCCCCTGCTCTATCTGCACCAGGCGGCCGGGTTGGCGTGGGATCCGTTCCTGCAACACCTGACCGAGCGGCACACCGTGTATGCGCCGCAGTTTCCCGGTACCACCCTGGGAGATCCTTATTCGATCCATGTCGTCGACGAGCTTTCCGACATGGTGCTGGCGTATGAGGAACTGGTGCGCAATCTGGGCCTGGACAATCCGGTCGTGGTTGGACAGTCGTTCGGCGGGATGCTCGCCGCCGAGCTGGCCGCCCATTTCCCCTCGCTGACCGACAGGCTGGTTCTGCTTGCCCCGCTTGGGCTTTGGCGCGACGATGCGCCGGTGACCAACCTGCTGGCCGCTTCGGCCGAGCAGCTGCCCGGCATCCTCTTCCACAATCCCGAGGTGGCCAAGGTGGCCATGGCCATGCCGGAGGACCCGGAGACCGCCGTGGTCGCGGCCTCGCAGATGGTGTGGTCGCTGGGTTGTGCGGGCAAGTTCATCTGGCCGATTCCCGATCGCGGCCTGCGCCGGCGGCTGCACCGAATCACCTCCAGCACCCTGATCGTCTGGGGCCGGCAGGACGCCTTCGTGCCGTCCCGCTATGCCTCCGACTTCGCCGACCTCATCGCCCACAGCAAGGTGGCGATGATCGAGCAGAGTGGCCATCTGCCCCAGGTGGAACAGTTCGACCAGACCGCGGCGGCGGTCGACGAATTCCTTGGCTGAGCGGCAAAGGCGGATGAGGGCGATCCTGGCGGGGGTCGCCCTCATCCGTTTCATCCGATCGTGATGACCACCTTGCCTCGGGCGTGCCCGGTGCCGACATAATCGATCGCCCGGGGCAACTCGACCAGCGGATGCGTGCGCTCTATCCACGGGGTGACCTTTCCCTGGGCCATGAGCTGCCCCAACAGGTCCAGATCCGCCTTGCTGTTGCTGGTCATCATGCCCGTCATTTTCTGGGTACCGAATGAGGAAGCCAGCGAGACGCGCAAGGTGGACAACAACGGCCCGACCCACCTGTTCTTCTTCGGGCCGCTATACATCACCAGGATGCCGTTGCGGGCAAGGACGCGGCGGCGATCTCGTATGGATCGGTTGCCGGGTCCGTCGAGAATCAGATCGTAGCGATGTCCACTGTGGACGAAATCCTCACCGGTGTAGTCGATGACCCGGTCCGCCCCGAGCCCGCGCACGGTCTCCACGTTGCGGGTGCTGCACACCGCCGTGACGTGGGCGCCGAACGCCTTGGCGAGCTGCACGGCGAGCGTGCCCACCCCGCCGGAGGCGCCGATGATGAGCACCTGCTGCCCGGCCTTGACCTTTCCCTTGTCGCGCAACGACTGCAGCGCGGTCAGGCCCGCCATCGGGACGGCCGCCGCCTGCTCGAAGGTCACGTTGGCGGGCTTGCGGGCCAGCCGGTCCTGGCCGCACACGACGTACTCGCCGAACGCGCCCGAGCGCATCCCGAAGACCTCGTCGCCGGGCCGCCACCGGGTCACCGCCGAACCGACCGACTCGACCCGGCCCGCCATGTCGGCGCCGAGCATCGTCGGCTCCTTGGGCCTTCGGAAACCGGCCATCAGCCGCACGAGGTAGGGCTTGCCGGTCAGATGGTGCCAGTCGTAGGGGTTGACCGACGCGGCGATCACCCGGACCAGAACCTGCTCGTCGCCCGGCTCTGGCACTGCGACGTCTTCGAGCTGGAGAACCTCGGAGGTGCCGTACTCGCGATAAACGAATGCCTTCATGGCGGTCAGGTTGCCAAGGCGGGGGTGGTGGTCGCGTCGGGCCGATGGCGGCAACCGGTCTGCGCCCGCCGGGGTATCCGGTCGCGATCGCTGCGCCGCCCGGAGTATCGAGCCTGCCCCTCTTTGGCCGACGGCGCGCCTGGCTCGCGTCGCCTATGGTGCATGGCATGACAAGCGCCAGCCCGAGCCGGCTGCCGCAACGTCACGGCCGCGGCGGGGGCGGCCTGGCGCTGCTGACGATCCTGGTGCAGACGATCGGCACCATGCTCGCCGCACGCGGCCAGGAGGCACAGCTCAACCTGCTCGGCTATGCCTTGCTGATTGGCGGCGGCATGCTGGTGTCGGCCCGGCACAGCTCTCCTCGGCTAACCGCGCTGGCGGTGGGCGGGGTGACCGTCGCTTATCACGTGCTCGACTATCCGCGCGGCCCGACCTTCATGGCCGCCATCGTGACGGCGGTGGCCCTGATCCGGGCAGGGCGTCACAAGCTCCTTGGCCTGACCGCGATCGCCTGCATGATCGCCTGGATCGTCCTCGCCGAAGCCACCTTCGCCCAGGGGCTGACGTTGGCGGCGTGGGTTTTCGGTCTCGCCGTGGTCCTTGAGGTGGTGCTGGGAGTCGGGAGGCTGGCCGCCGGGGCCATGCGGGAACAGCGGCGTGCGCAGCAGGAGAAGCAACGCCGCCAGGCCAGCGAGGAGCGGCTGCGCATCGCGCAGGAGCTGCACGACGTGCTCGGCCACCACCTGTCGCTGATCAACGTGCGGGCCGGGGTGGGGCGGCACCTGATGGATCGCCAGCCGGAGCAGGCCCGCGCGGCGCTCGACACCATCAAGGACGCCAGCGCCGAGGCGCTGCGCGAGGTGCAGTCGGTGCTCAATGCGCTCTATCCCACCGGGCAGAACGCGCCGCGGGCGCCGCAGCCCGGCCTCGATCGGCTCGACCAGCTGACCGTCGACGCCGGCCTGCCGGTGCACACCATCGTCACCGGGCAGCCGCGGGCGCTGCCGGCCGAGATCGACCGGGCCGGGTACAGGATCGTGCAGGAGGCACTGACCAACGTGCGAAGGCATGCCGGGCTGGGCGCGACCGCGACCATCACCCTCGACTACACCCCGCCCGAGGCGATGCTGGTGCAGGTGCGAGACGACGGCGGCGGGCAGGGCCCCATCATCGAGCCGGCCGCGGAGGGCAACGGGATCAGCGGCATGCGTGAGCGCGCCACCACCCTGGGCGGCTCGCTGATCGCCGAGCCGATGCCCGGCGGCGGCTGGCAGGTAAGCGCGATGCTGCCCACGACCGCGGTGGAGAGCTCATGATCCGAGTGGTGATCGCCGACGACCAGGCCTTGGTGCGCGCCGGTTTCCGGGCGCTGCTGGAGTCCGAACCGGACATCGAGGTGGTGGGCGAGGCCAGCGATGGCGCGCACGCGGTGCGCCTGGCCCGGCAGCTGCAACCCGAGATCGTGCTGATGGACATCAGGATGCCCGGTGTCGACGGCCTGGAAGCCACCCGTCAGATCGCCGCCGACCCGTCGCTGGCCGGGGTGCGCATCGTCGTCCTGACCACCTTCGAGCTTGACGAGTACGTGGCCGAGGCGCTGCGTTCGGGCGCGGCCGGGTTCCTGGTGAAGAACACCGATCCCGCCGAGCTGATCCGGGGCGTGCGGGTGGTCGCGGCCGGGGAGGGCCTGCTCTCGCCCAGTGTCACCCGGCGCGTCATCGAGCAGTTCGCGATGCGTAAGGCCAGCCCGGCCCCACCGGCCCGGCTCGCCGAGCTGACCGAGCGGGAGCGGGAAGTGGTGGCACTGGCCGGGGCGGGTATGTCCAACAACGAGATCGCGGCCCGGCTCGTGGTGAGCCCGGCGACCGCGAAAACCCACGTGTCGCGGGCGATGGTCAAGCTCGGTGCCCGCGACCGCGCGCAGCTGGTCGTCTTCGCCTATGAGGCGGGGCTGGTCCGTCCCGGCTGGCTGCCCTGACCTTGCGCGCAGTCCGAGGCATACTCGGGGGATGTCGACGACCTCCCTTCCCCGTCAGCTGGTCCGCACCCGGTCCTTCACCACCGGCACCCCGTCGAGTTTCACCATTGGGCCCGACGGTCAGCGCGTCCTTTTCCTGCGCAGCCCCGGCGGCGACGAGCTGGCGGGCTGCCTGTGGGAGCTGGATCTGAGCAGCGGCAAGGAAAGGCTGCTCGCCGACGCGTCGGTGTTGCTGGGCGGGGCAACCGAGGAGCTGCCGCCCGAGGAGCGGGTGCGCCGGGAACGGTCCCGCCAGCAGGGGCGGGGCATTGTCGACTACAGCACCGATCGCGACCTGCGCGTGGCCGCCTTCGCCCTCTCCGGCGACGTGTGGGTGGTGGACACCGGCTCCGGCGCGGCGCGAGCGGTCACCAGCCACGGCTCGGTCGTCGACCCGCGCCTTGACCCGACCGGGCAGCGGGTCGCCTACGTCAGTGGCGGCGCTCTGCACGTGGCCGAGCTTGACGGCACCGCCGATCGGGTGATCGCCGAGCCGGACGGCGACGAGGTCACCTACGGCCTGGCCGAGCATGTCGCCGGTGAGTCGATGGCCCGGCACCACGGCTACTGGTGGTCCCCGGACGGACAGCGGCTGCTGGTGTCCAGAGTGGACAATGCCGGGGTCGACGTCTGGTACATCACCGATCCCGCCGCGCCGGCCCAGGCCCCGCGGGCCGTGCGCTATCCCGCGGTGGGCAGCGCCAACGCGGAGGTGACGCTCTGGGTCTACGGCCTGGACGGCGCCCGTGCAGAGGTGACCTGGGACAGGGCCGCGTTCGAATACGTGGCGGTGGCCGGATGGGACCAGCACGGCCCGTTCACCGCCGTGCAGAGCCGCGACCAGCAGGAGGTGCGGACGCTGGGCATCGACGCGGACAACGGCACCACCACCCTGCTCGCCCGCCAGCTCGACGACTGCTGGGTGCACCTGACGCCGGGCCTGCCGGGCCGGACCGGGTCGGGCGCGCTGGTCGGCCACGCCGACCTGGGCGAGACCCGCCATCTGACCGTTGCCGGCGAAACCGTTACCCCACAAGGCTTGCAGCTGGTCGAGGTGCTGGGCATCGATGGCGAAGCGATCCTGTTCGTCGGGACGGCCGATCCGACCGAGCGGCACCTTTGGCTCTACGAAGCCGAGCACGGGCTGCGCCGGCTCAGCGACGAGCCCGGCGTGTACACGGGCGCCTACCGCGCCGGAACCCTGGTGTGCGTCAAGCGCACCCCGGCGAGCCCGCAGCGGATCACCACGGCCGGCCCGGTGGGGGCGCCCGGCGTGGAGGTGGGCGCGTTCCGGCACGAGCCGGTGCAGGCGCTGCGGGTCAGCACGCTGGTGCTGGGCGAGCGGCAGCTGCGGGCGCAACTGTTCCTGCCATCGTGGCACGAGCCCGGTTCGGGCAAGCTGCCCGTGCTGATGGATCCCTACGGCGGCCCGGCGTCGGCCAAGGTTCTCGCCGCACAGGCGCCGTGGTCCTTCCGTTCCCAATGGTTCGCCGAGCAGGGCTTCGCGGTGCTGGTCATCGATGGCAGCGGAACCCCGGGCCGCGGCCCGGCCTGGGAACGCGAGGTCTACGGCGACGTGTTCAGCGCGGTCCTGGACGACCAGGTGTCCGGTTTGGAGCAAGCCGCCCTGCTGAATTCCGACCTGGATCTGGGCCGGGTCGGGATCCGGGGCTGGTCCTACGGTGGATCGCTGGCCGCGCTGGCCGTGCTGCGCCGCCCGGACGTCTTCCACGCCGCCGTGGCCGGGGCGGCCGTCACCGACAAACGGCTCTACGACACGCATTGGAATGAGCGCTACCTCGGTCATCCCGACCGGTTCCCGGAAAGGTACGACGCCTGCTCGCTGCTGCTCGACGCCCCGAAGCTGACCCGGCCGCTGCTCCTCGTGCACGGGCTGGCTGACGACAATGTGTTTCCTGCCAACAGTCTTCAGCTCTCCGGCGCGCTGGTGGCCGCGGGCCGGCCGCACGAGATGCTGCCGCTGTCCGGCATCACGCACATGGCCGGCAACGAGGTGATCGCCGAGAATTTGATGCTGCACGAGCTGGACTTCCTGCGCCGCAGCCTGCCCAGCTGAGCACACATGATGATGTTGCGGGTGCCCGGCACACTGTGCCGGTGATGACTGTCGCGCGGGCGTTGCTCGCGGTGCCGTTGGCCGGGTTGCTGCTGACCGGTTGCGCTTCCACCAGGTTCACCGAGTGTGCCCTGCTCAAGCCGGAGGCGCTGCCGGCCGGGCTGGCCGGATTGAAGCTGGCGCACCAGGAGCAGGCCGGGTCAGAGTCGATCAGGTGTGAGTGGCGCGCGGCCGAGGCGGCGGGCGGCCCGGTAACGGTCAAGGCCAATGTCACCCAGCCGGTGAGCTACACCGAGGGTCAGACCAGAGCCGACTCGGCGATGGAGGACGACTGGGAACGCGACGATCGCGTGCAGGTCACGCATCGCGTTCCGGGCCTCGGCGATGGCGGATACCGGTACACGGCCATCTATGACGACGTGGTGACGGTCACGGTGAAGGCCTTCGACGGCTTCCGGATCGTGAAGATCGAGGCTTCCGCCCCGTACACGTCGGAGGAGAACCTCGCCGCGCTCGAAGCCGCCGCCGAAGCGGTCGCCTCGATGGTGGTGGTGGCCAAGTGAAACAACAGGTGTTCCGGATCGGTGGCATCCTGCTTTTCCTGGCCATGTTCGGCTGGGCGCTCTGGTATGCGATGTCGCCGCCCACCGGGCCGATCGATGCCACCGAACAGGGGCCGGGGTTGCCCTCGGCGTGCGTGATTCTCACCCCGGCGATGAACGCGGAGCTGGTGCCCAACGCCCAGGCGTCCCATCGCACGCTGACTCGGCTGCTCAGCGAGTGCACGCTGACCGGCGGCGGCCGTGAGCTGACCGTGAAGATCAACGATCACCTGGACCCGGCCGAGGCCAAGCGCAGCTTCCGCACCGAGGAGGAGATCCGATCGCGGTTCAACCGCAGCTTCCTGCCGCCCACCGAACATCCCAAGCTGGGCGAGCAGGCGTTGCTCGAGTTCAGCTTCGACAACACCACCGTCAAAGCCACCCTGATCGCCCGTCGCGATAACCGGGTCATCGAGGTGCGCTACACGGTTGCTCAGATTGTCCCGATTGGACGCGGCGCTGATCCGTTGTACTACCAGCAGGCTCGCGCCGGTGCCGAACGTGCCGCGGCGCAGCTGCTCAAGTAACGCTGGCTGCCTCGGGCTGCGCCGGCGCGCTGTCGAGCGGGTGCTCCAGCTCGTCGCGGGGCATCTTGGCGAGCACCACCGCCAGCACGGCCAGCACTGTGGGCAAAGCACCGGCCAGCACGAAGGTGGCGCCGACGCCGATGGCCACACTGACCGGCCCGGCTATAGCCATCGACAACGGCATGAACGCCAATGACACGAAGAAGTCCAGACTGGACACCCGGCCGAGCATGTGGGAGGGCACGCGGCGCTGCAGCAGCGTGCCCCAGATGACCATCGAGGCCGAGAAGCATGCGCCCACCACGAAGACGGCCGCCGCGATGACCCACACCCGATGGGCGAAGCCGAGCAGCACCAGCGGAAGGCAGCCCACGCCCCAGCCCACATTCATGACGGTCAGATAGCGCCGCGGCAACGTCAACGAGGCCGTGGCCAGCGAGCCCAGCGCGCCGCCGATGCCGAAGGCGGCCATGACGATGGCGTGCTGGGCCGGTCCGCCCCCGGCCCGATCCTTGATGACGAAAGGCATCAGCACCTCGAGCGGCCCCATCACGAGCAGGATCAGCACCGAGGCGAACAGCAGCGTGGCGAACAGCCACGGCGTGCGCACCATGTAGCGCAGGCCGTCGCGCAGATCGATCAGCGTGCCACGTACCGGATGGGAGGCCGCAACGGAACGCTCACGGTGCAGCGGAACCGGCCTGACCCCGATCAGAAACACGACCCCGGCCAGCTCGAGCAGCGCCACCACCGCGATCGCCGCGCCCGGCGAGGAGGCCGCGATCAGCGCGCTGGCCAGGGCGGGTCCGGCGGCCTGCATGACGGTGGGGCGCACCATGCCCTCGACGCCGTTGGCCGCAAGCAGATCCTCGGCCGGCAGGATCGACGGCAGCAGCGCGGAGTAGGCCGGATAGGTGAAGCCGTTGCCGACGCCGATCAGCAGCGCCACCACGGCCAGCTGCCACATCGTCAGCAGGTTGGCCAGCGCCAGCGCGGCCACCACGGCGATCGCGACCGTGCGCAGGCCCGCCACGGCAAGCAGAATGCCGCGCTGGGAAACCCGATCGGCCAGCACGCCGCCGAGCAGCGTGGTCGCCAGCATGCCGACCGCGCCCGCGGTGGCGACGAAAGACAGCTGGCTCGGGCCACCGCCCATGGCGATGACCTGCCACACCAGCGCGATCACCCAAACGCCGGTGGCGAACAGCGACATGACGACCGAACCGGTCAGGAGCCTGTACTGTCCGCTGCGGAACGGGCGCAGCGGCCCACGCAGCCGGCTCATGATTGCCCCCTTTACCTCTGCGGTGTGGGCTGCGCGCTGACGAACAGGTCGTCCCACACCCGGTGCAGGTGTTCCTGCGCCTCGTCCAGGGGCAGCGCCCGCAACCCGCCCTCGGCGTCCTCGCTGACCAGGGCCAGATCGCGCAGCTTGCGCAAGCCGTCCTCGACCTCGAAGTCGACCTGGGTGTCCCAGCGCTGCGCGAAGAATTCCTCGATGCGCCGGTCCAATTCGGCCACGTCGCGCCCGGCCTGCGGGCCGTCGGCGGTGCGCAGGAAGTGGTACGCCAGAAGCACCTCGGTGACCTCGGCCTCCTCGGCCGCGTCGAGCAGGTGATGGAAGACGCCCGCATCGTTGTCCAGGTTGCGGAAGTAGAGGTTCTCCGAGAGCGCCTTCATGAACAGAATCTTGCGGTTCTTGAAGTTCGTCACCTGCCGCACGACGTAGGCGCCGAAGGCGATCAGCCCGATCGCGACACTGATCAGCCCGGTCTTGTTCAAGACGACCGGCTCCTCGCGCAGCCCGAGCCAGAAGGCGAGCAGCAGCAGGAGCAACCAGCCGGAGGCCAGCAGCTTGGTGACGATCACGACTATCCCGGAGACCAGCGCCGGTATGCCGATCAGCAATTTGTCGATGCGGCGCATCCGGATCTTGACGTTGGGCAGGACCATCTCCAGGTCGTCACGTGGCACGTTCTGGAAGAGCTTGATGATGGTCGAGCCGGGACGGTACGGCAGCCTTTCGATCTCCGATTCGCGAAGTCCCTCGGCGTCGCGAAAGGTCGCGTAGACCAGGACCCGCGCGTAGTTGGTGAAGGTGACGGTCTTGCGGCGCAAGCCCCACCAGGTCGGGATGGTGCGGGTGCGGGTGGACTCGCCGCGGCGGAACAGAATGGTCTTGGTGACCGCACCCCGGTCGGCCGCGAGCCTGACCTTGAGCAGCGAATGCTCGTTGAACGCGCGCTCGAGATCGGCCGAGTCGATCGGGGTGAAGTTGGCCGCGCGGGCCAGCGCGGCCAGCTCCTCCTCGAGACGCTGTTGCGCGGCAAGCCTTTCCTTCGCCTCCAGCGGCGCGACCGCGCGGGTGTCGGCTTCCGGATTGAACGGGTGATAGGCGTCTTTGAGTGCCTCTATCCGGGCGTGAAACCGGTGGTGCAGCAGGCTCGCCAGCATGGTGGCGAAGGAGTGGAACGGCTCACGCTCGGCGTCGGGAAGCTGGTCGGCGCACATCGAGACGATGTCGGTCCTGCGAAATGGAATGAAATGCTCACCACGCATGTGCGGCCCCTCATGAGTCCCGGCGACAGGCCACTACCATAGCGGCGCGGCCGCGGGCGCATTATCTGACGATGGACTACACCCTTTCCCCGGACGACCAGACCTTGCACGGCTACTTCTCGCCCGGCTACCAGCCGGTGCTCACCATAGATTCCGCGGACACGGTGACCTTCAGCACGCTGGACTGCTGGTGGTCGGCCGGGCCGTATGCCGGTGAGAAGCGCGGCGAGCGGCCGCGGGTGCCGCAGCATCGGGAGGGGTTCGGCCACGCGCTGACCGGGCCGATCGCGATCAATGGCGCCCGAGCCGGGATGACGCTGGCGATCGAGATCGGCGCCGTGGTCCCCGCCCCGTGGGGGACGACCGTGGCAGGCGGGTGGCCGAGCAAGTTCAACGCCAAGTACGACACCGAGAACACCGAGGGCGTAGCCCATGCGTGGCAGCTCGATGCCGAGACGATGACCGGCCGCAACCAATTGGGGCATACCGTGGCGTTGCGCCCCTTTATGGGAGTGATGGGCATGCCGCCGGCCGTCGAGGGCGAGCACTCGACCATCCCGCCGCGTTGGCACGGCGGAAATCTCGACTGCAAAGAGCTCGTCGCCGGAACCACCCTGCTGCTGCCGATCCCGGTCGACGGCGCCCTCTTCTCGGTCGGCGATGGACATGCGGCACAAGGCGATGGCGAGGTCTGCGGCACCGCGATCGAGTGTCCGATGCAGACGGTCACGCTGACCTTCCGGGTACGCGACGACTTCGCCATCACCGGGCCGGTGGCGCGCATCGACGGCGGGTGGCTGACGATGGGCCTGGGCGACACTTTGGACGAGGCCACCTATGTGGCGCTGGAGGCGATGTTCGCGTTGCTGCACCGGCTGCACGGGTTGTCGCGCCCCGACGCCATCGCGATTGCGAGCATCGTGGTCGATCTGAGGATCACCCAAATCGTCAACCAGGTTGTCGGCGTGCACGCGGTCTTACGTGATGACGCGCTCGGCATCGCGCCCGTCGGCTAGACGTGTTCCCAGACGGGCAAAAGGCGTCATGGTGCCGTCCGCGCGGCGCCCTGAGCCCGGCGAGGTGACCTGACGCAGGTCGCGCATGGCGGCGAGATCACCTAGCATGATCCGCGTGCAGGACCTGCAGGCGGCCGCTCGGCCCGCAAAACGCTCGCGGCTCAGGCCGATAGCGGTGTCCGCGGTGTGTCTCGCCCTTGCCGCGACGGGTGGTTACCTGATCATTCGCCCAGCGGACGGCATCGTGGCCCTGGGGCCGCTCAAGGCGTTTGCGTCCGCCTACACGACGACGCCGGCGCCGAGCCAATCGCCCTCGTCTGAGCCCGCGTCACCGTCCGCGTCACCGTCCGCGTCACCGTCCGTGGCATCGCCACCGGCGCCAGCGAAAACGGTCAAACCAAGCACCAAGCCACCGGCGAGCAAGACACTCGCTGTGCAGGTCAATGGGCTCAGCATCACGTGTGACAATCGCGAGGTCAGGTTCTACGCGCAGATCAAGTCCAATCAGGAACTTGGACGGATCGTGCACCGGGTCAACACTGACGGCCTCTTTCCCGAGGCCATCAGCATGCATCCCGGTTTCGAGACGACGTTGATCCGCAAAGATGTGGTCTATGAGCCTACCGTTGTCTGGTCGCTGAGGTTCGAGGCGATGAGCGGAGAGGTGGCCACGAGAAGCGGAACAGCCAACAATCCATGCACGATGGGACCGGTGCTGCCCTAGCTGTTGAGGATCAGGCGTTCGGCCACCGGCGCGGCGCTGTCGATCGGGATGGCGAAGCCGATGCCGGTGTTGCCCGCGCCATCCAGGGTCGCGATCGCGGTGTTGACGCCGATCACCTCGCCGCGCGCGTTGACCAGCGGACCGCCGGAGTTGCCGGGATTGATCGACGCGTCGGTCTGGATGGCGCTCTGGCGCACCTCGCCCAGGCGCACCTCACGATTCAGGGCGCTGATGATGCCCGCGGTCACGGTGCCGGAAAGGCCAAGGGGCGCGCCAAGAGCCAGGACCGGCTCGCCCACCTTGGCCGCGCTCGAGCTGCCGAGCCTGAGCGTGGGAAGGCGGATGGTGATCACCTGCAGGACAGCGATGTCGGTGTTGCGGTCCCGGCCGATGATGGCCGCCTCGACGCGCTGGCCACTGTTGGTCACCACCTCGACCGAGACCGCGCCTTCGAGCACATGGCTGTTGGTGATCAGGTAGCCGCGGGCGTCGACGACGAAACCCGAGCCGCCCACCACATCGTCTGCGCGGTGCACCTCGACGGAGACCACGCCGGGCAGCACCGCGGCGGCGACGTCGACCATCCCGTTGGGGGTGCGGGTCGAGCGCGGCGCCGGGGCCGCCTCCCGCGAGGTGGACGGCACGTCGACGCCGCCGAGACTGTTCACTATGCCGAGAATGCCTGCCCCCACCAGAACGATGATCAGGACCACCATGGCCCTGTTGAGCCAGCGCCCCGGCTCCGGCGGCGGATCGCCCGGCGCGCTCAGCCGTGGCGGTGTCGAGGCCGGGTAGTGCGGCAGCGTGGGGGAGAGAAAATGTGGCCCGCGCGGCCGGCCCAGACCCTGAGGCGTGCTCATCGTTTTCTCCTTGAAAGTCAGGGCAGGCGGGAGAACCAGGCCAGCGAAGCGGCGGCCACCAGCAGCGCGATGATCAGGCCGTAGCCCACGACCCGGGCAGAGACATCGCGAAGCTCCATCTTGTACCCGATGGAGCTGGAGATCGCGGAGTAGACCTCACGAAGCTCATCGGTGGTGACCGCCTCGTGGTAGGTGC
The DNA here is from genome assembly GCF_016862955.1 of Rhizocola hellebori. Lineage (GTDB taxonomy): Bacteria > Actinomycetota > Actinomycetes > Mycobacteriales > Micromonosporaceae > Rhizocola > Rhizocola hellebori. The sequence continues at coordinate 110,921 of NZ_BONY01000001.1, read as the reverse complement.
CACCGGTCTGTGCCGCGACCCGCTGCAGGGTCTCGCCGTCCACCGGCACCCGCACCGCCCGCTCGCCCCGGTAGACGATGCCGTTCGGGGTGCCGAAGGCGATCGAGTCGACCGGAACGCTGGCGGCGAACGCTTCCTCGGCGGCCTGCTCCGGCGAGCGCCCGGCGGTGTTCGCGCCATCGGAAAGCACAATGATCCGGGCCGGCGGCGGATCCTCGGCGGCGCGCGCGTCGAGGGTCTCGATGGTCTCCAGCGCCGCCGCGATCGCCTCGCCGATGGCCGTTCCCTGCTGCGTCACCTCCCGATCGTCGAGCCGTTCCAGGGCAAGCTTGAGCGTGGTGCGATCGGTGCCGGGCGCGACCACCACGGAAGCGTTGCCAGCAAAGGCGATCAGCCCCACGTTGAAGGTGGGCCGCAGCGAGTCGACGAAGTCGAGCCCGGCCTCGGTGGCCGCATACAGACGGTTGGGCACCACGTCGGTGGCCATCATCGAGCCCGACACGTCGATGGCGATGATGACCGTCGCCCTTTCTCTGGGTACCTGTTCGCGCGCCTGCGGCCGGGCGAAGGCGATCACCATGATCGCCATCAGCGCGAGGAAAAGCACCGCCGGAACATGACGCCGCCAGCCGGGCCGGGCCGGGGCCAGGTTTTCCAGCAGGCGCAGGTTGGTGAAACGGATCGCGTAGTGGCGGCGGCGCAGCTGCAGGACGACATAAGCGGCGGCGAGCGCGGCGAGGGTGAGCAGCAGCCACAACCTGTTCGAGTCAAGGAAGATCATCTAGCACCCGCCCTGGTGAGACGCCGCTGCGCGAGAACATGTCGCGCTATGTCGGCTACCCAATCCCGGTCTGTGCGTAACCGCAGGTGGGCGACGCCGGCCCGGCGCAGGCCGGTGGCGATCACCCGGTCCTGGGCGGCCGCGGCCGCGGCGAAGCGGCGGCGCAGCCGTGGGCTGGCGGTGGAGATCTCACGCTTACGGCCGGTCTCCGGATCGACCAGGGTCACCAGACCCACGTCCGGCAGCTCCAGCTCACGCGGATCGCTGACCTGCACGGCGAGCACGTGGTGGCGTGCCTTGAGCCGGCGCAGCGGGGCTTCCCAGGTGGCCTCGGTTTCCGAGACGCCGTCGAGAAAGTCAGAGACAACCACGGTCAGGCCCCGGCGGCGGGCAGAGCGCTGCAGGTCGGTCAGCCCGGCCACCAGCGACGTCGGGGCTTCACCGGCATGCCAATCGTGGGGGCCGTCGCGCCGGCCCAGCGCGGCCGGGGCCTGGCGCGGCGCTTCGAGCAGCTTTCGCAGCAGCCCGAAAAGGTGCGGGCGCCCGGATCGGGCCGGTGTGCGGTCCACCCGGCCGCCCCCGGAAAGGATCACCGCGCCGAGCCGGTTCCCTCCGCCCATGGTGAGGAAACCGACCGCGGCCACGGCCGCCGCCGCCAGATCGCGTTTCTCCCAATCGGCCGTGCCGAAGTCCATGCTTGCGGTCGCGTCGACCAGAACCCAGGTTTCCAGCTCCCGGTCGGCCACCGTGTCGCGCACGTGCGGGATGGTGGTGCGCGCTGTTACCGCCCAGTCCATCCGCCGCACGTCGTCGCCGGGGGAGTACTCGCGCCCGCCGGCCAGCTCGCTGCCGCTGCCTGGCAGCAGCCCGAGATGCTGGCCGGTGAGCAGGCCGTCCAGACGCCGGGTGATGGTCAGCTCAAGCCGGCGCAGCCTGCGCTGCATAGCCGGCTCGTGCGCCGAGGTCATCGCCAACCCTGTTCGTGGAACTGACCCGGGGCGGCCTGGGGCAGCGGCACCGCGCGCAACAGCTGCTCCACAATGGACTCCGGCGAGATGCCGTCGGCGATCGCGTCGAAGGACGGCACCAGCCGATGGGCGATCACCTCCACGGCCACGTCGTGGACATCGTCGGGGATCACGTAGTCACGCTGGCGCAGCAGCGCCAGCGCCCGGGCCGCCGCGACCAGGCCGAGGGTCGCCCGCGGGCTCGCGCCGTAGGCGAGCTGGGCGGCCAGATCGGGCCGGCCGAAGTCGGCCGGCTGCCGGGTGGCCAGCACCAGCCGCACCACGTATTCGGCCACCGCGTGGTGCACGAAAACGTTGCGGGTCAACGCTTGCAGCGCGATGAGCCGACCTGGGTCGAGCACCTGGCTAGCGGTCGGCGGCTGCGCGCTCATCCGGTAGAGGATGCCCAGCTCCTCGGCGGCGCTGGGATAGCCGACCAGAACCTTCATCAGGAAACGGTCCCGCTGCGCCTCGGGAAGCTGGTAGACCCCTTCGGACTCGATCGGGTTCTGCGTGGCGAGCACCAGAAAGGGCAGCGGCACCGGCCGCGACTGCCCGGCGATGGAGACCTGCCGCTCGGCCATGACCTCCAGCAGCGCCGACTGGACCTTGGCCGGAGCGCGGTTGATCTCGTCGGCGAGCAGGACGTTGGTCATCACCGGCCCGTACTCGATGTCGAACTCCTCGCGCGAGGCCCGGTAGATGCGTGTGCCGAGGATGTCGGAGGGCACCAGGTCGGGGGTGAACTGCACCCGCGCGAACGATCCACCCACGACGGTGGCCAAGGTCTGCGCGGCGAGCGTCTTCGCGACCCCCGGCACCCCCTCGATCAGGCAGTGGCCGCCGGCCAGGAACGCCACCAGCATCCGCTCGACGAGCCGGTCCTGCCCCACGATCACGCGTTTGATCTCGAACGTGGCCTGCTCCAGCAGGCGTGTCGTCTCGCCGGTCAGGTTGAGCTCGTCAGTGCCCGCCATGTGCCCATACCCTCCGGATTGGATGAGTTTCGTTCATCTAACACGCCACCCCTGAAAGGTACTAGGGATCCGCGCCTGCGCGGATTAGTGGAGGTACAGGGGAGTTCTAGGGCGGCTGCCTAGGTTGCCAGGGGTGACGAGCCTGACGGAAGCGGTGGTGGCCGGGGCTGGGGCGGCGGAGCTGGCCGGGTGCGAGGTGCCCCCGGAGTATCGCGCCGCGTTCTTGCGGCGCGAGGACGAGGGTGTCTTCGAGCCCGGGCAAGACAAGGATGTTCGGCGCACGTTGCATGTCGGCGAGGTGCCGATGCCCGCCCTGGCCCCGGACGAGGTGCTGATCGCGGTCATGGCCGCGGCGGTCAACTACAACACCGTGTGGTCGGCCAAGTTCGAGCCGATCTCGACTTTCCGGTTTCTGGAACAGTTTGCCAAGCAGGGCGGCTGGGCGGCCCGGCATCTGCGCGACTATCAGGTGGTCGGCTCCGACGCGGCCGGTGTGGTGGTGCGCACCGGGGCGGCGGTCAAACATTGGTCGGTCGGCGACCGGGTAGTGGTCGCCCCGCCCTACATCGACGAGCAGGATCCCTTGGCACAGCTGGACGGGATGCTGTCCACCGGGATGCTGGCGTGGGGGTTCGAGACGAACTTCGGCGCGTTCGGCCACTTCTGCGTGGCGAAGGCGACTCAGCTGGTACCCAAGCCGAAGCATTTGTCGTGGGAGGAAGCCGCCTGCAACACGCTGTGCCTGGGCACCTCCTACCGGATGCTCATCAGCGAGCGGGGTGCACGGATCAAGCTGGGCGACGTGGTGCTGATCTGGGGCGCCACCGGAGGATTGGGCGCCTACGCGGTGCAATTGGTGAAACAGGCCGGTGGCATCGCGGTGGGGGTGGTCAGCTCGGACCGGCGAGCCGATCTGCTGGACCGGCTCGGCTGCCACGCGGTGATAAACCGTCAGGACATCGGGACCGACGGCACCGGCGAGGTGAACCAAAAGGCGCTGGGGCAAGCGATCCGCAAGCTCGTGGGCGAAGACCCCCATGTCGTCTTCGAACACACCGGCCGGGCCACCTTCGGCGCGTCGGTCTTCGTGGCGCGCCGCGGCGGAACGGTGGTCACCTGCGGCTCCAGCAGCGGGTACGAGCACACCTACGACAATCGCTACCTCTGGATGAAGCTCAAGCGCATCATCGGCAGCCACGGCGCCAACTATCACGAGTCGTGGGAGGCGAATCGGCTGCTGTCGCTGGGGATGGTCGTGCCGACGCTGTCCCGGGTCTTCACGCTGCAAGAGGTGGCACAGGCCACCCGCAGCGTTCAGGTCAACGAGCACGAAGGCAAGGTGGGTGTGCTGTGCCTGGCCCCGCGGGAGGGGTTGGGCATCGAGGATCCCTTGCTGCGGGACAGGATCGGCGAGGATCGCCTGCGGCTGTTCCGGGACTTCGCATGACGATTCACGAGCTGTTCGCGCGGCGGGCCGCGCAATCGCCGGGCGCGGTCGCGGTGCAGGAGGGCTCGCTCTGCCTGAGCTATGCCGAGCTCGACGAGTGGTCGACGCGGCAGGCCAAGGAGCTTGACCTGAGCCCGGGCGACCGGGTCGTGGTCTGCCAGGAGCGCTCGATCGACATGGTGGTGCGGCTGCTGGCGATCCTGAAGGCGGGCGGCGCCTATGTGCCGGTGGATCCGTCCGAACCGCAGGCCCGGCGAGAAGAGCTGACCGCACAGGTGATGCGGGGAGATCCGCCACCGGATCTGGCCTGCCTCATGTTCACCTCCGGCTCGACCGGCCGGCCGAAAGCGGTGATGGTAAGCCATTCCAGCATCGCCAATCTGGTGACCAAACCCAGCTTCGTCAGCATCGGGCGGCAGGATCGCCTGCTGCAGTTGGCTCCGGTGGCGTTCGACGCCGCCACCTTTGAAATCTGGGGCGCTCTGCTCAATGGCGCGCGGCTGGTGCTCGCGCCGCCGGGGCCGTCGGTGCTGGTGCACCTGGAGGAGGCGTTGCAGGACAGCGAGATCAGCGTGCTCTGGCTGACCGCGGCCCTGTTTCACCGGCAGATCGACATGAACCCGGCCGCTTTCGCCGGGCTGTCCACGATTCTCGCCGGAGGTGATGTGCTTTCGCCCGAACATGTGCGCCGGCTTCGTGAGGCGCTTCCCGGGCTGCGCATCGTCAACGGCTACGGTCCCACCGAGACCACCACTTTCGCCTGCTGCCACACGGTTTCCGCGGACGAGCCGCTGGACGGGTCGGTGCCGATCGGACGTCCTATCCAGAATGTCACCATCGATCTGATCGATGGTGAGATGTGGATCGGCGGGGCCGGTGTCGCCCAAGGGTATTGGAACGCTCCCGAACTCACCGCCGAGCGATTCATCGGCGGCCGCTACCGCACCGGCGATCTGGCCGAGCGCCGCCCCGACGGAACACTTGAGTTCCGGGGGCGAATTGACAATCAGATCAAGCTTCGTGGGTACCGGATAGAGCCCGCCGAAATAGAAACAGCACTGCAGGCGCATCCCGAGGTGGGGCAGGCAGCCGTGGCGGCGCGCGACAACCATCACGGCGAGCGAAGGCTGGTGGCGTGGATCGTCCCGGCGGCCGGTGAGCCGAACCGGCGGGAACTCAAGGCGTATCTCAAGCAGCGACTACCGGAATACATGGTGCCCTCCGTGGTGGTGTGCCTGCCGGTGTTGCCGGTGACAGGCAACGGCAAGGTCGACCGCGGCGCATTGCCGGACCCCGATTGGCGAAGGAGAGATCTCTATGTCTGACCAGGTGATGGCGCTGGCCGTGGCGCGCGTATGGCGTGAAGTGCTGGGAATGCACCATGCCGGGCCGCACGACGGATTCTTCGATCTGGGCGGCGATTCGCTCGTGGCCACGAAACTGGTGGCCAGGCTGCGCAAAGAGTTGGGCATTCAGGTGTCGCTGCTGACCATATTCGAGAACCCCACCATCGCCGAGCTCGTCGACGAGCTGCAGGTTCTGGACGAGCTGGAGTCAGATGCCCACGCGTGACCTCAGGCTGTGGATGGCCGGGACCAGCGTGTCGCTGTTCGGCGACGCGGCGCTCTGGCTCGCCGCGGGCATGTGGGCCAAAGAACTGACCGGGTCGAACGCGTTGGCGGGCTTGGCTTTGCTGGCCTACCTCGGCCCGCGTCTGCTCAACCCGTTCACCGGCTATCTCGCCGACCGGTTCCGGCGGCGGCCGCTGATCGCGGGGCTGAACCTGATGCTGGCCGGGTGGGTGCTGCTCGCGTTGCCGGTGGGCGCGGGCCAGGTGTGGTGGCTTTATCTGGTGCTGTTCGGGGTGGGGCTCGGCTCGGGTCTGCACAGCGCGGCGGGAAGCGCGCTGCTGACCCAGCTCGTGGCGGCCCAGCACCTCGGCCGGACCACCGCGAAGCTTCGCACCCTGCAGGAGGTCGGGTTGCTGGCGGCCCCGGCGGCGGGGACGGCGCTCTACCTGGCGGCCGGGCCGCGAGCCGTGATCTGGTTGGAGGCCTTCACCTTTTTGGCCTGCGCGGCCTGCGTGTGGGCGGTAAGGGTGCACGAACCCGAGCCGATGCCGAACCGGCGCAAGGTGACCACGGAACTGCTGGCGGGGATGGTGCACCTGGCCCGGTCCGCGGCCCAGCGCGACATCGTGGCGGCGATGGCGGTGGCGCTGCTCGCGTTCGGCATCTTCGAAACCGCCATCTTCGCCCTCGTCGACCAGGGCCTGGGCCGGCCGGCCGCCTTCGTCGGCGTGCTGACCTTCGCCAAGGGGGTCGGCTCGGTGCTGGGCGGCATCGCGGCGGTGCGGCTGGCCCGGCACTGGGCGGGCGCGGAAGGCCGGGCAACCGCGCTGGGGCTGGGGCTGATCGCGCTCGGCACGGCCATTCTGCTGATGGGCGGGACACCGGCCGCGGTGGCGGGCCTGGTCGTGATCGGCAGCGGGATTCCCATGGCCATCGTGGGCCTGTTCACCGTGGTGCAGCTGGGCACGCCCGGCCCGTTGCAGGGAAGGGCGGTGGCGGCCGCGACGACCCTGGTGACCGCGCCGCAGGTGGCGTCGATCGCGCTCGGCGCCGTTCTGGTGTCCATAGTGGACTATCGGCTGCTGTTGGCGGCGATCGTGGTGGTGGTCGCGGCCGGTGCGGTGTTCCTGATGCGGCGCAACGTGGGGAGCGTGGCATGTGTGGAATAGCGGGAGTCGTCTGCTTCCCCGGCCTGGGGCCTGATCGGGCGCAGACGGCCAGGGCGATGCTCGACCAGCTGGCGCTGCGCGGCCCGGACGCGGAGGGGACCTGGGCCGACGAGCATGCGCTGCTGCTGTTCCGGCGGCTTTCCGTCATCGATCTGGCCGGTGGCGGCCAGCCGATGGTGAGCCCGGAGGGCGCTGTGCTCGCCTACACCGGTGAGGTGTTCAACTTCGCCGCGCTGCGAGCGGAGCTTCGCGCGCTCGGACACCACTTCGGCACCGCCAGCGACAGCGAGGTGGTGCTGCGCGCCTACCTGCAATGGGGTGAGCGTTGCGCGGAAAGGTTCACCGGGATGTTCGCCTTCGCCGTCTGGGATGCGCGAAAGCATGAGCTGCTGCTCATCCGGGACAGGTTCGGCATCTATCCGCTCTACTACGCGCGCCTCGAGTCGGGTCTGGTCTTCGGCTCGGAACCCAAGGCAGTGCTGGCCCATCCCGGCGTGCGCGCGCAGGTCGACCTCGACGGGCTGCGCAAGCTGCTGTCCTTCGCCCCCGTGCCGGGTCAGGGGGTGTTCCGCGGCGTTTTCGAGGTGCTGCCCGGGTCGGTGGTGCGCTTCAGCGAGGCCGGGCTGACCAGCTCGCGCTACTGGTGGCTGGCGGCGGCCCCGCACACCGACGACCTTCCCACCACCATCGCTTCCGTGCGCGAGCTGCTCGAGGAGAGCGTGCGTGCCCAGGTGGTCGCCGATGTGCCATGGTGCGTCCAGCTTTCCGGCGGCCTGGACTCCAGTGCCTTGGCCGCGTTGGCTTCCCGCGTCGTGGGGGCCCCGATCGCCACCTATTCGCTGGACTTCGCCGGGCACGCCGAGCGGTTTCGGGCCGGCGAGCTTTATTCGAGCCCGGACGCGCCGTTCGCCGCCGAGATGGTCAAGTGGCTCGGCTGCGAGCACACCGAGCTGGTGCTCGACTCGGCTCAGCTGCTGGACGACGCGACCCGGCGGGACGTGGTGCGGGCGCTGGACATGCCGTCGCCGGGCGGTGAGATGTACACGTCGCTGTATCTGCTGGCGGCCGTCATCCGGCAGCGGCACGTCGTCACGCTTTCCGGGGACGCGGCCGACGAGATTTTCGGGGGCTTCGTCTGGTACCAAGATGAATGGTATAGAAATTCGCAGACCTTCCCCTGGCTGCTGGCATCGCACCGGATGGAGCTGCTGACCGGCCTGCTCGACCGCGATCTGGTCAACCGCCTCGATCTGCAGACCTTCAGCAGCGACCACTACCGCTCGGCGCTGGCCGAGGTCGAAGGGCTGCCCGGGGAGAGCGCGCTTGACCGCCGGATGCGGGAGATGACCTATGTCAACCTGACCCGCTATCTGCCGGTGGTGCTGGAACGCAAGGATCGCATGGCGATGGCCTCCGCGCTGGAGGGCCGGGTGCCCTATGCCGACCATCGGCTCGTGGAATACGTCTACAACACCCCGTGGGCGATGCGCAGCTTCGACGGCAGGGAGAAGAGCCTGCTGCGCGCGGCGGTGAAGGACCTGCTGCCGCAGTCGGTGCTGGAAAGGGTGAAGGCCCCCTTCCCCACCACCCAGGATCCCGCCTACGCGGCGGGCCTGCGCGCGAAACTTGAGGCGCTGCTGGCCGATTCCGCCTCGCCGGCCTGGCAATTGCTTGACCGGCAACGTGTCGCCAAGGCGGTCCTTGGCCCGGACGCCACCGCCCGGCTGGGCGTGACCCGGCTGAGCCTGGACCTGGCGACACAGCTTCACGACTGGTTGACTTCCGGAATCCGGCTGGTGGTTTAGGTGAGGACGATCCCGCTCAGCCCGCAACAGCGGGGCCTGTATTTCCTGCACCGGGTGGCGCCGATGAGCCCGGTCTACCACGTGCCGGTGGTGCTTTCGGTGACCGGGCCGCTGGACGCCGACCGGTTGCAGCGCGCGGTGGACCTGTTGCAGCGCCGGCACGAGTCGTTGCGCAGCACCTTTTCCGAGCAGGGTCAGCACATCCACGCCGACCCGGAGCAGGTGAAGGTGGGCTGGCTGCCCGCGGCGAGCGTGCAAACCGTTGCGGCGGAACCTTTCGATCTGCAGCGCGGCCCGCTGTGGCGGGTGAATGTGCTCGGCACCGGGCCATACCTGCTGGTGCTCACCTTCCACCACGTCATCGTCGACGAGACGTCGATGGCGATCCTCGGCCGCGAGCTGGCGCTCGCCTACGGCGACCCGGCCGCGCTGCCGGAGCAGGGGCCGCCTTTGCCCGCCCCGGCCGTGGATCTGTCCGGATTGGACTATTGGCAGGGCAAGCTCGCCGAGGTGACCGATCTGCCGGTCGGCTCGGCCGGGGCCGGGTTCGACGGGGCGCGGGTGGCGTTGCGGATCGATTCCGCGTTGCTGGAACGGGTGTGCAAGGAGCATCGGGTGACGCCGTTCATGGCCGTTTACGCGGCGCTCGCCGTGCTGCTGTCCCGGTGGGCGGGCGCGCCCACGGTCGGGGTGGGCACACCGATCCCGGGCCCGGCGGGCGATGCGGTCGGCTATTTCCAGAACACCGTCGTGCTGGCCACCCCGATCGGGCCGCACGCCACCTTCAGCGAGGTTCTCAAACTCGCCCGCGCGACGGTAGCGCAGGCCGTGCACTATCGGGAAACCCCGTTCGACGCCGTGGTCGAGGCGGTCCGCCCGGCCCGCGCCGGGTTGCGCAACCCGCTGTTCCAGGTGGCCCTGGTCTACACGCGCGGCCTGATCGAGGACGGCTGGCAGCTGCCGGGCCTGCACGTCGAGCCGTTCGACTATGACTGGCCCACCGCGCATTTCGACCTCGCCGTCGCGGTGACCCAGCGCGCCGGTGGCCTGACCGGCGAGCTGAACTACAACACCAGCGTGTTCAGCGCGGCCGCCGCCGCGCAGATCGCTGGCCAGTATTCGGATCTGCTGGGCGCGCTGCTGGCCGAGCCGTCGCTTCCCGTCGCCACGCCCGCGCTGGAGCTGCCCTCACCGGCGGCCGCTTCCGAGGCGGCTCAAGAGGTGGCGCCGCAACCGTTGCTGGTGGCACAGGTGCAAGCCGTGTTCGCGGAGGTGCTTGAGCTCGAACCGGTGGCGGCCGACGACGACTTCTTCGAGCTGGGCGGGCATTCGCTGCTGGCGCTGCGGCTGGTGGAGACGCTGAGCGAGAAGCTGGGCCGGGCGGTATCGGTCGGCGACTTCATGCTCAACCCGACCCCGGCCGGGCTCGCCGCCTGCCTCGAGCACAGCCCGCAGGCCGGGCCGCCGGGCCTGGTGCGGCTGGCGACCGGAGACAGCGACGTCACCATCGTGCTCATCCATCCTGTTGGCGGCACGCTTTTCTGCTACTCGGAACTGATCGCCGCGCTGCCGCCCGGCGTCAACGCGGTCGGCTTCGAGCGAATCACCGGCGCCCATCCCGGTGACCGATCGCTGGAGTCGATCGCCGAACGCTATGCGGCGGCGCTGAAACAGACCGAGGCGTCGCGCTTCGTCGTGGTGGGCTGGTCGCTGGGCGGGATGATCGCGCACGAGGTCGCGGCGCGGTTGCCCGCCGCGCGCCTGGTGTTGCTCGACGCGTGGTCGATGAGCGCCCCGGACCAGCGCGACCAGCTGTCGGCCCACGGCGCGCAGCTGGTCTCCGCGGCCTCCCGGATCACCCGTGCCGGGCTGTCCATAGTGGACGAGCTGCTAGAGACGCTGAGCCCGTTGGGGGTGGACGTCGGCGCGCTGCGCCAGACCCCAGCCGCACAGGTTGCCGCAATGATGCGGGACTGGGCCGGGCTGCTGACGCTGGCGTCCCGGCACGATCTGCAGCCGGGCGCGGTGAAGGCGGTCCTGTATACCGGCGCGGACAATGGGCCGGGCGTGGGCGAGGCGATGGCCGCCAGCTGGTCGGGGCTGTGCGCCGGGCTGTGGCACGAAACCGTGCCCGGCGACCACTTCGAGGTCCTGCGCTCGCCCGCGGTGACCCGGATCGCGGCGGGGCTCACGGGTGAGTACGGTGCTTGACACCTGGTACGAGGCGGCGGGTGTGCGCAACCAGATCCGCCGGATGCTGACCGAGGACAGGGAGCTGGGCCTGGTGCCCTTCCCCGAACATCTCACACCCTTCCTCGACCATCGCCACGTCAAGGAGCTGGGGCCGCAGGCGCGGCAGGTGCTGCTGACCCGCCAGCTCTACCAGTACATGCTTTTCACGGTCAACCTGGAGACCCGAGTGGTCAATCGCGGCATGCTGCTGGTCAGCGAGGATCGCGAGGCGGGAAGAGGGATCCGGCAGGACGCGCTGAAGATCTACATCGACGAGGGCTACCACGCGCTCTACTCGATGGACGTCCTGCACCAGATCGAGGAGTCGAGCGGGGTCACGGCGCTGCCGTACCACTTCGCGCCGCGGCTGCGCCGGCTCGACGAGGTGGCCGGGCATTTCCTTGCCCAGCAACGGGAGCTGGCCCATGTGCTGCAGGTGGCCGCCTTCGAGACCATGGTGACCTCGCTGCTGCTGGAGATCCCGCGCGACCGGGGCGTCTACCACCTGGTGCGGGAGGTGGTCGGCGACCACGCCCGCGACGAGGCGCAGCATCACGCGTTCTTCGTCCGCTACTTCCGTGAGCTGTGGACACACCTGCCCACCTCGATCCGGCCGGCGGTGGCGCGAGCGATGCCGCACTTCATCGACGCCTGCGTGCGGCCCGATCTGGCGCCTATCCGCGAATCGCTTGCCGCGGTGGGGCTTTCGGCGATGGATGTGGAAGAGGTGATCGCCGACTCGTACCCGGAGGCGGTGCTGCGCGACACGGTGCGCACCGCGGGAAGGCACACCCTCAAGCTTTGCGAGTCGGTGGGCGCGTTCGACCTTCCCGGCGCAAGAGACGAGCTGCACCGCCTCGGGCTCGCCGATGGATGAGCTGACGTTGGCGCAACAGGCCATCTGGTTCGAAGGCGTGCTGCGTCCAGAGGTCAGCAACACCGGCTTCTTCTCGGTGTCGCTGACCGGTGAGGCCGACCTCGCCCTGATCCTGCGCTCGTGCGCGGCCATCGTGGCCCGCCATCCCGCGCTGCGGTGCCTGGTCCGGCTGGTCGACGGGCAGCCGTGGCTGCAAGAGCTGCCGTCCTGGACTCCGATCGGCTTCCAGACGCTCGACCTGGAGTGCCCGCCGGGTGAGGAGATGACCGCATCCGCCGCGTGGCAGGTCGCCGCCGGGAAGCAGTCGTGGGACCTGACCCGCGAGACACCCATCCATTTCACCCTGCTGCGGCACGGTCCCGGCCGGTGCACGCTGGTGGTGGCGGCGCATCACCTGTGCTTCGACGGGCGGTCCAAATTCCTCTTCGCCCGCGAGTTCGGGTGCCTGATGTCCGGTGGGCAGCTGGACCCGGGCCCGGTGCCGACCTTCCGGCCGCTGCCCGATCTGGAGGCGCTGCACGAAGCCAACGTTTTTTGGGGCTCGCTCGATCTGGGATCGGTTGCGCCGCTTGGCCTTCCGCACGGCCCCGGGCCCGACGGCGGCGGCCCGATCGGCACGGTCGACTTCGGCTTGCCCAGCGGCACCCAGGAAACGCTGCGTGAGCTGGCCGCGGCGGCCGGGACCAATCTGTTCGGCGGGCTGCTGGCCGCCCTCGGCTGCCTGTTCTACGCCTACGGCAACGAGCGCATGGTGTTCACGCTTCCGGCCGATGTCAGCTCCCGGCTGGGCCCGCCTTCCATCGGGCTGGCCGTGAATTCGGTTCCGGTCTACCTGCAGCTGCCCCGGGCGGCCACCTTCGCCGAGGCGCTGGCGGCCGGCCGGGAGGCCTGCGCTCAGGTGAGGCGGTTCCGGTCGGTGCCGTTCACCCGGCTCGCCGCGGCCGGCGCCCGCAACCTGTTCGGCAGCGTTTCGGTCTCGTTCATGCGGGCCGCCGTGGACATCCCGGCCATCGCGGGCCTACAGGCGCGCTGGAACTTCTTGGCCCCCAACACCGCGCAGACCTGCGATCTCATGTTCCATCTGCGCGACGCCCCCGACGGCATCCCGGCCCGGCTCGACCACCGCCGCCAGGCGGTCGGTCCCGAGGTGGCCCAGCGCGTGGTCACCGACTTGGAGACGATTCTGGCTGCGGCGCTTAAGGATCCGGCCCGCCGGGTGGACGAGCTGCTGCGCCCGGCCCGGCCCACCGCGCACCTGCTCGTGGTCGGCCCCGGCGGGAATCCGCTGCCGCCGGGGCTCGACGGCCAGCTCGTCATGGAGGGCGAGTACGCCTCGCGCGAGGTCTTCGGCCGGGCAAGGGTCGGGCCGTCAGGCGAAATTGTGTTCCTGGGCAACGAATCCGACACCATCACCTGGGCCGGGCTGTCGGTGAACCTGCGCGAGGCCGAACGCCTGCTCATGCTCCAGCCCGGGGTCGCCTCGGCCAGCGCCTGGCGCGACGGCAACGCCTTCGCGGTAAGGGTGACCGCGCGCCGGGGCCACCGGCCCGATCCGACCGCGCTGCGGCGCTTGCTCAAGCGGCCGGGCTGGCTGCGGCTGTCCACTTTGGAGCTGGCCGATGGTCAACCTGGCTGACCCAGCGCTGCACGCGAGCCAGGACCTGTCGGGCTTCTGGCGCAAGCTGCGCCGCGATGATCCGATTCACCGGGATCCCGGCGGGTTCTGGGTGGTGACCCGGCATGCCGACGTGGTGGCCATCGCCCGCGACCCGCACACCTTCACCTCTGAACGCGGCAACGTTCTGGCCAGCCTGCTCTCCGGCGGTGACACCGGCTCGGGGGCGATGATGGCGGTGAGCGACGGGGCCGCGCACGCCCGCCTGCGTGGCATTCTGGGCAAAGCCTTCACCCCCAAGGCGCTTTCCGTGCTGGCCACCCAGATCGCGCTGAGTGCCAAGACGCTGGTCGCCCAGGCCGCCGCGGGCGAGACCGACTTCGCCCGCGAGGTCTCGGCCCGCCTGCCCATCGCCGTCATGGGCTCGCTTCTCGGCCTGCCCAGCGCCGATTGGGGGTACCTGGCGAGCCTCACCGAAGCCGCCCTGGCCGGCCAGGATCCGGCCGGCACCTGGCGGGCGCGAAACGAGATCCTGGTGTACTTCGCTTCCACCACCACCGATCCCGGTGTTCTCCCGGCGCTGCTGAGCCGGCTGAGCGAAGACGAGATCCTGCTCAACTGTTACAGCCTGCTGCTGGGCGGAGACCAGACCACCCGCCTCGCGCTGACCGGGGCCGTCGCCGCGCTGGCCTGCCACCCGGCGCAATGGCAGCAGCTGCGCCGGGGCGCGGTGGCGCAGAGCACCGCGGTCGAGGAGGTGTTGCGCTGGACCACCCCGGCCCTGCACTCGGGCCGGGTGGTCACCCGCGACCGGCCGCCCTTCCGCACCGGCGACATCGTCACCTCCTGGTACGCCTCGGCCAACTTCGACGAGGAAGAGTTCGCCGAGCCCGATCGCTTCGATCTGGGCCGCACCCCCAACCGTCACCTGACCTTCGGGCACGGCCCGCACTTCTGCCTCGGCGCGCACCTGGCCCGCGTCGAGATAGCCGCCGTCCTGGAAGCGTTGCGCGAACACGTCCACACCATCGAGGTGACCGGGGCGCCGCGCCGGGTCGAGTCGAACTTCCTCTCCGGCTACACCTCATTGCCGGTCACGTTGCGCTGACGCCGGCGGCGGCGACGCCAGCCCGTCACGACGCTCGCGATGACGATCACCAGGCACAGCTCGCCGACCTGACCGACCGGCCAGTACACCGCCAGCACGATGCGGACGGCACCTTCGAAGACGGTCGGGGAGGGGCCGCCGAATCGGTCGAGCAGATCTGCTGGTACCTCAACAAAAAGCGCGCTCGCAGGAAGCTCGACGAGCCGGTGCCGGCTGCCGTCGGCGCGGAATTCGAGGAGCTCGACCCCGCCGACGGTCCACCAGTCGGTCTCCGACCAGTAGGTGTCGCCGGTCCGCCGGACCGCGTCCATCTCCGGCGAGTAAACGGCCACCACCGCGTCGCCGTCGCGCTGCCAGCCCAGCATCCGCGCGGCCAAACCCATGGCGGGGGCCAGCTGTGGGCCCGCCGTGGGCTGACCGGTCTGCGCGTCGAGGTACTCGACCTGGAACAGGCGCTGGCTCAGTTGCGTCTCGTCGCACGGTGGCTCCTCGCAGCCGCCTATGTAGTACACAGCGATGCGGCTGCCGTCGGGCAGCCACGCCCCCGGCCCGGCGATTCGGTCGCGGGAGCTGAGCGTGGCGAGCTTGCGCCACGAGCTATCGCCAAGCCCGATGACGTAAAGGTCGGTCTCGGTGGCGATCGCGAGCCGTGCGCCGTCGGCGGAGAAGGCGGCATAGTTGCCGGCGCGCGCCCTGCCGTTGACCGGGGGCAGCTGGCGCAGCTCGCCGGTCTGCACGTCGAGCAAACGCAGGCTGCCCACCCACTGCGGCCTGTCCGGCACGGACTCCTCGACGAGGATCGACCGGCCGTCGGGCGCCCAAGCCACCGGACCGCCGCCGGAATGCAGCACGGCCTTGCCGGTGCTGAGGTCGACTATGGCGACCTGCTGCTCGCCGGAGGAAGGCCAATGCGTGCCTTCGATCCACGGCATCCCGGCCAGGTAGCGTCCGTCGGGGGAGAGCAGGAGGCCACCGGCGCCTGCCGTGGTTTCACCGACCGTGCGAGCGAGGCGGTAACTGCCGTTCTGCCCGACGATCAGGCTGCGTCCCTCCCAGCCCCAGATGTCGCTGCCGCGCAGCTCACGGTCTCCGGCGACGAGGATGGCGGCGGGGCCGCCCGGCGCCTCGACGATGGTGTCCTCACCGGTCAGCGGCGGATAGACCCGCGACGGCACGATGGGCCGCTGCTGGTCGGCCGGAGGCATGCTCTGCCAGCCCGAGCCGGACAGCAGCAGGGGCCCTGCCGCGATCACCATCAGCACCGCGGCCACGGCGGTGACGACCCTGATCCGGCGGCGGCGCTTGCCTTTGCGCCAGGTGGCCGGATCGATGGTGGCCGGACGGGACTGCTCGGCGAGAGCGGTAAGCACAGCGGTCAACCGTGTCTCGGTCATGCCTTCACCTCCAACAGGTCAGCCAGCTCCGGGGCCAGCTGGCGCAACCGGGCCAGGCCGTCGCGAACCTGGCTTTTGACCGTGCCCACCCGGCAGCCCAGAATCTCGGCCGTCTGCGCTTCGGTGAGATCCTCGAAGTAGCGCAGCACCAAGGCGGCTCTCTGTTTCGGGGCCAGCTTGGCCAGCGCGCGCTGCACGACCAGGGTCACCCCGATCTGGTCGGCCCTGTCGTCGACCGGCCGGTCTGCTCCGCTCAGCGAGACCTGGGTCAGCCGCCGCGCCTGCCGCCACCACGACACATGCTGGTGGTAGAGCACCCGGCGCACATAGGGGTCGGGGTCGCCCTGCGCCGCCACCCGCTGCCAAACCCCGGCCACCCGCAGAAACGTCTGCTGGACCAGGTCCTCGGCCAGGTGGTGGTCGCCGGTCAGCAGGTAGGCGACCCGCGACAACGCCGCGGTGCGTGCCTGCACATAAACCTCAAAAGACGCCCGATCGGCCTCCACAGCCCACCTCCACCCCCTCACACGCCAGCACCCCCGGCCAAGGAGGGGTGGAAGGGCGAAGCTTAGGCGACGGTTTCGACGGTGTCCTATTGCGGACCAAGGTGTGACAACTCTCGATCTGAGCCTTCACGCTGGGGCGGCGAACTCCTTTTGCCGCCCCCGGGGGAGGAACAGCCACCGTGATGCGCCCGATGATCAGACTGCTCGGCTCGGTCGAGGTGGTGAGCCCGGCCGGGCGGGCGGTGCTGAGCGGCTCCAAGCAGCCGGCCATCGTCGGGTTACTGGCGCTGCGGGCCGGTGAGGTGGTGTCGGGCGAGGCGCTCATCGACGCGCTGTGGGGCCTCTGCCCACCCAGAACGGCGTTGCGGTCGCTGCACAGCCACGTGTCGCGGGTGCGGCAGGCGTTCAGCGAGATCGGGCTGGGGGAGGCGGTGGTCACCTGCGATCCGGGCTACCTGCTGGCCATCGACCGGTCCGAAGTGGACTGTCTGCGCTTCGGCGATCTGGTCCGCCAGGCCCGCCAGGCAACGGCCGAGGACGCGTTGCGGTACCTGGAACAGGCTTTGCAACTGTGGCGCGGCGAGGTGATGCAGGACTGCCGTCCGGTCGAGTGGGGCGCCGGGGAGATCGCGCTGCTGGCCGAGGAACGGCTGGCCGCCATCGAGGAGCGGTGGCGGCTGGAAATCAAGCTGGGCCATGGCGCGCAAGCCATCGGCGAGCTTGAGCGGCTGGTCAATGAGCAGCCGCTGCGCGAGCCGCTCTGGGAGCTGCTGATGGATGCGCTGGCCCGGCTGGGCCGCCGCGGCGACGCGCTGGCCGCCTATCAGCGCGCGCGGGCGGTTCTGGTCGGCGAGCTGGGGGTGGAGCCGGGGCCGGGGTTGCGCGACCGCCAGGCGCAGCTGCTGGCCGAAGAGCCCATCCCGCAACAGCTTCCAGCTCCGCCGCAGCACTTCGCGGGCCGGGAGCGGGAGCTGGACCAGCTGGCCGAGCTGGACAGCCGGGTGGTGGTCATCGCCGGTCAGCCCGGCCAGGGCAAGACGGCATTGGCCATCCAGCACGCGCACCGGGTGAAGGCGGGCTTCCCGGACGGCCAGGTCTTCGTCGACCTGTGCGGCCACGACCCGGAGTCGGCGCTACGGCCGCAGGATGTGCTGGTGCACCTGCTGCGCGCGATGGGCGTCTCCGCGGAGCAGCTGACCGTGGACCGTAGGCAGCTGGAAAGCCGCTACCAGGCGATGGTCGCCGACCGCCGGCTGCTGCTGATCTTCGACAACGTGGGCTCCTCCGATCAGCTCAGCGGGCTTATCCCGGCGTCCGGGCCGAGCCGGTTGCTGGTTACCACCCGAAACAGGTTGCTGGCGCTCATGGTTGAGCACTCGGCCCGATTCCTGTCGCTGGAGCCGCTGGACGACCGGTCCGCCGAGAAGCTGCTGCACCTCATGGTCGGCAAGGAGCGGGTGGAGCGCGAGTCCGTCGCCGCCATGCAACTGGTGCAGTTCTGCGGGCGGCTCCCGCTGGCGCTTCGCATCGCCGCCGCACGGCTCGCTTTCCGGCCCCAGCTGATGCTCAAACATCTCGTCGCCGAGCTGGCCGACGAGGCGGAAAGGCTTACCGCGCTTGAGATCGAGGACTCGGGCCGCAGCATCCGGGCCGCGTTCGCCTCGTCCTACGCGGCGCTGCCGCAGCCCTTGGCCCGCACCTTTCGCCTGATGTCCTGCAATCCGGGGGCCACCATCTGCCTGCCCGCGGTGGCGGCGGTGGCCGGGCTGTCGCAGCCGCAGGCGCGCCGCGCGGCCGACGGCCTCACCGCGGCCCACCTCCTGGAGGAGGTGGCCAGCGAACGGTTCGCGTTTCACGATCTGATCAGGCTCTTCGCGGCCGAGCGGCTCACCTCCGAGGAAGGGCCGCCGGAACGGGCCGCCGCCCTGCTGCGCCTGCTGCAGTGGCAGGCCGGTCTGGTCGCGGCGGGCAGCCGGATCCTGCGGCCCTACCGGGACCGGATGGCGCCGGACCGTCCACTTTCGAGCCACGACCTGCCTTTCGCGCCCGAGACCGATGCCGTCCTCGACTTCTTCGACCACGAGCACCGCAACCTGGTGCCGCTGGTGCGCTCGGCTGTCCGGGCCGGGCAGGACCGGCTTGTCGCCCAGCTGGCCTACCACGCACATACCTTCTGCCGGTATAGGTACACGGCGGAGATGGTCGACCTGGCCACCGAGTTTCTCGCCGCGGCGCAACGGCTGGCGGATCCAGCCGTAGAGGTGATCGCGCTGACCGACCTCGGATCCTGTCACCGGCTCCTGCGCCAGCACGACGCGGCGCTGCCCGCGCTGTGGCGGGCGGTTACGCTGGCCCGCCAGATCGGCGACGCGCGGGAGGAAGCCAACGCGCTCAACAGCATCGGTGTGCTGCACGCCGACCGCGGCGACTACGAGCTGGCCCTGCAGCCCTACCAGCTTGCGCTCGAGCTGCTCCGGCAGACCGGCAACGCGATGGCGCAGGGCATGGTGCTCAACAACATCGGCTACGCTCAGGCCAACCTCGGCCGGCATGCTGAGGCGCTGCACCATCTTCAGCTGGCGCTGGCCCTGCATCAGGAGTCGGGAGACCTTGCCCGGCAAGGCATTGTGCACGACAGCCTGGGCGCGACCTACCTGCGCCGTGGCGACCACGCCAGCGCGCTGGCCCATCTGGAACAGGCGCTGGAGCTCAAGCGGGCCGGGGGAGACCTGCGCACCCTGGTCACCACCCTGGAGAAGGCGGGCGAGGTGCACCTGGCCCGCGGTGACGCCGACGCCGCGCGCGGCCTGCTGGAGCAGGCGCTCGCCCTGACCCGTCAGCTTGGCGACAGCCACGGCGAGGCGGCGGTCGCCCGTGCCCTCGGTGAGCTGCCCAAACGAGGTCACAACAGTTTCACAACCATCCGGCGGTACCCCTTACTGGCGCGCTGATTCAGCCCGCTCACGAGGACACACCCCGGGAGACCCCATGTTCCGATCTCGACCCCTCTTCGCCGCCGCTGCGCTGCTGACCGCGGTTGGCACGGCCACCCTGACCATGGCGGGCCCCGCCGCCGCGCAACCGGCGCCCACACCGGCCGCCTCGCCGACCGTCCAGGAAGCGATGGACCACGCGACGCAGGACCTGTCCGCCCAACGGGCCGCCCTGAGGGCGGCACCCGGCGACGCCTTCACCGCGCGCACCGCCGTCGTGGACGCCGACGGCACCAGCCATGTCCGGGTGGAACGCACCTACCACGGGCTCAAGGTGCGCGGCGGCGAGGCGATCCTGCACTACCGGCCCGGCGGCGGGTTCAAAGCCGTGACCAATGCGCTGGACAGCCAGCTCAGCCTGGCGGTGACGCCCGCGCTGGACGCGGCGAAGGCCACCTCGATCGCGGCCGGCGCGTTTCCGGACGTGGTGCGCAAAGCCGGGTTCTCCGCCACCGAACTGTTCGTGGACGCGGCCGCCCAGCCCACCCTGGCCTGGGATGTCGCCATCCCGATCCCCGGCGGGATCCTGCACGTGTTTGTCGACGCGCTCACCGGTGCGGTACGCGGCAGCGACACCGGTCTGCGCACCATCGCGGCCGGCGGGGGCCAGGCACGGCCCGCGAAGACCGAAGGCCTGGTGCACCCCAACGCGCCCGAGCCGCCCGGCGGCGGCACCACCCCGCCGTGCTGCGAGCAGGGCTCGACCGGTACCGGCGCGGGCTACCACACCGGCAAGGTGGCACTGGCCTCGGCATACCAGCTCAACAGCGTCGTGGTGCCGATCACCTACTACCTCAAGGACCGCACCCGTGGCGGCCACCTCACCCGCGACGCGCTCGACGCGACCAACAACGAGAACACCGGAACGGTCACCTTCACCGACAGCGACAACTACTGGTCGACCGGCGCTATGAGCAACCGCGCCTCGGCGGCCGTCGACGCCCACTACGGCGCCGCGGTCACCTGGGACTTCTACAAGAACGTGTTGGGCCGCAACGGAATAAAGAACAACGGGGTGGGTGCGAGGTCGTTCGTGCACTACATTTTCTACGACCCGAGCTACGGCTACTTCACCGACAACGCGGGCTGGAACGATGACTGCTTCTGCATGATGTACGGCGACGGCGGCGGCCCCGGCAACCTGCCTCTGGTCACCGCGATCGATGTGGCCGGGCACGAAATGTCGCACGGTGTCACCAGCGAGACCGCGAACCTGAACTACAACCTGTCGGAGGCGGGCGGGCTCAACGAGTCCACCAGTGACATCTTCGGGACGCTGGTGGAGTTCCACGCCAACAACGCCGCCGACGCGGCCGACTACAAGATCGGCGAGAAGATCACCGGTGCGGCCACGCCGCTGCGCTGGATGGACGACCCGGACCAGGACGGCGTGTCGAAGTCGTGCTGGTACAACGGGGTGGGCGGGGTCGACCCGCACTACTCCTCGGGCGTGGGCAACCACTTCTTCTACACGCTCGCGGTGGGCTCGGGTATGTCCGCGTGGGGCAACAGCCCGACCTGTGGCGGTGCCCCAGCCGTTACCGGGATAGGCAACGAGAAGGCCGGGCGCATCTGGTACCAGGCCCTGTCGGCCTACATGGTGAGCAACGAAACCTATGCCAAGGCACGGGTTTCCACCATCAACGCCGCCAACGATCTCTACGGCGGCGTCGAGTGCGAGGCGGTCAAGGCGGCGTGGGCGGCGGTGGCGGTGCCTGTCCAGGCGAGCGAGGCGGCCTGCGCCCCGGCTCAGACGCTGCCCCTGCTCACCAACCCGGGCAACCGCACCTCGAAGCTGGGCACGGCGGTTTCCCTTCAGCTGCAAGCGGTTCACCCGCTGAGTGAGGCGCTCACCTTCGCGGCCACCGGTCTGCCTGCCGGCCTGACGATGTCGGCTTCCGGTCTGGTCACCGGAACCCCTACCCAAGCGGGCTTTACCATCGCCACGGTTACCGTCACCGACGTGTCGAGCAACGTGGTCACCACGAAGATCACCTGGCTGGTGACCGGTTCGAGCGGCTGCATGCCGAGTTCCTGGGTGAAAAACGGCGGATTCGAGAGCCAGTCGAATTCGTGGACGGCGACCGCGGGCGTGATCGGCCAGGCCTTGGGCAGCTACAACAGCCCGCACGACGGGGACTGGCGGGCCAAGCTCGGCGGCCACAACGCGGTGCACACCGACACCCTGTCGCAGTCGGTGCCGATGCCCTCGGTGAACTGCGGGACGGCGAACATCAAGTACTGGGTGTGGGTCACCACCGACGAGACCACGACCATCTCGCAGTTCGACAAGCTGACGGTGAAGTTCGGCGCCACCACGGCCGGCACACTGTCCAATCTGGACGAGCAACGCGGCTACGTGCAGAAGACCTACTCCATCTCGCCCGCCTGGAACGCCTCATCCACGCTGCTGTTCACCTCGGTCGAGGACAGCAGCCAGCTGACCCGCTTCGTCGTCGACGACGTGTCGGTGGAAATCCCTTAGCCGGTACCCGAATGCGCCCCATCCGCACTCTGCTGCGGGTGGGGCGTCTCCGCGATCAGGCGGACGGTGAAGCCGTCGGAGTCTCGGTTGAGCGACACATAGCTGCACATCTGGTGGGCCAGCCATAGCCCGAGCCCGCCCACGCCGTCGTCGGATTCCCGGGCCGGGATCAGGCCCACGAAGGGGTTGTCGGGACCGGTGCCGTGGTCGGTCACGGCGACCACCACCCGCCGCGGCTGCGCCCAGATCCGCACCCGCACCGGTGGCCGGCCGTGCAGGACCGCGTTGGTGATGGCCTCGGTCGCGGCCAGCACCAGGCCGCTGATGTCGGCTCCGGACAGCTCGGTGGCGCGCCCGGCCTGGGTCACCGCGTCGCGGGCCGCCGCGGCGGGCGGGTCGCGCAGCTCGAACAGCGGCCGGGTCAGCTCCAGCGGGTCGTGCCAGCGCGGGGTGATCCGGTTGAGGAACTCCCGCGGGTCCTCGAAGGCGGGATTGGCCAGACTCCCGTGCGGGGTGGCCAGGTGCGGATGGGTGCGCCGGACCTGGTCGAGCACCTCGGGCGGGGCGGTGCGGGTGTCGTACGGGCACAGCCCCCACAGCGGGAACTCGGCGAAGGCGTGGTTGACCAGCGCCTCGTAACGGGCCCACCACTCCCACGGCACGCCCAGGCCGGGGTGGGGGACGTCGCCCACGATGCGGATCTGCGTGGCGCCGCGCGCCACCAGATTGGCCATGATTTCGCGGTAGCCCCGGATGGCGCCGGCCGGCCGCTGATATTGCGCCTCGCCCTCCAGATAGGTCAGGCCGCTGTCGTTGCCGAAGGCGGCTCGGATCAGCGCCTCATTGGCCGGGCTGAAAGCGACGACGGTGGGCTCACCGGCCCCGAGACCGTCGGCGAGGAAAGGCGTGACGACAGCGAGGAACTCTTCGTCAGAGCCGTAAAAGGCGCTCTGATGAAAGAATCCGCGATGGCCCGCGGCCACGCCCGTTCTCACCGGATCTCCAGGTGCAGCCGGGGCGGGCTCAGCAGCTGGATCAGGATGGCCAGCGAGCTCTCGGGCCGGCATCTCACCGTGGCGGTGGCAGCCCGGCGTGACAGGTACTCGGACAGCACGTAGACACCCTCGTGGTCGATGAACTCCACGCCCATCGCATCGATGGTGATCGAGCTGTTCTGACCGGCCGGGTCGGCGCGCTCCAGCGCCGCGTGCAGCAGCCGGTGGCTGGCCATGTCGATCTCGCCATCGAGAACGACGTCGATCTGGGCGTCGGCAGCAGCGTAAAGCCTTACCTGAGTGGCTTCCGGGCTCGCCTGCGGATGCATGCACGCCAGCTGTGCCACCTGCTCGGCGGTTAGCCAGTCGCGGTCGAAGGCGCACAGCGCGGTCAGCGGATGGGAGACCATGTAGCGATCGGCGAGGTGCTCATAGCGCGCGAAAGCGTCCAGATTGGCGTCGGTCAGCACCAGCGACGTGGTGTCGGCGGCCACCCTCAGCCCGGTGTGACCGTCGGCGAGGGCCTGCTCGGTGGCATCGGCATAGAACTGCAGCTGCTGTGCCGGGTCGATGGTGGCGTGAGCGTCATATGCGGAATCGATCGACATGACCTGCGCGGCGCCGCTGGCCACCGCCGGGCGAAAGCCCTGGACTATGGAGAGGTCATCGAGCAGCAGCTCGGGGTCGCCCTTGGCGATGTAGATGACGCGGGCGCCGCCGGCCATGCCTTCGCTCAGGTATTGCGCCGCGCGCAGGCGAAAGTCTGCCGGGTCATCAAAAGCCCAGCACACGTGACGGCCGAGGCTACCCGAGTGGGGCATCTGCACAAGTTAGCAATCAGAGCGCGCCACCCACAACAAAGCCAACTCAGAATTGATCTTCAAACACGGTCCCGCCGCTGAGCGTGCCGCCCGCGGACATCCGCTTCCGTGCCGCCGTGTCGCCGTAGAGGTTCCAGCGCAGGAAGTCGGTGATGGCGGCACGCGCGGGGGCGAAGCCAGCGCGTTTGGAGTCGAGGAACTCGCCGTGACCGCAGCCCTTCATGGTCAGAAAAGCCTTGGGCCAGGCCAGCTTGTCATAGGCGCCGCGGCCGACCGAATAGGCCACGACGGTGTCCGCGTCGCCGTGCACGAACAGCACCGGGACGGCCTGCCCGGTGTATCCGCCCTCCATCACCCGGCCCGAGATGATCACCGCGCACTTCAGCCGCGGGTCGCGACCCGGCGTGAGCATCCCGCTGGTGGTGGTGCCGCCCGCGGAGAAGCCGGCCGCGCACATCCGTGCCGCCAGCCGCCCGGCGAACGGGTCGCCCATCCTCCGGCCCAGCTTGGCGATCTCGTCGAGGACGAAGGCGGCGTCGGCCGGCTGATGGCGCACATCGTGACGATCAAATGCCGGTGATTCCTTTTTCGTGTACGGGTAAGCCGGCGCCGCGACCACGAAACCATCGCCGGCCAGAGCCTGGGCGATGTCGGCGAAGCCCTCGGGTTGCCCGCCGAGCCCGTGGCTGAGCAGGACGATCGGGAACCGGCCCACGGCCGCCTCCGCGCCCGGTGACAAAACACCGCCGGGCGGGCCGGCGGCGGGATACCAGATCGTGGTGGGCAGGGGTCTGTCCCCGCGTTGCAGAGCCAAGGTGCGCAAGCCGACCGGGTAGGTCTGCTCCGGCGCGGCGCCGGGCCAGTCGACCGAGTCGGCCGCCGTGGCGACCCGCCGCGGGGGGCCGGACTCCGACCGCGTGCACCCCGCCGAGACCACCAAAGCGACGGTGGTGAGCAGGATGAATAGACGGCGGGGGATGGCCACGCTGCGAATGTAGAGCCAATCCCGTATTTCCAGCTCGCCCGATCGGCCGGATTTCTCCCGCTGTTGAGCTATTTGCGCGCCGCCCCTTAGAAACCGGCCAGCATTGCGGCGCGCAGGTGTTGCAGGTCTTGGGGCAGGGCGGGGTTGAGGCCGGTGAGCTGGGTGATGCGGCGCAGCCGATAGTCGACAGTGTTGGGGTGGACGAACAGTTCCGTCGCGGTACGGGTGCGGCTCAGGCCGTTGCGAAGGTAGGCCTGAAGCGTGCGCAGCAGGTCCGGGTTGGCGCGCAGCGGGTCGAGCAGCCGGGCCAGTTCCGCGCGGGCCGGGCTGGGCCGGGAAAGCTGGTATTCCAGAAGGACATCGGTCAGCCTGTACAGGCCCGGGTCGTAGCCGAGGCGGCGCACCAGGGCGAGGATCTCGCCCGCCTGCTTGACCGCGTCGGGGACGCCGGCCGGGTTGGCGATCACACCGGCCGCGATCACGTCGGCTCCGGCGGTCGCGGTTGCTTGCTGGACAAGGGTTCGCAGCTTGCCCCACTCGAGGGTGTCGCCGGGCGCGGAGGGGATGAGCACCACTCCACCGTTCGCGTCCAGCACCGACAGCACGGGCTCCTCGGTGAACTGCTCGAAAAGGCTCTGGATGCGGCGGATTTTGCGGCGCCCGGCGACCGGGCCGGCGATCGCCTCATCGGCCTCGTCGGTGTGCGGCGCGGCCGAGACGACCAGCACGGCGTATTGGTCGGGCAGGGGCAGGCCCGCGTACTGGGCCGGATTGTCCAGCGCCCCACCGGCCAGCAGCGCGGTGATCAATGAGCGGCGCGCGTCGTGCTCGGCGTGCAGCAGGGACTGCCTTGCCTCCATGTATTCGGCGCTGACCGCGGCGGTCAGCTGGCGCAGGTACCCCAGAAGAAGTCTTTGCCCTGCTTGAAGATCGGCGAAGTCAGCGGCGGTGGCGTCAATGGTGATGTCCTGCCACAGCACGCTGGTGCCCAGCAGGTAGGCCTCCAGCACGGCATCCAGCGGCACCCCCTCCTCCGCGCGGCGGCGTGCCGACATGCGCTGTCTGTCCAATTCGGACACAGTGGCCAGCCGTTGTTCCCGCAGCAGGTCCCCGAAGACACGCACGTTGTGCTCGATGATCGAGGCCACCTCGCCGTGCAGCTCCTCGGCGGGCAGCCGCCCGTACAGCGGGACCTCGGCCAGCAGGCTCGACAAGATGTGGGCGACCAGCTCGGGCAAGCTCGCCGCGATCCGTGTGCTGAGGGGACGGCCGCCCGCGCTGAGCGCTTTGTGTCCGGTCACAAATCGGCCCTCATAAATTTACCTTACTGCCCAGTTCACTTCCGGTTTGCAGCCATCCATCATCTGTGCGACACCCATCGTTCACAATCTAAAGGAGAATCGATGGATCGCAGAGCGAGGCGCTACGCCTTCGTTACCGCCGTAACGCTGCTGATGTCCACCTTCCTCGGTGTCGCTCCTGCCGCGGCCGCGGGCGGGGTCTACGTCGCCCTGGGCGACTCGTTCGCCTCCGGCCCCGGGATCCTTCCGCAGCTCACCCTGGACCCGTGCTGGCGATCGGGGCGCAACTACCCGCACGTGGCGGCCGGGCTGCTCGGTGTCGCGGTGCTGCGCGATGTCACCTGCAGCGGAGCCAAGACCGACCACATGACACAGTCGCAGAGCGGCGCGGCACCGCAGTTCGACGCCCTCTCCGCGGACACCACCCTGGTCACGCTCACCATCGGGGGCAACGACACCAGCCTGATCTCGCTCGGTGAGTCGTGTGTGCGGATCAACCCGTTCGAGCGGCCGTGTTACTACGACAATGTGGTCAACGGTGTGGATCTCGTCAACGCCCGCATCGACGCCTACGCCCCCAAGCTGCAAGCGACCCTGGCCGGGATCCGCGCCCGGGCGCCGCAGGCGCGCATCTTCGTGGTCGGCTACGGCCTGTATGTCAAGCGCAACGGCTGCTGGCCCACCCAGCCGCTGGTACCGATCGACGCCAACTACGTCCAGGCCAAGGTCGACTATTTGAACCTGATCACCGCCCGTGAAGCCGCCGCGGCCGGGGCGGCCTACGTCGACGTGCGCACCCCCGGCGCGGGCCACGACACCTGCCAGGGATCCAGCAGCCGCTGGATCGAGGGCTTCATCCCCACCTCCATCGCCGCCCCGCTGCACCCCAACGCCAACGGCATGCAGGCGTTCGGCCAGATCCTCGCCGCCGCGGCCCGCTGACCCCGCACGCACCGCACGGATGATCGCTGCACCGCCCGGGCTGCAGCGATCATCTATGTCGGCCAAGGGGGAGCGCGAAGCTGTCGGGGCTGCGCCGTAGGATCGGCGGGTGGTTCAGGCAGCGATCAATAGCGAGGCACTGACCGTGCTTCGCCGGGTGTTCGGCTACGAAGACTTCCGGGGAAGCCAGCGCGAGATCATCGAACATGTCATCGGCGGCGGCGACGCGCTGGTGCTGATGCCCACCGGCGGCGGAAAATCGCTGTGCTATCAGATCCCGGCGCTGGTGCGGCCGGGCACCGGGGTGGTCATCTCGCCGCTGATCGCGTTGATGCAGGACCAGGTCGACGCGCTGCGTGCGGCCGGGGTGCGGGCCGGGTTCGTCAACTCGACGCAGGACATGCAGGCCAGGCGGGAGGTCGAGTCGGCGTTCCTGGCCGGTGAGCTCGATCTGCTTTACCTCGCGCCCGAAGGGCTGGGCGTCCCGTCGACACTGCGGCTGCTCGACCGGGGCAAGATCTCGCTGTTCGCGATCGACGAAGCGCACTGCGTGTCGCAGTGGGGGCACGACTTCCGGCCCGACTATCTCGCCCTGTCCATGGTGCACGAGCGCTGGCCCGACGTGCCGCGCATAGCGCTCACGGCCACGGCCACCTCGGCCACCCATCGCGAAATAGCCAACCGGCTCAACCTGAACCAGGCTCGCCATTTCGTGGCCAGCTTCGACCGGCCCAACATCCAATACCGGATCGTGCCGAAGAACGAGCCGCGCCGGCAATTGCTTCAGCTGTTGCGCACAGAGCACGCCGGCGACGCGGGCATCGTCTACTGCCTGTCGCGCAACTCGGTGGAGAAGACCGCAGAGTTCTTGGTGGCCAACGGAATCGTCGCGCTGCCCTATCATGCGGGGCTCGACGCGCCGGTGCGCGCCCGCAATCAGGCCCGGTTCCTGCGCGACGAGGGCCTGGTGATGGTGGCCACCATCGCGTTCGGGATGGGCATCGACAAGCCCGACGTGCGGTTCGTGGCCCACCTCGACCTGCCCAAGTCGGTCGAGGGCTACTACCAGGAGACCGGCCGGGCCGGGCGCGACGGGCTGCCGTCGACCGCCTGGCTGGCTTACGGTCTGGCCGATGTGGTCCAGCTGCGCAAGCTCATCGACAGCTCGGAAGGCGATCTGGCGCACCGGCGCGTGCAGTCCAAACATCTCGACGCGATGCTCGCCCTCTGCGAAACGGTGCAGTGCCGCCGTTCGCAGTTGCTGGCCTACTTCGGCCAGCAGGGTCAGGAGTCGTGCGGCAACTGTGACACCTGCCTGAGCCCACCCGAGTCTTGGGACGGCACGATTCCGGCGCAGATGCTGCTTTCCACCGTGCTGCGGCTGGACAAGGAGCGCAATCAGAAGTTCGGGGCCGGGCAGGCCATCGACATCCTGCTCGGTCTCCAGACCGAGAAAGTGGCGCAGTACAAGCACGATGCGCTGTCGGTCTTCGGCATTGGCAAGGACCTGAGCAAGTCCGAGTGGGGTGGCGTGGTGCGCCAGCTGCTGGCGCAGGGCCTGCTCGCCGTGGAGGGCGACTACGGCACCCTGGTGCTGACCGCGGAAAGCCGCACGGTGCTCAGCCGCGAGCGCCAGGTGATGCTGCGCCGCGATGTTCTGGTCGCCAAACCGGCTGCGGCCAAAGGAAAGCAGGCCCCGGCGGCAGACCTGCCGGCCGCGGCGGCGCCGGTTTTCGAGCGCCTGCGCGCGTGGCGGGCGGCGGCCGCCAAGGAGCTGGGCGTGCCCGCCTATGTCATCTTCCACGACTCCACGCTGCGCCAGATCGCCACCGACGAACCGTCCACATTGGGCGCTCTGAGCCGGATAAGCGGGGTCGGTGAGGCGAAGCTGGCCAAATTCGGCCAGCAGGTGCTTGACACGCTTAAAGAACTCCAGGAGTAGTGAGGGCGACCAGCACCAGACCGGTGATGGTCGCCACCAGCAGGGTGGCCTCCTGCTGGGAAATCTCGACCCCGGCCGCCTGATGCAGGTTGCTGATGAGCTGGATCTGGGAAGCCCGGGTTTCGGTCATCGCCTGGCGCAGCCCGGGGCGGCGGGTGGCCTCCAGGAACAGCTCCGCCATGGCCAGATGCCGGGACCGGTTGACTGTCAGCGCGTTCAGCACGATCGCGGAGAGGCGTTCGCCCAGGGCCGCCTTGTCCAGCGCGGGAAAGGCGGCCTGCCGCAGATCGTCAAAGTGTTGCTCGCGCGCCCTCTCCACCACCCCCAGGAACAGCGCGTCGCGCGTGCGAAAGTAGCGCGACGTGGTGCCCGGTGGCTCACCGGTGGCGGTGTCCACGGCCCGATGGGTCAGGCCGTGGGCACCATGACCGGCAAGGATTTCCATGGCCGCGTCGGCCAGCCGGTTGCGGCGCGCGGTGTTGGCCGGCGGCATCAGGGCCGCTGCCCGCACCACTGCCGCAGGGCCGCGGTGACCTCGCCGTCGTTGACCCGGTCGGCTGCCCAGGCCACGTAGCCGTCCGGCCGCACCAGCACCACGGGCGGGGTGCTGGTGGCCTCGAAGGAGACCACGTCGTCGGACCAGACGCCGGCATCCGCTCCGACCAGGACAAACTTTCCTTCGCGCAGCGCCTCATACAGCCGCCCCTTGACACCCGTCAGGTCCGGCATTCGCTTGCCAACCATTTGATGGGTACCGGACAAAGGCTTATAAGCGATCCCGACGCCCGACAGCCGGCCCGCGATGCTCGTGCGCACCCTGCCGATTTTGAGCGCGTTGCGAATGATGAAGCGCCGCACCGCAGCGTCCACCTTCGAGCTGGACAGCACCAGGTTGAACAGGGTATCGGTGATCTTCAAGACGCTCTCGCCGACGGGATGGCGCTCGGCCTGATAGCTGTCGAGAAGCTCGTCGCCGCCCCGCCCACGCAGCACCGCGGCCAGCTTCCAGCCCAGGTTGAAGGCGTCCTGGATGCCGGTGTTCATGCCCTGCCCGCCCACGGGCGAATGCACGTGCGCGGCGTCGCCGGCCAGGAAGACCCGGCCCACCCGATAGCGCTCGGCCTGCCGCCGCTCGCTGAGAAACCTTGTGCTCCAACGCGGTTCGCTCATGCCGTAGTCGTCGCCGGTGATGCGCCGGAACGAGCCCTGCAGCTCGGCCAGCGTGACCGGCTCGTCGAGCGGCGCCTGCTCGCGCGACCTGTCCCAGACGATCGCCCGGAACCACGAATCGCCGAACGGCACGAAAAGGGCCAGGCCGCTGGGGTTGCTCACGCCGAACAGGGTCTCCTGCGGCGGGCGCGCCAGCTGCACGTCGGCCAGCAGGATGTGGGTCTGGTATTGCTTGCCGGCGAACTTGACGCCGATCAGGTCGCGCACCGCGCTGTGCGCGCCGTCGGTGCCCACCACGAACTTGGCGCGCATCTCGCCGCCGGTGGTGCTCAGCGTGACACCGTCGCCGTCCTGGGCCAGGCCGGTCACCGCGCAGCCGCGCACGATCTGCGCACCCAGCTCGCGGGCGTGTTTTTCGAGCATGAGCTCGGTGCGGCTCTGCGCCATGAGCAGCAGGAAGGGGTACCGGTTGGCGAGGATCTCCAGCTTGAGCACCGCGCCGGGCGTCGGTGACACCTCACGCACCACGATGCCCTGGGTCACCAGGTCATCGGCCAGGCCGCGGGCGTCGAGCAGCTCCAGGGTGCGCGAGTGCACGGCGAAGGCGCGGGTCAGGTTGGGCTCCTCGGCCCGCTTTTCCAGCACGGTGCAGCTCACCCCGGCCAGCCGCAGCTCACAGGCAAGCGCGAGCCCGGTGGGGCCCGCTCCCACCACGGCGACATCGACGTTTTGCATCTTCGCCTCCAAAGTCATCCGCTACAGATGTAGCGCTACAAACGTAGCGGATTCAAATATCCAAGTGAAGCGTTTTGTTGAGCGCCGGGTGTGCCAAACTCGTTGGCATGTCCACCCTGGTGAAGGTTCTGCTGACGGGCGCGTTCGGCAACGTCGGTTCACACGTGCTGGCCGAGCTGACGCGGCGCGGGCATCAGGTGCGCTGCTTCGATCTGCCCACCCCGGCCAACCGGCGCTTCGCTCGACGCAAAGGTGTTGGGGCGCAAGTGGTCTGGGGCGATGTCGGCGATGCCGAGGCAGTCGCGCGGGCTGTCGCCGGGGTCGACGTGGTGATCCATCTCGCGGCGATCATCCCGCCGCTGGCCGACGAGCAGCCCGAGCTGGCGCGACGGGTCAATGTGGACGGAACGGCCAATGTCATCGCGGCGTGCCGTGCGCAGGCGAATCCGCCCAGGTTGCTCTTTACCTCCACTTTGGACGTTCATGGGGTGACGCTGGACAAGCCGCCGCCGCGCCGGGTGGACGATCCGATGGTGGCCACCAATCCCTATACCGCGCACAAGATTGAGTGCGAGGGACTGGTCCGGGAGTCCGGGCTGCGCTGGGCCATTTTCCGCTTCGCGGACATTCCCGTGCTCGGCCTGCGCAAGGCCCACCCGATCATGTTCGAGATCGGGCTGGACAACCGGATAGAGGCGCTGCACGCCGACGACGCGGCCTACGCTGTCGCCAGCGCGCTCGACACCCCACAGGTGTGGGGGCGGGTCATGTTCGTCGGCGGGGGAGCGTCCTGCCAGCTGACCTACGGCGACTACCTGACCCGGCTGATGGCCGCGATGGGCCTGCGGATGCTGCCGCGGGAGGCGTTCAGCGACCAGCACTACTGCACAGATTGGCTTGATACGTCGCAGAGCCAGGAGCTACTGGGCTATCAGCGCCACGACTTCGACGCCATCGTCAACGCGATCGCGGCCACCCTCGGCTGGCGCCGGCACCTGATGCCAATAGCCGGCCCACTCGCGCGCGCCTCCATGCTCCGCCTGTCCCCCTACTGGACCCAATCCCGCACCGCCACCTAACCAAGCCCGCGGGCGCGGCCAAGCTTGTGGCGCGGCCCAGCTTGAGGGCGCGGCGCGGCTTGACGGCGCGTTCCGGCTTGTGGGCGCGTTCCGGCTTGTGGGCGCGTTCCGGCTTGAGGGCGCGTTCCGGCTTGAGGGCGCGTTCCGGCTTGAGGGCGCGGCCCGGCTTGACGGCGCGGCCCGACTCCGCCCGGGGTGCGCAGATAGGTCGTGGGAGGACTGTAGCCAGAAGTCCTGAAAAAAATCTTGGCAGGCGATGTCGGATCCCCGTCGGCCCATTCGAGGCATAGGTAGAGACCTCGAATGAAGGAGATCCATCATGAGCCAGAGCTGTGACCCCGCGACCCGAGTGACCAACTCGCTGTTGGGCTGGGGAGTGATCGCTGGGCCGTTCTATGTGACCGTGGCGCTGGCCCAGGCGCTCACCCGCGACGGGTTCGACCTGACCAAGCACGCCTGGAGCCTGCTGAGCAATGGTGAGCTGGGCTGGATCCAGATCACCAACTTCATCCTGACCGGGCTGATGTGTGTCGCCGCGGCGGTGGGGTTGCGCCGCGCGCTGACCCCGGGACGCGGCCGCACCTGGGGACCGCTGCTGATCGGCGGTTACGGGGTGAGCCTGGTCGCGGCCGGGATCTTCCGCGCCGACCCGGCCCAGGGCTTCCCGGCCGGAACCCCGGCCGACGCGGCGGAGGTGAGCTGGCACGGCATGCTGCATTTCGTGGCCGGCGGCATCGGCTTCGGCTGCCTGATCGCGGCCTGCCTGGTGCTGGGATCCCGCTTCGCCCGTGACGGCAAGATGGGCCTGGCCTGGTTCTCCCGGGTCACCGGGGTGGCGTTCCTGGCGGGCTTCGCCGGCATCGCCAGCGGCTCACACGGGCCGGTCACCCTCGCCTTCGTGGCGGCTGTGCTACTTGTCTGGTCGTGGCTGACCACGATCTGCCTTCACTACTACTCGAAATAGGGAAAGGATCCGACGATGCGATACATGATCCTGCTCAACGCGGAACCACCGGCTACTCCGCCACCCGCCGAGCTGATGGAGGCCATCATGAAGCTCGGTGAGGAGGCCACCCGATCCGGGGCGCTGCTGGACACCGCGGGCCTGATGCCCAGCGCGGCCGGGGCCAGGGTGCAGCTGAGCGCGGGCAAGCTGTCCGTGACCGATGGGCCCTTCGCCGAGGCCAAGGAAATGATCAGCTATGCGCTCTACCAGGTGCGGTCGAAAGAGGAGGCGGTCCAGTGGGCCAGCCGCTTCCTCAATCTGCATCACGAGTTCTGGCCCGGCTGGGAGGGCGAGGCGACGGTGCTGAGGGTTTTCGACCCGGCGTGATCGCGGATGCGAGGATCGGTAGCCATGACGGCAACCGATCCTCGCCGCGCTGTGGAGACGGTCTGGCGCATGGAGTCGGCCCGGCTCATCGCCGGACTGGCCCGCCTGGTACAAGACGTTGGCCTGGCCGAGGAACTCGCGCAGGACGCGCTCGTGATCGCGCTTGAGCAGTGGCCCTCGTCGGGTGTCCCGGTCAATCCGGGCTCCTGGCTCATGGCCACCGCCAAGCATCGCGCCATCGACACCATGCGCAGGCAGGCCCGGTACCAAGAGAAGCTGACCGAAATCGGGAGAACCCTCGAAGATGCGCATGAGCCGGATGTCGCGGCCGCGCTCGATGACTATGTCGGCGACGACCTGCTTCGCCTGATCTTCACCACCTGCCATCCGGTGCTGTCGAGGGAGTCGCGGGTGGCGCTGACCCTGCGCCTGCTGGGCGGGCTGACCACCGAAGAGATCGCCCGTGGCTATCTGATCGCCGAATCCGCTGTGTCGCAACGGATTACCCGAGCCAAGCGCATGCTGGCCGACAAGCGGGTGCCCTTCGAGCTGCCGCCGCCGCAGGAGGTGGCGCCCCGGCTGGCCTCGGTGCTCGAGGTCGTGTACCTCATCTTCAACGAGGGTTACTCGGCCACCGCGGGCGACGACTGGATGCGCCCGGCGCTGTGCGAGGAAGCGCTGCGGCTGGGGCGGATCCTGGCCGGGCTGGCGCCGCAGGAACCCGAGGTGCATGGACTGGTGGCGCTCATGGAGCTGCAGGCATCCCGGATGGGCGCCCGCACGGACGCCACGGGCGCTCCGATCCTGTTGCAGGATCAGGATCGCAGGCGCTGGGACAGGCTGCTGATCCGGCGCGGCCTGGCCGCGATCGAGCGGGCCGAAGCGATCGGGGGCAGCTGGGGTCCCTATGTCCTGCAGGCCTGTATAGCGGCCGAGCACGCCCGCGCGGTCACGGTGCAGGACACCGATTGGGGCCGGATAGCCGCGCTCTATCGGGTGCTGGCGCTGGTTTCCCCGTCGCCGGTGGTGGAGCTCAACCGGGCGGTGGCGGTGGGCATGGCCGACGGGCCGAAGGCCGGGCTCGACCTGGTCGACGCCTTGGTGACCTCGGGATCGTTGCCAGGCTATCCGTTGGTACCGGCCGTGCGCGGCGACCTGCTGGCCAAACTGGACCGCCATCAGGAGTCCCGGCAGGAGTTCCAGCGGGCCGCCGAAATGACCCGCAATGCGCGAGAGCGCGAACTGTTTCTCTCTCGCGCTGCCGAGCAGGCGCGCCTTGGCGGACAATGACCCGATGCTATGGACGCGCAGCCTCGTGGCGGTGATGGTGACGGCCGCGCTGGGAGCCGCTTGCACCAAAGCGCAACAGCCTGCCCCGCCGCCCCTGCCATCGGCCGGGCTGGCCTGGCAGAAGCTGCCCGACGCGCCGTCGGCCCGCACCGAGGTGGTCGCGGTCGTGGTGGGCGCCCAGGCCTATGTGATGGGCGGCTATCGCGCCGACGGCGGCACGGTGACCACGGTCGAGATCTTCGATACCGCGTCGGGGCGCTGGGGTGGTGGCCCGGCCCTGCCGATCGCGGTCAACCACGCCATGGCCGCGGCGGTCAACGGCCGGGTTTACCTGTTCGGCGGCTACCAGTCCAACGGCGCCCCCAGCTCGGCGGCGTTCGTGCTCGAGCCGTCGGGCTGGCGGGCGGTGGCGGCGATGCCCCAGCCGCGTGGTGCGGCCACCGCCGCGGTGGTCGGCAACACCGTCTACATCGCCGGCGGGGTGGGCGCCGACGGGTTGGCCAAGCAGATGTTGGCCTACGACGCGACCGGCGACAGCTGGTCCACTTTGCCCGGTCCGCCGACGCCGCGTGAGCATCTGGGCGGCGCGGCCCACGGCGGTCTGGTCTACACGGTCGGCGGGCGGCTGGGCGGCGTGGACTCCAATCAGGACGCTTTCGAGGTCTTCGACCCGTCGACCGGCCAATGGCGCAAGCTGCCCGGCCTGCCGACGCGCCGGGGCGGGCTGTCGGCGGCGGCTACCGCGAACGGCTGGGTGGTGGCCGTGGGCGGGGAAGCGGCGCAGACCTTCCCCGAAGCCGAGGCCTTCCAGGTGGGCGAGGGCAAGTGGTATTCGCTGCCCGGTCTGCCGACGCCACGGCACGGCCTGGGCACGGCAACCAACGGCACGGTCGTCTATACGTTCGCGGGCGGGCCCAAGCCCGGCCTGTTCGTCTCGCCGGCCCTTGAGTCGATCGATCTGGCCCCGCTGGGTTAGAGACCGGTGATGCGCTGACGGGCCAGCATGATCTCGATGGACTTGATGCGCTGGGAGACCTCGTTGCGGTGGGCGCTGTAGGCGGCTTGCACCTGATCGGCGGCGCGGGTCTCGTCCAGGTGACGCCGCAGCAGCGTTTGTGCGACATGCTGCGCAGCGCACAGCTGCTGCTCGGCGTCGATCATGGCCACCACATCGGTGCCGTCGTGGGCGTTGTTGGCGGCCTGCACGGCCTCGTCGAGCCGGGTGAGGGTTTCCTCGAGCGCCTGGGAGACCTGTTGCCGCCGGCTTTCTCGCACGATCGCCTCGGCCCGCTCCACGACGTCCAAATCCCACATGCGCTCGCGGTAGGCGCGCAGCATCGCGCGCAATCCGCTGACCTCATCGACCGACATGTGGGGTATAGCGTCACGCACCCCCGTTTTGTCACAGCAGGGACTGCTAGGTCATCCTTGCTCCAATGGAACTGCACGAATATGCCAGCTTGGACGGGGTCGGGCTGCGGGAGCTGATCGCGGCCGGCCAGGTCACCATGACCGAGGTGCGGCAGGTGGCCCTGCGGGCGCTGGAAGCCGCCAACGCCGACCTCAACGCACTCACCCTGCCCCTGTTCGAGCCCGCGGAGCCCGACCCGCCACGCGGCCCATGGCGGGGTGTTCCTTTTGTCATCAAGGACAGCGGGCCTTTCGCGCGCGGGGTTCCCTTCGCGCTGGGCAGCCGCGCCATCCGGGGCGCTGTCGCACTGGTCGACCACGACATGATGGCGCGTTTCCGGGAGGCGGGGCTGGTGGCACTGGGCCAGAGCACCGCGCCCGAGCTGGGGTTCAGCTTTTCCACCGAGCCGCTGCGGTCGGGTCCGACCCGCAATCCGTGGGCGCTGGGCCGGGGCGTCGGTGGGTCGAGCGGCGGCTCCGCCGCGCTGGTAGCGGCGCGGGCGGTGCCGATCGCGCACGGCAACGACGGCGGTGGCTCGATCCGTATTCCCGCTTCCTGCTGCGGTCTGGTGGGGCTCAAGCCCAGCCGCGGCCGCACGCCCAGCGGCCCGCTGGCCGGGGAGGCCGGCTTCGGGCTCATCACCGAGTTCGCGCTGACGCGCAGCGTAAGGGACACGGCACACCTGCTGGACGCGGTCAGCGCCCCGTTGGTGGGCGAAAAGCAAACGGCGCCACCGCCTTTGCGGCCCTACGTCCAGGAGCTGACCGCGGCCCCCGACCGGCTTCGCGTCGCGCTCACCACGCGGGCCTGGTCGCAGGTGCAGGTCGACCCCCAGGTGGTGGCGGCGACCGAGGCGGCGGGCAAGGTGCTGGAGTGGATCGGGTACCCGGTGGAGCAGGCGAGCCCGGAGCTGGAAGCCGAGGCGATCCTCGACGCGACCATGCTCGGTGTCATCGCGACCGGGGCGGCCGTGCTGCGCGCCGGACGCCAGCCCGACCGCTCTAGGCTGGAAGCGGTCTCCCGTCAGGTACTCGCGATGGCAGAGGAGTCCACCGCGCTGGACGTCATGGCCGCCCTTGACGCGCAGCACCGGGTGACCCGGGCCGTGGCGCTGTTCTTCAACCGGTACGACCTGCTGGTGACACCCACCTTCGGGCAGCTCCCGCTGCCGCACGGCACGCTGCGCTACGACAGCCCGCAGCACACCGCGCGCTCGTGGATCCGGGAAATCCTTGACCTGGGGCCGTTCACCGCACCCTTCAACATCAGCGGCCACCCGGCCATCAGCCTGCCGCTCGCTCAGAGCAGGGAAGGCCTGCCGATCGGGGTGCAGCTGGTCGCCGCCTATGGCCGCGAAGACGTGTTGCTGCGGGTCGCCGCGCAGCTGGAGCAGGCGGTGCCGTGGGGCGCGCGCCGCCCAGCGCACGCGCTTTGAGATCAAAAACTTAGGCCATATATCGGCGGTTCTCCGGACAGCCCTGACAAATCGCGAGGAGAATCAAAACCCTGCTCGCGAGTGGTGAGGGGGACCCATCGTGGCCTCGGTGGTGATGCAACAAGAAGGCTCAGCGCTATCGGCCTATCCGAAGCGATGGCTTGCCCTGGCCGTGATCGCGGTGGCGCAGTTGATGGTGGTGCTCGACGCCACCATCGTCAATATCGCGCTGCCCCAGGCCCAGGCGGACCTGGGGATCACGGACCCTGACCGGCAATGGGTCGTCACGGCCTACACCCTGACCTTCGGTGGTCTGCTGCTGCTCGGTGGCCGGATAGCGGACTATTGGGGCCGTAAGCGCGCCTTCGTCGCCGGTGCGATCGGTTTCGCCCTCGCGTCCGCGCTGGGTGGTCTCGCGCAAAGTGGCGGGACGCTGTTTGCCGCGCGGGCGTTGCAGGGTGCCTTCGGCGCGCTGCTCGCTCCGGCCAGCCTCGCCCTGCTGACCGTGCTGTTCACCGAGGTAAAGGAGCGGGCCAA
The DNA here is from genome assembly GCF_016862955.1 of Rhizocola hellebori. Taxonomy (GTDB): domain Bacteria; phylum Actinomycetota; class Actinomycetes; order Mycobacteriales; family Micromonosporaceae; genus Rhizocola; species Rhizocola hellebori. Next base: position 72,978 of record NZ_BONY01000001.1, on the reverse strand, counting down.
GGCCTTCGCCGTCTACGGCGCGATCGCCGGTGGCGGTGCGGCCGTGGGACTTTTGCTGGGCGGGATCCTGACCGAGTACACCAACTGGCGCTGGTGTCTGCTGGTCAACATTCCCATCGCCGCGATCGCGATTGTCTTTGCCATTCCCTTGGTACCGGAGAGCCGTGCCAAAGGAAACACCAGCTTCGACATCCCGGGCGCCTTCACGGCCACGCTGGGTCTGGTGTCGCTGGTCTACGGTTTCACCAAGGCGGCCACCGCCGGCTGGGATGCCGCCTCCACCCTGACCTTCCTCGGCATCGGCGTGCTGCTGCTGGTCATCTTCGTCCTGATCCAGATGCGGGCGAAAAACCCGTTGCTGCCCTTGCGAATTGTGCTCGACCGCAACCGCGGTGGCGCCTTCCTGGCGAGCCTGCTGACCGGTGCCGGCCTGTTCGGCTCCTTCCTGTTCCTCACCTTCTACTTCCAAGCCACGCTTGGCTATTCGCCGCTGAAGGCGGGTTTGGCCACGTTGCCGGTTACGGCCGGTGTCTTCGTCGCGGCGGCTGTGGCCAGTCAGCTCATCCCGAAGATCGGGCCCAAGCCGCTCATGGTCGCCGGTGGCTTGTCGTCCACGGCTGCCATGCTGCTGCTGACCCAGATCGGCCTGCACACCAAGTACGCCACCCACGTGCTGCCCGCCGAGTTGTTGCTCGGTCTGGGTCTGGGTTTCATCTTCGTGCCGCTGTCCAACCTGGCCCTGATCGGCGTGCCCAACCACGACGCGGGCGCGGCGAGCGCCACCCTGAACTCGACCCAGCAGGTGGGTGGATCGCTGGGCGCGGCCCTGTTCAACACGTTCTTCACCACCGCGGTGGCCGCCTACCTGACCGATCACATGCGCCCCGGCGTCAACCAGACCGAGGTCGTCGCCGAAGCGCAGGTGCACGGCTACACGGTGGCGTTCTTCTGGGCCGCGGTGTGTCTGGCCATCGCGACCGTGATCATGGCGGTGCTGGTGACCGCGCGCAAGAGCGACGTGGCCGCCGGCCCGGGGCACGCGGCTATTTAGCGCCCGCCGCGGAGTCCTCCGCGTCGCGGTCGCGGATCCAGTCGGAGATGATCGCCTTGAGCGCGGCCGCGACCGGGATCGCCAGCAGTGCCCCGATCACGCCGAGGATGCTCGCGCCGACCAGCGCCGCGAAAAGCACGGCGACCGAGGAGATGTCCACGGTGTTGCGCAGCACCCGCGGCGCGATGACGTAGTTCTCCACCTGTTGGTAGACAAGGAAAAACACCGCGACGAGGATGGTCGTCGGCCAGATGTCGGTGGTGGCCACGGAGACGATCAAGCAGATGGCCGCGCCGAGGGTGGCGCCGATGAGCGGGATCAGGTCGGTGATCGCGACTATCAGCGCCAGCGGCAGGGCGAACGGCACGCCCAGCGCCGACAGGGCGATGAAGGCGGTCACGCCGGCGATGCCGGAGATCAGCAGGTTGCCGATCATGTAGGAGCCAACCTTGTCGATGATGAGGTTCACCGCTTCGCTGATCTGTGGCCGGTGCCGCTTCGGGAACAGCCGCACCAGACCCCGGCGCAGCCGGGACAGATCCGCCATCAGGTAGATGGTCATCACTATCACGAGAAGCACCGAGACGAGCGCGCCCAGGAACTGGCGGGACACCGAGATGGCCTGCTCGCTCATCTTCGCCGGGACGGTCTGCACCCACTGGTCGATGCGCGGCGCCAGGTTGAACCGGTTCTCCAGGCTGCGCAGATCGGGCGAGCGCTGCCGAAGGTTATCGATGTAGCCGGGGAAGTCGGTGGTCAACGCGCTGGCCTGACGCATCAGGTCGGGCGCGAAGAGCCAGACCAGCCCGGCGACGATGAGCAGGGTGACCACGAAAATCAGCGCCACCGCTTGCGAGCGCTTCATCCCGCGGCCGATCATCCAGCGCACCAAGGGATCCAGGCTCACCGCGATGAAGACCGCGACCACCATCTGCACCAGCAGGGTCTGCATCGAGTAGACGGCCAGGGCGATCAGAATCACCACCAGCAGGCCGAAACCGGCCGCGACAGTCCACCTGAACACCTGCCCGGCGTCGATCGGGCCCGCGGCTACCGCGGCGACCGGGACCTGATCGGTGTCGTCCTGCTGAACCTTGGGCTTGGCGTCCACATCCACGCCCGCAGCGTTACCCCGTGCGCAGGCCGCGCACACATCACGTTATGGCACCACAAGACCACTCTGGTACGCGGCCACCACGGCCTGGGTCCGATCACGGACGCCGAGCTTCATCAGCACCCGGCCCAGATGCGTCTTGACCGTGGCCTCGCCGATGATGAGCTTGACCGCAATCTCCGAATTGGACATTCCGGTGGCCGCGAGCACCAGCACATCGCGCTCCCGATCGGTGAGCACCCGCATGTCGGGCGGGGTTTCCCGCTGCTGCGGGCGGGTGCCGAAATCGGTGAGCAGCCGCCGCGCCACGGCCGGGTCGAGCCACGCCTCCCCGGCCGCCACCGCCTGGACCGCCATCACCAGCTCGGCCGGGGCGGCGTCCTTGAGCAGGAAGCCCGAAGCGCCCGCGCGCAGCGCGCCGTAGACCGCGTCGTCCACGTGATAGGTGGTGAGGATGAGCACCTTCACCGGCCGGTCCTCGCGCGCGGCGAAGCCGTCGGAGGTGATCACCCGGGTGGCCTCCACGCCGTCCACGCCGGGCATGCGCACATCCATCAGCACCACGTCGGGCTGGTGGACGCGGGCCTGGGCGATGGCCTCGTCGCCGTTGGAGCACTCCGCCAGCACCTCGATACCGGTCTCGGCGCTTAGCAGCATGGCTATTCCGGCCCGTACCAAGGGCTGATCATCGGCGAGCAGCACGCGAACCGTCATCGGGCCACCACCGGCAGGCTCACCGTGACCTGATAGCCGCCTTCGTCGCGGTGCCCGGCCTCCAGCCGCCCGCCGACCACGGCCACCCGCTCGCGCAGGCCGAGCAGGCCGTGCCCGGTGGACAGGGCCCGGCTGGTGGAGGGGGCCTGCAGCGGAATCGCGTTGGTCACCCGGACCACGAGATCGTCCGTCCACATCAGACGCACCGTGGTGGCCGCGCCGACGCCGGCGTGCTTGGCCGCGTTGGTCAGCGCCTCCTGGACGGCGCGGTAGGCGGCGAGCCCGACGCTTGGGTCGACCGGCTTGGGTTCGCCTTCCACCACCATTTCGACGGGCACCCCGGTCCGCCGCACCCCGTCCACCAGGTCGCCAAGGTCGTCGAGCCCGGGATGGGCCTGCGCTTCGCCGTCGGGGCCCTGCAGCGCGAGCATGCGCCGCAGCTCGCTCATGGCCTGCCGGCCGGTCGCCTCCACCTGGGTCAGCGCGTCAATCGCCCGCTGCGGATCGGTGCGCAGGATGCGTTGCGCCCCGGCCGATTGCAGCACCATGACGGTCACCGAGTGCGCGACGATGTCGTGCAGCTCGCGGGAGAGGCGGGCGCGTTCCTGGGCGACCGCGAGCTGAGCCTCGACCTCCCGCATCCGCTGCGACTCGGCCAGCCTGCGCCGGCTCAGCGCCGTCCAGTAGCCCAGCGCCCACACCCCGGAGATGAACAGCGTGTAGAAAGCGACCAGCCCGATGAAGGTGAGGGCCTTGGCTTCGGTCTCGGAGTACAACGCCTCGTTGACGGCGATGATGGAGAACGGCACCACGGTGGGGGCGATCAGCCACGACAGCCGCCTGTCCCGGTGGGCGCCGACGGTGTAGAGGGCGACAAGCATGCCGAGCACAGGCTGGTAGCCGTGGACCAAGGCCGCGCCGACGACCGCGTGCACCCAGACGATCGCGTAGACAGCGACCGGCGAGCGCCGCCGCCAGATCAGCGCCGCGGCGCCCAGGGCTGCGTATCCGACCAGCCACACCGGGGCGAAGTCCCCCGCTCCCAACTCGGCCAGGTTGCTTCCGGCCGTGGAGAAGAAGAAGACGTCAAGCAGACAGATCGCTATTGCCAGGAGAAGGTCACCCGCGCGCCGCATCATGATTCCTAGTCGTGTTTGTGCGGCAGGCAGAAGCAGAAGAAGATGCACCAGCCACCGGTCATGTCGCCGTAGTCGTCGAACGTGTGGTGGGTGCGTTTGGGCAGATGCTGCTCGCGCTCGATCCGGTCGGCCTGCGCCAGCAGCTCCGGTGAGATCTCGTTGATGCCGCGGGGCACCGCGTCAAGCTCCCACAGCGCAGCCCATAGATCGCCGTCTCTGTCCTCCAATGTGGAGGCAAGACGGCGGGAGTCGACCTCGCCGATCTGGGCGGCGTAGGTTGAGTGATGGGTCAGCCGCCCGGTCATCGCCACCGGCCGCCGCTCCCGATCCTCAAGGGCGAAGCTGCCGAACTTCCAGCAGTCCAACGCGTCGATCTTGGAGTGCTCGGTCAGCTCGGTGGGGAAGATCAGCACTTGGAACTGGCGTTCCCGGTCGAAAAGCGCCTCTGGCGGCGCGGGTATGAGCACCACGTCGCCATCGACAAGGATTCCCGTCGCCAGATGCCCGGCCACCCTGTCGGGGGCCAGACGGTCCTGAATGGACACTCTAATATCGGCTCTCGTCGCTGATCCCAAGCACATGCCGACACCGTAGACCGCCGCCGCTATACGGTCGATCAGCCGTCGGACGGACGTCAGTGGCGCATATCCGACTTGTATGCTCCTCGACCACCCAAGCCGGGAACAATCGTGCTCGACATTCACCATCGTCACGGCGTGCGGTGAGTGCGGCCATGTTACCGTCTGCGACCATGGGTCTGTTCGATCGGCTGAAGGGCGATCCGCGGCGCCGATTTGCCAAGCAGGTGTTGAGGTTCGTGCTGCGGGCCGGCGTCGCGCGGGCGTGGATCGATGAGGAAAAGTTCGCCATCGGCTACGAACGCTCGCTCGGGGACGCCCCGGCCTGGCTGTTCCTGAACAACAGCTACCAAGAGTGCCAGGGCGAAAGCGATGCGTTCATCGAGCATCGGATCAGCACCCTTGTTGACGTGGTTCTCAATCAGCCGCCGCTGCCGGAGACCTGGGATTCAGTACGCGACGTGCTGCGCCCCGTGCTGCGCGGCGCGACCTTCGGGATGGGCGCGCCCTCGGCCGACGCCAAGAAGCTGCTCGCCCGGCCCGCCCTTCCTTACCTGCGCGAGCACGTCGTCATCGACACCCCCACCGCGATGGCCTACGTGATGGAGGACAGCGTCGCCAAATGGAGGGTCACCGCCGATCAGGTGTTCGCCGCGGCCCACGAAAACCTTCACGCCCGAGCGAACCTGGGCATGGAGCCCGACGGCGACGACGACGAAGGGCGGCGCGTGCTGCGCTTCATCGACAGCGGCGACGCCTACTTCGCCTCGATGATCCTGCTGGAGGGCTGGCTGGCCGGCCTTGCCCCGCGGGTGGGCGGCCGCCCGATCGCGTTCGTGCCCGACAACAACACCCTGATCGTGACCTGCGACGACCCGGCCGGAATGGCGGCCCTGCTGGAGCTGGTGGAGGGCGAATACAACGAGGCGGCGCGCAGCATCTCCCCGGTGGCCTACACCGTCGACGGGTCGGCTGCCGTCATCCCTTATCCCGCCTCGGCCACCCATCCGGCCCATCATCACGTGCACCGGTCGACGATCATCTTGGCGGCCAACGAGTACGGGGCGCAGAAACACTGGACCGAGAAGGCCCACCAGCGCGAGGGAATCGACGTCTACGTGGCCGAGTTCACGGTGGGGCAGCGTCCGGACGAGTCGCTGTTCTCCTACACCGTCTGGGCGGCCCCGGTCGACACCCTGCTGCCCCAGGCGGATTATGTGGCGTTCGCCGACACCGATCAGGAGGCTTTCTGGGTACCGTGGAAAGTCCTGACGGAATTCGTCGGCCTCATCCCGGTCGAGGACATGAACCCCACTCGGTTCCGGGTGCGGCAGTGGCCGGATCCGTCCATTGTGGAGCAACTGCGGGCCAGAGCCGAGACGCCGTAATCGCCTTTAGATGACCCCGTGATCGCGGGCATAGACCGCCGCCTGGATGCGGTCGCGCAGGCCGAGCCGCTCGAGCAGGCGCGAGAGATGATTCTTGACCGTACCCTCACTCAGGTGCAGCCGCTGCCCGATCTCGCGGTTGGTCAGCCCCTGCGCGACCAGGCGCAGCACGTCGACCTCGCGGGCGCTCAGCGGAATGCTCGGCGACGCGGTGGCCGGGCCGATCGCGGCGGTGAGCCGGGCCGCCGCGGCCGGGTCGAACTGCATCACCCCGGCGTGGGCCAGCCGCACGGCTGCCGCCAGCTCTCGCGACGGCAGGTCCTTGAGCAGGTAGCCGGTCGCGCCCGCGCGCAGCGCCCGGATCACGTAGTCGTGGTCGTCGAAGGTGGTGAGCATGACCACCCGGCAGTCCGGGAGGCGTTGCCGCAGAACGGCTACCGCCTCGACTCCGTCCATCTCGGGCATGCGCACATCCATGAGCACCACATCGGGCGTGAGTGCGATCGCCTGAGCCACCGCCTCCCGCCCGTCACCGGCCGTGCCGACGACCGCTATCCCGTCCTGGATGGCCAGCAGGGAGGCGATGCCCTCGCGGATCAGCTGCTGGTCGTCGACGACGAGCACGCGCACCAGATCGCTCATGACATGGCCCTCGGCACCTGAACCCTCAGCTGCGTGCCGAGACTCTGTCCACTTTGGACCATAACCTGCCCGCCGGCCTGCTCGACGCGCTCGCGCATGCTCGCCAGCCCGAAGCCTTCCCGGCCCGGCTCGAAGCCGCAGCCGTTGTCGGTGACCAGCATCCGCGCCCGCTGCTGTCCCAGCTCGACCTCGACCCTGATCTCGGTCGCCCGCGCGTGGCGGCGGGCATTGGTGATGCCCTCCTGCGCGGCTCGGTAGAGGGCGCGCAGCGCGGTGTCGCCGTAACCGGCCTGCGAGCCGGTGACCTGGATCGGGACCGTGGTGCCGACCAGCTCCTGCAGCGCGGCCTCAAGCAGGAACGGTTCGGCCTCGCCGCGCAGGGCCCGCACGGATTCGCGGACATCCTGCAATGCGCGCCGCGCGGAGCGGGCCGCGTCGTCGACGGCCAGCCGCGCCTGCGCGGGATCGCGTTCGCGGAACGCGTCCGCCTTCTCCAGCAGCACCACCACTGCGGTGAGATGGTGGCCGAGATCGTCGTGCAGGTCGCGGGCGACCCGATGCCGTTCTGCGGCCGCGGACAGCTCGGCGATCTGGCGATGCGACTCCTGCAGCCTGACCCGGCCGCGCGTTTCCTCGACCGCGACCGCGGCCATCGCGATCGCGAGGACCAGGCCGAGCCCGAACATCAGCAGATCGGAGAGGCGCTCCAGATCGGAGCGCCAGCCCGGGACGGTCAGCTCGTAGACCACGGCCAGCGCGGCCACACAGGCGACGCCCAGCGCGATGCTCACCGCTCGGCCGAAGGCGAAGTAGGCGGTGAACGGCACGAGCACGAACAGCGCCTTCGCCAGCCCCGACCCGTCCGCGAACGCGACCATGGCGAACATCGCCGTCTTGGCCGCGATCCCCAACAGCTTGTGCCGCACCCACTCCAGCGCGAAGAGCGCGGCCATCCCGGCCAGGAACAGCACAAGGCGGGTGTCGCCGAGACCGGAGAGGCCGGCATAGAGCCCGGCGATCACCACGGCCGCATAGAGCACCGGCGACACCCACGGCACGGGCCGTGAAGAGTCCACGGCCATGAGACTACGGCCGCGCCGGAAGCGGCTCATCGGCTTGCCAGACCGACCACGACAGCCAGACCAGACTGGCACCCGCGAGCACGTGCACGCCGCTGGTGAAGACCGAGTCCGGCAGCGGGGCGAGCAAGGCCAGTAGCGACAGCGTGCCGGCGTAGCCCAGCGAGGGCACCTTCGCGAAGACGCCCGCGCGCAGCAGGGAGACCCCGAACAGCACGGTGCCTACCACGAAGACGACCGCGCTGCCCAGGAAGGCGAACCGGGTCGGCCCGGCGAGAAGATCCTCCACCACCGCCGGGTCGAGATAGAACAGTGCCAGGTTCAGGGTGAACCCGACGCCGGAGAACAGGCCCAGCCCGATCAGGTTGACCGCGTAGGCGATCGCGCCGAAACTGCCTGCCGCACGGCGGTGCCGCAGGTAGATGGCGGTCAGGGCGGGCGCCCCGAAAGCCGTTCCGAGCCCGATGACAAAACTGGTAGCCGCGGTCTCGCCGGTGAACGCTTCCACCGCGGCGGGAACCCCGAGCGACAGACCGAGCACGACCCCGCATACCGCGCCAAAGCGCAACAGCCACAACATATCCATGCGCCCGACGCTAGGAAGCCGACCGGCCACCCGACAGTGCCATCCGGCCAAACCGCTAGCTGCCGATAGCGCGCTCGCGGCGCCGGCGGCCTTGGACCGATCCGGTGACCAGGACGACGACGAGCAGGACAGGCAGCACCATGCAGGCGAGCCGGAACTTGTTGTCCCAGATCTGGTGCAGCGTAAGCAACCAGGGCCCTCGGTCAGGCTCGGCCGGTGGCCGGGTGTGCGACCAGTCCACGATGGCCGTTGCGGCCTGTGCCGAGTACCCGGTGATCAGATGCAGTACCTCGTGGGGCGCTGGCACGGCCGGGATGAAGTCCGAGCCGTCGGAGAAGACCGGGCTGCCCTGCCACCAGTCGACGATGTATGGCGAGATCGGGACAGGCGACCGCCACCGTTGGTAGAGGTCTTCCTCGCGGCAGATCCCGGTCTGCCAGTCCAGGTGCAGGACGTGGTTGGAGGAGCCCTGCTCGAACATGATCTCAGAGTTGAGCGGGCTCCACGCCCGTGGCCCGGCGAATCTGAAGGCGCCCGGGAGGGTCTGTCGCGTGCTGGTGCCGGACCGGTCATAGATGTCCACGTCGCGGGAGCAGACAAGAGCGAACCTGCTGCTGTCCGGAGAGAAGATTCCGTCGACCTCTGGGCAGTTCGCGGAGGTGGGCCGGGTCACCGCCCAGCTGAGCGCCAGCGTGTCGGCCTCCAGCACCGAGAAGCCCCCGTCTATGCGCACTGCGAGCTGCTTGCCGTCGCTGGACCAGGTGATCGCCTTCCCAGGCAGATCTCGCTGAGCGCCGGAGGTGAGGTCAAGCAGATACGAGCGATCCGCTTCGGTCATCGCCAGCCTGCCCCCGTCAGGTGACAGGAGGAACGTGTGCTCGACGCGGCCCACCGGCAGGTCGCGGAAGCTGTTGTCGGGGCTGACCAGGACGAGCCGGTCGCCCAGATCGGTGACGATCAGGGCCTGGCCGATGGGCGCGTCACGTACGTCCGCGAGCCACGCCGGGATCTCTATCAGCTCGCTGGGCAGCGGGAAACGTTGCGGGTCGGCGGCGATCTCGGGTGGCCTCGGCGCCGGCGTGGTGATCAGAGCCAGACCGGCCAGCGCGACCAGAAGCGTTGCCGCACAAGCGGTCAGGGCGTTGCGTACCCGCCGCGTGCGGCGAGCGCGGTCGAAGAAGCCCGGCGGCAGCGCCGGTGCGGTCACCGTGATCTCATCAGCGACTTGGCGGAACCGGGTGGTCATGGCACAGACACCTCCTTGGCGTCCTCGAACAGCTCGTTAAGGCGCGGGTTGAGTGCTTTGAGGCGGGAAAGGGCGTGCCGGGTCTGGCTTTTGACGGTGCCCACCGCGCAGCCGAGCATCTGCGCGGTCTGCGACTCGCTGAGATCCTCGTAGAAACGCAGCATCAGCACCGCTCGCTGGCGGCTGGTCAGCTTGCGCAAGGCCTGGTCGAGCGCCACTCGCAGGTCGAGGTCGTCGGGGTGGCGGGCGGGCTCGGCCGCGGTGACGCCCAAGGACTCGCGCGGGCGGCGGCTCAGCGCCCGCAGCCGCGAGACCGACTGGGTATACAGGGTCCGCCGGACATAGGCCTCCGGGTCCTCGACCCGGCCCCACCGTTGCGCCACCCGCGCCAGCGCCACCTGCAGCAGGTCCTCGGCGTCATGGCGGTCGCCGGTGAGCAGGTAGGCGACGTGGATGAGCACGGCCGACCGGGCCGCGACGAACTCTTCGAACGCCGCGCGCGCCACCGCTGTGTTCATGCACCCTCCCTACCCTTAAAGACGCCTAGCCGCGCAGCCGTGGAGGGAGGTCCGGCAAGGACGGCCAGCACGGCCGCCGACCATCCATCGTTACGGCGCAGGGTCATAATGTGGGGCAGTCCTATGAGGAGGGTGACTTTGGGCGGCGGCATCGAAAAACGTGAGCTCGTGATTCCGGCGCAGCGGCGGGCGGAGGATCCGGAAAACGTCGACTTTATCGGCAACGCGCAACTCCTCTTGACCGCTCCGTTCTTTCCCAACCTGGAGCTCGTTGATCATTCGCAGGTGTACAAGGTCCCTGCTGACGGGGTCCTTGACCCCCAAGGCCGGATCGTGCGGGCAGACCGGCCGACGGATCCTTTCCTGCGCGGCTCGCTCACCTACGGAAATCCCAGCCTTGACGTGCTGACGCACTTCGAGGGGGGCGAGCGTTTCCATGCCGAGCTGGCACAGATCGCCCAGGATGCGGTGGGGCTGCCGATGCGGCTCGAGGTCACCGGGATTCTCTTTCCCGATGGGTTCGGGTCGGTGGCTTTGCGGATGGAGGTGGCGGATGGCTGGGGAAGCGCCCAACGCGAGCGGCTCATCCGCGGGTTCGGTCCGCAGGGCCGGGATTCGGTCGCCGAGCAGCTCCGCGGGGTGCTGCTGCCCGCTCTGTCCGAGGTGGTCATTCGCTGTCGCCCGCATGCGCCCAGCGGCACGCTCCTGCCATATTTCAACCTCACCTATGTGGCGCAGACCTCGCACCCGCGCCCCGGCCGCGGCGCCCTTCCCGATGACCTTCGGCAGCTCATCTACCCCCGCTCGCCGGCACCCATCACGTCTGACTCAACGTGGCTGGAGGAGTTCTTCTACGCCGGGTACGCCTTTCTTCTGCTCGCCAGCGCGGAGCCCGGGCAAACGCTCGACCAGCTGGAACACCTGCTGCTGCACCTGGATGTGCAATATGCCCGGATGGACCAGAGCGCGGCCGCGGCCGACCGGCTGATTCGCTCGTCCACGCTGGATCTGGACGTGGAGGAGCTGGTCCGGCTGGAACGCCGCCTGCGCGCCGACTATCAGGCGCTGGTCAGGCCGACCTTCAGCTACAACTTCCATGTCCTCAAGCTTCGCGACGCGATTCTCCACGCCTGGGAGACCGACAAGACACGCGAACGCGCGGATACGTTGATGGATATGGCCCGGCAGGCTGTGCAGCGCAACCTCGACCAGGAGCAGGCGCGCCGTGTCGCCCGGGTGAACATCGTGGTGACGATCTTGGCCATCTTGAGCTTCATCGGGTCCTTGGAAGCGGCGGTTAACCTGTGGATGAAATGGTTCTGAGTCGTTGTGAGGGTGTTACCGGTGGATGTGCTGATTTACGTCGCGGACGGCATCCTCTTTGAGGGCGTCGACTACGCCACGCGGATAGAAGAGCGGTTGTCGCAAGCCGGGCTCACCTCGTTACGCTGCGACCTGACCAGCCTGCCTATTGAGCACCCCCGCCCGAGGCTTGCCTATGTCTTCACCGGGGGCGAGACCTCGGTCCACTCCGACGCGGCATGGATGCGGTCGGCGATCGGCATGACCCGGCGTCTCATCGCCGGCGCCCAGCGCGGGGAACAGTCTGTGATCGGGATCTGCCTGGGGTCACAGATTATCGCCGAGGCGCTGCGGCCAGACTCGATCATCTCCACCCGGGCCATCGAAGTGGGGCTGACCCCTGTAACTTCGGCCCACGCGGGCCAAGCCGAGCAGGCCGTCCCATCCTTTCACTACCAGGCGATTTCACCGGCGATCGACCAGGACGCCGAAGTCCGCATCGAGTTGCATAACGCGCACACGGCGGTCCAGGCGTTCAGCTACGGCAAGCGCGTCTTCGGTTGCCAGTTCCATCCCGAGCTTTCGCCGTCGGATGTTCTCAAACTCATCGAGTTCAATTCAGACGTGATCACCACCTGGCACGGCGATGTCGAGGTCGCCCGTCAATCCGTGGCGCTACATTCCGACGCGCTTCCCGGCGATCTCTTCGATCGGCTGATCGTCGACCGGATCCGCGCCTGAACAAATCAACCCAGCAGCGTTGACCTCCGGCTAGGCACACTTTGTAGCCCTGCCAACGTATCTGGCATCACGCCGACTGCGCGTCGCGCCGTACCACGACAGCCGCCGTGGAGGCGACGACGCCTATTTGTCTGACGGCCAAACTGGTCACCTATTGTCGAGGCCGGGGGACGGGAGGCTTGATGAAGTTCAGGTTGCTGGGCTCATTAGCGATCGAAGTGGATGGTCAGCTGCGCGCCGTGGCGCGCCCGCGGACCCGAGCCGTCCTGGCCCGCCTGCTGTTGTCCGCCAACCGGCTGGTCACCACGGAGTCGCTTGTCGACGCGCTGTGGGGGCAGGCCCCGCCGGCGACCGCGCGGAGCCAGATCCAGACCGCCGTTTCCGCGGTGCGGCAGGCGTTGCGCGACATGGGTTGTGAAAATCTGCTAAAGACCAGTTTTTCTGGGTACCAGTTAGACGTGGCTCCGGCCGACTCAGACCTCATCGTGTTCACCACGACGATCGAGCAGGCCCGGCGGGTGGCGGAGGAAGACCCGGCCGAGGCGGCCCATCTGATCAAGCAGGCGCTGCTGCTGTGGCGCGGACCCGCCCTCAGCGAGGTCGTCGGGTCGTTTGTGGACAGTGCCCGGGCCGGTCTGCAGGAACAATACCTGACCGCGGTGGAGCGGCTGGCCGAGCTGCAGCTGCGAATGGGCCGGCATGAGGAGGTGGCCGTCGAGCTGGCTCCGGTGGCCAAGGAGCACCCGCGCCGCGAAAGCCTGGTTCGCTCGCTGGCGCTGGCGCTTCACCGATGCGGCCGGCGCGCTGATGCGCTGGCCGTGCTTCAGGCGCAGCGCGAACACCTTGTGGAGGAATTCGGCACCGACCCGGCGCCGGCCACGTGCGAGCTGGAGCAGTCGATCCAGCGCGCCGATCCGCACCTGGACCGGATCGGCTCGGTCAGCACCACCGTGTCGGGGCCTGGAATCAACTCGCTGCCCACGGACGTAGCCGGGTTCTCCGGCCGGCGATCGCACCTGACCGATCTCGACACTGCGGCAGCCGCATTGGTGACTATCACCGGATCCGGGGGCATCGGCAAGACCGCGCTGGCTTTGCATTGGGCTCATCGCGCGGTGGACCGGTACCCAGATGGAGTCCTTTATGTTGATCTTCATGGCTTCGGCCGTCAGCAGCCGTCCAGCCCGGTGCAGGCGCTGTCGCGTTTGCTGTATCAGCTTGGCGTGCCACCGGAACAGATTCCGTCGCAAGAAGGATTTGCCGTCGACCTTTACCGGTCCCGGGCGGCGGGAAAGCGCCTGCTGGTGGTGGTCGACAACGCGCGCGACTGCGATCAGGTGCGTCCGTTGCTGCCCAACAGCTTGACCAGCCGCACGCTGGTGACCAGCCGGCATGAGCTGTCCGGTCTGGTCGCCCGCGACGGAGCGCACTGCCTGCGGCTAAGCGTGCTCAACCCAGCGGAGGCGCTTGAGCTGCTTGCCCGGTCGCTGCCGCAGGCGAGCCCGGCTGTCCTGCATGAGCTTGCGCGATTGTGCGCCTATGTCCCGCTGGCGCTGCGGATCGCCGCCGCCGCGATCGCCACCGGGACATCGCAGGACGGGGTGGAATACGTGGCGGGGCTGCGCACGGTCGATCGGCTTAGCCTGCTGGGCGTCGAAGGTGACGACGACACCGCGGTCGCGGCGACCTTCGATCTGTCCTACGCCATGCTGGAGCCTGCGGTGCAACGCATGTTCCGGCTGCTGAGCGTGGTGGCCGGGCCCGACTTCTGCGCGCAGGAGGCCGCGAGCCTGGCCGGGCTGCCCGGGCCACACGCCTTGCGGTTGCTGAAAACCCTTACCCACCACCATATGGTGGAGGAACGGGCGCCGGGCCGCTTCGGCTTCCACGATCTGCTGCGTCTGTACGCGGCGCACCTGCTCGAGGCAACCGATGGCGGCGACGCGCGCAAGGCGGCGGAAACCGCTCTGGCCCAACACTATCTGCACCATGTCGTGGCTGCCGCCCACGCCCTGTACCCACAGCTGCTGCGCCTTCCCGCGGATGAGGCCGACTGGCCGCTCCGTTTCGCGGACCGCCCCGAGGCGATGGAGTGGCTCAACACGCAGCGCGCCAGCCTGGTTGCTTCCATCGTGGCCTTCGCCGACCAGGGCCACCCGGAGTTCGCCTGGCGGCTGGCCGACGGGATGCGCGGGTATTTCTTCCTGCGCATGTTCCCGGTGGAGTGGCAGAGCGTCGCCGAGGCGGGGCTGCGGGCCGCGCAAGCCCAGGGCGACCACCACGGGCAGGCGGCGGCACATCTGAACCTGGCCGACTTCTATGGACGGCAAGGCTTTCACGATCTGGCCGACCGCGCTTTCGGCAGTGCCGCAGAGCACGCGCAGGCAGCCGGCTGGCGCGAGGCGGAGGCCACCATCATGGGCAGCCAGGGCGGGTTGTGGCGGTTGCAGGGCAGGCCCTCTGAAGCGGCACAGCTGATGGAGCGAAGCCTGGCGTTGAACGTCGAAATTGGACGGCTCGACGGGCAGGGCGTCAACCACGGCAACCTCGGTGCGCTCTACGGCGAGCTTGGCGACTATGCCAAGGCGCAGGAGCATTTGCAGCGATCGCTGGCCCACTATTCGGGCAAGGGTGTCCCGATGGCCGAGGCGTTCCTGCTGACCAGCCTCGGCGAGCTGGCGTTGTGGCGCGGTGAGCTGTCATCGGCTGAAGAGTATGTGCGCCAAGGCTTCGCTATGCACGAGGAGCTTGCTGACACGTGCGGCCAGGCCGTCACCACCCGGGTGCTGGCAGAGGTGCAGGTGAAACGGGGAAACTTCGCGGCCGCCCTGGAGCTGATGGAGTCGGCGATTGCGCTGGCGAACGACAGCGACGACCGCTGGGTGCAGGCGAGCTGCCTGCAGGCCCAGGCGCTGGCACTTCGCAGCAACGGCTCACTGGCCGAGGCGCTGCCCATCGCGACGCGGGCGGTCGAGCTGGCCCGCGAGGTGAAGCACGTGTACGCCGAAGCCCGTGCGCTGATTGAACTCGCCGAGGTTCAATCAGCGCTGGGCGAGACGGAGCAGGCCGTGTCCGCCGCCCGCCGGGCACACCTGCTGGCGAGCGGCGCGGGCTATACCGCCGTGGCCGATCAGGCCTCAGGCCTAATAGGCTTCCTTACCGGTGCCCTTGCGTAGACAGGCTTTGTTGAACTCAAGCCAGTTGGCCTGCGAGCTGGTCAGCCCGCCGGTGCGCCCGATCCGGGTCAGCACCTTCCGGGAGCACGTGTCGGTCTTGGTACCCCAAAGCCCGTCGATCGGGCACTCGGTGGTGGTGAAGCCCCAGATGTAGACGAGGCAGGCCTGGACTCCGTGCACCTGGGCGCTCGCCTGGTTGAAGGTGGAGTTGCCGCTGCCGGAGATCTGGTTGTCGGCGTGCACGTGGTTCCAGTGCTCGGCGTTGAAGAGATAGTGCAGCACGTGCTGTAGGTGGTACTGCAGTCCGGCCACCCCTGCCCAGTAGCGCTGGCGCACGGTGGTCAGCGACGAACCTGTCCAGCTCCGCCAGATGTTGTAGCGGGTGTCGAACCCCGCGAAGGTGCTTCCGGTGTTGGCATCGGTGAAGAGGAACCGGCTGATGTCAACGGCACGGCCGTAGTAGTGCATGCTGGTCGAATCGTCGTCGCCGTGCACGCCAAGGTGGTTGAGGCGCAACGGCCCGATCCAGTTGGACGGGGTGTTGGCGTAGTAGAAGGAGATCCAGTTCTGGAGCCGGGCGTAGTAGGTGGCATTGAAGTCCTGGGCGAAGTTGGTGCCCGGCTCAGAGCTGCCGACGTACCACAGTGGCACCGGCAGCACGCTGGTGATGGTGTTGGTGTGCACCGTGGTCCCGTGTGCGGCGGCCGGCGCGCCCTGGCCGACCACCGCCCCGACCGCGCCCATGGCGGCGGCCCCCAGCAGCGCGCGGCGTGAAGCGATGCGCGAAAATTCCACGTTGGAATCCGTCATAGGCGCAGACTCTGCCCGGGACCGCTATGCGAACCCCACCCATCGCCCATCCATTGACCCTGATGGAAGCCTTGTCCCGAGCGCCGCAGGCTAGCCGGGCAGGCGGGAGAGGTCGCGCTCACGGCTTTCCTGCACGGCTGCAGCCAGCGCTCGGGTCGCCGCGTGGGTGCCGGCTTTGAGTTCGGATTGGGCGAGCGATACGCATTGGGTGAGGTGTGCGCGCAGGCTGGCCGAGAGCAGCTGGTCGAAGCTGGAACCGTTGGCCTGCTTCAGTTCCGCGAAAGTGGTGGCGGTGACCATGCCCGGCATCTCGTGCTCGGCGTGCGGGTTGTCGTCCTTGGCGCCCATGGCGAAAAGGTTGCCGCGCAGCAGCTCGATCTCGGAGCGGTGCTGGGCCGCGATGTCGGCGGAGAGCGCAATTACGCCGGCATCGCGGCTGTGGGTGGGCGTGAGATCCAGGACGGTGAGGATGCGCTCGTCGAGCGCCAGCACCAGCTGGGTCCACGCCACGTCGGTGGTCACCGCGACCATGATGCTGGGACTTGGCCCGGCGCTGACCGGGGGCGCCGCCGCCGGGGCGGAGCAGCCCCCGGCCAGCAGGGCCACCAGCATCATGGTTCGGCGATAACTCATGGAGTGCCGTTCACTCCGCACTTGATGATCGGCCGGATACAGTCGCGGACGCGGCGCTCCAGCTCGGCGACGGGCCAGGCGTTGAAGAAGTCGCCGTGCATCGTGTAGCCGGGACCTGAGGAGAGCCGGAACGCGGCCGGGTTGCCGTTGGCCGGGTAGCGCAAAACCTGGCGCAGCTTGGGAACGGGCACCGGGTGCGAGGCCGGGCAGGCCTGGTTCACCGGATAGGCCATGTGACTCTTGTGATCTGCCGAGTCGAGGTCACGGCCGTTCCAGCATTGCGGGAAGTCCAGATAGGACTCCATCATCGAGCCGGCCGGGCAGGTCACGAAGTCCTTGCCCGGTGGGACCTCGCCGTGGTGCAGGCAGGACCAGCGCGCGATGCTGTCGTTCGGCCCGGTCGCTTTGGAGTTGCCGGCGACTATGCGAAGACCGAGTGGGAAGGCCTGGATCACCGCGGTGATGTCCGGGCGCACGCCCTCACCGAGGTAGTAGAACGTGGTGATGGATGGCGCTACCGCGACGTTGTTCACGTACAGGGTAGGCACCCAGTAGGAGGACAGGTCGGTGCTGGGCGCGCAGTTGGTCCCGCCGGCGGTCAGGCTGGCGAGCGTGGAGAAGGCGTTGGTGCTCGTGTTGCCCATGAAGTCGTGCATGTGCGACCCGCCGGGCAGGGCGGGGAAGACGATCGGGTCGTCGGGAAGCCGGTGTGACAGCGGGCAGTCGGCCAGGAATTCGGAAACCCGAACGATCGGGCCGCCACCGCCACCGCCGCCACCCGGTGCACCGCCGGTGCCCCAAGCCTGGAACTCCCACAGCGAGACACCGTATTGGGTGGCGCGGGCGGTGGCGTTCAGGCGGATGTAGCGTCCGGAGCCGTTGACGGTCAGGTTCTGGTCGACGCCGGTCGCGGTCGTCGTGGAGTAGAGGGTGGTCCACGGGCCGTCGGCGCCGCCGGAGATCTGGATCTGGAAGGCGGTTGCGTAAGCGGCTTCCCAGTCGAGGAAGACGCGGTTGACCTGAGCGGTCGCGCCGAGGTCGACCCGAATCCATTGCGGGTTGCTGAACTGGCTCGACCAGCGCGTGCCGCCGTTGCCGTCGACCGCGTTGGAAGCCGGGCTGCCGCCGTTCTCGGTGGACGAGGCGGTGGCCGTGTGGCCTTGGGACAGATTGACATCGGCCGCCGCGGCCGGGCCGGCCGAGACGAGCACGGTGGTGGTGGTGAGCAACATCGCGGCCACGAGGGCGGTGGTGCGATGTCTACGGCGGATTGATTGCATAGTGGCTCCTAGCTGAGGGGAGCGGTGCGCGCGGAAGCCGTGCCGCCGTTGACGGCTGCCGGGCGCTTGAGGACATTGACGGAGAGCGCTCTCCCATCACTGTGACCGGGAAGGCGACGGATGTCAATGCTTAGGCTATCGGCCCGCTTGACTCCCTCACCGTGAGGTGGGTCGGCAGCACCACGCACCGGCGCTGGTTCTGGTCGGGCAGCCGGTCGGTCAGCAGCGACAGCAACATCGACACCGACACCCGGCCGGCCTGCTCGATCGGAGCGGTCAGCGTGGTCAGGGTGGGGTGGCAGAAGTCGGCGCCGAAGATGTCGTCACAGCCCACGATGCTGATATCGCCGGGTACCCGGACCCCACGCTCGCGCAGCCGGGTGAGCATGCCGATCGCGAGCAGGTCGTTGAAGACGATGCACGCGGTGGCCTTGGTGTTGACGACGGCGTCGGCGGCGGCCGAACCCGAGGGGCGCTCGGCCGGGAACGGCCCGGCCCGGCGGGCCTGCACGCCATGGCGCGCCGCGCTGCTGCGCAGCGCTTGCCAGCGGGCCTCGTTGGGCCACGACGACTGGGGTCCGGAGACGTAGATGAGGTCGCGGTGGCCCAGCGACACCAGATGCTCGACCGCCTGGCCTATCCCGGCGGGCGTGTCGATGATGACGCTCTGCACCCCGCGCACGTTGCGGTTGATGGTCACCAGCGGGATCTCGGTGGCCAGCGCGGCCAGGGCCCGGTCGGAAAGCCGTGACGCGGCAAGGATCGCGCCGTCCAGGGAACGGCGCATCTTGTGCAGCATGGCCGCTTCCAGCTCGCCGGAGTCCTCGGTGTCGATGAGCAGCTGGGCGTAGCCCGCCGCCTTCAGCTGTTGCTGGGTACCACGGATGATGCCGAAGTAGAACGGGTTGGTGATCGCGGAAACGAGCACCGCGATGGTGCCGGTGCGGCCCGAGCTCAGCGCCCGCGCCTGGGTGTTGGGCACGTAGTTCAGCTCGCGGGCGGCGGCCTCGATGCGCTCGCGGGTGGCGTGGTTGACCCGCCCGGGTTTGCTCAGCGCACGCGACACGGTGGACGGGGCTACGCCAGTCAGTGCCGCTATGTCATTGATGGTGACCGGGCGGGCCCGCTTGGCGGAAGGGAGCTCTTCCATCGGGCCAGGCAACCACAGTTGGCAAAAGTTGGCAAACGGTTGCCAGCACATTTCCGCGTTGATACGTTGGCCGCCACATCGCTCCAAAGAGGAGTAAAGATGACAGCGAAACGCTTTTTGTTCGCGCTGGCGTGCGCGATTGTTATGGCAACACCCCTGTCGGCCTGCACCGCCGAGCCGGCGGCCGAGCCCGGCCTGCCCGGGGTCGGCAAGACGCTCAACGTGTTGGTGTCGGCCAACTCCATCTACCCGACGCAGCAGAAGCAGTGGTTCGACGACGTTTCGGCGAAGTTCAAGACCCAGACCGGGGCGAGCGTCACCTTCGAGACCTTCGCCTCGCCAAACGATGAGCTGACAAAGATTCAGACCTCCGTCCTGTCGAGCCAGGGTCCCGATGTCTACTCGCTGGGCACCACCTTCACCCCGACGGCCTACGCCACGGGGGCGTTCGTCGAGCTGACCGCCGACGACTGGGCCAAGGTCGGCGGACGCGACCGGTTCCTGCCCGCGACGCTGGGCATCTCCGGCCCCGACAAGCAACACGAGGTCGGCATCCCGTTCACCAGCCGCCCGTTCGTCATGGCCTACAACACCGAGATGCTCAAGGCGGCCGGCATCGCCAAGCCCGCCGACACCTGGGACGGCCTGCTCGCTCAGGCCAAGACGCTGACCACCGGCGGCAACTTCGGTCTGGCCGTGGCCTACGGCGACAGCTTCGACCCGTGGAAGTTCATCTGGGCGATGAGCGTGCAGGCGGGCAACCCGCTTGTCAACGGCGGCAAAGCACAGCTCGACCAGGAGAGCACCCTGAAGGCCTACCAGACCTACCTGGGCTGGCTGGCGACCGACAAGGTCGTCGATCCGGCCGCGGCCGGGTGGAAGAACGCCCAGGCGATCGCCGCCTTCGGGGCGGGCAAGGCGGCCTTCCTGCCCATGGTTTCGGCCACCTCCAAGGTGACGCTCGACAAGTCGTCGGTGGCGGGTAAATACTCCTACGCCATCATGCCGACCATCCCGCCCGGCGCGACCTCGCTGCCCGCCGGGGGAGTGGCCGCCACGAGCATCCTTTCCGGCGACAACCTTGTCGTCGCGAAGTATTCCAAGAACAAGGATCTCGCGCTGTCACTGGTGAAGATGCTCACCAGCGCGGAGGCGCAGGAGACCTATTACAAGACCTTCGGCGAGCTGCCCACCAACGCCGAATACGCCAAGACGCTGCAGTCCGATCCGGCGCTGGCGGCGATCGTCGACTCCTCCGGCAAGGCCTCCGGCACCCCGTTTTCCGGTGCGTGGAGCCAGATTCAGCTGGCGCTGGTCAACGTCGTGGTGCAGTCGGTGCCCAACCTGGCCGCCGGAAAGGTGGACCAGGCGCAGCTGAAGTCCCTGGTGGCGCAGGCTCAGACCGCGGCCCAGTCGGCGCTGGACAAGGCCAAGTGAGTAGCGGGTGAGCAAGCGTCAAGCCTCCGGGAGCGGGCGTCCACTGTGGATGCTCGCCCCCGGGGGTGTGCTCATGTTCGTCGTCATCGTCGTGCCGCTGGCGGTGGCGCTCTACGTCTCCCTGCTCGACCTCGACCAGTACACGTTCCGGCAGTGGGTGCACGCGCCGTTCATCAGGCTCGGCAACTACTCCGAGGCGATCCAGCGATCTAATTTGCTGCACTCGATCCGGATCAGCGTCGGCTATGCCACCATCGTCACGCTGGCGACGCTGCCCATCGGGCTGGCCGCCGCGCTGGCGACGCAGAACAGATTCCGTGGCCGGGGCCTGGTCCGCTCGATCTTCCTGATCCCCTACGTGCTGCCGGCTTTCGTGGTCGGCACGGTATGGCGGATCATCCTGCAGCCCGACGGCATCGCGGAGCACACGCTGAGCCGCTTCGGGGTCAGCGAAGACCTGTGGCTCAACGGCCCGCGAAGTTTCTGGGCTCTGGTCATCGTGCAGATCTGGGCCAGCTGGCCGCTGGTCTACCTGCTGGCGCTGGCCGGGCTGCAAAGCATCGACCACACCATGCATGAGGCGGCCGCACTCGACGGCACCGGCTGGTGGAGCAAGCTGCGCTACGTCATCTTCCCGTTCCTGCGCGGGCCGGTGACGCTCGCGATGCTGATCGCCTTCCTGCACAACGTCAACAATTTCACGCTGCCGTTCGTCCTGTTCGGCGTGCCCAGCCCACGTGATGTGGAGGTGCTGCCGGTCTTGACGTACGTGGAGGGCTTCCAGAACTTCCGCTTCGGGGTGAGCGCGGCGATGGCCGTGTTCTCGGTGGTGCTCATCGCCATCCCACTCGCGGCCTACCTGCGCGCGGTGCGGCTGGATGTGGGGCAGGCGTGAAACGCGACTCCTCAGTCCACCAGCTGCTGCCCCGCCCGCTGCGGCTGGCGGTCATCGCGGTGTTGCTGGCATCGGTGCTGATTCCTTTGTGCTACATGTTCTTCGCCTCGGTCAACTCAGACCTGTCGGTGGCGGCGGGCGAGTTCTGGCCACAGCAGCTCGATTTCGGGAACTATCTGCGGATCTGGTCGACCGTCGAGCTCGGCGGCGGCCTGGTCAACAGTTTGATCGTGGCGGGCGCGGTGGCGGTCGCGTCCGCCCTCTTAGCCACCCTGACGGCCTATGTGCTGGTGCGCTTCAGCTTTCTGGGCCGGCTGGCTTTCCTACGCGGATTGCTTGCGCTGCAAAGCATTCCCGGCACTCTGATGCTGCTGCCGGTCTTCGTGCTCTTCGCCAGCCTGGCCACGGTCTTCGGGGTACAGGTGATCGGCACGCGGTGGGCGCTGGTGGTCACCTACCTCACCTTCGCGCTGCCCTTCTCCACCTGGGTCATGGTCACCTATCTGCGCGGACTGCCGCGCGAGCTCGACGAGGCGGCCCGCATCGACGGCGCTTCGTCGTGGGGCGTGCTGACCCGCATCGTGGTGCCGCTGAGCTGGCCCGGCCTGATCGTCTCGGGAATCTTCGCCTTCCTGCTCGGCTGGAACGACGTCCTCTTCGCCTCGGTCATGACCAATCCGGAGAGCCGCACCGCAGCCGTGGCGCTGCAGGTTTTCGGGGCCACCCAGGAGGGCGGGGCGATCCCCGTCTACGGCCAGATGATGGCGGCCGCCCTGGTCTGCGCGCTGCCAGTGGTGGTGCTTTACCTCATTTTTCAGCGGTACCTGATAAGCGGCTTGACCGCGGGCGGGGTCAAATGACACAGCAGGGCGAAACACCCATCCGGGCCGCCATATTGGGCAGCGGGATCATCGGCCGCCATCACGGCGAGGCGATGGCGCGGCTGCCCCGGCTGCGCGTCGACGCCGTCATCGATGCCGTGCCGCAAGCCGCCCAAGCCCTGGCCGCCCTTATCGCCAGCACCCGCGCGGCAAACGGAGCGCCGGCGGGGGCTTCGGCCGATCGGGCCGCGGCAGACCGGGCACCGGCGGGGGCTTCGGCCGATCGGGCCGCGGCAGACCGGGCACCGGCGGGGGCTTCCGCAGCGCCGGGCGAGCCGGGTTGTTACGAGTCGCTGGGGGCGGCGCTCGCCGACCGGGAGCTGGACCTGGTGGTGATCTGCACCCCGAGCGGAATGCATGCCGGCGCCGCGCAGGAGGCCCTCGCCGCGGGCAAGCACGTGGTCATCGAGAAGCCGCTCGACGTCTCGCTCGATCGGGCCCGCCAGGTGGCCGAGCTGGCGACGCAGGCGCAAAAACGCGGGCAGGTCTGCTCGGTGATCAGCCAGCATCGGTTCGACCCGGCCAGCGCCGCCGTCTACCGGGCGGTGGCACAGGGCGAGCTGGGCCGGATCACCTCGGCGGTGGCCTCGGTGCCCTGGTGGCGGGAACAGTCCTACTACGACTCCGCCGGATGGCGCGGCACCAAGGCGCTGGACGGCGGCGTGACCATGAACCAGGCCATCCACACCATCGACCTGCTTGTCTGGCTGCTCGGCGAGCCGGTGGAGGTGTTCGCCTACACGGGTTTGCTGGCCCACGAACGGGTCGAGGTCGAAGATGTGGCCGTGGCCTGTGTCCGCTTCCGCTCCGGCGCGCTCGCCGTGCTGCACGCGAGCACGGCCGCCTATCCGGGGCTGGCGGCCCGGCTGCAGATCCACGGCTCCCGCGGCTCGGCGATCATCCAGGACGATCAGCTGGAATTCCTCCACGTCGCGGGCGCGCCCGGCGGCGTGAATCAGGCGCCGCCCGCGGAAAAGGAAGCCGACGGTTTTCTGATGGGGCACGTGCGGCAGTACCAAGACATCATCAACGCGATAGACGAGGGTCGCGCGGCGGCGATAGGCGCGCAGGAAAGCCTGATGTCGCTCGCCGTGGTGGTCGGCGTCTACCGCTCGGCGCAGCTCGGGCGGCCGGTTCGGATGGAAGAGCTATGAGGTTTTCTGTATTCACCGCCTCGACCCCGCAGTGGACTCCGCCACAGGCGGCGCAAACCCTTGCCGCGCAAGGCTGGGAAGGCATCGAGTGGCGCATCACCGATCAGGCTGAGGCGGCCGAGCCCGGCTTCTGGGCGGGCAATCTCGCCACCTGGCCGCTGACCGGCCTGGAGGAGCACCTCGCCGAGATCGCCCGGATAACCCACGGGGCGGGCCTGCAGTTCTCGGGCCTGGGCGGCTACACCCGCGCCGACGATCGGTCCAATGTGGAGCGAATGCTGGCCGCGACGGCCGCGCTCGGGGCCGGGCGGGTGCGGGTGACCATGCCGGCGCTGGGGGAGGGGCACTATCGCGACCTGCTGGCCCGCACCCGCGACGATCTGGCGTGGGCGGCGCAACGCGCGTCCGAACACGGCGTCACCGTCCTGGTCGAGCTGCACCACCGCACCATCGTCGCGTCGGCGTCGGCCGCCATGCGCCTCGTCGACGGGCTCGACCCGGCCCGGGTCGGCGTCATCCACGACATCGGCAACCTGGTGATCGAGGGTCACGAGGACCCGCTGGCCGCCTTCCAGATGCTCGGGCCCTACCTGGCTCACGTCCATGTCAAGAACGTGGCCTGGCGCCCAGCCGGCACCACCCCCGGCGGCACCGTGGTCTGGGCGCAGGATTGGGCCCCGCTCTGGGAAGGCCAAGCCGACCTCGACGCCTACCTGCACGCGCTCATCGCGCACGGCTACGACGGCTGGGTGACCGTGGAAGACTTCTCCACCACCCAGCCGCTCGCCGAACGCACCCGGGCCAACCTGGCCTACTTGCGTTCCCTGCACCAGGCCACGTCGCCTCAGGCGACTTCGACGTAATCCAGCTCGGCCCAGCGGGTGCGGAAGGTGAGGCGCAGGGTGTTCCAGCCGGCGTTGAGGTTGACATTGACGGCGGCTTGCCGCCAGGTTTCCCAGCCGGTGTTGGGATAGTTCACCACGATGCCCGCGCCGCCGTTCACGCTCAGCGTGTGCTGGGCGTCGCCAAGGCCTGCGGCGTAGGCGATCCAGGCGGTGTAGCCGCCGGTTCTGGGGGCGAAGACGGAGACCTGCACCCAGCTGTCCGCGAAGTCGATGTAGGCCACGACCTGGCCCTGCGAAGCGGTGCCGGTGTTGCGGATCGAGCAGTGGCTGAGGGTGCCGCGTTCGAGTTCGGTACGCACCCGGCTTCCGCGCACGACGGGGAAGTTGCCGGCCCAGCCGAGGGCGGCCACGTACATGCCGCGGGCGGTGTAGTTGTTGATCCAGCCGTGGAAGACGAGGTGATCGCCGGTGGCCTCGCGGATGACGTCGGCCCCGCCCGGCCCGCGCACGGCGCTGTTGACGCTCGCGGTGGTCATCAGCGAGCGGAACGCCTTGGTGTAGGGGCCGGTGAGAGCGGTCGAGGTGGCGTAGCTGGTTTGGTAGCCGTCGCCTCCGTACCCGCCTAGAGAATAGAAAAGCACGTATTGCGAACCGGATTTGGTCAGCACGGGGGCTTCGATGATGCCCGCTTCCTCGGGCGCTCCGCTGCGCAGCAGCTCCACGCGGGCACCCACCAGGGTCACGCCGTTGGCGGCAACCTGTTGCAGCCAAAGGCTTGTCGGCTGCCCGATGGCGTTGCCGTCGTCCTTGTAGAGCAGGTAACGCAGGCCGGTGCTGTCGACAAAGCTTGACGCGTCGATGTCGCCGCCCTCGCCGCCGTTGCACACCAACGGTTGCGTGCCAACGGGTGTGAACGGCCCGAGCGGGGAGGTGGCATAGGCCGCGCCGAGGCACTGCCGTCCGGCGGCGACGCTGCGCGCGGTGTAGTAGAGCAGGTAGCGGCCATCGGCAAGACGCGACACGTCGGGCGCCCAGGTCAGCCCGCCGCTGGCCCACGCCCCCAGGGCCGGCAAGGCGTTCCCGCGCCGCGTCCACGGCCCGGTGATCGAGGTGGCCGACGCCACCGGTACGTTGCCGAAGCCGTTGTTGGTCGAGTAGGCGTAGTAGGTTCCGTCGAATTTGGAGATGTCGGGGTCGGCGAAATCACTGCCGATGACCAGGGCCGGAGCGGTGGTGGCCATGATCGAGACGTCGGCCGCGGCGGGCGGCGCGAAAGTTAGTAGCGTGATCGCGATGGCCGCTGAAAATAATAAACGCATTTGAATATATTCGCATCGATGGTTTGCCCGGCGAAACCCGTAAACAGATCCGCGGCCGGATCTGCTGCGCTTCGCCTACGGGCCGCGGCTGACGATGACGACCTGATCCGCTTCGCGGAAGGCATCTCCATAGTGGAGCCGTGAGGGGCTGCCGTTCACTGCCCGAGAACGCGGTAGCGCAGATGTACGACGCCGTTTCGGAACCGGCGCTCATCGATGAGCTCAAGGTCGGTGCGCATGCCGGTCGGCAGCCCTGGCTTGCCCCCGCCGACGACAACGGGCAGGACGGCCAGCTGGCACTCGTCGACCAGCCCGGCCTTGAAAGCCTCCGTCGCGAGGCTGGCGCCTCCTACGGTCAGATCACTGCTGGCCGTGGCCTTCAGTTCGCTTACCGCGGCGGGGTCGAAACGGCGTTCGATGCGGGTGTGGGCAGTGGACACCGCGGAAAGGGTCGTGGAGTAAACGACTTTGCTCGCCGCCTGCCAGGCGCTCGCGAAGTCGGCCATGAGGTCGGACTGCGCGGCCAGAGCGGCATCGGTCTCCCAGACGGCCATCGCCTCGTAAAGGCGCCGCCCGTAGAGAAACGTGCCCACAGACCGCAGGAGGTCGGTGTAGGACGCGAACATCTCGTCGCCGATGGGGAACCAGTCGAACGCGCCGCGTTCGTCCTCGATGTAGCCGTCAAGCGACACGTTCGTCGCGTAAATCAGCTTTGCCATACCTCTACCTCTCGATGATTAGTGCGTCCAGCTTGGTGAACGCTTGGCGCCAGCCCTCCTCGGCGTGGTGCGCCAGATGTTCGGGGAACCACTGGCGGATCTCCAGGCGCGTGCGTCCATCAGCCTCGTCGTAGAACTCGACCCGCAGCCTCGTCGCATGCGGCTCGATGCCCTCCGGCAGCCGGCCGCTGACGTGAAAGACGCCTTCGAGTAGCTCGCCGTCGACGACGTCGGTGAGGTCAACGTGGATGTGCACGCGAAGCTCGGGTTGCGCCGCAAAGACCTCCGTCCACCGTTGAAAGCCGCCGGGACGCACGTCGAACTCCATCTCGTCGCGCGGAATGGTGTTGCCGATCGGACCCCACCACGACGCCAGGTGGTCGGGATCGGTGAAGGCCCGGTAGACGAGCTCCCGCGGCGCGTCGCACACACGCGTGATGACGATCTGCGGAGTTTCCGTTTTCATGCGAGCTCCTTGGGGTCGCCGGCCATCCGGTCCGTTGCCCGTGCGGCGGCCTGCACCGCGGCGAGGTGGGCATCGAGGCGGCTGAGGGACGAGTCCCAGAACCGCCGGTAGCGCTCGATCCAGACCGCCGCCTCGCGCAGCGGGGCAGCTTCGAGGCGGCTCGCGCGCCACTTGCCCGACCGTGACCGTGAGATGAGCTCGGCGCGCTCGAGCACTTTGAGGTGCCGTGACACCGCCGGCATCGAGATCGACAAAGGAGCGGTGAGCTCGGTGACGGTGGCGTCGCGTGTAGCCAGCTCGGCGAGGATCCCCCGTCGAGTCGGGTCGGCCAGCGCCGAGAACACCGCGCTGAGCTGATCGGTGCCAGCCATCGAAGCCCCCTTCACTTAACCAATGTGTTAAACGTATTGGCCCGCGGGTGATGTTGTCAACGTGTCGGGGAGCTACGATGCTGAAAACTATCAGTGGTAGTTAACCGTCCCCCCGCACGGAGGCAACGCATGCGACGTAAGGTCTTCGTCCTCGCGGCCGTAGCGCTTCTAGCGACCGCCCTCCCGGTCTCCTCGGCCCAGGCCGAGCCCTCGACACCAGCCAGGCGTCCCGTGGTCTTCGTCCACGGCAGCGCTGGTTCCGCCATGCAATTCCAGACCCAGGCCAAGCGCCTCGCGAGCAACGGCTACCCGGCCGAGATCATCGAGGCGCACGACTACGACTCCACCTTCGCCACGGAAACACCCGACCAGATCTTCGCCCGGCTGGACCAGCGCATCGCCCGGCTGCTGGCCCAGACCGGGGCCGACAAAGTGGACCTGCTGGGTCACTCGCTTGGCACCTTCATGGCACAGAGCTATCTGGCCAGCCCGCTGCGGGCCGCCACGGTGGCGCACTACGTCAACCTGGACGGCCGTACGGCCACCGCGCTTCCTGGAGGCGTGCCGACCCTCGCGGTCTGGGGCGAGGGCAGTACCGAGCGCACCATCATCGGCGCCACCAACGTCTACTTCAGCGACCAGTCGCACACCCAGGTCGTCACCTCGCCGGAAACCTTCGTCCAGGTCTACCGCTTCTTCACCGGCGCGGGTCCACGTACGACACAGCTGCTGCCCGAGCCGCCGGGCCGGCTGACCCTGTCCGGGCGGGCGGTGCTCTTTCCGACCAACGTCGGGGTGGCCGGGGCCACCCTTCAGGTCTACGCGATCAATCCGCTGACCGGGGCCAGGCGGCCCGGCCCGCCCTTGGAAACCTTTGTGCTGCCTGAAGATGGATCGTTCGGGCCGTTCCGCGCACTCGGCTTCCGGCGCTACGAATTCGCTCTGGTGCGTGAAGGCGCGGCCACCCACCATTTCTACTTCCAGCCGTCGGTGCGCTCGGATCGGCTCATCCGGCTGCTCGCCGGGATCCCCGGTCAGGGGCTCGATGCGCTGACCGAGAAGAGCGAAGCACACACCAACCTGGTCATCTCGCGCAACAAGGAATGGTGGGGCGACCAGGGCGAGGGCAGCGACGCCCTGTATGTCAACGGCCAGAACATCCTCAACGCCGCGAACACGCCGCGGGTCAAGCGGGCCATCGGGATTTTCGCCTACGACCGCTTTGTCGACCGGGCCACCGATCTGACCGCGCCGATTCCAGCGTTCTTCGCCCAGACCTTCATTACCGGAATGGACGTCTATGTGCCGGCCGCGCCCGCTAACTTGGGGATCGCGTTCGTTGCGGTGAAATCGCGTACCGGCGGTCTCGAACTTGTCAATGTGCCGAACTGGCCTTCGGCGCAGCATCGGGTGACAATCCAGGTCAACGACTACGACTAGTGCCACAAGCCGGCGGCGGCCCAACTCCCAGGGGGCCGCCGCCCCTATTCTTGACATATGTCGATTCATTCCGTTGCCCGCCAAGGAGAGTCGGTCATGGCACATCCGTTGAGCCGCCGCCACGTGCTTAGTCTGGGCGGGGCCACCCTGATCCTGACCGGGATCCCGGCGGCGAGCTATGCCGCCGCCGTCGTGGAGGTGGATCTGGTCGTCTACGGAGCCACCTCCGCCGGGATCGTCGCGGCGGTGCAGGCCCGGCGGATGGGCCGCACCGCGGTCGTCATCGAGCCCGGCACCCATCTGGGCGGGCTGAGCACCGGCGGGCTGGGGATGACCGATTCCGGGGTGAAGGAAAGCATTGGCGGGATAGCGGGGGAGTTCTACCGAAGGATCCACGCGAAATACGCCGGAACCCCGGTGACGCCAACCTCGCCGGCCCGGTTCACCTTCGAGCCCCACGTCGCCCGGGCGGTCTTCGACGATCTGCTGTCAGCCGCCGGGGTACCGGTCTACTACTCGATCCGGTTGAGCACGGTGACCCGGGCCGGGAGCCGCATCACCGAGGTCGCCGCCGACAACGGCCAGGTGTTCCGGGCGCCCATGTTCATGGACTGCAGTTATGAAGGCGACCTGATGGACAGGGCCGGGGTGGCCTGGACCTCCGGGCGCGAGGCGAATTCGGCCTACGGCGAGACCATCAACGGTGTGCAGCTGCGCGACAAGCATCAGTTCACGCTGCCGGTCTCGCCCTACCGCACGGCCGGTGACCCCGCGTCGGGCCTGCTGCCCGGCATCGCGGCCACGGTGGCCCCCAACGGCACGGCCGACACAAGGATCCAGGCCTACAACTTCCGGATGTGCCTGACCCAGGCGGCCGGGCGCATCCCGTTCCCGCGCCCGGCCGGTTACGACGCTGCCGACTACGAGCTGTTGTGGCGCTACATCCAGGCCGGCTACACCGGGCCGTTCTTCACCACGCACAGTGTGGGCGGCGGCAAGACCGACTCGAACAACAACGGCGCTTTCTCCACCGACCACATCGGTGGCAACTACAGCTACCCGACCGCGAGCTATGCCGCCCGCGACGCCATCTTCGCCGAGCACCGCCGCTATCAGCAGGGCCTGATGTGGTTCCTGGCCAACGATTCCCGGCTCCCGGCCGCGATCCGTTCCGCGACCGCGTCGTGGGGTTTGGCTGCCGACGAGTTCACCACCACCGGCGGCTGGCCGCCACAGCTCTACGTTAGGGAAGCCCGCAGGATGGTGTCGGCTTATGTGATGACCGAGCACGACTGCCGCCGGAACGTGACCGCGGCCGACCCGGTGGGCATGGCCAGTTACACCATGGACTCACACAACTGTCAGCGCGTGGTCGTCGACGGCCTGGTCAAGAACGAGGGCGACGTGCAGATCGGGATTCCCGGCGCTTACCCGATCAGCTACCGCTCGATCGTGCCGAGCTCCGGCCAGTGCACCAACCTGGCGGTGCCGGTGTGCCTGTCGGCCAGCCACATCGCCTACGGCTCCATCCGGATGGAACCGGTGTTCATGATCCTGGCCCAGTCCGCGGCCACCGCCGCCATCCTCGCCACCGACGCGGCGGTTTCCTTGCAGCAGCTGAGCTATCCCGCGCTGGCGGCCCGGCTGCGCGCCGACGGGCAGATCCTGCAATGGCCGATTCCCACGCCGGGCGAGGTGATCCTCGACAACGCCGCCTCGTCTGGGGTGACCCGGGCCGGCACTTGGCTTTCCAGCACGTCCATCAGCGGCTTCTACGGCCCCGACTATGAGCACGACAACAACACCGCCAAGGGCGTCAACCGGTTGCGTTTCACGCCCGCGCTTCCCGCGGCCGGCGCCTATACGGTCTACCTGCGGTGGACTTCGCACACCAACCGGGCCAGCAATGTTCCCGTAGACGTGGTGCACAGCGGTGGCATCACCACCCGTACAGTCGATCAGCGGGTCTCCGGTGGGCAGTGGGTTTCCCTTGGCAGCTATAGCTTCTCGGCCGGCAGCGCGGGCAGCGTGCTGCTGCGCACCGAGAACACCAACGGGTACGTGATCGCCGACGCCGTGCGTTTCGTGGCCGGCTAACCCGCGGCGGCCGGTTGCAGGGTGGCTAGATATGCCTGCCGCAGCGCAGGTCCCGGATCGACGCCCAGCTCGGTGGCGAGACGGCCGGCGAGGCGGTGGTAGACGCCGATCGCGGCCGCCTGTTGCCCGTTTCCGGCCAGGGCCCGCATCAGCAGCGCGTGAACCCTTTCGTGCCACGGCTCGACTTCGGCGATTTCCTTGAGCAGCAATCCGACCTGTTCGAATTTGCCGGCCGCCAGCGCGAGGTCGGCGTAGGCCAGCGCGATCGACAGGCGATGGTGGTGCAACGACGAGGCGGTGGCGCGCTGGGTGATGGCGTCGCCGCTGTCGGCCAGGACGGGGCCGCGCCAGCAGGCCAGCGCCTGCTCGAAGTGGCGCTGCGCCAAGGCGTGGTCGCGTGACGCCGCCGCGGCCCGGCCCAGGTCGGTCAGCTTCACGAACCTGGCGAGGTCGAGGCTGTTCTCGTCGACGATCATCTGGTACCCGCCGCCGGTGGAGGTGATGGTGGCGCTCGGGATGCGGGGCCGCCGGTGCGGCTCCAGAACGGCGCGAAGGCGATTGATGTGCACGTGGATGAGGTTGCGCCAGGAGGACGGCGGGCGGCCCGGCCACAGCACGTCGGCGAGGTCGGAGCTGGTGACCACCCGATCGTAGTGAAGGGCAAGGAATCCGAGCAGATTGCGCCGTGACGCGGAGGTCAGCTCAACGCGGTCGGCTCCGCGGCGTACTTTCAGCGGGCCCAGCACGCCGATCCACAATGGTGGATCGGGAAGCTCGGTGCGCAGCGCACGCAGGATCCGCTCGGCCGAGCCCCGGCGCGGCGATGATTTTCCCGTCTCTATGTTGCGCAGCGCGCGAAGGCTGAGCCCGGCACGTTTCGCGACCGTCGCCTGGGACAAACCAAGATCAAGTCTCGAAGATCGAAAAGCGTGCACGTCCCCCATGGGGACCGATGGTTGATTATGGGGCAGGTGGTGTCAACTCCAGGCGGCAGTTGCCGTGTTGGTTGCCGTTAAGCGAGCGGGAAGAGGCGGTGCCTAGCGTTTCGGCCAGCGACGTCCGCATCGCCGCGAAAGCGGCAGAAGGAGCATGTGCATGCCTCGACTACGCACAACCGCAAGGCTGGCGGCGGCTGCGCTGATGGCGACGATGGCCATCACCGCCGCGGTACAGGCGCCCGCAATCGCCTACGACGGCTGCTGGGGCAGCGGTGGCGCACACCAGGACTATCTGGGCAACACCTACGGCACAGCGTGGTGCAACGCGTACACCGGTGGAAATGTCATGGCCGGCGGGGTCTCCTCCGGCTACCTCAACGCCGGCAACAGCTGGTTCGTCTGCCAGGAGCAATGGGTCGGCTACGAGAACCCGCATGTCGGCAGCGCCCGCAACAACTACTGGCTCTACACGCAGGCCGACACCAGCACCAACTCCAAGCACGGCTGGGGCTGGTTCCCCGCGACGAAGATTTCCGGCGGCGGCAACTACCAGCCGATCCCGGGGCTTCGCAACTGTGGCACCATCCCGATCTTCCCTAGCCCCACCCCCTGATCGGATGCCTAGGTCCGGGCCGCGAACGCGTCGAGCTCCTGGCGCACCGGCCCGGACTGGGGCAGGCGTTGCCACCACCAGCCGGCGTTCCACTCGTCCGGCGCGAAGCGTTGCAGAACCCCTGTCGCGTCCGGCTCGGTGAACGAGCGAAGCAGCTCGTCGTGTTTGGTGACAGCGGTGAAAGCGTGATCCTCGGCGGTGCGGGGCAGCAGCCGCAGCGCGCGTTCCACGAAGTCGCGGATGATCAGCGCCGCGACGTAGTCGTGCGCCGTCCACGCCTCGTTGTCCTCGCCGGGGCGCAGATACTGCTCGGCGTGCAGCCGGTTGACATGCCCGGCCCAGCTGACCACCAGATCCGCCACCGAACGCGAACGGCCGTGGCCGAGATCGACCGGCGTCGCCTCCATGGTGGCCGTGTCGGCCTCGGTCAGGTCATCGGAGAGCCCGAACGGGTAGCCTTCCATCTCATCCTCCGATGTAGTAAGCCGTGCTGCGCCAAGGCATGTCCCGGTTGATGATGACCTTGACGCCATCGCGGACATACTGCACCGCGTTCTGTCCCGTCAGCTCCGAGCGGGTGCCGCTGCCCAGGGTATCGAGGATCTCCGCCTGGGTCGGCCGGGCCGCGCTGCCGCCGATGTGCATGTCGCCGGCCCCGGTGTGGCGGTAGGTCAGCTCGGCCAGCTCATCCATTGACGAGCCGGTGCCGTCGAAATCGTCCTCGGGAAAGCGGTCTTCGTTGGGCCCGCGCGGGCGGCTGCCACTACCGCCGCCGTCCCCGCCGCCCCCGGAGTCCGCCGCCTCCATCAGCACCACGCCGGTGATCGCGCCGACCAGCCCGGCCTCCAGCAGCATCGAGCTGGAGATGGCCAAACCGGGCGCCAGTGTGCCCAGCCCGCCGGCCAGGGCCAGCCCGCCCGGCGGGAACATGGTGAACAGGGCCGCGATCGTCAGCACCACCAGCACCGCCACGATCGCGCCGGCGAGGGCGGCCAGCACGTGGAACGAGGTGATCGCCTGTTGCCACATCGGAGTTCCGGTGAGCAGCAGGTAGAGCCCGAACGCGCCGCCCACCAGGGCTCCCGCCGCCGACATCAGCTGCAGCCGAGACCGGGTGGCCGACTCGGCATGGGGCTGGCCCAGCGCTTTGGAAAGCAGCCGCAGGTGCACCGTGGACTGCCACATCAGCCAGAGCAGGCCCCCGGCGAGGAACACGATGAGCAGCCAGGACAGCGCGGGGGAGGCCAGCGCCTTTTGAAGCGAGGCGGTGGCGGGGAACCCGCCAGCCACGAAGTAGAGCAGCGATGGCAGGAGCAGCCCCAGCCATACCCAGACCTGCCAATTGCGCACCGCGGCCGTGATCAGCCGTCGCGGTGGGTCGCCGTTGAGGCCGGGGGCGTGACGCCAGGCCGTGCGGGAGTTGGCCCGGTCGATGAGCCAGCGGATAGTCGCCAGCGCGTGATAGAGCGCCGCGGTGGACGGCTCCGGCCCGCGCGCCCGGGCGTAGGCCAGCGACCGGCGCAACCTGCTGAAACGCAACGCGACCAGCAATGTCCACGGCAGACCCAGCAGGGCGAATTCGGACGGGGCGGCGGGCAGCGCCGTGCCCAGGCGGGTCACGTCGCGCCGATCGAAAAATCCGGCGATCATCAAGCCGAGCAGGGGAAGCAGCCACAGCAGCCGGTTCGCGGCGAGAAACGGGGCGGCCAGCGCGTCGCCGAAGCCGGTCTTGCCGAGCAGGGCCAGGTCGTAGTTGACGGCGGCATGCTGGGCCGCGACGAAGATGATCGCCAACGGGCCGGCCACGCGGGCCAGACCGCGGCCGCGCAGCAGCACCCCGACCCCGAGGCCGCCGATCGCGCTCCACGCCAGATGCAGGAAGGTGTCCGGGCCGCCGACGAAAACGAGCAGGCCGGAGCTGGCGGGAGCGGGCAGCCATGATCCGGCTATGGCGCCTGCGTCAGGCACGTAGGTCGCCGACAATCCGGAAGGGACAATCCATCCGTCGGGTACGGCGATCGCCCGCCCGGCCAGATGACTGAACCGCAGGATCGCCTCAAGCAGGCCAAACCCGGCTCCCAGCGCGCCACCGAGCACGAGGTAGTCGGTCAGGCCGAGCTGGAACCGGGTGCGCAAATGCATCCCGACCAACAGCAGCGGGGTCACCTTGACGATCTCTTCGAAGAACGGGTCCACCGTGTAGCTCGCGACGCGAACCACATCGGCCATCCGTTCCCCGGTAAGCTCCGCCACGCCTCTGGTGTAGATCGCTTGCAGGATGAGGGTGGCGACGCCGCACCCGTACATGCCCACCGCGATGCACAGCGCGGCCGTGCTGATCCGGACCGAACGCCCAGCTAGCCAGCCCAAAGCGGCCAGCTGAAGCACGCCGTATCCGGCCGCCAGCACCATATAGAGCGTCACCGCTACAGTCTGCCGGACCTACCCCTGCGCACGCATCGGCGGAAATTGTCGTACAGGGGTTCTATTGTTGTCGTCATGGCGATGGATATGCCCACCTGGTGCGGTGCGTGTGATGAGCGCACGCGCCGCTTCAACCTTGGCGATCTCGAGCGTCGCTGCCCAGACTGCCATCCCTATTGGGCCTTCGGTCATCACTCGATCGACCCGTCGCGGGCGCCGGCCGGCCGCGCCGAGCAGGAGCAGGCCACCCGCTGGCTGGTCTATGAGCTGGTCAGCCTGCGCACGCTGCCCATGACCGAGCTGCGCCGGCGCACCAGCGCGTTCTTCGACTGCGGCTGGACCCCGCAAGACATCGTGCACGCCCTCGACTTCGACCCCGACGGCAGCGCGTTCCGCTCGGTCCCGTCCACCAGCGACCCGCCCGAGCTGACCCGGCGCGCGGTGCTGAACATGCTGTCGTCCTGGTGCGACGAGGGCGGCAAGCCGCTGGCTTCGCCCACCCAGCTGGCGGCCGCCCGGCGGCGCAAGACCCGCTCGCGTCAGCAGGCGACGCGATCGGTCCTGGCCGAGATTGACGCCAGGCAGGTCAACCCCGACGGCGCGGTGGTGTCCGGCGCCCGCGAGGTGGCCCGCAAGGCCGCCGCGCGTGCCAAGCAACTCAAGCTCGAAGGCCGCCAGCGCGAAAGTTCCGCGCTGTGCGCGGCTCTGGCCGAGCAGCAGGCACAGGAAAGCAAGGTGCAGCAGGCGTTGCGGCGATTGGACAAGGCGAAGTTCGGCGTGGTCGCCTCCAGCGGTCCGGCCGAGCAGACCCAAGCCGGCCACCTCGGCACCCCCCGCAGCAACCAGGCCGCAGCCTAAGCACAGGCCCCGCCGGCCACACCGCGATCGCGAGCGGATTGCGCCCTTGTGCGCTGGCACCCGCTGGCGATGGCCCGCGCCGCTGGCGCGAGCGGGTCGCGCTTTGGGCGGCGGCGCACAAGAAGATGGCCGCGCCGCTGGCGCGAGCGGGTCGCGCTTTGTGCGCTGGCACCTGCCGGCGATGACCGCGCCGCTGGCGCGAGCGGGGTCGCGCTTTGTGCGCTGGCACCTGCCGGCGATGGCCGCGCCGCTGGCGCGAGCGGGCTGCGCTTTTTGCGCTGGGCCCGGAAAGATGATCGTCTGCTTCGGAGTGTCGCTGACGCAAGGCCGCTGACCTGGGCAAATGCCCGGAAGAATAGGCACGTCAAGCTTTCCTGCGCGCACCTCGCCCGGGGGTCGCGCTCAACCTCCGAGAGGAAGACGTGCTATCCACCAGATCGGCTCGCCCGTTCATCACCGTGCTCACCGCCGTCGCCGCCACTGCCTTCTGGGTCACCCCGGCTCAGGCCGCGCCTTCGGCCGAAGTGCTCACCCGTGTCGCCACGCTTGCGGCCTCCTATGACGACAGCCGTAGCGCCGGCTACTACCTTGACTCCAACGGCACCCTCATCGCCAACGTCATTGACCGAGCCGCCGCGGACGAGTTCCGCGCGGCCGGTGCCTCCACCCGCCTGGTGCGCCACAGCCTGCGCCAGCTCAACGGAGTCGTGACCACTCTCGACCCGGGTGTGGCCGGGACGGCGTGGTCGGTCGACATTGCCACCAACCAGGTGGTGGTCGACGTCGACTCCACCGTCACCGGTTCGGCCTGGGCCACCGTCAACGCCGCCGTGGTGAAGGCCGCCGGGGCGGCCCGTGTCCAGCGCGTGGCCGGTAGTTTCCGGGACCTGATCGGCGGTGGCGATGCCATCTACGGCGGGCAGTTCCGGTGCTCGCTCGGGTTCAACGTGCACAGCGGAAGCGCGAATTCGTTTCTCACCGCGGGGCATTGCACGAACGAGGCGGCGGAGTGGTTCGCTGACAGCGGCCACGCCACCAAGCTCGGCAACCGTACCGGAACCAGTTTCCCTGGAAACGATTACGGCATCGTGGCCTACACCAACACTTCGATCACCGTCAGCGGCACCGCTGGCGCGCAGGACATCGTGTCGGCGGGCGACGCCTATGTCGGGGAGCCGGTGCGCCGTACCGGAAGCACGACCGGGACCAAGAGCGGCACAGTGACGGGTCTGAACGCCACCGTCCATTATGTCGGCGGCGACACGGTCACCGGGATGATCCGTACCAACGTCTGCGCCGAGCCGGGCGACAGCGGTGGGCCGCTTTACGACGCGAGCATCGCGCTCGGGCTGACCTCCGGTGGAAGCGGCGACTGCCGGGTCGGGGGAACGACGTTCTACCAGCCGGTGACCGAGGCGCTGAGCGTCTACGGCATGTCTGTGCTCTGAACCATTGCCGCACAACGGGTTCGGCGAGCCCGAACCCGTTGTGCGGCATCGTGCTACTTGCGCACGCGGTAGCGAAGGTGGGTGACCCGGTCGCCTTCCACTACCGACAGCGGGCCGTCCAGCGAAACCGGGGCGTCGCTCAGCTGGTCGAAGAAGGGTGTCCCCCCGCCGAGCAGCACCGGGATCAGGTCGACCCAGATCTCGTCGAGTAGGCCGGCGTTGAGGCACTGGCGGGCGATGACACCACCGTTGACGCCGACGATCCGGTCGCCCGCGATCTGTTTCGCCGTGTCGACGGCGGCTTCGATGCCCTCGGTGACGAAGACGAAGTTGGGGTTGTCCGCCCAGCCCTGCGGCGGGTTGTGGGTCAGCACCACCACGGTGCGGCCCATCGGATGCTCGCCGCCCCAGCCTTTGGTGACGTCAAAAAGCTTGCGCCCCACGATAAGCGAGCCGGTCTGGGCCAGGTGGGCCTGCAGATACTTGGCGCTGACCGGGGACAGCTTGAACGTCAGGTCGGGCATCTTGGTGGGCATCACCACCTCGCCGTTGCCGTACCACTCGAAAAGGTGCTCGAAGCCGGATTCGCCCGGGCCGGCAATGTAGCCGTCCAGCGACATGCTCGCACCGGTGTAAACCTTGCTCATCGGCTTGCTCCCTGTCTGCTTGTCGACGTGTTCAACTACTCGTCGAGTGGACGGGGTGTGGTTCGACAAACCGTTTCAAGATTTTTCCTGCTGTTTACAGACCGTTCGACGGTGGCCTATGGTTGCTCGTGGGAACGCTCCCAAGTAAGGTACCTGCTCCCATTTCCGATCACTCCACGCCCAAGGAGCGATTTATGGACACCACGACGAGCAAACGCCGTCGACCATCATCGATCGTCGCAGCAGTGTTGCTCACGATCGGCACTTCCGCTGCAAGTTTGCTGGCCGCCCAGCCGGCGAGTGCGGTCGTGATCTGCGAGCAATTCGGCACCACCACAGCCGGCAACTACGTCATCATGAACAACCGCTGGGGAAGCAACTCGCCGCAATGCATCAGCACGACGAGTAACGGCTTCAGCATCACGCAACAGGATGGCATGGGGAACCTGTCCGGCGCGCCGGTTTCCTATCCGGCCATCTACCTCGGCTGCCACTACAGCAATTGCAGCCCCGGCTCGCCGCTGCCTGCCCAGATCAGCACAATGGGCAACGCCAACAGCAGCATCACCCTCAGCTATCCCGGCAGTGGGACCTATGACGCCGCGTACGACATCTGGCTCAACGCCGACACCAATGTGACCGGCGTGCAGGACACCGAGATCATGATCTGGATGAATCGCCAAGGAAGCATCCAGCCGATCGGATCGCAGACCGCCACCGTGACCCTCGCCGGGCGCAGCTGGGCGGTCTGGACCGGGAACAACGGCCAGAACAATGTCGTGTCCTATGTGTCTGGTTCGCCTCTCACCAGCCTGAGCTTCAACGCGCGGGACTTCATTCTCGACACGTTCAGCCGCGGCTCCCAGTACGGCAACACGTCCTGGTTCCTGACCAGCATGCAAGCCGGATTCGAGCCCTGGATCGGCGGCGTCGGCCTAGCGGTCAACTCGTTCTCCGCCACCATCGGCGGCGGTCAGACCCAGCCGCCCGGCACCCCGGGCACCCCGTCGGCGTCCAACGTGACGGGCAGCTCGCTGTCGCTCAACTGGAGTGCCTCGTCAGGGACGGTCTCCAACTACCTGATCGAGCGGGCGACCGGTGCCTCCAGCACCAGCTTCAGCCAGATCGGGACGTCGGGATCGACCTCGTTCAACGATTCCGGCCTGGCCGCCAACACCACGTATCGCTATCGGGTCAGGGCCAGCAACTCGGCCGGAAACTCGGGGTATTCGAACATCGTCAACGTCACCACGACGTCGACGGGCACCCAGCCGCCCGGCACCCCGGGCAATCCGACTGCCTCCAACGTGACCGCCAGCTCGCTGTCGCTTAGCTGGAGCGCGTCGTCGGGAACGGTGACCAGCTATCTGATCGAGCGGGCGACCGGTGCGACGAGCACCGCCTTCAGCCAGATCGGGACGTCGGGATCGGCTTCGTTCAACGATTCCGGCCTGGCCGCCAACACCACGTACCGCTATCGGGTCAGGGCCAGCAACTCGGCCGGCACCTCCGCCTACTCGGGCATCGTCAACGCGACCACCACCGGTGGTGGCGGTGGCGCGGCGTGCACCACCTCAGGTGTGCCGCAGAGCCAGTGGAACAACGGTTACGTCATGCAGATGACGGTCACCAACACCGGCAGCACCACCCTGAACGGCTGGACGTCGACCGTGACGCTGCCTTCGGGCCACTCGCACACCGGCTCGTGGCCGACGACCGCGACCATCAGCGGGCAGAACATCACCGAGCGGAACCAGGCGTGGAACGGAACGCTTGCGCCCGGACAGACCGCGTCGTGGGGCTTCCAGGCAACCCGGCCCAACGGCAGCACCGTGCTTCCGACGGCCTTCACCTGTACCAGTCCTTAACCACTGGGAACCGGCCTGGCCCGGCTCGTGGCCTTCCTTCCTCACGAGCCGGGCTGGGCTCTCAAGTGCTCAGCCAGCGACGTTCTCAACAGCTCAGCCAGCGACCTCGGCGCATGCCCGGTGACCCGGGCGACGGCGTCGCTCACCCCGCTCATCTCGCCGGCCGCGATCGCGGTATAGGTGGAGACCCAGGCGTCCACCTGCCAATCCGGAGCGCCGTAGCCAGCCCGCGAGGCGTAGGCCTCCTCCAGCGTTTCCGCCCGATAGCTGACCGCGCGGCCGGTGTGCTCCGCGATGGTGGCGGCGATCTCGGCGAGGGTCAGCGCCTGTGGCCCGGTCAGGTCGTAGGTCTGGCCCACATGCGCATCGGGCGCGCGTAACACCTCGGTGGCCACGTCGGCGATGTCGTCCTGTGCCACGGCCGCCACGCGGCCTCCGCCCGCCGGCCCGCGGATCACGCCGTCCTCGCCGACCATGAAGGCCAGGAAGTCGGCGTAGAGATTGTCGCGCAGGAAGGTGAAGGCCAAACCGCTGGCGCGGATGTATTGCTCGGTGGCCCAGTGGTCGCGCGCCAGGGTGAAGGTGGCGTCGGGCGCCGCGCCGTAGAACGAGGTGTACACCAGATGCTGAACCCCCGCCTCGGCCGCGGCGTCGATGAAGGTGCGGTGCTGCTCCACGCGATCGAGGCTTTCCGACGCGGAGACCATCAGCGCTGTGCGCACGCCGGTTAGGGCATCGCGAACGGCTTGCAGGTCGGCGTACTCGGCCCTCATCACGGTCGCCTGCGCCAATTGCGGTGCGCGGGACGGGTCGCGCACCAGCAGGCGCTGTGGCAGTGCGGCGACGGCGAGCCGGCGAGCGATCCTGCCGCCGAGCTGACCGGTCGATCCGGTCACGGCCAGTGGTGTCATGACTCAATGTCTACGCGCTGAATCGCTTCGGCGCCAATCACGCCACGCCTCGCGAAGCACTCCGTGCCGGGCGACCCCGCGCACCAGCCGGCGGAAGCTGCGGTGGCGCATCAGCCCGATGAGGTACCGGGCAAGTGTCCACTTTCGATCCCGCAGCTGGCTGTCGGCGGCCGCCCAGATGATCGAGCGCACCCGCGGGGACTCAAGCGCCGCATGGATTTCCCGCCGCACCGCGGGGTCGTCCAATGCGGAGCGAACGGCGCCGGCCAAGCCGGGCCGGTCCGCCATCTCCGCCAACAGGCCCTGCCCGATCGCCTCTCTGATCGAAGCGTCGTCGATGAGCAGGAGCACGGCCCGCCGGATCTCGTCGCTTTCCAGCGCGGATCGCAGCAGCTGCAACCCGCGCTGCTGCGCTTCGCCGTGCGGGGAGTCGCCGGCCAGGGTCGCCAGCAGCGAGGTCACCTCGTCGAGGTCGATCAGGTGCTGCAGCCCCTCCCGAAAGGCGGGCTTGTTCCACGCGAAGAGCAGGGCCTTGGCGAAGTGGCGATCCATGGCGCACTGTCTACCCGAGCCGGGCGGGTAACGAAACCGCGGCGGCGGTGGCATACTGCGCGGCCATGGGGCTATTTCGCAAGAGCGATCCGAAGGCTCAGCAGGCTGGCGCGATCGCGGACTTCTGGCAGTGGTGGAGCCAGGCCAGAGGTGAGATCACGGCGTCGATCTCCAACGGGAAAGCGGAGCAGCAGGCCCGGGCGATCAGCCCCCGCGTGGCGGCGATCCACCGTGACCTGTCGTGGGAGCTGACCAAGGGCACGGCCGCCAGCCACGGCCTGGTCGTCACCGCGGCCGGTGACCCGAAGCTGCGGGCGGCCGCCTACCGATGGCTCGCGGCGGCGCCTCCCGCCGACGGCACCTGGGAATACCACGCGGCGCGCCCGGCCAGCCCGGCGGTGTTCTCCAGCAAGCTCGGCATCGGCGGGGCAATGCTGGACATGGAGCAGATGGTCTATGCCGTCACCGTGGAAAAGGACCGCCGCTGCGTCAACGTGGTCTGCCACCATCCCGAATTCGTGAACCTGCCCGATGAGGTGCAGGGCCAGGTTTCCTTCCTGTCACTGGACTGGCTGCTCGGCGAGGAGCAGGTCGAGATCTGGCTGGGGACGATCGAGTGGAGCGCGGCCGCGCTCTTCGCGCCGCGCACGCCCAGCGATCTTCGGTACGCGGTGGACGCCATAACAGCCGATGACAGCTGGGCGGTGATGAGCGCGCAGGGGCGTGATGGTCTGCCGCACATGGCTTTGGTCAGCCAGCCGCTGCGTTCGGCGCGGTGGCCGCGCTTCGATCAGCATGTCGCAGTCACCTTGCCCTACCAGCGCCTGACCGAGGTGGGTCTGCCGGCCGACGAATCGCTGCAAGCGTTGCGCGCGTTGGAGGACAGCCTGACCGAGGCGGCCGGGGCAGACGCGGCCCTGGTCGCGCACGAGACCGTCAAGGGCCGGCGCACCCTGCACTTCTACGCCGACTCACACAGCGATGCCGCCGACCGGATCAAAGCGCTGGCGCCGCGATGGGCCGAGGGCCAGGCGGGCGTCGACGTCGGGCATGACCCCGGTCTGGAGCGGGTCCAGCATCTGCGCTAGAGCTCGATGGGGAAGGTGGCCATGAGAATCGTGGCCGCCAACACCCCGATCACCGCCAGCCACAGCAGCAGGTTGCGGGCCAGCGGGCGGTTGGTGCGCCCGGCCACCGCGGCGAAGAAGAGCACGAGGGCGAAGAAGACGGCCACGAACACGTAGTTGTCGGCCAGCTGGTTGGCGTCGCGGGCCTCCGCGACGGCGTCGTCGGCCATCGTGGCCAGCCGGTCCGACTCGGCTTGTGCGGCGATCTGATATTCGGGCATGGCGAAGGGCGTGGGCGGGGCATCGGGATTGTTCACCGGGTCGGTCTTGAGCCAGGCGTAGACCGCTGGCTCGAACTCGGCCCGGAAACGCTCGAACAGGAAGCCGGAGAGGGTGTCCTTCGTGGGCTGGTAGGCGCTGGTCAGCTGACCGGACTCGTCGACGTCGCTTTCCTCGTTGAGGGCATCGAGCCACTGGGTGAAGCTGACTATGTCTACGATTCGCTGCTGTCCGGCCAGGGTCGCCTGCTGGGTCGACTGCACGCGCTTGGCCGAGGCGACCGCGTACGAGTCGGCCTGCACGCCGCTCCACTTGGTGCTCTGGAAACCGGCCCAGGCCGTGCCCACCGCGGCGAACGCCATGATCACGGTGAGGATGAGCTCCATGCGGGCGCTCGAGGGTGGGTTTTGCGCAGCCTCTTCCGCCATCACCTGCCCCCCGTCTGCATCGCCTCTAGCCTAGGAGAGCAGCAGTGTCACGGTACCCAGATAAATGGATATGGACATGAGATCCTGGATGATCGTGGCGACCGGGCCGGAACCGAAGGCGGGGTCCTTGCCGGCCCGTTGCAGCAGCCACGGCAGCGCCATCGCGACCAGGGTGGCCACCGTGCTGGCGGCGACCACGGCCAGGCCGACCGCGGTGGCCAGGGTCAGGTCACGCCAGCCGACGGCGACGACGCCATACATGGCGACCGCCAGCAGCGCGCCCACCAGCAGACCGGTCAGCGCCTCCCGCCCGGCGACGCGCCGGATGCCCACGCCCACCGAGAGCCCGCGGATCACCAGGGTCTGAGTCTGGTTGCCCACCGCCGCCGCCAGGTAGACGATGCCCGGCAGGAAGAAGGCCACCGCGAGGTTGGCGCTCAGACGCGCCTCGGAGGCGGCGAGCAAGCCCGCCGATCCCAGCACGCCGAGCAGGCCAATGCCCAGCCAGGGCAGGCGGTGCCACAGCCGGGCGGGCACGTTCTCCTCGCTGGCCTCCCGCGCCATCGCACTGCGGCGCAGGTAGCCGCCGAGGCGGGCCATGTCCTCGTCGTGTTCCTCGAGCAGGACCCGCAGCAGCTGCTGGGGCGGGATCACGCCGACGAACCGGCCCCGCGCGTCGACGACGGCCAGGCCCGGCTCGCCGTGCTGAACCGCCAGCCAGGCCGCATGCTCCTGGTCTGTGCCGGACGAGACCTTCGGCGGCTTGGCATCCATGATCCGGCGCACCGGGGTCTGCGGATCGGCCGCCAGCAGCCTTTCCACGGTGAC
Organism: Rhizocola hellebori; assembly: GCF_016862955.1. GTDB lineage: Bacteria > Actinomycetota > Actinomycetes > Mycobacteriales > Micromonosporaceae > Rhizocola > Rhizocola hellebori. The sequence goes on along the minus strand of NZ_BONY01000001.1, from coordinate 29,346 downwards.
CAGGCCCGCCAGCCGATCGGCGTTGCATACCGCGATCACCGAGGCGCAGTCAAAAGTCTTGCCCTGCATGGCTTTGAGAACCATGTCGGCGGTGTCGTCGGGCCGCGCGATCGGCACGGCCGCCGTGGCGTGGGCGGCAGCCGTATCCAGCAGCGCCGTGGGCTTGGTCGGGGTCACGCCGCGGATCATATCGGGGCTTGGAGATCTATGAACCCTCCCGAGGAGGCGCAATCCGGTGCAGGGCTTGGCCGGCGGCCTCGGCCAGCCGGATCAGCCTGGTGACCTCCTCGTCAGTGGCCCGGCGCACCCGAGACCAGTAGACGCCGACGGCGCTGACCGGGGCCGGCACGTCGATCGGCACCATGACCAGACTGCGCACGAAGGTGCGGGCGTAGAACGATTGGGTGATGCGATCGTCGAGGCGGATGTCGGGGACGACCGCGGTCTGCTGGTGCGTCATCGCCCAGCCGCCGATGCAGTGCTCGACGGGGAAACGCTCGCCCTTCCAAAGCGGACTGATCGAGTCTTCGTCGGCGTAGAAGCACTTCTCGCCGTCCAGCGCCACGAAGGTGGCGCCGTCGGCCTCCACCAGCTGGCGGGCGCTCATGCACACCACCTCATGGACCTGTTCAAGGCTGTTTGCGCGACGTAGGGCCGCTGTAGCTTGCTGCAGAACGGGATTGATCACCACCGTACACCTCACCTTTGCGCACGCCCGGAGACCCAACGCTACGCCTCGCATGCTCGGTGTGACTATGGCGCGGACGTGACTGTTTGGCAGCGCTCCCGACGCCGCAGGTCGGCCCGCCGCCACCAAGCATGGTCAACATCGCCTCGGCACAGGGCCGCTATCGCGTGAAAACCGGACCAATGTGGCTCTGTCCGCGGCGCGGTGCCCGCGCCGATGCTACGGGCATGCTTCGACGACTGATCCTGCTGGTGGTGTTGGGCCTGGCGGTCACCTCGACGCCGGTCACGCCGCAGACCACGGCCACGGAAAACAGCGACCTGGGTGAGGGATCCGGCCCGGCGCACCATGTTCACCGGCCCGCGACGCTTCCGGTCAGCGTGGTGGCCCAGCAAGCCGTTGCGCCCATGGTTGCGCAGACGTGTGCCGATGGGACGCTGTCGCACGACGAGGTCGGTGGCGCGGCCGGTGTAGCGCTTGGGAACCTGCAGGTGCAGCTCTGGGATCAGGACAGCAGCTCCGCCGACGATCTGCTCGACGCCAATCTGACCGCGGCCTCTGGGGCGTTCCTGCTCTGCTCGGCCACAGACGACTTGGATGACAGCGCCAACAATGGCCTGGACATCTACGTTCGCGTGGTCACCGAGAACGGCTTCTGGCGGGTGGACGACGTCCAGGCCTATCAGTTCAGCCTTGCCTTGTGGCCCAACGTGGCAGCGGGGACAACCGTCCACTATGGAGCGACCAAGCCCGGCGCGGGCACGCCGCAGGCCGGCGCGCTGCAAATCTTCAACGCGGTGGATCGGCTGTGGGCGTGGACCGGAGCGCAACAGGCCAACGACTGCTGGGACAGCGCGGACAAGCAGCCCAGCGACTACAGCAAATGTCGCCAGGTGGCCATCGAGTGGCGGCCGGACTCGTCGACGCGAGGCTTCTACGACTCCGCGCTCAACCGTGTCCATCTGGCGGCCGTGGACTTCAAGTGGCGCGACTCGGTCGTACGAGAGGCAGCCAAGGCCGTCATGGATGACATTTTCGAGGACGACTACCCGGACCCGTCGGCGTGTGGCGATCGCACCTTGATCGGCAAGGTGACCTCGGCGTCCTGCGCGTGGGCGGAGGGGTTCGCCGACTGGGTCGCCACTCAGGTCTACGCGGATCCGGTGCTCGACTGGCAGATCGGTGCGCAGGTCTTCCACGAGAATCTGGAGACGCCGGGCTGGGAGACCCCCGGCTGGGGCTACGGCGACGCGGTCGAAGCGCGGGTGGCCGGCGCGCTGATCGATCTGTCGGATGCCACGAATGAGACGCCGTGGGACCGGCTCGCCCAAGGCCCGACTCCGCTGTGGAGCAAGGTGCTCACTCACTCGTGGACCCCCGGTCAGCGCTATCGGGCTCTGGCCGACCTCGGATTCAGCGGCGACAACGCTTTGGCCACCCTCTACCAGAACACCATCGACTATGGGTTGCGCGACCCGCTGAGCAACGGCGCGGCCGTCGTCCGGCGCACTCCGTTGCCACCACACAACTTCCGGTACTCGACGACGACCCGCTACTGGTCGGTGATGGCGATCCGGCCGCCGCAGGCCGCCGCGCCGACAGCCGACTACGACCTGAAGCTCTTCGCCGACGAGGCCATGGCCGGCAGCCCGCTGGTGACCAGTGCCGCCGGCAGCGCCGCTTCCGACTTCATCGTCATCGACTCCAATCTGAGCAAGCACCCATTGGGCACCTACTATCCGCAGGTTTACCGCTATTCCGCGAGCACCGGGTCCGGCCAGTACGACGCCAGGTTCGTGCAGGCTTCCAGCAATGTCGCGATCGGACAGTCGGTGAGCAGTTCGGCCGTCCCGGTCTCGATCTGGGAGACCACGGTCGCCGCCAGCGCCCAGGTGAAGATCGAGGTCACCCAGGCTGCGGGGCAGGACGCCGAGCTTTTCCTCTTCTGCTCCACCACCTCAGCGTCGAGCTGGGTACGCAGCCGCAGCGCCGCCTCCGCGACGGCTCCCGCGCTCGCCGGCGGGACGGAAACGCTGCTGTGGACCGCCCCCGCCATCGCGCCCGGCTACTGCGCGATCGTCCTGATCAACAAGTTGGGTAGCGGCGCCTACACCGTGACCCGCAAGTCTTAGGAAGAGGTAGCGACCATGGGAGAGCAGCCGAAGGTCAGCCGCCGGGCCATCCTGCGGGCGGGCGCGCTCGCCGGGGCCGTCGGCCTCGTGCTGGGGCTGGAGGACGCGCAGACCGTTCTGCCCTGGGACGCAGAGCCGGTAGCCGGAAACCCGAAGCTCACCGTGCGCCCGACACCCACCTTCACCAAAGCTATTTACCGGCGCGCCGATCAGCTTTCGGTGCGGCTTGAGTTCTACAACCTCAAGCTGCTCAAGAAGGGCCAGTCCGGCCCCGGCGATGGGCAAACGGCACGGCTGGTCAAAGTGGATCCCGCCATCGACGCCTTCATCGTCGTCGACTTCGGGCCGCAGCATCTGGCCGAGCACGCCTATCAGGAGACTCCGCCGGAGCCGGTCACCGCCGCTCCCATCGCGTCGATGCTGGCCGGTGCGAGCAGGCTGGCGTTCAAGGCGCCGGCGACGCCGATCCTCTACAGCTTCGGCACCCTCATGGCGTGGAAGGATTTCCAGCCCAGTCTCGTCCCGCACGCGATCGGCAACGCGACGGTGCGTGCGCCGCTGCCGACCGAGACCTCGATCGAGGTGCCGTGGAAGGTGGTGCTGTCGCCGGGTCAGACCGCCGGGTGGAGCCACGCGATGGAGGTGACGACGGGATCGGCGGATCGTCATCCCCTTTGGCACGCCAGGCTCGACAACGACGCGAAGGTGCGGGTGGTCTGGACGCCTGACCCGGATGTCCCGAACGCGATTGACCCGACCCCTCCGGGTGTCACGTCGCTGACCCCGGTTGAGCGCAACAAGCTCGTCAAGCTGACCGCACGATGGGACCAGTCCTCAGGCGGGCAGAACTATGTCCCGCAACCGGTCGACGTGGACCAGCTTGCGCTCAGCTCGCTGGGCGCATGGCTGAAGGCATCCAAGATCTGGAACGTGCGCCCGGACGGCGTGGACCTCAAGCAGTGGGTGCACCTGGCCACGATGGGCCGGGACCATTTCGTGATGACCGTCGATGCCGGGCGGCTCTGGGGAATCGGACACCGGGTCGACCTGATAAAGATCTCCGAGCGCAAGTTCGAAATCGTCAACGGCAAACCGATGGCGGTGCTGCGCCAGCGGAAGTTCATCGTGCCACGCGAGCGGGTGCGCACCTACCAGGACGGGGACATTCCCTTCGCACCCAACGGTTTGCGGGACCTGCCGTTCAAGAAGATCCGGGTGCTGACGCCGGTGACGCCGAATCTCGCGCCCTACGAAGCCGGGGCCGAGCCGGAAACCAAGGTCCCGTATCCCGACAACAGCGGCTACTTCGGCAAGGAGGCCTTCTGGCCCCGGGTGGGCGCGCCCAGCAACTGGGCGGACTTTCTCTGGGATCTGGAAGCCGAGGACTACGAGGGCCGGAAGACCCGTTTCCAGATGCCGCTGATCTACGTGTCAGAAACCTTCGGCGCGTCACCGACCGTGGACTACCTGAAGGACTACTACGAAAGCGATCCGCTGCAAGCACGACGCCAGGCCGATCTGGGCGGCCAGCGGGTGGCGCTGGCGAAGTTCGGGGGAGGTAAACCGGGCGAGACCACGTATCCCTTGACGGTGTTCGAGTTCGGCGTGAACGTGTTCGAGGCCGCCGTGCCACTGCCCGGACAGCATGCCCCCTGGGACTTCACCCCGTACCTGAAGGCCGCCTCCGCGCGGCTCGACGCGGTGGACCGCATCCGTGGGGGTGCGGCCGGATCGCCGCAGGAGATCAAGCTGCATCCACAGTGGATTTCCGACGGCGACTCCGGCGCGGTGAACCCGGGACGTGTCTTCGCCGCGCTGAAGACGCCGGTGAGCCTCTCCTATGCCGCCAATGCTTCCGGCGGGGTGGCCACCCCGAACATGGCGATCAGCGCGCTTTCGGCGAGCACCGGACCGATCGACGCGCCGAACATCGGCACGATAGTGCCGACCAAATTCAAGCCGCTGGACTTCTTCGACGTCACCAGTGCCAAGGTGCTCGGCAGCATCAGCCTCACCGACATTCTTGCCGAGGTCGACTTTCCCGGCCCGGGGGCGATGTCCACCGCCGCGCTCAGCCCCATCCCGCGCCTGGTGACGACCCAGGAACCGGACGGCCCGCACACCGCGCTCGTCTGGGAGACCGGCGTGGTCAGCATCCCGGACCTGTTCCTGGACAACAAGAACGGCACTCCCGCGAAGCTCATGCTGCGGGCCGAAGCCGGACAGGTGGCGGGCGAGCTGACCAACTTCACCGTGGCCGCGGTCGGGCCGCTGAAGGTGATGAACATTCTGTTCGACAAGTTCGGCTTCGTTTCCAAGCCCGGCAGCAAACCCGACATTCAAGTGAGCATCGATGACGTTGTGTTCGTCGGGGCACTCGAATTCGTCAACGTGCTTCGCAAATTCATGGGTGGCAGCGGGGCCCAAGGGCTGTCCATCAGTGAAGCACCGGCCAACGGCGGCTACGTCAATGTCAGCCCGTCCGGGGTGGCGGCCGGCTACAACCTGACCCTGCCGCCGGTGCCGTGCGGCGTGCTGCTGCTGGAAAACATCAGCTTCGGCGCTCGGGTGGACCTGTTCTTCGACGGCCGCCCGATGCGGATGCGCTTCAACTTCGCCGACCGTAACCGCCCCTTCGTGCTGACCGTGATGTGTTTCGGCGGCGGCGGCTCGGTCGCCGTCACGCTCGGGCTCGATGACTTCGAGCTGTTCGAGATGACCCTCGAATTCGGGGCCAAGCTGGCCCTGGACATCGGGGTGGCCAGCGGCAGCATCAGCGCGATGGCCGGCATCTACCTGGCCATCGGGGACAACGACGGGGACGGCAACGACGACGGCGCCCGGCTCACCGGCTACCTGCGCCTCAACGGGGAACTGGACATCCTCGGCATCGTCTCGATGGCGATCGAGTTCTATTTGGCCTTCACCTATATCGAAAGCCCGGAGTCCTGCTACGGCGAGGCGAAGGTGACCGTGGAGATCGAGGTGCTGTTCTTCAGCGCCTCGGTGACCCTCGGGCCTATCAAGAAGACCTTCGCAGGTGGTGGCGACAACCAAGGCATGGCGCTCATGAGCAGCACCCCCAAGACCTTCGCCGAAATGACCTCGCTCACCCAGTGGGCGCAGTATGCCGACCTGTATGACACCGCAGCCTTCTAACGACATTTTCGCCTCAGGAGCAGACCAATGGCCATCGTGCAGACCGTGATGTGGACCGCGGTCCCCAACGGCATCGACACCGCGACCGGCAAGCTGAAGGTGCGCTGCGTGGTCTCACCGCGGCTGTCGAGCCTTCCCGAAACCAATCAAACCCTTGGCGTTTACGCCAACTGGCCACAGTGGACGGCGTATGTGGCGGCCCCCGCCTTCGCCCTGTCCCTTCAGGTTGGCGGGGTTACGCACGCGAATCTGGTACCCGACAAAACGGTGTTGAAGCCAAATCTTTGGCCTGCCTTGTTTCCGGGAAGCATGCTGGTGCGGCCGTTCAAGGTGGCGGACCTGACCGGCAAGCTGATCCGGTCGTACCCGGTGGGCAATGTCGTCGAGGCGATCCGCAAGCTCTACTCGGACATGACCAATGAGCGGCCCGAAGACCAAGGCCCGCACGGGCGGGCGTGGTCGGAGAATCGAAGCCTGGTGCGCGATCTGCAGCTGCCGCGCAACAGCGAGCGGACGATTCTCGCCACGGTCAACGGGCTCTATGCCGGCGGCAAGAGGGCTTTGCCGCCCGCCGCGCCGCAGCCGCTGACCGATTTCCTTCAGGTGCTTCGCTTCCACTGGACGCCCGCAGCCGCGCAAGCCGTGCCGCAGAAGGCCTTCGCCGACGACACGCTTGACTTCCACCAGGTGGTGTCGCTGCTCATGGAGTACCCGATTCTGCAACGGCACCTTGGTCTGGTTCTGGATTTCTTGGTACCGGTGGGAAGCCTCCTGCCCGGAGACACCACCGTGAAAGTGGTGCCGCCCAGCGCCGGTCATCTCACCCCGACCACGGCCGCCACCTTCGGCACGGGCTCGTTCTGGCCGAAGGCGGCCGGGGACATTGCCGACAACCGGCTGGCCCTATCGGGCGCGGCTTTCTCCGTGGTGACGATCGACGTCGACGGCGCGGCCATCAAGCTGCGCCAGTTCGCCGACAACATGAAACACGTGCAGACCGGCGACGAGCAGTTCCTGCCGTCACTGCGTTCGGCCGGGCTGGCCGTGGCGAGAAAGGGCAACGCCTGGCTCTACAACACCAAATTCGGCCAGGCCAAGCAGGACAACGCCACCATCGTCGGCGGCGGCAACGTGGTGCTCAACGCCGCCTCGCTGCTGCACGGGCTGCGCTGGCAGGCCTATGACGTGGCCGCCCAGCGCTGGTTCTCGCTCTGCGAACGCGATGTCATGTACCACTTCCTGGCCCTGGGCGACACACCAGGCGCGTATGTCCCGGCGAAGGACAGCACGTTGCGTGAAGAGGGCGCGGTCACCGCGGCCACGACCCAGCGCGTCAACGACGGCACCGACGACCTGTATCTGGCGGAGTATCTCGCGCGCTGGCACGGCGAGAACCTGGCCGCGCCGCGCCCCGGGCTGTCCCTGCTGGAGCCGGGACAGCCGCTCGGCGATCCCGACCCGGGTCCGCAGAAGCCGACCGACCCGCAGCTCAAAGTCACCACCCGGCCCGCGTCGCAAGGGCTGCCGGTGCTCAGATTCGGGCGCGACTACCGGCTCCGGGCGCTCGCCAGCTACCTCGGCGGCGCGGGGGTGCCCTTCCAGCGCGGCGACACCTCGTCGGATTTCACCTACGCCACAGGCGTGGGCCGGTATGCGCGGGCTGAGCCTGTCCCAGCGCCGGAGGTGGTGATGTGCGCGCCACCGACCCCGGGGGAGACCATCACCGATCTGGTCATCCGCACCGAATACGACAGCGCGCCCGACCCCGCCCAGGTCTGCGCGCGGCATCTGTTGCCGCCCAAGGCAGCTCAGCTTTTCGCCGAGCAGCTGGGCATGTTCGACACCGACACCGGTTTCAAACCCAATATCTACCCGATCCTGGCGCAGCGCGCCAATGGGGTGCTGTCGCAGCAGACCTATCCCAGCGACACCAACCTCGACGTGCCATGGCTTCCGGACGTCTACGCCCGTGGCGTGTCGCTCAGCGGGTTCCACACCATCGACTTCGGTTACGCCGCGGACTCGGAGAACTGGCAAACCGTCAAGGGTGTCCAAATCAGACTGATCGAGGGCAGCGGCCTTCCGGAGCCGCTGCCTGGCGTGAACGGGCTGCTGCTCAAGCTCGGCAAGGGTGACGTGGTCGAGTTCCCGCTTAGTTCTTGCCTGTCCGCCGACCATCTGGACAACCTGCAGATCTGGCGCTGGTTCAAGGAAATCACCGCGGGCAATCCTCAACACAAGAAGAGCGCGACGGACCCCTACGGCTATTACGTGGACTGGGCAAAGGCTGGTCTGATCGCCATGCTCACCCCGAAACGGTTGCTGCGCCTGATCTGCGCGGTGCGGCAGCCGCTGCTGGCGCCCGCGAGCTTGGGCAGCGCCGACATCGTTCACCAGCAAGGCCAGAACCACGTGACGCTTGCCTGGAAGGTGGCGTGCAGCCGCAAAAGCACTGTGTCGCTGGACATGACGGCGTCGTGGTCGGACATCGCCGACGTGTGGACAGGCACCAAGTGGGAAACCCAGATCACAGCGAAGAGCGCCGATCTGGGGGAGGTGCCGGTCGATCCGGCACAGCCCGAGGGAGAGCTGGATCTGTCCACATTGGCCGGTGGGGGAGTGCGCTCGGACTTCCACGACACCAAGGCGCACTGGGTCGCCTACCGGACCCGGGCCAAGAGCCGCTTCGCCGAATACTTTACCGAGCGAGCCGCCAAAGAGGTGACGCCGGTCGGCGAGACCCCGATCGTCGTCAACTCGCGGGGCATCGCCGAAGACTCGGAGATCGTGACTGCGCCCAATGGCGGCACGACCTTCGTGAGGAATCAGGACTACGTCGTGAACTACGAGACCGGCACCCTCGCTCGCAAGCCGGGCAGCCCGATCTCGGGCCAGGTCAACGTCGACTTCCTGCCCAGCATCACGCGCAGCGACACCCTCTCCACCTGGGTGAACTCCCGTTCCCGGCCGGCCGCGCCGGTCCCGGTGCAGGTGCTGCCCACCTTCGGCTGGCAGACACAGACCCCATCGAGCGATCCCGATCTCCCGGGCGCGGTGCTCTCCCGGCGCAGCGGCAACGGCTTGCGGATCTACTACGCGCCGCCTTGGCACTCCAGCGGCGAAGGCGAGAAGCTCGGTGTCGTCTTCGCCAACGCCCCGGGCATCCTCGAACACCTGCGTCCCTACGTGACCGCCTGGGCCGGCGATCCGGCGGTCGCCGACGGCTCGCTGCCGGCCCCAGTTCCCCAACCCTTCCACGTGCTGTCCAACCCGGTCGTGTCCGGGCCGGTGGTGCTGGCTGAGCTGCCGGGGATGGCCCCGGCGAGCAAGCAGGTGCGGGTCGTTCAGCTCACGCCCCTCTGGGACGGGCAGCGTCAGCTTTACTACAGCGACATCGAATTCGCCTCCGGCAGCGCCTACTTCCCGTTCATCCGGCTGGCCCTGTGCCGATACCAGCCTCACTCGATGGCCGGGATAGAGATGTCGCCGGTGCGGCTGGCCGACTTCGCTCAGCTCGCACCCGACCGCTGGGTCAGCCTTGCCTATCCGAGCCCCACCGAGGTCGACGTGACCGTTGTCGGTCATTCCTATCTGGGTACCTACAGCAGCTCAATGAGAGGCGGCAACGTGGTGGTGACCGTGGAGCGCCGCGACCCTGGCATCGACTCGGCGGAGCTGGGCTGGTCGGCGGCCGGCACCACCCAGCTGACCCCCGGCGTGGCCTGGGTCAAAGACGGAAATAAGACAATGTGGACCGGGAAGGTCAGCCTCCCGGCACCCCACTCGTCAGAGTTTCGCCTGGTCATCCAGGAAAGCGAGCGCTGGCCCGGCGGGGAGCGCCACGTCTTCACCGACGTCATCGCACTGTCGTGACAGCGGCTCCACAACATCTCCACAACGCGTGGGCCGTACAAAGAAGGCATGCGTTATCGGGAGATCCTCACCTTCCCGATCGCCCTGCGACGGGAAGCGGCACAGCCACTGCACGAGCAGATCGCCGACCAGATCGCAGCCGCGGTCGAGACTGGCACAGCGCGGCGGGGAGCACGGATCCCGTCCACCCGAACTCTCGCCGACCTGCTCGGGGTTTCCCGGGGAGTGGTCGACGAGGCCTACGACATACTGCACTCCCGCGGTTACCTGACGGTCCGGCCCGGGTCGGGGACCTTCGTGCGGCCCGAGGAGCCGGTGGCTTCTCGGCCGCGGGGGGCTGTCTCTGGTACCAGGCGATGGATATTTGATTTCAGGCCCGGCCAGCTCTGCGGCGAGGCCTTTCCGATCCGGGCTTGGCGGGCTGCCTGGCGGCATGCCAGCTACGAGGTGCCGGCAGCGGCCGACCCGCCCGCGCTCGGGATGCCGGAGCTGCGCCGGGCGATAGCCGATCACCTTGCCCAGACCCGCGGGATCGTGGCCGCCGAGCACGAGGTGGTGATCACCTCGGGCACCGTGGCCGGGCTGCGGCTGGTGCTGGAAGCGATGGCCGGGCACCGGGTGGCGATGGAGCGGCCCATGCCGCCGGCGTTGCTGCGGCTGGCGACCGACCCCCTGAACGGCTTTCCCAGCGACGTCCCGATAGCGGTGGTGTGCCCGGACGGCAACCGTCCGCTGGGCATGGTGATGTCCGCGCAGCGGCGGGCTGAGGCGCTGGCGTGGGCGCGCTGCGGCGGGACGCTCATCTCGCTCAATCGCGATGCCGTCTTCAGGCCGGAGGTGGCCGGGTTGCCGCGGCTGCTGGAGCCGGGAGCGCAGACGGTCCTTGTCGGCGGCTTCGGCGAGGTGCTGACGCCCACCCTCAAGCTCGGCTATGCGGTGGTGCCCAAGGACTTGGCGGCACGGATCGGCCAGCTCGTGCACGAGCGCGGGCTGCAGCCGCCCGATCTCACCCAGCTCGCCGTCGCCCGGCTGCTCAACGACGGAACCATGGTGCGCCAGATGCACCGGCTGACCCATCTCTACGCGTCAAAACGGGCTCTGCTGCCCGCGGCGCGCTTCGCCCCGGCCGAGGCGGGGACCGTCCTGATGCGACACCCGGACGCCGAAGCGATCGCCAACCGGTTGCACGACAACGGAATCAGGGTCGAAACGCTCGGCTGCTACGGCGTCAGCGAGCCGCCGGCTCTGGTGCTCGGCTTCGGGCACCTTCGCGACAAGTTGCTCCGCAAAGCGATCGAACACCTGCTGGACCGGATCGAGGAGAGGTCATGAAACGAAACGTGTTGGCTCTGCTGATTGCTGTATCGACAACCGTGGCGGGCCTGGGTTTGCCGACGCAGGCGTTGGCCAACGTCGAGTGCCGCTACTCGATCGCCTCACCGCCTCCGCTGATGCTTCCCAACGTGACATACAAGAGGGACGACATCGGCCCGGCGAACCCGCTACGGCTATCGCTGGAGGTGGCAAAGCCGAAGTGGTCAGCGATCGCGGTGAAGGGCGGGCCCGGCGTCGACTACGACCTGGCGCTTGGGCGGTGTGAGGATGAGCCGCTGGTGACCAGCACGCAATCCGGGGCGGCGGTCGACTTTGTGGCGGTGGACGGCAACGCGGCGTGGACAGCGCCGCCGGGAACAAGCCGTACGCTCTACGCCACCGTCACGCGGGCGGGAAGTGTCACCGGCCAGTTCGCCCTCGAGTATTCGACCGGCGGTCTGCCGCTGCGCGTTGGATTCCCGGAGTCGCTGAACCTGCGGGACACCCCGGCCGTCGTCCGCGACGTCTATGTGGCCAGCGGCACCACTGCCGTCATCACGTTGCGGCTGACCGCTGGGGACGCCGATCTGGCGGTCGTCGACTCGCTGGGCGCGGCGCCGAACACAGCGGCCCGGTCCCGGAGCCAATCGATTGCCCAGTCGAACAATCCGGGCCTGACCCCGGAGACGGTCGCCATCACGGTTGGGTCGGCCGAACCCGGACGGACCTTCGGTGTGGTGGTGGTCAACAACGCCGCTTCCGGCAACTACACCCTGGCCAGATCCTAGCCTCGCGGTTGGCCGAGCTTGTCCAGATTGCGCTGCAGGCGCTCCTCCTCGTGGAGATCGGGTATCTGACGGCGCAATCGAAGACTGTGCTGAAGCGCTGTCGCGGCAGCGGGCAGGTCGCCCTCCTGCAGAAGCGCTTCTCCTATCCGGTCCAGCAGCACGCTTTCCAGATGGGTGTTTTCGAGCAGGCGGCTCAGCTCAAGCGCCTCCTGGTAGGCGGCGATGGCCTGCGAGGTCTGCTGCAGCTCAAAGTGAATCGCGCCGATATCCTCAAGCGCGCTCGCCTCGCCGCGCCGATCCCCGATCTGGCGTCGCAACACGAGCGCCTGGCCGAACTCGGCGAGCGCCAGGGCGTGCGCGCCGAGTGCTTGGTGCGCTTGGCCTTTGCTGTGCCGGATGATCGCCTCCAGCCGGGGCATCGCCAACGTGGCGGCGATGTCGAGCGCCCGTTGCAGGTAGGCCAGCGCCTCATCACCCTTGCCCGCTCGCCGTTGCACATCGCCGAGGTTGTTCAGGCACAGCGCGATGTCGTGCGGCTTGCTGATGGTGGCGTGGATTTCCAGCGCACGCTCGAAGGCGTCCTGCGCCGCGTCGAAACGCCGCAACCAGGTGTTGGCCACGGCTTTGTTGGTGTAGGTCGTCGCCCTGTACCACGCGTCGGGCAACCGAAGCGCCAGGTTGAGTGCCGCGTCGAGCTGCTCCAGCGCCTCGGTGAACCGTCTCATCTGGACACAGGTCGCGGCGTAAAGGTTGCGCATCAAGACCTCTGCCTCGGCGTGGCCCAGCTCCTGCGCGGCCCGCAAGCCCGCGCCGCACATCTCCAGGCGATCGTGCCGGCCGCGGGAGTCGTAGAAACCGGCGACCAGGTAGGTGAGCTGCCACGCGGCGACGTTGTGATCGGTCGCGGCGGCCCAGCGCACCACCGGACCCAGGCTCGGCTGTTCGCCTTCGAGGAACTCGATGGTCTCCTGATGGGTCAGCCCGAACGGCACCTGCGCGGGCTCGGCGGCGATGGCGACCCGGTTGCGCCCGGGATCGAGCACACGGTTGGCGGCGTGGGCTATACCCAGGTACCAGTCGCAGATCCGCGCTTGCGCGCCGGCTGCCGCCTCCTGTGCCTTGGCGCACTCGGCCGCGTAGAGCCGGATGAGATCGTGGAACCTGTACCGGTCGCCCTCCTGGATGACCAGGCTCGTCCCGGCCAGCTCGGCCAGATGGGCTTCGGTCTGGGCCGTGGTGCCGCCGGTGGCCGCCGCGGCGAGATGCACCGAGAACGACGGGCCCGGATGCAGCGACAGCAGCGCGAAGGTACGCCGGACCGGTGCGCTCAGGCTCTGGTAGGCGCTGGCGAAGACGGCCCGGATGCCCGCCGCGTCGCCGGGCACCGCGAGCGCGTCGAGCTCGCGCAGCCTGATGTCACCGACCAGATCGGCGATGGTCAGGGCGGGGCGGCTGGCCAGCCTGGCCGCCGTGATCCGGATCGCCAGCGGCATCCCGCCGCAGAAGTCGACCAGCTCGGCGGCTGCCGCGCGGTCGCCCTCTATCCGCTCCGTGTCGACAGCGCGCCGCAGCAGGCTGAGCCCGGTGTCACGGTCGAGGGCACCCATCTGGACGAAGTGGACCGGTTGCCTTACCGCGAGCGCCGACAGCTCCTGGCGGCTGGTGATGACGAGCAGGCTGGTCCGGGTGGCTGGAACAGCGGGCAGGAGCTGCTCGACGCTGCGGGCATTGTCGAGCAGGATCAGGTACCGGCGATCGTGGATCAGGGAACGGTAGAGGCTGGCCTGCTCGCTGAGCTCGTCCGGAACGCGTTCGGCCGGCACCCCGAGCCCGCGCAGCAGGCGGCTGACCACAGCGGCCGGGCCCAATGTCGTTTGTGGATCGTGCCCGAGCAGATCGACGAAGAGCTGGCCGTCGGGAAACCTGCGCGCCACATGGTGCGCCCACTCCACGGCGAGCGCGGATTTGCCCATCCCCGCCGCGCCGGAGACGAGGACGATCTTGTGGTCGGTCTCGACCTCCCTGACCGCGAGGAGCTTGTCCAGATCGGCGAACTCGTCGACCCGCCCGGTGAAATAGCCGACCCGCGGCGGCAGCTCGGCCGGCCCGCTGATCGGTTGCGCCGCCTTGATTTCCAGGGCCGGGTCCTGGCGCAGGATCGCCGCGTGCAGCTGCTGCAGCTCCGGACCCGGGTCCGCCCCGAGCCCCTCGGCCAGGTCGGCGCGCAGCCGCTGGTAGATGGTGAGCGCCTCGGCGCCGCGGCCCGCCCGGTAAAGGGCCAGCATCAGCAGCCCGGCCGGCTTTTCCCGGTACGGGTGCTCGGCCAGCAGCTGCTGCAGATCCCCGATGACCCTGGCATGATCGCCCAGCCTGAGCCGTGCGTCGCCGAGGTCCTCCACAGCCGACGATCGCATGTCATGCAGCACACCAACTTCCGCGCTGGCTTGCCCGTTGGCCTCACCGTCCTGGAAGGCTTCGCCACGCCACAGGCCAAGCCCCTCCTGAAACGCGGTCACCGCTTCGTGCAGCGCGCCGGCCGCCAGGCACGCCCGAGCGTGCCGCACCCGGTCCGCGAAGACGTGTGCATCGACGGCCAGCGCAGGCAGCTGTAACACGTGTCCGGCCGGGCCGCTGAGGAGCACGTTGGGCAAACCCGCCTGCGCCAGCGCATGGCGGATGCGGGCGAGATGGCTCTGCAGGGTGCGCAAAGCGGTGCGCGGCGCCTCTTCGCCCCAGAGCCCGTCGATGATCCGCTCGGAACCCATCGCCTTGCCCGGTTGCAGCGCCAGCAACGCCACCAGGCTTCGCTGCCGCGCACCGACGAGAATCGCCGCGCCCTGCGGCCCGATCACCTCGATCGGGCCCAGGAGGCGCACAACGATCGGCTCGGCCAAGTCGGGCTCCCATTCGGCGATTGATTCCGAATGGTACATGTATGAGTGCAGGCTGGTTACCGGTTGAGCAGGCGGAAACGCGTGGCCTGCAAGCGTTCCAGGGTCACCCCCACGAAGCGCTGCATCAGATCCATCCCGGCGACCGGGTTGGCCCGGCACATCAGCAGGACATCGCGGCCACGGAAGCGCAGCGCGCGGGTGGCCCGGGTGGTGACCGCGCCGAAATGCCAGCGATAGGGCGGGAACATCCAGGACCAGCCCAGCGCGGAACCGGCGGCGATGGTCTCGATGGCGATGTCGCCGCGTTCCGGGTCGTGCACATCGAGGGTCACCGCTCCGTCGCCGATCAGCCAGAAGTGCTCGGCGCGGTCTCCTTCGGAGAAGATCCGATGCTTTGCTGGGTACTCGACGGGCTGCCCCAGATCGGCGAGGAGATCGAGCCACGGGTCGGGCAGCTCGTCCAGGAACGGGTATTCGTGCAGCTGGTTGAGGACAAGGCAGGTGCGCGTCTCTCGCATGTCCTTAGTGCACCTGGCCTACCCAGTCGGCGCCAGGACCGGCGGACCCGAACCCGGCGGGACTAAAGACCCGTCTCGCCGAACACGATGCGGAAAGCCTTGTCCAGCCAGGTGTTGAGGTCCTGGTCGCCGTCGCCGTCGACCCAGCAGGTCAGCGCGGTGTCGAAGGCGGCGAAGCCGACCGCGGCGGTCAATCGCGGCCGCAGGTCGGTGGCCGGGTCGACCTTCATCCGCCGGGCCAGCTCGGCGCCCGCGTCGGCCCGCCATTGGGTCTGCCGTTCCAGGTAGCGCGCCATCAGCGCGGGGCTGCCCAGGGTCAGCCGGGCCAGCCGGATCGATTTTTCGGGGTTGTGGTGGTAAGTGTCGGTGAACACCGCGAACGCCTCGCGCAGCGCCCGGGCGGGGGTCTCGGCGGCGGGCCGGGCGGCCAGGGCATCGCGGAGCTTGGTGCCCAGGTGCCCCAGGAACTCGATGATGACGTCTTCCTTCGACCGGAAGTAGCGGAAGAAGGTGCGCCGGGACACGCCCGCCGCGGCGACGATCTGATCGATGGTGGTCTCTTCAAAACCCTGCGAGGCGAGTAGTTTGAGCGCAGCTTCGGTCAGCTCATCGCGGACCAGCTGTCGTTTGCGCTCGGCCAGGGTCATTTGAGGATCATACCCCGCCCGGTGCCGTTTTCATCACACGAGGTCATGTTTGACACTCAGTGCCATCGGAGGCATGCTGTGTTGTATGGATCGATGGACCTCCGAGCGGATTCCCGCTCAGACCGGTAAGACCTTCCTGGTCACCGGCGCCAACAGCGGCCTTGGCTATGTGACCTCCCGTGAGCTGGCGCGGCATGGCGCTCACGTGATCATGGCGGTGCGCAACGAGCAGAAGGGGCACGCCGCCCTCAAGACGATCCAGGCCGAGCTGCCGCAGGCCAGCCTCGAGCTGCGCCGGGTAGATCTCGGCGATCTCGAGTCGGTGCACCGTCTTGCCGACGGCATCGCCGGTGAGGGAGTTCCGGTCGATGTGCTGGTGAACAACGCGGGCATCATGATGCCGCCGCGTTCGCTGAGCCCGCAGGGGCACGAGAGCCAGTTCGCCGCCAATCATCTCGGGCATTTCGCCCTGACCGGTCTGCTGTTTCCCATCATCGCCAAGGGTGAGGACCCGCGGGTGGTGACCGTCAGCTCGGGCCTGCACAAGCGCGGCCGGATCCACTTCGACGACCTGACCGGCGAGCGCAAATACTCGCCGACCGGTTACTACTCGCAGTCCAAGTTCGCCAATGTCCTATTTGGACTAGAGCTCGACCGCCGGTTGCGTGCCGCCGGGCTGCCCGTGCGCAGCCTGCTGGCCCATCCCGGCTACGCCGCCACCAACCTGCAGAGCACCGGCCCGACCGGAGTGCTGGCCTTCCTGATGCGCTTCGGCAACAGCCTGTTCGCGCAGAGCATGGAGATGGGCGCGCTGCCACAGCTCTACGCCGCGACCGATCCCGCCGCGCGCAGCGGCGAGTTCTACGGCCCCGACGGCATGGGCGAGCAGAAGGGCTATCCGAAGGTGGTGCAGCCGGTCGAATCGGCCAAGGACCCCCAGACCGCCGCGCGACTCTGGAAGTTGTCTGAAGAAATCACCGGGGTGGAATACCCGCTCCCGGCCACGAGCTGACAACGGTGACTGGCCTGATCGTCGAAGAGGAGCCCGTAGATATGTCGGTTGGCGAGGCGGTGCAAGCGAAGCCGGCGAGGCGATCGCTGCGCCCGGTGTTCTTCAGCATCACCCTGATGATGGTGCTGGCGCTGCTGTTCGGGGTGCCGTGGTGGACGCTGACCACGAGCGCGGCGCAATGGCCTTCCCCGGTGGTGGCCGTCGGCACGGTGCTGATCGTGGCAGCGTTGCTCGCCTTCCCGGTGCTGATGTACCTCGGTCACGGCCGGCGCATGGACTGGGCCGCCCGCTCCGGCGACACCATGCTCGGCGTCATCTGGGTGCTGTTCGTCTGGGCGATCCTGGGCAACGTCCTGCGCCTGGGCCTGAGCGTCGCCGGGGTGGCAGACCCGCTGCGCTCACGGGTCGTCGCGCTCAGCGTGCTCGGGGTGTCGGCGGTCCTGGTTGTCTGGGGCTACTACGAGGCCATGCGGGTGCCGCGGGTCAGGCGGGTCCAGGTCACCATCCCGCGACTGGGCCGGGGGCTCGACGGGCTGCGGGTGGTGCTGCTGACCGACACCCACTACGGCCCGATCGACCGGGCTCGCTGGTCGGCTCGGGTCACCGAGGCGGTCAACGAGCTTTCGCCCGACATCGTCTGCCACACCGGCGACATCGCCGACGGAACGGTGGCGCAGCGCCGGGAACAGGCCGCCCCGCTCGGCGACATCCGAGCCAAGCTGGCCCGCACCTATGTGACCGGCAACCACGAATACTTCGGCGAGGCCCAGGGCTGGCTCGACCACATGCAGCGGCTGGGCTGGGAGCCGCTGCACAATCGCCACCTGATCGTGCAGCGTGGCGGCGACCAGCTGGTGCTGGCCGGGGTCGACGACGCCACGGCGGCCCACTCCGGACTGCCCGCGCACCGCGCCGACCTGGACACCGCACTGGCCGGAGCCGACCCGAAGCTGCCCGTGCTGCTGCTGGCCCACCAGCCCAAGCAGATCGATGCCGCGGTCGCGGCCGGGGTCGACCTGCAGATCTCCGGGCACACCCACGGCGGGCAGATCTGGCCGTTCAATTTCCTGGTCCGGATCGACCAGCCGGTGGTGCAAGGGCTGAGCCGCCACGGCGCGCGCACCCAGCTCTACACCAGCCGGGGAACGGGTTTCTGGGGCCCGCCGCTGCGCGTCTTCGCGCCCAGTGAGATCACCGAGATCACGTTGCGGGCGGTTTAGCGCAGGTTTCTCCACTGATGTGTGCCTTGAAGGTGGCGCGTCCTGTCCGGATGTCGTAGTGGATCTCTACTCGGAACGCCTCCAGGAACCGTCGTAGCCGATCCGCAGGCAGCATATTGAGGTCTACCGCCATCATCGGAAGATGGTCGAGCAGGCCGGCGTTGCCTTCTTGCTCTGGTGGCGTAGAAGCCGCATGACGCCGTAGCCAGGCCTCGACTGCGGCGTAGCTCTGCTCGAGTTCGAGCATCCGCTTCTTGGCACGCCGGTAGAGCTGACCCTGAGGGTCGTTGTCGCGTTGCAGCACTCGCATGAGGTTGTCCATGTTTTTGTCGAGCTCGGTCAGCTCGCGCCGGATCTCGGCTTCGGCTTTGAGGTGCTCGGCGCGGACGAAGTCGTTCGCATTGGGCAGGCTGGCCTTGGCAAGGGCGAGCCGCGGGTTGGGTGCCATGACGTCAAGGTCAGAGCGGTGCCGTTCCCTGATGCCTGCGGCTATGCGTCTTGCCATGAGTTCCTGCGCGGCGCGGAAGGTGCCACGTTCACGCGGGCTGGATGTGTAGGAACACCTGAGATGACCCATTGGTCTTTGGGATTGTTCTTGCCGGGGTGGCGTTTATCTTTGGTAGCACGGCGGTTCCAGACCATAAAGCCGGTGTATTTGGGGTTTACAAGGATTTCGCGTACAGCACCAGGTGTCCAGCGTCCGACGGCGCGCTCGGGATCGACCGGCTGTGGTGGTGGCCAAGTTTCCAAGTCCTGGTTCAGGTATCCGGCGATGGCTCGGTACGACAGGACGTCCTTCAATCGCAGGTCGAAGATCTGGGGCACGGTTCGCCAGCGGATCGGGTCGGGGGTCAGCTTTGTCTTGTGCTTGCCTTGTGCCCGCTTCGCCGGGACGGGATGCTTGATTTTCTCGGCGATGTAGCCGTAGCAAGGCTTGCCAACGTTGAATCCTTGGCCGGTATGAATCTCTATGCCGTTGCGGGACTTCTCCAGCATTTCCAGCACGTAACACTCGGCGACGCCCTGCTTCGTCCGCCGCAACAGTGTCAGGGCAGCGTTCCGCTCAATCTTGCCGGTCCGACCGGAGCGGATGATGGGTTCATCGGCGGCGATCAGCGGTATGCCCAGCAAGGAGGTCGGCGATTCCGCCGTCACGGGGAATGTCAATGGCGAATTTCTTCCACGCCTCGCTGGAACCGCGTTGGCCGAGTTCGAGCTGCGAGGTCTCGACGTCCCAGAAGAAGAGTTGGATTTCCATTCCGGGTTCGAGAACTGACCTGGAGGATCTCAATTGTCTGGGTAAAGAGAATGCAATTCATCCTCGCTCCGCTGCCGGGTCCCGCCGCGTCGATCTGACGATCGGCCATGTACCGTTCCGAAACTCGGTTACAGGTGCTGATGTGTCGTCTTTGTCCGGCCTGAGATCGATGGCTGGCGGCATGCCTTCGGTCATGATCCTGTCGTTCGGCTACCACCGAGGTCTCGGCCCACACCTCGCCCGGTCGGCCGTCCCAACGGAAGTCCACATCGGCTGGCGCCACCGCCCGAGCATGCAGCTCACGCCACAGGGTGCGCCATCGAGCAAGGGCGCCCCTCGCTCGAACCAGCCGCGAGAGGCGCCACACAGCAGCTCTGACCTGCCTAGCGCCGGCCCGCCGGTTCTGGCGCGGCGAGTATCCGGGTGACGGGCGCCGATGCGGCGAAAGGCCCGGGCACAACCTCACCTCGGAGGATCCCACAGAGGTCGGCGCTCAGGTCCAGGTCAGACCCGTCGGGGTTGGTATAGCCCATCTCGGCTTGGTAGCTGGTCCCGAGGCGCTCGCTGGTCACCGGGGCGACCACGTGGGTGCCCGGGTGGGTCACCTCGACGCGGAGGGTGCCGGCTGCGGTGTCGAGCACCTCGACTCGCACGGGTGATGCGCCTGTGATGATGGCCGTGGGTTCCGCGCGGAACGGCTCGGCGCCCTCCGCGTAGAGGTTGCCCTCGATCCAGACCGGGAGGCGTGGCCCGGCCAGCGCGCTGCCGTGCTCGTTCGGGTACTCCTGCGCCGTCGGGTAGGCGTCGTACTGCGAGGTGCCCACCGGGGTGGGCATGAAGGTGGCCTGCCCGGGCACGCCGTCCATGTCGATCGCGCCGGACCAGAAGCTCGCGAGCGTCGGTTCCGACTGCGGTTCGGTGTGCTCGGCGCACGCGCCGTCGCCGACGAAGACGTTGTTGTAGAACCGGTTGTCTCCACCGAGGATGTTCGAGACTCCGTAGACGGCCGTGGAGTGCGGGAGGTGGTACGGGGTGTACCGCTGGTGCTCGGTACAGTTCGCGATGCGACCGGCGATGTAGTTGTGCACGTAGGCGCCGCCGCTGGACATGTCCTTGACCGCCCACGGTGACAGGAACAGGTTCGAGTCCACGAGGTACGGGCCGTGGCAGACCTCGACCATGAAGTCTTCGGCGGTGGAGGCGTAGAAGACATTGCGCCGCACCAGGGTGCCCTGGGCCTGCCAGTCGAGCCACAGGGCACGGTGCGTGTGATGGATGGTGTTCCCGCTGATCACGGTGTCGATCGCGGCATGCAGCTTGATGCCGGCCACCTCGGCGCCGTGCCACTGACGCTTCACGTGGATGCGGGAGATGTGGTTGTCGCTGATGGTCGAGAACGCCGCCCCCAGGTGCCCGACGATGCCGGCCTGCTCGCAGTCCCGGATCGTGTTGCGGCGCACCGTGTGGGAGCCGACGTGATCCCGGTCCCACGGGTGCGGCTCGCCCGCGGCGGGTCCGCGCAGGGCGAGCGCCCGCTGGATCACCTCGCGCTCGCGCTGTGTGCCGCCCTTGGCGCCCTTCGGCCCTGCGGCGGCCTCGTTCTGCCCGGTGCTGGCCTCTTTGCCCAGCGAGACGCCGACGTTCTTCGAGTCGGTGATCGTGTTGTCCTCGATCACCCAGCCCTTCGACCAGTGCGGGCCGATCAGGCCCTCTTGCAGCGCCGTGGGCGGGGCCCACTGTGTGGCGGCCTTCGTCAAGGTGAAGCCGCGCACCGTAATGTAGTCAATGCCCGTGGCGGCGGGCCAGAAGACGAACTTGCGCGCGTTGATCTCGATCTGGTGCCCCGCCGGGTCGGCGCCCCCGAAGTTCGCCCAGATCGTGGTGACGTCGTCGCCCACCTCGCAGTACCAGGTCAGCAGCGAGCCCGCCTGGTCGAACGAGTCCACGGTGACCTCGGGGTGCTCGACGCCGGCCATGGTCAGCGACTCGTACAACGACTTGCCGTCGAGATACACCTCGCCCGTGTGCCAGGTGTTGACCTGGTCGAAGAACCAGTCCCCACCGATGCGCTCGAGGTAGGGGTTGCGCGACCCGAACAGGGAGTTCGGCACTGTCGCCACCCAGACCCGGCCAGCCGAGCCGGCGTGCGGATGCCAGTCGGCGATCACCTCAGCACCCGAGATCGTCACCTTCTCGAACAGGCCATCCGCGCCCAGCGCAGCCTGGTAGGTGATCGGCGCAGCAGCCGTACCGCCGCGCGGCGGGTTCACCCACTCGCGGTACACGCCTTCGTGCACGACGACGGTGTCCCCCGGCTGAGCCAGCGCCGCGGCAGCACCGATCGTGAGCAGGGGGGCCCGCGCGGTTCCGGCGGCGGTGTCGGAACCAGACTTCGCGACGTGCAGCTCCACGCCGGTAACCTCAGCCTCGGGGACGGGGAGAGTAAGAGCGCTGCTGGCCATTGATGATCTCGATTTCTAAAGGTTTCTATCGGAGGGTGAGCGTGGCGACAGTGCCTCCGTTCCGCTGGACGTAATCCTTCAGGACCTCCACAACTACTCCTTTCAAAGACCCTGTCGAAGTAGCACCCAGCGGTGGCCGCGATTGAGCGCACGAAGGCCAACGACGGACTGCCGCACGGCTGTCCGCGCCTACGGTTACCCCTTGACGGAGCCGAGCATCACTCCCGACACGAAGTGCCGGTGCACGAACGGGTAGATGAACAGGAAGTGCGACTGCGGGAAGAGGACGGAGCCTCGCCCCGAGACAACTTAGGTCCATGGCTGGAGAGCGTCAGACCTCCGCCTCCTTCGGCTCCGGTTGCACGTACCCCCGGGCGACGAAGAACCGCTCGAGCAGGTAGCACCACCACAGGAGGATCAGGCCGGGCGCCACGAACACCGCGGGCATGAAGTTCCAGATGGCGACGCCCCCGAGGACTACGGCGATCCCGAGCAGGAACGTCAGGCTGGGCGTCGTCAGCCCCAACGTGAGCCCGTTGCGCACCTGGCGCCAGGTGGGGTTGGTGAAGCGGGCTGCGAGGGGGAGGCACCAGAAGACCAGGAGCAGGAGGAAAAGTCCGACGACAATGAGCGGCACCCAGACCTCGGCCAGCCCGAGAGTGGGCAGGTAGGAGAGCGTGAGGATGCCCACGGCCGCGACCGGGACGGCCAGCAGGCCGATGACGGTCGCCTGCCTCCAGCTCTGCCGCAAGGCCTTCGTGGCGATGGCCCAGGGGCCCGCGTCCTTGCCCAGGACGTACCGGCGGCACACCTCGTAGGCGACCACCGTTCCCGCTCCCGCCGTCACGACAAGGCCGAGGCTCACGAGCCAGAACAGGCTGATCAAGATGACGGAGCCGAGCGAGTCCAGGATGCGCCACAGTTGCGACGCGGGGTTGTAACGGAAGATGGTCGGGCCCTTTCAGTGTGCGGAGTTGTGGGTCGCTGAGGACGGGGTCGGCCTGCCGCGGTGGGCGGGAGGTCGGCGCCATCAGCCCTTCACGGAGCCGATCACGAGACCGGACACGAAGTGCTTCTGCAGGAACGGGTAGACGAACAGGATGGGGACGGCCGCCACCATGGTGATCGTCGACCGCAGCGCGATCGGTGTGGTGACCTGCCCGCCAGACTGCGCGTTGCCCGTGGCGGCCACGGAGTTCATGCCGGCGTTCATCGAGCTCGCCAGTAGCTTCTGCAACTCGTACTGCAGGGTGGACAACGCCTGATCGCCCGAGTTGTAGAGCAGGGTGTCCAGCCAGGAGTTCCAGCTGCCCACGGCCACGAACAGACCCACCACGGCCAGCGCGGGCTTGCACAGCGGCATCACGATCTGCCACCACATGCGGAAGTCGCCCGCGCCGTCGGTCCGTGCCGACTCGATGATCTCGTCGGGGATCGACTTCATGTACGTGCGCAGGACGATCAGGTTGAACGCGCTGATGATCGTCGGCACCCAGTAGGCCTGGAAGCTGTTCAGCATGCCCAGGTCCCTGATGAGCAGGTAGTTGGGGATCAGCCCGGCGTCGAAGTACAGCGTCAGCACGAAGATCAGGGTGATCGAGCGGCGGAAGATGAACTCATTGCGGCTGAGCACGTAGGCGAGCATTGAGGTGAAGAACAGGTTTGTCGCCACCACCACTACCGTCTTCAGGACGCTCATGAAGAACGCCTGGTAGATCGTGGTCATGTTGAACACGACGTTGTAGTTCTGCAGCGAGAAGACCCGAGGCCAGATGCCGATCCCGCCACGGACGGCGTCGTTGCCGTCGTTCAGGGAGATGGCGAGCGTGTTCAGCAGCGGGTAGATCATGAGCGCCGCGAGGGCCAGCAGGAAGGTCGTGTTGAGCGTCGTGAAGATGATCTGCTCGACCGTCCGCTTGCGACGCCGTGACCCGCCTCGTGATGCGCGCCGCGCCAGAGGCTTCGCGACAGTGGTGAGTGACATGAAGTCCTCCTAGACCAGCGTCTCTTGGTTGAGGCGCTTGGCCGCTAGGTTCGCCGAGCCCACCAGGATGACGGCGACGATGGTCTTGAAGATGCCCGCGACGACGGCGAGGCTGTAGTTGCCCAGCTGGTAGCCATAGCGCAGCACGAAGACGTCGATGGTCTCGGACTTCTCGGACACCAGGCCGTTGCCGAGGAAGTACGGCAGCTCGAAGTTCGTGGACAGGATCCAGCCGCTGTTGATGATGAGCAGCACGACGATCGTGGGCTTGATGCTCGGGAGCGTGATGCTGAACATCTTGCGATAGCGGCCTGCTCCGTCGACCTCGGCGGCCTCGTACAGGCCCGGGTCGATAGCAGTGATCGCGGCCAGGTAGAGGATGGTGTTCCAGCCCAGCTCCTTCCACAGGTTCGTCCCGGCGACGATCTCCCAGAAGTAGTTCGGCTGGGTCAGGAACAGGACCGGATGGTCGACGAGGTGCAGGCTCATGAGGCCCTGGTTGATGAACCCGCCGGAGGAGGGCAGCGAGAGCGCCACCGATGCCAGGCTCGCCACGATCACCCAGCTGAGGAAGTGGGGCATGTACGTGATGTTCTGCAGGATCCGCTTGAACGGCAGGTTCTTGACCTCGTTCAGCAGCAGCGCCAGGACGATGGCCCCGAAGGTCCCGACGATCAGGGTCAGGACCGACTGTCCCATCGTGTTGACCACGACCTGGCGGAACCGCTCACCGTTCACACCGGTGAACAGGTTGTGGAAGTTTTGGAGGCCCACCCACTGCTGGTTCCAGATGCTGCCGCGACCCGGCTTGTAGCGCTGGAAGGCGATCGCCCAGCCGTAGACCGGGACGTACTTGAACAGGATCTGGTACATCAGCAGCGGGACGGACATCGCGAGCAGGGCTCGCTGCGCCCAGACCCTGTCCCAGGTGATCTTGCGCTTGGGATCCTTCGCCGCCTTCTTTCGGGCCTTGCGCTTCTGGGCACGCGAGCTGCTCGCGGGCTCCAGGGCCGGTTCGAGCCCGGTGGCGGTCACAGGGGTGCTGACCGTGGTGTCCGTCATCTGTCCAACCTCGTCAGGAGCAGTGGGTGGTAATCGAGAACGCGTCGTGGTGGGGGGCGCACGCCGCCCACCACGACTGCTCGCAGACTGTTACCAGTTGGCCAGACGGTTCTTGACGCCAGCGTTGACTGCGTCCTCGTACACCTTGACGTCGACCTTGTGGATGGAGTCGACGTAGGCCTGCCAGTTCTTGTCGAAGTCGGCGGGCTTGCCGGCGATGATCTTCGGCAGGTTCTGCACGCTGGTGTCGGTCAGCTGCTGGTTGACCTGGCTGGCGTTGTCGGAGAGCTTGATGTTCCACGCCGGGTAGTACTTGGGGTTCTCCGGCGCCTTGTTCATGAAGTCAAGCCAGGTCTTCTTGCCGTACTTCGCCATGAAGTTCTTGTCGTAGTCGCTCAGCGTCGCGTAGAACTCGGCGGGCTGGTCGTCGGGGCTGTAGGCGTTGCCGTCGGAGAACTTGCCCTGGTGCTTGGGCAGCATGTCGAGCAGCGCGTCGAGACGGTTGTGGGAACGCCAGGTGATGTCCTTGTAGTTCTTGCGCTGCTCATCCGTGCGGGAGAAGACGCCGTCGGCGCCGACCTGGTAGTCCTCGCCGGCGATGCCCCAGGAGAGCGTCTTCTGCCACTCCTCGCTGAGCATGGTGTCGAGGAACTTCAGTGCCTTCTGCGGCTGCTTGCTGGAGACCGAGACGCCAAACCCCTGGTTGATGTTCATGACGGGGCGGTCGGCGAACCAGGCCGTCACCCCGTCGTAGACGGGCATGACGGGCACGTAGGTGTGCTCGTCCTTGTGGGCGCTCTGGAGCGACTGGGTGGCGGTCCCGAAGTCCCAGCCCTGGTCGTGCATGCCGAGGACGGCGCCGCCGGCCAGCTTCGCGGTGTACTGGTCGTACGTCAGGGTGAAGGACTCGGGGTCGACGAGACCTGCGTTGTACTGCTGGTTGAGGACCTTGTAGAAGTTCTTCGATATGTCCTTGTCGGCGTAGATCGACGCGTGGTTGTTGCCGTCGACGATGACGCCACCGTTGTTCGGGGAGCCTGCCAGCAGCGCCGGCGGGTTGGTCATGCCCCACTCACGGCCCTTGGACGCCAGAATCTCGAAGCCGACGGTCGGGGCGCCGTTGGTCTGGGGGTACTTCGCCTTGTAGTTCGAAATGAGCTGGAAGTAGCGGTCGAGCGTCATGTTGCCGAGGTCCGGGTAGCCGGCGTCCGCGAGCACACGCTTCTGGATCCAGAACGCGGGACCGTAGTAGGTGCCGCCGGTGACGTCGCCGTAGAAGCGGTTGTAGTTCGGGAAGATGTACAGGCCCTTGTCCACCTCATCGCCCGAGTAACTCATCTTCTTGATGTCGTCCTTGACGTGCGCGGCGAGGTTGGGGTAGGCCCCAGTCTTCAGCATGTCGTCCAAGCGCCGGAGAGCGCCGCCCTCCAGGAAACGCTGCTTCAGGTCGCCGGTGCCGATGAGGTCGGGGTACTGACCGCCCGCGAGCATGACACCGATCTTCTGGTCCTCGTTGTCCGGCGTGACGATCTCGTACGTGAGGGTGACACCAAGCTTGTCCTTGAGCAGCTTGGTGATCTTGTTGTCGGGTGCCGGGGCCTGCTGGGCCGACGTGATCCAGACCGAGAGCGTCGTCGGGTTGCTGGGGCTCAGCGGGTCCGACTTGTCCGCGCTCTCGGTCTCCGTGCAGGCAGCCAGGGCGATCAGTGCCATGGCCGTGGCGGCCACGGTGAGCCGCCGCCCGGCCCGGCGCAGGTCGCCGAGTCTAAGGGTGCGCTTCATGTATCTCCTTACGAGACCTGTCCGGACGTCTCTGCTGTGAGAAAACTGTCCGGGCGAATGTTTGACCGGAAGCTGTGCGCTGCGGACGCGAATTCGGCTCACGTCTTAATCCCGGCGTGATTTTAGCGATAAATTTTAGCGATAAAATAAAGAGGCGATCGGGTTCCGTCAAGCCCCGCGCACGAACCGAGACTCCGCCGTGACGTCCCGGTCCACACGCAAGGAGCCGCATGCGCCCACACCCTCCAGAACGACGCCCTGTCGGCGTACAGGTTGGCGTGGACACGCTGCGTGACTGCCCGTTCACTTTGGCCACTTCGGCGGTGGCGGTGGTAGGCCGAGGTCACGGCGAAAGGGGATGGGCTCGATCGAGGGATACGCCGTCGTCGGCCTTCCAGAGCGGGCATAGTCAGCCGGTGACAGCAGGCCCCCGGGCCGTACCTCGATGGCGGCCAGGTCCAGGGACCTGACAGCTGCCCGGCGCGGCGTGCGCGAAGCGGCCGGCCAGCCGCGCTGGTTCGAGCCCGCCGCCCGACTCTTCCGACGGACGACGAGCTACCCGACGCCGACAGGCGGGCATGCCCCACCCAGCGTCACGGCAGTCGACTCTGGATCATGCAGAAGCTGGGTACGTTCAGCCGTACCCGGCTGGGTACCTTCGCTCGCCCCGTCAGGCTGGTTGGCCTCACTTGCCAAGCCGTATTTTATCGATAATATGACGGCACCCCGCGGTGTGGCCTGGCCGCGAGCCTCTAGTCAGAGGTTGCTGGGCTGGCAGAACCTCGCGGAAAGGATGATGCACATGGTGACGATGGCGGACGTCGCCCGTGAGGCGGGCGTCTCGGTCATGACCGTGTCGAACGTCCTCAACGAGCGCCTCCCGGTCGGCAAACCGACGCGTGCCCGTGTCATGGCCGCCGTCGAGGCTCTGGGGTACGAGGTCAACCTAGCTGCGCGACACCTGCGCGCGGGACGGACCGACACCGTCGCCTTCATCGTGCCCAGCTTCCACGACTACTTCGGTGAGATCGCCGACAAGATCGCGCCGCTGATCGAGGCCGGGGGGCGGCACCTCGTCCTTGAGCGGACGAGCGCCAGCCCGGAGAATGAGATGGCGGCGCTGAGCGTCGCGCGACTCCGGTTCTACGACGGCGTCCTGCTGTCGGTCGCCGGCCTCGACCGCGACCAGCTGGACCGCGTGCGCACGTCCAAGCCGATCGTGCTGCTCGGCGAGCGTGACGTGCCCGACCGCTTCAACCATGTGCGGCTGGCGAACGAAGAGGGCGCCCGCCTCGCGACGGCGCACATGATCGAGCACGGCTCGCGGCGCATCCTTGCGCTGGGCTGCACGTTCGACACCGCGCACATGATGACGTCGGACCGCCGCATTGGCTGGGAGCGCGCACTTCGCGATGCCGGCCTAGACGTCGACGCACGCTATGTGGTGCCCGTCTCCGACTACACGTCGGCGGATGCACGCTATGCCCTGCTCGACGTCATCGCGTCCGGTCTGCCCTTCGACGGCGTCTTCGCCGTCACCGACATCATCGCGCTCGGCGCCGTCGCGGCCCTGGCAGAGAGCGGGCTTCGTGTGCCCGTCGATGTCCAGCTCGCCGGGTTCGACAACCTCGACATGGCGAGCTTCGTCCCGCCCGGCCTCACCTCCGTTGATGCGAACCATGAAGGTGTCGCCGAGACCGCGGTGGGTCTGCTGCGCCGGCAGATGGAGGGCTGGACAGGCCCGGCCGAGCACGTCGTCGCGCCCGTCCGTCTCGTGGTGCGTGGCTCCACCCGCGGTGGCGCGTAGGGCCGTGCGCTCGCGCGCGGAACGCCGCGCCCCTCCAGCCCGAATCGGTCGAAGGAGACCACGCTGTGAACGCCCCTGCGCGCACGTCCGCCTTGCGGGCCGTGCCCGCATCCCCGATCGCCGGGATGCGGGCACGGCCGCTGCCGATCCCGTCCGTGAGCCTTGTCGGTGGTCCGCCGGCAGCCTGGCAGCAGCGCAACGGCGAGGCCACCATTCCGCACTGCATCGAGCAGCTGGAGGTCTCCGGTGCCCTCGACAACTTCCGCCAGCTCCGAGATCGAAACGGCCCTGGTGGAGCTGTACCGGCTGACGGGAGAGCGCAGGTACTTGGAGGCCTGCAATGACGGAACACGCAATTGATGGGAAGACAATGACGACAACCACGACCGCAGTGATCGATCTCGACCTCCCCGGCGCCACGATCAGCCGGCATTTGTACGGGCACTTCGCCGAGCACCTGGGGCGCTGCATCTACGGCGGGTTCTGGGTGGGTGAGGACTCGCCGATCGCGAACGTGCGGGGCATCCGGTCGGACGTGGTCGAGGCGTTGCGGGCGATTTCGATCCCGAACCTGCGTTGGCCGGGCGGCTGCTTCGCCGACGATTACCACTGGCGTGACGGCATCGGCCCGCGCGAGAACCGCCCGCGGATGGTCAACTCGCACTGGGGCGACGTGGTGGAGGACAACGCGTTCGGCACGCACGAGTTCATGGACCTGTGCGAGCTGCTCGGTGCGGACC
Organism: Rhizocola hellebori; assembly: GCF_016862955.1. Lineage (GTDB taxonomy): Bacteria > Actinomycetota > Actinomycetes > Mycobacteriales > Micromonosporaceae > Rhizocola > Rhizocola hellebori. The sequence goes on along the minus strand of NZ_BONY01000001.1, from coordinate 6 downwards.
CGTACG